>DBFWLO010000020.1:0-73671 GCA_048465415.1 Candidatus Scatosoma sp.
AGACCGGGCTCACTTCCGACAAAATTTTCATGAGTTTCAATCCCGACAGCTATTTCGCGGTAGGCGGGGAAGTGCACCGCGCGGACGCTACCAGTTCCTTTATCGGGACGTTGAAAGACATTCGCCTTTACGACTGCGCTCTGCCGGCCACGTCGGTATACGATCTGGCGCAGAGCAAAGAGACGCTGACGGACGAATATGCGGGAAGCGCGGTAAAAGATCCCGTAACTTACGAAGGAAAAAACAAGGTCAGCGAAAACGCGACGGCGGAAACATTGGCGATCAGCCTGCCGGACACGCTGAACGCGCAGCTTTCCGACGGCAGTACGGCGGAGACGAAGGTACTTTGGAAGAAAAGCACTCTCGTTAAAAATACCGACGAGCGCAAGTTCACTATGAACGGTATACTGCTGGGCATCGCCAACCTTTCAAGGATCGAGGCGATCGCTTCCATACCTTACGCCAAAGACGAAAATATTCTGCCCTTAGCATGGTATTTCACCGACGAAGCGTATACTAAGGACCGCCGCGGGAATTTCCGCCTCTCCGAAATGGACGTGGTGGGAAAGACGGACGGTAAAATCGAAACGAACTCCGGCGTCGTGTCGTTCGACGGTAAAAAGGCGCTGTATTCCGCGCCGATCGAGGGCGTGCGCGATTTCACCGATTATCTCAACAGTTACAGCGTCGCTTTCGTCATTCAGCCGACCGACGCGATCGGCGTGGCGCTGAGCGCGGGCTGGTACGGCGGACTGCTCGTAGAGTGCGGCGTAGTCGACGGAGTCGGTCATATCTTTGTCCGAGCCGGCGACGAATCCACTTTCATGGAGACTTCCTTCGATTGTTCCAAACCGGTACACTTCGTCATAACGGCGGATAAACAAGCGGGCCGTACGGCGCTCTATCTCGACGGAAAATTAATCGCGCAGAAAACTACGGACGCGGATAAGATTTTTATGAGCTACGAAGATACGCTTCTCGCCTTCGGCGCCCGCGTGCAGAATAAAGAAACGCTGAACACCGACTCGCCTTTTACGGGCATGCTTTCAGATGTGCGCATCTATGATTTTGCCCTCGACGCTTACGCGGCCGAAAACGTATACAAAGATCGCGCGCTGTCCGAGACAGGTACGGCCGCCGTGCTCGAAAACGCGTTCAAGGCCGCGGTTCCCGACACCTCCGGCGTCGATCTCGTCGTGGGAGAAACGAATACGGAGGAAGTCATACTCGCACAACTGCCCGCTAAGCTCGCTTTGGGCGATGCGCCCGCCTCGATATTATGGTATAAAATCGAAAACGGCAGCGCTTACGGACTCATTTACGCTACGGAAGCGGTCAACGTCTCGGGCCTGACCGCGCGGGTACGGCTTTCCTATACGCTGACGGCAAGCGGCGGGGGAGTCGTGACCTTCGACGAAAATCCCGTACATTACGGCGATACGGTTTCCTTTAAGGTTGAGCTTCCCGCTTACAGCGAACCCGTCTCCGTGAAAGCGGGAGAGACGGAATTGACGGCCGACGCGCAGGGTAAATATTCGTTCGTCTATACGGGACAAGAGATTTACGCGGAAGTGCGTTTTCTTCCTCAGTCGATTCATTACGTCCTCAACGGCGGCGCTCTGCCCGAAGGCACGCCCGAAGAATATACCGCGGACACGGGGATCACGCTGGAAATTCCCACGCGCGAAGGCTATTTCTTCGACGGCTGGTTTGCCGAGGAAAACTTCGGCGGTGCGGCCGTGACCGCGATTCCGTCCGGAGAAGGAGGCGAACGCACTTACTACGCCAAGTGGACGAAATTTATTCGTCTCGACTACATCGTCGACGGCGGCACGCTTTCCGAGGACGCGCTCACCGTCCTTCGCGTCACCGAAACCTACGATCTGCCCGTGCCGACCAAGGAAGGATATACCTTCGGCGGCTGGTTTGCCGACAAAGACTACGGCGGAGCGGCTTTGACGAAATTGGAAAATCCCGAAAACGATCTCACGCTTTACGCGAAATGGAATATTAAAGAGTATACGATAACCTTCTTAACGCAGGGCGGCAGCGAAGTTGCCGCGCAGAAAGTGGCGCACGGGCAGCTCATAACGATTCCCGAACCGCCCGTCAAAGAAGGCTGCCGCTTTCTCGGCTGGTTTGCCGACGAGGAGGGAACGAGCGAGTTCAGTCTGTATAATCCCGTGGAAGGAGACGTAACTTTATACGCCAAATGGGAAGCTCTTCCGCACGAAAAAGTCGGCTGTAAAAACAGCTGCGGCAGCTCGCTGACCGGCGCCGGTATATCGGCAGCGGCATTGGCCGTTGCGACCGCGCTCGTCTGCAAGAAAAGGAAAAAATTATGATCGTCGAAAATAACTATCTCGTATTTCCCGTCGATCCCGGCCTTCCCGCCCGAGACGTGCTCTTTCTCGTCGACGGCGCGCCGGCGTTCGACCTGCCGATGCCGCTCTCGCAAGGGAGCGGTAAGGCGGCTTATATCGACGTGCGCCGTTTTATGGGGCGCGAGTTCGATTTTCGTATTATTCCCGCTTGTCCCGTCGCGCCGACCTGGGCTTCCGAGATGCCCGCGGACGATCTGTACGCGGAAAACAATCGGCAGAGGATCCATTTCACGCCGCCGTTCGGGCACATGAACGATCCCAACGGTCTGTGCTTCTTCGAGGGAAAATATCACGCGTTTTATCAATCCTATCCCGCGTCGCCGCGCGTTTCCCGCAAATGTCTTTGGTATCGTCAGCATTGGGGGCACGCGGTGAGCGAAGATTTATTGAATTGGGAGCTTCGCCCCGCCGTGCTCTTTCCCGCCGCGTACGGCTGCGCCTGGTCGGGCTGCGCGTTCGTCGACTCTAAAAATGTTTCGGGGCTGGGCGAAAACGGCCGCGCGCCGCTTCTGCTTTATTACACCGTCTGCGGCGAGCCGACGCTCGTGTCAAAGGGAAAATTCCATCAAAGACTGGCTTATTCCACGGACGGCGGCGAAAGTTTTCGGCTCTATCCCCGGCCGGTCGTGGAAAATATCGCGCACGATCCCGACAAGGATCCCGCGATTTACTGGAACCGCGATCCGAAAGTGGTATGGTGCGAGGAACTGAGGCTCTACGTCATGGCGCTCTTTCTCGGCGACGGGAACTACGAATTTTTAACCTCCGATAATCTATTGGAGTGGCGGCGTTTTCAGACGCTTACAATCCCCGGCGACGCGGAGTGTCCCGACTTGTATCCGACTACGGCTGACGACGGACGGCGGCTGTGGGTATTCTCGGGCGCCGATCACCGTTATCTGATCGGCACCTTTGAAAAACAAGGCTTTTGTCCCATACAAGGCGTAAAGACGACGCGCGACGCGTCCGAGTGCTATGCCGGACAGACTTTTCAGAACGCGGCCGAGCCGATCAATCTCGAATGGCTTCGAGTCCCTTATACGGACGGTTCGAGCTATGCGGGCGGGTTTACGCTTCCCGTCCGGCGCGCGCTCAAACGGATAGCGGGGGAATATTTTCTCTGCGACCGGCCGATCGATCTTTCGCCTCTCATCGTCGCCGAACGCGAGTTTCCGCTCCGGGACGGCGAGTTTCCCGTACGGCCCGGGCCCTGCGCATTGACGCTCGGCTGCGCGTTCGCCGAAGAATTGAAACTGACCGTGGACGCGTTCGGGATCCCGGTGATAATCGACGCGGGGCGCAACGAAGTTCGGCTGGGAGACTTTTCGGCGCCGCTGTCTATCGAACGGCGGCGTATCACCTTAAAAATTATTTACGACGTGCGGTCGGTGGAACTTTTCGCGGACGAGGGCGAGTTCGGTTTCGCATTGTGCGAGAACTGCCGACTGACGGACGAGACGCTGCATATCCAAGCGGAGGGAATACCGGAAGGGACTCTCACGGTACAAACACTGAGAAACGCGCAATTTCAAGCAAAGGGCAAGATCCATGAAACAAAATAACGACAGATACAGACCTGCTTTTCATTATACGCCCCGCAAAGGTTATATGAACGATCCCAACGGACTCGTTTACAACCGCCGCAGCCGGCAGTATCACATGTTCTATCAGTACTCGGACACCATCTATTCGGAGGACGAATGGTTCGGTTCGTGGGTGGAAAAGAATTGGGGACACGCCGTTTCGGAGGATCTGCTTCATTGGCGCGAACTCGACGTCGCGCTGCGCCCCGACGAGCTGGGACTCGTCTGGTCGGGCTCTACGGTCGTGGACAGAAAAAACGCGCTCGGCGTTTTTCCGCCCGATTCTCACCCGGAGGATCGGCTGGTCGCCGCCTACGCCGCGGCGGGAATAAAGCCGCACCCCGTTTATGGGAAAATCAAATGTTGTCTGGCGTATTCTCCCGACGGCGGATTTCACTGGAAAAAATTCGCGGGGAATCCCGTCGTCGGCAATGAAAATAACCACTACGAGGAAGCGTTCGGCGATCCCAAACTCTTTTGGTACGAAGACGCCGCTCTGCCGGGCGGAGGGATATGGGTGATGATCACCGTTTACCGCGTCCGCATTTTCACTTCGCCCGATTTAAAGAACTGGACGCTCAACGACGAACCGTTGTTGGAGGGCCAACCGTTTTGTTCGGAATGTCCCGATTTTTTCCCCGCGGTCATCGCCGGCGAAAAGAAATGGGTGTTTTCGGGAGCGGGTAAATATTATATTGTCGGCCGTTTCGGCCATGACGCACAGGGGCGTTTTTCCTTCGAGCCCGAATCTCCGAAACTGGAAGCGAAGTTCGGCAATCTCTATGCCACCCAGCATTTTGCCAATCTGCCGGACGACCGCATCGTAAACGTGAGCTGGATGGGGGATCATTCTTCTCTCGATCTTTGGCGCCAGGGTAAATGCTGGGATGGCGTCCAGTCCCTGCCGATGGAGCTCCGCTTTGAAAAGCGCGCCGAAAACTACGCGCTTCTCTGCTGTCCCGCCCGCGAAGTAGACGCTTTGCGTGAGAAAGTGATCCTGCATGCGGAAAACGAGGTCGTAAGCGGTTATTTCCGCCCATTCTCCCGACTGCGCCTCCAAACCTTCGAGCTCGATATGACGCTGGACGTCAGTAATTGTTCCGCCTTTTGGCTGCGCTTCCGCAAACGCGGCCGGGAAGAAACGCTTCTTTCGTTCGACGCCGCGAACCGCGAACTCATACTCAACACTTATAATTCGGGCAAGGTCGTGCACGAATATCATCATCTGCCCGTAAAACTCCAAGACGATAAATTATCGGTTCGCCTCCTCGTAGATACCACGGCGCTCGATCTGTTCGTCGATCGCGGCGAAGTATCGCGCAGTCTGTTGTTTTTTCCCAATCCCGATTCCGACCGCGTCGAACTTCGGACAGAAGGCGAACTTTTGGTCGAACGGCTCGATCTTTACGCTCTGCGACATATTTTTTAAAGGACCAAAGACATGATAAGTAAAAGGAAACTTATAAATTTCGACGGCGAAAACAGTTCCGTATGCCTTAACAACGGGAAGATCGCTTATGTTATCTATATCGGCGCGCAGGGGCAGCTGGAAACGGTATATTTCGGAAAAGCGACCTCGTCCTTGAGCGATTTCGAGTGTATCCGCGACGCAAAGGCCGACGCGACGCGGTATTACGATGTAAAAACGGAAAGGGAAGAAATCTGTTCCGACGGCTTCCGCATCGACGTCGCGCGCCTTGAACTCTCCTCGCACGGCCTTGCGGATAAACGCTACTCTCCCATCGTCGTCAGGAAAAGCGACGGTTCGTTCGAGACGGACTTCCGATACGTCGGGCATCAAATTTACGAGGGGATAAAACCGCTCGCGCCGCCGCTGCCGCATGCGTTCGGAGAAAACTGCGAAACGGTGGAATTTCTCTTAAAAGATACGGAAACGGACTTGTACGTAAAACTCTTTCTGACTGTGTTCGCGGATAAAAATGTCCTCGTCAAGAACTACGAGATCGTAAATAATACGAAAGAACCGATACAGATACGCCGCGCTATGTCCATGCAGCTCGATCTGCCGGGGACGGACTATAAACTCGTGCATTTCCGCGGCCGCGGCGCCAGGGAGCGGTTTTATACGGAAAACGATCTGATCGACGGCGCGCAGGAAATATCGAGCAACGTGGGGCGTAGTTCCCACGAGGAGAATCCTTTCGTTTATCTCCGAAGCGAAAAAGCCTCGGAGGATTACGGCGAAGCGATCGGTTTTAATCTCGTTTACAGCGGTAATTTCAAATTCCGCGTGGACTGCGGTCCCTTTCGCAGCGTGCGGATCGCTTACGGGATTAACGACGAGGACTTTGAATGGCTCCTCGCCGCGGGCGAAACTTTCGTAACGCCGCAGGCGGTGATCGCCTATTCCGATACGGGCACGGACGGCATGTCGCAGGAGCTTCACCGCTTTATCCGCGAAAATCTCATTACTTACCGTAAGGAAAGAGAATATAAACCGATTCTGTTCAATTCGTGGGAAGGCTGTCATTTGGATTTCGACACCGATTCGATCCTTTCCTATATCGACGACGCCTGCAAGATCGGAACGGAACTATTCGTCCTCGACGACGGCTGGTTCGGCACGCGAAACGACGAATCGCACGGGCTCGGCGACTGGAAGGTAAATCAGGCAAAAATAGATCTGCGTCGAGTCATCGCGCATTGTAAAGAAAAGAGGATTAAATTCGGCATCTGGTTCGAGCCGGAAATGGTGAATTATAAAAGCGAGCTGTATCGTTCGCATCCCGAATATGTCTTAGGAAAATCGAACGCGAACACTCGTTCTTTGAGCCGACACCAGTTTCCTTTGGATTTTTCCTCGCCGCAGGCGGTGGAAGAACTATATCGTCAGATGAAATGCTTTCTCCAAGAGTACCCGGTAGACTATATCAAGTGGGATCATAACCGTATGGTAGCGGAACATTATTCCCGCGCGTACGGCCCGGAACGGCAAGGCGAGATCTATCATCGGCTGACGCTCGGTTATTACGAACTTTTAAACCGTTTGACCGGGGAATATCCGCAAATTCTTTTCGAGGGGTGCGCTTCGGGCGGAGGCAGATTCGATCTGGGCACGCTCTACTATTGCCCGCAGATCTGGGCGAGCGACGAGTCCGATCCCGCGCAGAGAATGTTTATCAATTATAACACCTCGCTCGGCTACCCGCTTTCGACGATCGGCACGCACGTCAACGACAGCAGAATAGCCTCTTATAAAACCAAAGCGACGCTGGCGCTGTTCGGTACGTACGGCTACGAAATGAACCCCAATCTTTTGACGGATAGAGAAAAAGCGGAACTCAGCGAGATCGCAAAGATTTATAAACGCTATCATAAAAAAGTGATAGAGGAAGGAACTCTCTATCATCTGCGTTCGCCGAATGAGAGCAATCTGATGTGTATGGAAAGCGTTTCGGCGGACAAAACCACGGCGCTCGTCATTTTAATGAATCGTCTCAAAGAAGCGGACGAATTCCGTTTTATCCGCCTCAAAGGGTTGGACGAAAATAAGTTCTATCACAATGATTATGAAAACCGGGTGCATAGCGGCGAGTATTATGAAAAAGTGGGACTCAATTTTTCCCGCGAATGGTACGACGAATTTTCCTGCCGCCTGGTTATACTTAGGGAAATATAGGACGGCGCGCTTACATATATCCCCTCAAAAATAAATTCGAATCGGGAAAAGAAAGCAGGGACGAGTAGCTTGTCCCCGCTTTTTTGTGCGCCGATCTTTTCTTTCAAAATTTTTCCAAAGGTATTGACTTAGCGCCTACGGGGGAGTATAATGAAAGCGGGAGGCAGAACATGAAAAGGAAATTTGGAGTTTTAGTGTTAAGCGGCTTATTCCTGATGATAAGTCTCCTGTTTACGGGATGTATAGATTCGTCGAAAGGATTGAGTTATGAAAGCGACGGGCAATTTCGTTATCATGAGTGGAGTAAAGGTTATGTGATAATAGGAGCGGAAGATAATTTACTGGAGACGGTGTATGTGCCCTCGCATTATAAGGGAAAGGAGATCGTGAGTTATAATACGCGATATACGCCGCCCACAACAATAGGTGACGGACATGAGAGGTATTATTGGCTTTACTTGGATAATGTAAAAAGAGTATATTTTCCTTATAATTGTGACAGAACCTATTTTGATTGGACAGAAAAAGTGGGTTCGAAAAGTTTAACCGAACAGTTTTATACGTCGAATGGTTTCGATTTGACTGATTTTATTGATCGAGCTGATGACTTATTTCTTTTATCAAAGATGGAAGTTGTTTCAGGAAGCTTTTTTGTTAGATCTACTATGTATGAAAAGTGTGTAAGCGAGATTCCCGAATTTATGAAAGACAAGTATCACGCAAAATTCTTTACCTTTCAAGAGGGAAAACATAGATTAACTATGAGAAAAGAGTATCAAACAGATAAGGGATATGTAGGTCGCTTTGAATTTCAAATCCAAATAGCGAATACGTCGTATTTATTCAATTACGAGGGAGCTCCAAACGACGGATATTTTTTTATCAATGAGTTTGGATATGGCGGCAAGATTGAAAACACACCGTATCAACCGATTCGTGAAGGGTATACGTTCGGCGGATGGTATAAGGAAGCAGAATGCAAAAACGAATGGAAGTTTGACGAAGACAGGTTACCGCAAGAAAAGTATGATGAAACGGGTAAAGTAGAATTCGTCGAAACGCAATTATTTGCGAAATGGATAAAAAAATGAAATCGGAACATATAACTTAAATCAGGAAACTTGAAAAGTGCGAATACGGTTCCGCGCTTTTTCGGCCAAATATGTTTTACAAAGGAGAACTAAAGTGGATTCAAAAAAATTGACAAACGAAGTAGGAGCGCCCGTAGCGGAGAATGAGAACAGTCTGACGGCCGGGCCGAGAGGTCCGGTGGCGCTCCAAGACGTATGGCTTTTGGAAAAGCTGGCGCATTTCGACCGGGAAGTCATTCCCGAACGCCGTATGCATGCAAAGGGTTGGGGCGCGTACGGCACCTTTACCTGTACGCACGATATTTCCCGGTGGACCAGAGCCAAAGTATTGCAAAAAGGTGCTAACACGGAAGTTTTCGTACGTTTTTCCACAGTGGCGGGCGAACGGGGCGCGGCTGACGCGGAACGGGATATACGCGGCGTTGCCGTAAAATTTTACACGGAGGAAGGGAACTGGGATCTGGTCGGAAATAACACGCCTACCTTTTTTCTCAGAGACGTACATAATTTCCCCGATCTGAACCGGGCGGTCAAACGCGATCCCAGAACCGGCATGCGTTCCGCGCAGAACAACTGGGATTTTTGGACGCTGCTGCCCGAAACTTTTCATCAGACCACGATCGTGATGTCCGACCGCGGAATACCCGCTTCTTTCCGTAACATGCACTTTTACGGCGAACATACTTTTAGTTTTTACAACGACAAAAACGAGAGAGTATGGTGCAAGTTTCATTTCAGAACCCAACAGGGCATTAAAAATCTCACCGACGCGGAGGCGGAGGCGCTGATCGCGCGAGACCGCGAAAGCCATGGACGGGATCTCTTCGAAGCCATTGAGAAAGGCGATTATCCGCGCTGGACGATGTATGTTCAGATCATGACGGAAGAACAAGCGCTCCGTCATTATGAAAACCCCTTCGATATTACGAAGATCTGGCGGCATAAGGAATATCCCCTGCACGAGGTCGGGGTTCTGGAACTCAACCGCAACCCGGAAAACTATTTTGCCGAAGTGGAACAGGCCGCTTTCACGCCCGCGCACGTCGTACCGGGCATCGGCTTCTCCCCCGATAAATTTTTGCAGGGACGCCTGTTCGTTTACGGGGACGCCCAGCGTTATCGCTTAGGCGTCAATTATAATCAAATTCCCGTCAATCGCGCTCGCTGCGAAGTGCACGACTATCATCGGGACGGACTCATGCGCACCGACGGCAACTACGGCGGAGCGCCGGCCTACTCGCCGAATAGCTTGGGCGAATGGGCGGCGCAGCCGGAAGTGATGGAACCGCCTTTGGATCTGACGGGGGCTTTATATGCCTATGATCCCAAAGACGATCCGAGCGACGACTGTTTTAAAGCCGGCGGAGATTTATGGCGGGCGATGACGGAGGAAAAGCGGGCGCTGTTGGTTGAGAATACAGCCAGAAACATCGCTCCGGTCACCGAAAACGTAAAATACCGTCACGCGGTACACTGCTATCTTGCCGATAAAGAATACGGTAGGAGAATGAGCGAGGCTATGGAGCTGGATTTTGAGAGAGTGAAGGAACTTTCCATACTTTCTAACGACGCATTGATCCAAGCGACTTTAAATCCTTAACGGAAGATCTATAAAATACGGAACAGCCTTGATTCGGCTGTTCCGTATTTTTTATGCGTGAGCGGAGTAAACAATTTGCCCGTCGATGATCGTATAAAGCGTATTTGTAAACGTTTCCATCGGGTTTCCGCTGTAAACAGAAATATCCGCGTCCATTCCCGGCGCCAAAGCGCCTATTCTGTGATCGACTCTGCAAATTTTAGCCGGGTTCAGAGTAATGGCGCGTAAGCCTTCTTCCATAGGCAGCCCCGCCCGCACGGCAAGTCCGGCGCAAAGGGGAAGAGATTGAATCAGGCATACGGGGTGATCCGTGGTGATCGATAGCAACACACCCGCCTTGTGAAGCTGCCCGGCATTGGCAAAATTCAGATTTTCCAATTCGATTTTACTGCGGAAACTTTCAAAAGGCCCGACGATCGCCGGTATGCCTTCTTTCGCGATTCTGTCGGCGACAAGGTATCCTTCCGTGCAATGATCCAGCGTAATGTCTAAGTCGAATTCTTTGGCGATTCTCATGGCCGTCATAATGTCGTCTGCGCGATGCACGTGGGCTTTCAACGGTATTTGCTTGTTTAAAACGGGCAACCAGGTCTCGTAACGAAAAATTTCCTTAAACGGCTTTTTTTGTAAGGCGGCTTCTTCTTTTTCCTGTTTATACTGCATCGCGTTGAATAGTTCTTCTCTGAGCATGGCCGCGACTGCCATTCTCGTGGAAGGCAGCCGTTCCAAGCTTTTATAATTACGTACGGGATTTTCTCCGAACGCCACCTTCATGGCAGCCGGAGCGAGCATAACCATATCGTCTATAATGCGTCCGTGCGTTTTCATGAGTATAAATTGTCCGCCGACTACGTTGCTGCTGCCCGGGCCTATCATAAGCGTTGTGATTCCGGCGCGTACCGCATCCTCGAAGGCGGCGTCCCCGGGATTGATGCCGTCCAATGCGGATAAATAGGGCGTGACGGGATTATAAATCTCGTTGCAGCCGTCCTCTTCCATGCCTTTTTTATCCGCCACAATACCGACATGGCAGTGGGACTCGATCAGTCCCGGCAGTATCCAGCCGCCCTGCGCATCGATAATTTTCATATTCGTTCGATTTTTGATTTTCGCTATTAATTTTCCGGCTTCTTCGACTTCTGCGATTTTGTCGTCCTCTATCAACACCGCGCCATCGGGGATAGGCGCCGAAACCATAGGAAAAACTGTTCCGTTTTTTATTAAGATCATAGATGGCTCCCTTGATTAAATATTCGGCTATTAGTATCGGTATTTAAACGGAAAGAATACCTATGCGGGATTGCCTTTTAGAAAAAGTGGGATCGCTTTTTCCCGCGCTTTTCCTCAGAAAATTAGCGACGGATATTCCGCGCAACCAATAGTTCGAGACCGAACCCAACGAACTCTGCCTTTATCCGGGCTGGAAATGTGTTTGACAGGAGAAGCCAAACGTATAATAAGGTTCAAAAAGCAAAAATTAATAATATTATGAGAGAATGCGGACGAGTCTGGAAATCGATTATACGAAGCTGGGATACGCTTATTCTGTTTCAGATTCTGTATAACGGATTGTTTTTCTTATTGCGTTCCGCTTTGAATGTGTTGCTAGGGCTGGCGCTTAAAAGCAACGGATTGGATTATGTCACCAATGAAAATTTAACCGAGCTTTTTCTGAATCCCTTGTCCCTGCTCGCCTTATTGGCGTTGGTAGGTTTGTTTTGCGCTTTTCTGTATTTTCAGATGATTGCGCTTTTTTTATATTTTCATGATACGAATCAGGGGAAAAGGATATCGATAAAAAAATTATTGTCGTTATCTTTTAAAAAAATCAAGAGACTTTCTTTTTCCAGTCATTTATGTCTGATCTTTTATACGCTGCTCTTTATTCCTATTTTGGGGATTCCCTTTAACACCCTGTTTCTCAGAGGGATTCGCATTCCCGATTTTATCATGGATTTTATCAATCAAAATACAGGGTTTATAATTTTTTATTATATATTGCGGGCGCTTTTGTTCCTCATTTTCCTGTTTTCTATTTTTATTCCCTATGAAATCATCGTAAACGAAGCGAAGAAACGCGAGGCCTTGCGGATAAGCATGGAAAGAGTGAAAGACAATTTTCTGAAAATCTTTTTATTGTTTATTATCTGGAATCTTCTTCTCTTTTCGCTCTGTTATCTGTTTTACCTGGGAGTCGCTTTGGTCTCTGTAATTTTTATCAAAATGGAAGGAGGCGGCGTAGGAGAATTCTGGTTCTATTTCAAAAGAATAGAAGCCGTTTATTATACTCTGCTGAAACCGATCGTAATCGTCAGCGGAAATATAGGTCTCATTTCCGTTTTCAGTCCGGACGCTAAAAATCTGCCTCTTCTTTATAAAGATATCGTATCGAAAAGTATAGTTCTCGAGAAAATTGTGAAGGTCGGCGCTCTTTTTTTGGTGTTGGTGTTTACGATAGAGTTTGTCGATCGTTCCGTATACGAAAATTACATTTCCGATCAGATCGAAGTGGTGTGTCATCGCGCGGGAGGGATTCTCGCTCCGGAAAATACCCTGGCGGGTTTGCGCGAAGCGATCTCCGCCCACAGCGGTTATGCCGAAATCGACGTGAGACAAACCGCGGACGGCGTACTCGTTTTGTCTCATGATTCCTCTTTAAAGAGAATTACGGGAATAAACAAGGATATCTCAGACGTGACTTATCAGGAATTGCAGACTTACGACGCGGGGCGATATTTCGGGGCGCAATTTCAAGGAGAAAAGATTCCGACGCTGCAAGAGATTCTTTCAGAGGCAAAGGGAAAAATAAAACTGCTGATCGAGCTGAAAAAGGGGAGAAAAGATGAAGAACTAATCGATAAAACGCTGTCCTTAATCCATGCGGAAGATATGGAAGAAGACTGCATTATCGCTTCATTGAGTTTAGATATTCTCAAAGCGGTCGAAATGAAACGGCCCTCGATCGTAACCGCTTATTTGGTAATGATGGCTTACGGAGATCTTTTATCGCTGGGCACAAACGTGGATATCCTCGCGATAGAACCTACGTTTGCTTCAAAAAAGCTGTTGAGAGAATTGAAAGCAAACGGAAAGAAAATATTTGTCTGGACGGTCAATAAGGAAGAAACGCTTTCAAAAGCGATAAAATTACCGATCGACGGAATCATTACGGACGATCCGTACACAGCCCGGTATGTGCTGGACACCCGCGGAATCGATCCTGTCGTAATGGTATTGATGAAAAAACTATTATTTGCAGAAAGTCATTGATAAAACGTTTTCACTACGACGTTAAATCTGAAATAAGCAAATAAAAACAAAGCTCAGAATAAGAAGATAGACTCAGTTAAGCAGAACCTTCCCGACCTTTTTTGCCGAAATAGTCTCGTAAGCTGCGAAGTCGAAAAAATTAACCTTATAAATTTCAAAAAGAGTTTCTTTGGGCTACATTCTATGGTGAGGCGACAAAAATATAAAGAGGCTTTTGGGGATAATACAGGAATACGTGAAACTTTTTATCATCCGCATAGCCGAAAAATTTTAAGTCCTCCGACTTTTCGTTATAACACCATAACACCGTTTGGAGTAAAAAAAACTCAATCCCATAAAATGAGGGATTGAGGAGATGGTGCCGCTGGCCGGAGTCGAACCGGCACGGAGGATTAGTCCAATGGATTTTGAGTCCATCGCGTCTGCCAATTTCACCACAGCGGCATAAAATTTAAAAGAACTGTGAAACATTAATATTATATAGGATACCGAAAAAAAAAGCAAGTAATTTAACGATTCTTTTTTACTTTTTTTAATCTTTCTCATTTCCTTGCGATTTTTTTTATTTCGTGGTAAAATAATAGCAACTACTTTAAGGAACTCTTTTTATGGAAAAATTAGTATTGATCGACGGTAACAGCTTACTTAACAGAGCATACTATGCCACGCCCGTATTCACGGCGAAAAACGGCTTGCCAACAAACGGTATTTTCGGGTTCGTCAAACTCCTTCTAAAACTCATTTCGGACAAAAAGCCAACCTATCTGGCAGTCGCCTTCGATCTGCATGAACCGACTTTCCGCCACGATAAATACCAGAATTATAAGGCCGGCCGAAAGCCCATGCCCGAGGATCTCGTAGTTCAAGTTCCCGTGCTAAAAGAGCTCCTTTCTTTCATGAGAATAAAGATCTGCGAATTGAAAGGTTACGAAGCCGACGACATTATCGGTACGTTGGCAAAGCGCTTCGACGTCCAGACTTATATTTATACGGGAGACCGCGACGCCTATCAGCTCGTCGACGATACGACGAGCGTTTGTTATACCCGCAAAGGCGTAAGCGACATCTTGGAACTTTCTTCCGAAAATTTTCAGGAAGAAGTGGGATTATCTCCCGCGCAGATTATCGATTTGAAATCTCTGATGGGTGATAAATCGGATAATATTCCCGGCGTACCGGGAATCGGTGAGAAATCCGCGCAGACGCTTTTGGAACAATATCAGACTCTCGACGGAATCTATGAGCATCTCGAAGAGATTAAAGGCTCGCTGAATAAGAAACTTTCCGAAAATAAGGAAGCGGCCTACTTTTCTCGCTGGCTTGCGACAATCGATACGAATACGCCGATCGAAGTAACTTTGGCGGATTGTGTTTTAAGAATGCCGTTCTCGCACACCGTCCGCGAAAAATTCGCCGAGCTCGATTTCAAAAGCATGATTTCTCTGCCTATTTTTGAAGAAGAAACCGGTAATTCCGATTTTTCTATCGAACGGATCGAGACCGAGGAGATGAAAAATATTGAGGAATCGTTTCCCTCTGAGGCGGCGCAAGCCGTCGAAGTGTACGAAAACGCGGAGGGGAAAACGATTGCCTGCGCCTGGAATAACGACGGTTTTCGTTTCTTTTTCGGCGAAGAAGACGAAAAAGAGTACGTTCTTCCCATTAAAGAAAATTTACTTGACGTCGGCTTCTTTCTTCATTCCTTGAAGCCTCTTCTTGAAAAGATCTTTCAGGGTGAAAAAAAGATACTTCTTTATAATTCCAAAGAGATCCGCCATCGCCTGGCAGAGCTGGAAATCGAATTTTCCGCCGCGTTTGAGGATGTCTCTTTGATGAAATATATCGCAGAAGGAGTAAGCAATTCCGATTCTTTGGATTTTTGTCTCAATTATTACTCCTTACCGCTACAACACAAAGCCTATGGTATTTATCGCCTTTATCAGATTTTCGGCGAGACTTTAAACGATGCCGAAAGACGGCTTTATCATGAAACGGAACTGCCCCTTTCCGTCGTTCTCTTCGATATGGAACAGGTAGGGGTATGCGTAGACAGGGAGATTCTCAATGAATTTTCCGTAAAATATAATACCGAATTGAAAGGGCTGACCGAGCAGATCTATTCCCTGGCGGGAGAACAGTTCAATATCAATTCTCCCGCACAGCTGGGAAAAATCCTTTTTGAAAAATTGAAAATCGGCAACGGGGGCGCGCAAAAGAGTAAGGGAAAGAAGAATTACAGCACGACGGCGGAAGTGCTGGAACAGTATGCGGACGATTATGAAATCGTACGGCTGCTGCTTCGTTACAGACAGGTGCAAAAACTCAATTCCACGTACGTGGAAGGTTTTAAACCCCTGATCGTCGAGGGAAAGGTGCATACGACCTATAACCAGATGAATACGTCAACCGGCCGTCTTTCCAGCGCCAATCCGAATTTGCAGAATATTCCCGTGCGGAACGAAGAGGGAAAGGAACTGAGAAAGATCTTTAAAGCGAGCCCGGGAAATGTGCTCGTAGACGCCGATTATTCGCAGATAGAACTTCGCCTGCTCGCCCATTTTTCCGGCTGCAAGGAACTCGTCGAAGCGTATCGGGAACATAAAGACATTCATTCGATCACAGCGTCGCAGGTATTTGGGGTTCCTCTCGAAAAAGTAACTTCTCAGATGCGTCGGGGGGCAAAAGCCGTCAATTTCGGAATCATTTACGGGATCAGTTCCTTCGGACTCGGGAAAGATCTGGGTATCAGCGCCAAAAAGGCGAAGGACTATATCGAAAAGTATTTCGAGACTTACTCGGACGTCAAAAAATATATGGACGCCAACGTAGAACGCGCGAAAAGGGACGGCTGTATCACCACCTTATTCGGCCGCAGACGCGTGATAAACGAGCTCAAATCCTCCAATCACAACATCCGTTCCTTCGGCGAAAGAGCCGCTATGAATATGCCGCTGCAAGGTTCCAGCGCCGATATCATCAAGATCGCCATGATCAACGTCTATCAAAAATTAAAAGAGAAAAAATTACAGGCAAAACTCGTTTTGCAGGTGCACGACGAACTTGTGATCGACTGCCCTGAAAAAGAAAAAGAAGTCGTCTCCGAAATTCTCAAAACCGAAATGGAAAACGCCGTAAAACTCACCGTACCGCTTACGGTCGAAGTGGGCGTCGGCAAAAATTGGTTTGCCGCAAAATAAATTCCGCATCTTTTCGTCTTCATGAAACATTTTTTGTGAAACAAAAATAGAAAAAAGGTATACCTTATGAAAAAAATGAAGATCGCCTTAACGGGCGGGATCGGCAGCGGAAAGTCCACAGTCGCGGAAATGATCGCCGAGGAGGGTTTTCCCGTCTTTTCCTGCGACGATATTTATAAGAGACTAAGTGAAGACACAGAGTATGCCAAAAAGATAGAAACAGCGTTTCCCGGGACAACAGGGGAGGGAAAAATCAATAAAGTCAAACTTTCCCAAATCGTCTTCCACGATAAACGCGCCTTAAAAAAACTGGACTCCATCGCCCACCCTCTGGTTATGGAAAAATTAGAAAAACAGATGAACGAAGCGCAGTCGTCTCTCGTTTTTGCGGAAGTACCGCTGCTGTTTGAGGGGAACTTTGAAGACCGGTTCGATAAAATCCTCGTCGTATTGCGGGAAAAAAAAGATCGTATCGCCGCCGTCGCGAAAAGAGACGGCTTAAACGAGAGCTCCGTAATCGCTCGCATCAATTCTCAATACGATTACGATCGCTTCTTTTCCGTCGCTTCTTCCCAATCGGAAAAAATTTATATTCTGAAAAATAATTCCGATCAGAAATCTTTAAAATTTTCCGTAAATGCCGTTCTGAGATCTTTAAAAGGCCTTTTGTGAAACATATTCCGTGAAACACATTTTTAAAATGTTTTAAAGAAGAGGAGGCTATAATTTCACCGATTCTCCTCCCATTTACTCATTAAACAGACGTTTTAAATATCCGGTTAAACAAGGAGAGCTCGCTTTGTAGCCCTCCTTTTATTTTGCCTGTCACAGCTATTATTTTACGCATAATATAATTACTATGTTTCGCATAATAATTACTTATGGCATAGCATTTATAGTATTTCACACATAGTTATATTCTCGGATATAGACGCGTAATTTTGGAGTTGGGATTATGTTATATGCAAACATCGGCATCTTCGAATATGAGGGCATACGGAAAAACGGCTTCGGACGGTTTTGGCAATGGTATTTTGTGAGAATATTTACGCATACTTAAAGGGTATCGACGAAACCATTCCAGGCTCAGTCCAAAAGACTTTTTCATAAATTATCGCGATAAAATATGCTGAGAATACGTAAAAAAGCCAAGCGTTGACATTATTGTGGAAAAAAAATGTAAAAAAGTTAAAAAATTTTTCATTTTAGTCTTGAAAAGAACAGAAAAGTGTAGTATAATAAAGTCTATAAATAAGCCGTCTCTTTTCATGACCTCTTTTGTTATAAAGACTTTCCGCGGATAAACTGTTATTTGACGTATTTTTCAAAAATGATTGTCTTTCACAAAGCGAAAAAGTAAAAAAGACTCGGAATCGTTTATTGCCGACATCAAAATCATTTTTTATGTATGCAGGAGAAACCAAATGAGCGAAACGGACATCAATTTTCCTTTACATCTTTTTCATCACGGGACAAACTTCAAGACTTATGAGACGATGGGGGCTCATCCCGCCACGAGAAAAAGAAAACGCGGCTATATCTTCCGCGTTTGGGCTCCGCACGCCAAAAGCGTAGCGGTGGTAGGCGACTTCAACAACTGGGACAAAGGTTCCCATATCATGACCAAGCTCATCGATAACGAGACGTATGAGCTGTTCATCGCGGGAGTAAAGGAATACGATAACTATAAATATTGTATAGAGACGCAAGACGGACGTTTTCTTTTCAAGGCGGATCCGTACGCGTTTCATGCCGAAACGCCCGGTCCGGGTTCTCCGAACGCCTCCAAACTTTACGATTTATCCGGCTTTATATGGTCGGATAAGGAATATTCGGACAAGCTCGGGCATAAAAATATTTATGCTTCGCCCGTAAATATCTATGAAGTAAATCTGCTTTCCTGGAAGCTCCATGACGACGGCACGCCTTACACCTATCGCGAGCTTGCGAAAGATCTCGTGGAATACGTCAGGGCAATGGGGTATACGCATGTGGAATTTATGCCCGTCACGGAATATCCGTACGACGGTTCCTGGGGGTATCAGGTGACGGGCTATTACGCCGTCACTTCCCGGTTAGGCACGCCGCACGACTTCATGTACCTGGTCAACGCCTTTCATAAGGCGGGAATCGGCGTGATTCTCGACTGGGTTCCCGCGCATTTCCCGAAAGACGAATTCGGGCTTTACGAGTTCGACGGAGAGCCGCTTTACGAGCCGTCTCAATGGGACAGAAAAGAAAATCGCGGCTGGGGAACGCGGAAATTCGACTACGGCCGGGAAGAAGTCATGTCTTTTCTGATTTCCGACGCTATTTTCTTCTTCGATAAATATCATATCGACGGCCTGCGCGTAGACGCGGTAGCGTCTATGCTCTATCTCGATTACGACAAACGTCCGGGCGAATGGGTGCCGAATATCTACGGCGACAATAAAAACCTGGAAGCCGTGGCGTTTTTGCGCCGTCTCAACGAAGCCGTATTCGGTTATTTCCCGCACGCTCTGATGATCGCGGAAGAATCCACGGCCTGGCCGCTCATTACCCGTCCCACGGACGCGGGAGGGCTCGGCTTCAATTTTAAATGGAATATGGGCTGGATGAACGACGTGCTTTCCTATCTTTCGACCGATCCCATTTATCGGCAGTATAATCATAATAAACTCACGTTTTCCATGATGTACGCCTTTTCCGAAAACTATATTCTTCCCATTTCCCACGACGAAGTGGTCCACGGCAAAGCGTCGCTGATCAGTAAGATGCCCGGCGCGTACGAAGATAAATTTGCGGGCGTCCGTTGTTTCATGGGTTATATGATGTCGCACCCGGGCAAAAAACTCAATTTCATGGGCTCCGAGTTCGGTCAGTTCAAGGAATGGGATTACAGTGAAGGGGTGGAGTTTTTCCTTAAAAAATACCCCTTGCACGAGAAACTTTCCGGTGCCGTCCGCGATCTCAATCTTTTCTATCTCGAACATCCCGCTTTCTATGAAATAGAGGACTCCTGGGACGGCTTTGAATGGCTGGCGCCAAACGACGCGGACAGAAACTTCATCGCGTACGTGCGCAAAGATAAGGCCGGGAACCGGATCGCCGTAGTCATCAATTTCTCGGGCGTCAATTTGCAGAATTATACGCTCGGGATCGATAAGGGCAAATATAAATTGATCTTCAATACCGATTCCGTCAAATACGGCGGAAGCGGTTCGCTGAAAAAGCGCGTTTTCACTACGACAAAGACGCCGAGTCACGGCAAAGAATATTCGATTCGTATCGATATTCCTAAGTTGACCTGCGTATATTTGACAAAAATAGACTGAGTACAGTTCAGGGGGTTTTATCATGCAAAGAAAGAAGGAATGTGTCGCCATGCTCTTAGCCGGCGGACAAGGCAGCCGGCTGTTCGCCCTCACGAATAACATCGCCAAACCGGCGGTGGCGTTCGGGGCGAAGTACCGGATCATCGATTTTCCGTTATCCAACTGTATCAATTCGGGTATCGATACGGTAGGGGTGCTGACGCAGTATCAGCCGTTGATTCTCAACGAATATATCGGCAACGGTCAGCCGTGGGATCTCGACAGAGCGTTCGGAGGCGTGCACATTCTCTCGCCTTATCAGGCCAAGTCCCGTTCCACCTGGTACGAGGGCACAGCCAACGCCATTTATCAGAATATGCATTTCATGAAAATGTATAATCCCGCTTACGTGCTTATTTTGTCGGGCGATCACATTTACAAAATGGACTATGCGGCGATGCTCAAAGCGCATATCGAGACGGGAGCGGACTGTACGATCGCGGCCATCGACGTGCCTTTGAACGAAGCGTCGAGATTCGGAATCCTCAACACCACTCCCGACGGTTCCATTTATCAGTTCGAGGAAAAGCCGAAAAATCCCAAGAGTACGCTCGCTTCGATGGGGATTTATATCTTCACCGCCGCAAAATTGTTCAAATACCTCGAAGAAGACGAATCCAATCCCAATTCTTCTAAGGACTTCGGAAAAGACGTGCTTCCCGCCATGCTCAACGCGGGCGAAAAAATGTACTCCTATCTTTTCGAAGGTTACTGGAAAGACGTCGGCACCATCGCTTCGCTCTGGCAGGCAAATATGGATCTGCTCGGCGAACAGCCGGCGTTCGACGTCAACGATAAATCCTGGAAAATTCATTCGAGAAACCCGTTGGCTCCGCCCGAATATATCGGCGGCAGCGCCGTCGTGAAAAACTCGATGATCGCTCTGGGCTGCGAGATCGAAGGCCGGGTGGAAAATTCCGTCCTCGGCAGCAATGTGGTCGTGGAAAAAGGCGCGGTCGTAAAAGACGCCGTCGTGCTCGCCAACAGCGTTATTCACGCGGACGCGGTCGTTTCCTATTCGATCATCGACGAAAACGTGACAGTCGGCAAAAATGCGGTGATCGGAGTCGAGAAGAACTCCAAAGCGGAGATCGTGGTGCTCGGCAGAGATATTGAAGTCGGCGACAAAGTCCAGGTCCTCAGCGGACAAAAAAACGAAAAAGACATTTTGGCATAAAGGGGGAAATAAAACATGTCAGCATCGGCAGTCGGCGTTATCTTTTCAAACTTACACGAGGAAAATGTTCCCGAGCTCGTCCGCAGAAGGACTATGGCTTCCATTCCGTTCGGCGGCAGATACCGTCTTATCGATTTCCCGCTCTCCAATATGGTCAATGCCGGCATCATGACCGTCGGACTCATGGCAAACAATAATTACCGCTCCCTGATCGATCATCTCGGCAGCGGCAAGGACTGGGATTTGGCGCGCAAAGACGGCGGCATCATACTTCTGCCTCCCTTTTCGGACGAAAGCGAAAAGCTCTATACGACACGATTGGAAGCGTTGACGGGTTTGACCAGCTTTCTCACCAGGAGACAGGAAAAATACGTAGTGTTCTCCGATTGCGACGGCGTCGCCAGAATGAATATCTCCGATATTCTTTCCTATCACGAAAACAAGAACGCCGACATTACTTTGGTAACGCATTATGAGGAAGTAGTCAAGACCGCGCATTACCTCTTGATCGGCTCGGACAAAGAGGGGCGGGTGAACGAAGTCAAGATCAGTCCCCGCATTAAGGGCAAAACGAAAGCGAACGTCTATGTCAACGTAATGGTATTTAACCGCCAGTTCCTTCTCAATCTGGTCGAAGACGCCGTGACGCACGGCTATACCTGTTTTGAAAGCGACATCATCGCCAAACAGCTCGACAGCCTGAAAATCTATAACTACGAATTCGACGGTTATTACGCCGGAATCAGTTCGATGGCGGCATATTATAAACACAATATGGAGCTGCTCGACAAATCGGTTCGAGACGAATTATTCGGCGCCCGCGACATCTATACCAAAGTCCGCGACAGCGCGCCCTCCAAATACGGAGAGGAAGCGATCGTCCGTAATTCCCTGGTCTCCGACGGCTGCGAAATCGAAGGCATCGTCGAAAATTCCATTCTCTTCCGCGGCGTCAAAGTCGCAAAAGGGGCGGCCGTGAGAAATTCCATCATCATGCAGGATACGATCATCGGCACGAACGCCTCGCTGGACTGCGTGATCACCGATAAAAACGTTGCGATCGCAGACAGAAGAAAACTGAGCGGCTGCGAGCCTCTGCCTTATTTCATTCAGAAAGGAACGATGCTTTAATTCCAAGCCCCACAAAAGTTATGTCACACATATATACTTATGTATGACATACATACAAGTTGTGTTATAAAACACAGGAGGAAAAACCATGTCCGAAAGTCAAACAACAAAAACCAAAGCGCCGGCAAAGAAAAGAGCGACGAAAAAATCTCCGATCGAGATCCTTACGGAAGAAGCAAACGCGGAAGGAAAGAAGGAAGCGAAAAAAAGCGTCGCCGTTCGTACGAAAGCGCCGAAGAGGGAAGAGATCGAGGTCGCCCCGAAAAGGAAAGTTCTTTTCGTAGCTTCCGAAGCGACGCCGTTCATTGCGACGGGCGGACTGGCCGAGGTGATCGGTTCTCTTTCTAAGGCGCTCGCCAAAGATCCCGCTTACGACGTGCGCGTGGTATTGCCTTTATATTCGGATATAAAGACGGAATATCGCCGCAAGATGTCTTTTCTCGGCAATATTTTCGTACCGCTTTCCTGGCGGAATCAGTATTGCGGTATCTTTTCCTATGAAGAGGCGGGCGTGACTTTCTATTTTCTCGACAACGAATATTATTTCAAGCGTCCGGGCTGTTACGGCTATTACGACGACGGGGAACGGTTCGCGTTTTTCTCGCGAAGCGTCATGGAAATACTGCCTTTTATCAAATTTTATCCCGACGTGCTCCATTGCCACGATTGGCAGACGGCGCTCTCGGTGCTCTATTTGAAGACTATTTATTGCTATCGCCCCGAATATCAGTTTATCCGCGCCCTGTTTACTATTCATAATATCGAATATCAAGGGAAATATTCGTTGGATATTCTCGAAGATCTGTTCGGTATTTCCAATAATTACCGTTACCTTTTGGAATACGAAGGCTGTCTGAATCTGATGAAAGGCGCGATCGAATGTGCGGAAAGATTTTCCACGGTCAGCCCGACTTACGCCGACGAGATCAAAAGCGCGGAATATGCGCACGGACTGGAAGAGATCATTCGTAAAAATTCCTTTAAACTTTCGGGGATACTCAACGGTATCGACACGGTTTCCTACGATCCCGCCGCGGATCCGTCGCTGTTTGCCAATTACGATGCGGAAAATCTCTCGAATAAGGCAATCTGTAAAGCGGAACTGCAAAAGATGTTAGGCCTTCCCGTCAAACAGGTTCCCATAATCGCGATGATCTCCCGGCTCGTTTCCCATAAGGGGTTCGATCTTGTCAAAAAAGTGATCGAGGACGTTTTGAAAGACGACGTGCAGTTCGTTCTGCTGGGTACGGGAGACGCCGTTTACGAGAACTATTTCAAAGATCTGGGCCGGAGATATACGGGGAAAGCGGTATCGGTGATCGCGTTCAACGCGGATCTTTCGAGAAAAATCTATTCGGGCGCGGACATTTTCCTCATGCCTTCCAAGAGCGAACCCTGCGGCCTGTCGCAGATGATCGCGTCCCGCTACGCGACGGTACCCGTCGTGCGGGAAACGGGCGGACTGTTCGACAGTATCAAGCCTTACGGCGCCGGCGGCAACGGATTCACATTTGCGGCGTATAATCCGTATGATATGTTATATGTTCTCCGCGAAGCCGTAAACGTGTATAAAAACGCAGAGGCGTGGCAATCTTTAATGAAGAGAGCCGCAACCTCCGATTTTTCTTGGCAGCACTCGGCGGAAGAATATAAAAAGCTGTACGATGAGACGCTGGCGTTAAAGAAGTAAGTATAGGTCGTGCGGTTACGGCTTGACAAACGAGATCTCCTTATGCTATAATACAGCGTAACGAATCAGGAGCGAATAAAACGGATATGAATAAAACTGAAATCACCGAACTCGACGCGAAAGAGCTGATCAAGGGGAAACTTTCCCGTTATTTCGGCGTAGCGCCTTCCGAAGCCACGCAGGAACAGCTCTATAAAGCGGTCGTGATGAGCGTGCGGGATATCATGCTCGAAAAGAGACAGAAATTCCACATCGAAACCAAGACCGCAAAAGCGAAACGGGTGTATTATCTGTGTATGGAGTTCTTAATGGGCCGGTCGTTGAAAAACAGCGTTTTCAACCTCGGCGTGGAAAAAGCGTTCGACGGCGCTTTAAAGCAATACGGCGTCGCTTTGCCCGACTTATATGAACTGGAACCGGACGCGGGCCTCGGAAACGGCGGCCTCGGCAGACTGGCGGCCTGTTTTCTCGACGCCTTGGCGACGGGGGACTATCCCGCGATGGGTTTTTCCATTCGTTACGAATACGGACTGTTCAAACAAAAGATCATCGAAGGCTGGCAGACGGAACTGCCCGACGTCTGGCTTCCCGGCGGCGAGGTCTGGCTGACGCAGAGGAGCGATAATATTTACACGGTAAAATTCGACGGCTATGTCGAAGAAAAATGGACGGAACACGGCCTGGAAACCGTCTATCGCAACGCTAAAGAAGTACAGGCCATCGCGTACGATATGATGGTTTCCGGTTACCACAGCAAAGCGGTTTCCGTACTGCGGCTCTGGAAAGCGAAAGGTATCCAGAATTTCGACATGAAACTCTTCTCGCAAGGCGATTACAGCGCGGTCATGCAGGAGGATAACGAAGCGGAGCTGATCTCCAAAGTTCTCTATCCCGCCGACAACCACGTAGAGGGGAAATCTCTGCGCTTGAAACAGCAATACTTTCTCGTTTCCGCGTCCTTGCAGAATATTCTGAACGACCATAAACGAAGATACGGTTCTTTGACGCTTTTGCCGAAAATGGCTGCGATCCATTTGAACGATACACATCCCGCGCTGGCGATTCCCGAACTGATGCGCATTCTCGTCGACGAAAATCGCATGAACTGGGAAGACGCCTGGGCAATCACGACCTCCGTGTGCGCCTACACCAACCATACGGTGTTGGCGGAAGCGCTGGAAACGTGGCCGGAAGATCTCATCGCGAGAAAACTTCCGCGCATCTATTCGATTTTAAAGGAAATCAACCGCCGTTTCTGCGAAGACCTTTGGAAACGCTTCCCGGGAGACTGGAATAAAATTTCCCGCATGGCCATCATTTCTTATAACGTCGTAAAAATGGCCAATCTTTCCGTGTACGGTTCGCACCGCGTCAACGGAGTTTCCAATCTGCACAGCGAGATTATCAAAAAGAGCGTTTTCCGCGATTTCTACGATTATACGCCCCATAAATTCACCAACGTAACAAACGGTATCGCGCACCGACGCTGGCTCAATCAATCCAATCCCGAGCTTTGCGGACTGCTCGACGAATGTATCGGCACCGGCTACGCAAAAGACGCGTCCAAACTTTCGGCTTTTCAAAAATTTGAAAACGACGACGGCGTTTTAAGGCGTCTGGACGAGATCAAAGCTCTCAAAAAGCAGCAATTTGCGGACTACGCTTATAAAAAACAGGGTGTAGTCATCGATCCGACGACGGTATTCGACGTACAGGCGAAACGTATGCACGAGTATAAGCGGCAGCTTCTCAATGTCATGCATATCATCACCGACTATCTGGCTTTGAAAGAAAATCCCGATCTGCCGATCCTGCCCAAAACGTATATCTTTGCGGCGAAAGCGGCCGCGGGATATTATATAGCCAAGAAGATCATCAAACTCATTTGTTTCCTGTCCGAAGAGATCCGGCAGACGCCGAAGATCCGCGAAAAACTTAACGTCGTCTATATGGAAGACTATAACGTCACCATGTCCGAACTTTTGATGCCGGCTTCGGAAATTTCCGAGCAGATCTCCCTGGCGGGCAAAGAAGCGAGCGGCACGGGAAACATGAAATTCATGATCAACGGCGCGCTGACGGTGGGAACTTTGGACGGTGCGAACGTGGAAATGACGGAACGCGTCGGAACGGATAATATCTTTATTTTCGGGCTCAAAGCGGACGAAGTGACGGAGATTTGGCGCAACGGCTATTCTTCCAGCCTGTATTATAACCAGAATCCCACATTGAGAAAGGTGGTAGAATCCCTGATCGTCGGTTTCCGGGGCGAATCCTTCGCGGATATAGCCAATTATCTTTTGACCGGAGCGCCCGTTGCCGATCCCTATATGTGTATGGCCGATTACGAATCGTATCTCCATATCCAAAGCAAAGCGTCCGAGCTCTATGCCAACGACAAACGCAGCTGGAATCAGAAGGCGCTTCGCAATATTGCCGCCGCGGGATATTTTTCCGCCGACAGGAGCATTAAGGAATACGCCGATACGATCTGGGGCTTGAAGCCGCTTCATTGAATTTCATAGAAACCAAGTTTTCTCAAAAAGCTGTAAAATCACTTTTACAGCTTTTTGTCGGTATGGAAGTCTTTCTTCCGCAATAAAAGGCAGCAAGGTCAAACTTATGAACGTTTATTTTCATCCTTTGGATACCGCCTGTAAGAGCACGACAGGCGGTATCTCACGGGGAGAGGAATTACAACTGAATCTTTTCTTTTCAAACGCCGCCTCCGCAGCGCCCTCGCAATTTCCCGGCTGTTTCGTCCGTCCGGTTTCCGAGACCTGTTCCCGGCCGGAGGACGCCGCCTATCTGCTTCTGGGCAGGGACGGAGAGGAACGCGAGCGTTATCTTATGCAAAAGACGGACAGCGGCTGGACGATTTCACTGCGAGTCCATGAAACGGGGCTTTACTTTTATAGCTTTCTCATCGACGACGCCTATCGAGTTGTATGCGGAACAGGAATGAAAGGGGAATTGTCCACCCGGGAAGGAAACGAATTTCAGCTCATCGTATATTCCGAAAGTTATACGACGCCGAAATGGTTCAAAGGCGGCATACTCTATCAGATTTTTCCCGATCGCTTTTGTAAAGTAGGAACTATGCCAGACATAAAAGGACGGATCGCGCGCGGCGATTGGGGAGGCACGCCGTCTTATCTGCCCAACGAAAAGGGAAAGGTTTTGAATAACGACTTTTTCGGCGGCAATTTCAAAGGAATTCAAAGCAAACTGCCGTATTTGAAAAGCCTGAACGTTTCGGCGATTTATCTCAATCCGATCTTTAAAGCGGCGTCGAATCATCGTTACGATACTTCCGATTACAGGAGCGTCGATCCGATGCTGGGCAGCGCGGAAGATTTCCGGGAACTGACCGAGGAAGCTAAACGGTACGGGATTCGTATCATTTTAGACGGCGTTTTCAATCATACGGGCGACGATAGCGTCTATTTCAACAAATACGGTACGTATCCGTCGCTGGGCGCTTATCAATCGCAGGAATCGCCTTATTATTCCTGGTATACCTTTCAGAAATTTCCCGATAAATACAGTAGTTGGTGGGGAATCGACATATTGCCGGAAGTCGACGAGACGTCGGAAAGTTATCAGAATTATATTCTCGGTGAAAACGGCGTTTTGAAATATTGGCTTTCCTACGGAATCGGCGGATACAGATTGGACGTTGCGGACGAATTGCCCGATTTTTTCCTCAAAAGATTAAGAACCAGCGTTAAAGAAAGCAATCTGGAAGCCGTGATTATCGGCGAAGTCTGGGAAGACGCGTCCAATAAGATCGCTTATTCCAGGCGCCGGCAATACTTACAGGGCGAAGAACTGGACAGCGTCATGAATTATCCGCTCAAAGACGGAATCATTCATTTTATTCTCACCGGAAACGCGGAAATGTTGGCAGACACCATGCGTACTTTGCAGGATCATTATCCCAAACAGACGCTGGATTGTCTGATGAACATTCTCGGAACGCATGATACGGCGCGAATCCTGACGGTTTTGGGACAGAAAATCTGCTATACAAAAGACGTTATGGCTTCGCGGGAAATGCTGTTGACCGAGACGGAGCGACGAAATGCCGTTGAAAAAGTGAAAATGGCGGCATTTTTGCAGTATACGCTTCCCGGCGTGCCTTGTATTTATTACGGCGACGAAAACGGAGCCGAAGGGTATATCGATCCGTTTTGCCGGCGTTGCTTCGACTGGGAACATCCCGACGAAGAACTCATCGGTTATTATCGACGGTTAGGCGAATTGAGAACCCGTTTTGCGGGAGTTTTCCGGGAAGGGTTATACAACGAAGTATTCGTTAAAAACGGCTGTTTTGTTTTTAAACGAACAAACGAGGCTGTTAACGTTTACGTATATGTAAATAACTCTTCGGAAAAATATTTTGTGCGTTTTGAAGGAATGTATCGCGAATATCTTACAGATACTGTCTTTGAAAACGTCTTGGAAATCGGTCCGGATTCATACGGAATATTTTCAAAAGAAATTTAGACAAACCTTGATTTTTGGAGAGATTCCTCGATTTTTTAGTTATTATCGCGCAAACTATTCGTAAAAGCTGCATTTTACGAATAGTTTTAAGTCTCCTCTCTATGCCGAGGAAGGCCGCATAAATCCACTTCTTTCTAAAACTTTTCGGAAAATCTTCGCTTTTCGTTGACAGAATTATAAATTCGCGGTACAATGTTCTTATGAAAAAAGAGAACTACTATCTCAAACGTAATATTCAGGACATCGATAAAATAAACGAGCTGTTGGAATGTCTGCCTCCGTTCTGCGAGGATTATTTCCTCGGCATCGAAGCGCGGACAAGCTGTCAGACTCGTTTGAAATATGCGTACGATCTCCGCATCTTTTTCGATTTTCTCTGTAAAAGGAAATACAGAAAGAAAGACGTCCTCGATCTGAGTCTCGAAGATCTGGAAGGCGTCACCGACAACGATATCGAATTGTTTTTGAGTTATCTTTCCCACTACCGCTTCAACGAAAAGAGTCTTTCCTGCGACGAACGGGCGAAGGCGCGGAAGCTCTCCGCCGTGCGGGCGGTATTCAAATACTTTTTCAATAAAGGTTTGATTGAAGTGGATAATTCCGCGAAAGTCCAGACGCCCAAACTGCACGAGAAAGAAATTATCCGGCTCGAAGCCGAGGAAGTCTCCCGCCTGATCGGTATAGCCGAATCGGGAAACGGCCTTTCCCGCCACGCGTCCGGATATCACGATAAGACAAAGATCCGCGATACCGCGATCCTTACCCTCTTTTTGGGCACGGGGATCCGTATCAGCGAGCTGGTCGGCCTGGACAACGACAGTTTCGATTTCTCCAACAACTCTTTCATCGTCACCCGCAAAGGCGGCAATAAGGCTATTTTGTATTTTTCCGACGAAGTGAAATACGCGCTCCAAGAATACATAGCCGAAAAATCCAACGATACCAAAGTCCCCGACGGCGAAACGGCGTTTTTCCTCTCTATGCAGTATAAGAGAATCAACGTCCGTTCCGTAGAGATTTTAGTCAAAAAATACAGCAGCATTGTGACGCCGCTGAAAAAAATTACCCCCCACAAACTCCGCAGCACTTACGGTACGCGGCTCTACAACGAAACGGGCGATATCTATATCGTCGCCGACGTTTTGGGCCACAAAGACGTAAATACCACGAAAAAACATTACGCCGCGATCACCGAGGACAACCGCAAAAAGGTGGCCGGCGCCGTAAAGCTCCGCGAAGAATCGGACGAACTCTCCCCGTTGGGAAATAAAGACAACGGAGAGGAAAAATAAGGAAATCCTATTTTATGGAAAATAACATCGAAAACGAGCTTGAAAAAATTTATATCATTCAGCCGATCACCGAACAAAATTCTTCGAAATACCATACTTTGCAGGAAGAAGCGGTCTCCCTGATCGAAAGCGCGGGCGCTGTTTACGCGGGCACCATTTATCAGAACGTGCGGGAAATCAATCCCGCCACTTTCATCGGGGAAGGAAAATTGCAGGAACTTCGCGAACGCCTTTGCGGACTCGATAAGATCACCGTACTCTTCAACGGAGAGCTTTCTCCTTCCCAGACGCTGAATATCTCCGCGGCGCTCGATAACCGGAAAGTCATCGACCGTACCACGCTCATTCTCGATATTTTCGCGAAAAACGCCCAGAGCAGCGAAGGAAAATTGCAGGTGGAACTCGCGCAGCTCAAATATATCTATCCCCGACTGAAAGGAAAAGGCGAAGCCCTTTCGAGACTCGGCGGCGGCGTAGGAACGCGCGGCCCCGGCGAAACGCAGCTCGAAACGGACAGACGCTATATCCGGGGCCGGCTGAAATATCTGGAACAGCGCTTGAAGGAAACGGAAAAACGCCGCTCGCTGCAAACGGTGCGCCGCAAGAAAAACGCCGTCAAAACCATCGCGCTCGTCGGTTATACGAATACCGGCAAATCCACGCTGATGAATCTTCTGACCGGCTCGGACGTGTATGTAAAAAACGAATTGTTCGCCACGCTCGATCCCACGGCCCGGACGTTTGAAATCGACGGCGTCGAGTTTTTACTCGTCGATACGGTCGGATTTTTGCAGGATCTGCCGCATAACCTCATCGAGGCCTTTAAATCCACGCTCGAAAGCGCTCTCAGCTGCGATCTCGCGCTCATCGTCTGCGACGCGACGGGCGAATACGAAATGCAGCTCAAAACCACGCTCGACACCCTGCGGGAGATGAAATTCGACTCCCCTTACCTCGTCGTCATGAATAAGAGCGAAGGCATCTCCGATATAGCCCCTTTTCCTTACGGCAGCATAGCCGTTTCCGCTAAGAAAAATCTGGGAACGGAAGAACTCAAACGGGAGATCCTCAGACGCTTTTCCGAAGATTTTCTCTTCTGCGAACTGTTCGTGCCCTACGTACGGCTCGACGATTACGGCAGGATCAAAACGCTCCTCAGGGAACGAAACGTCGAATTTACCGACGACGGTCAAAAAATCCAGGCTGTGATTCCTTCCGTGTACGCGGAAAAATTTACGCCCTATATCACCCGCCGCAATTACGAGTAAAAAGAAGCGATACGACAAATTCCGCCGTATCGCTCTTTTTATTTTTCCTCGTATTCTTCGGGATTCATATAGATCTTATCAATCTTGATCGAAGCCACGTCTTTTATATCCAGACATTTTCCGCAGTTGTCGCATACCTTTCCCGGATCGAGATCGCACGTCTCGCATTCCAGACACCCTATACATTCCCTGTCGTAAAGCACGCATTTCTCTCCGCGCCGTATTTCTTTCATTTTTCGCCTCCGCCTCTTTTATCGTTTTTTATATTATAGCATAAATTTTCTGAAAATCAAGGATTTTTCCATAAACATTTGTTTGCTTTTTATAAAAAAGTGTGTTATAATGTTTCTAAGAATGATCCTAAGGAGGAAAAAGCCCATGATCGACGAAGAAAAATTGGTGAGAGTAATGGATTATATCCGGAAATTTTCCGAAGAAAACGGTTATACCCCTTCCGTGCGCGAAATCGGCAAAGAATGCGGGATAAAATCCACCGCCACCGTTCACAGCTACATCGAGAGATTACAGGACCGCGGTTTTTTAAGCAAAACGGACAATAAAAAACGTTCCGTCAGCATCGGCAGAAGCGCGACCGTCAATATCCCCCTGATCGGAACGGTCACGGCCGGCCAGCCCATTTTCGCTTATGAAAATTACGAGGACTATTACACCTTCCCCGCCGGCGAATTCAAAGGCGACGACTTATTCATGCTGCGCGTTCAGGGCACCTCGATGATCGACGCGGGAATTTTCAGCGGCGATAAAATCATCGTCCGCCGACAACAGACCGCGGAAGACGGCGAAATCGTTGTCGCCCTCGTCGAAGATTCCGCCACCGTAAAACGATTTTTCCGCCGTAGCGGTAAAATCGTTTTACACCCCGAAAACGAGGCTCTGGCGGACTTGATCTTCACCCCTGAGGAAGTATCCATACTGGGCAAAGTCGTCGGTCTGATGCGCAATTACAGCGCTTAAAACGCATTTTAAAATCAGATGTTTCAAAATCCCCGTCGTTTATCAAAAACGGCGGGGATTTTTCTCTGTTTTTATAAATTTTTCAGGTAAACGACTTCCGCATCGGTAAGTTTGCGAACCTGGCCGCGGTCGAGTCCGGTGAGAGTCAATTCTCCGATCTTGACGCGCTTCAAAAAATCGACGCTGCGGCCGACGGCTTCAAACATACGGCGCACCTGGCGGTTTTTGCCTTCGGTGATCGTGATGTGCACTTTCGTATACGCCTTGTTGGTCTCCACGATATGCGCGCGGCATTTGCGGGTGAGCACGCCGTCCAGCTCGACGCCCGAACGAATGCGGTTGAGGTCCTTTTCCGTCATCGTACCCTCCACGCGGGCAAGGTACGTTTTGGGAATCTCGCTTTTGGGATTGGTGAGCCGGTAGGCGAGATCGCCGTCGTTGGTGAGGATCAGGAGTCCTTCCGTCGCGTAATCGAGCCGACCGACGGGAAATACTCGGCCCGCGCCCGCGGGCAGCAGATCGATTACCGTTTTGCGTCCCCGGTCGTCCGCTACCGTGCACAGCACGCCTTTGGGTTTGTTCATCAGGTAATATTCGAGCTTTTTCTCCGCCGCGGCCAGCGGTTTGTCGTCGACGAGAACCTCGTCTTCTTCCCGCACGTCCGAGCCGAGCGACGCCGTCCGGCCGTTGACTTTTATCCTTCCCGCCGCAACCATCTCGTCCGCATGACGTCTGCTGGCAACGCCGTTTTCCGCCAAAAACTTATTAATTCTCATTCGCATTCCTTCTTATTGAAATTTACCTTTATAGTTTATATAAATTTCGCGAAAAAAGCAACCGATTTATGAGATATATTTTAATTTGTCCGATAATTTCACCGTTTTGTTCCACAGCCGCCGTATGTTCCCGCGATTCCACTTCCATTCTCAGGTGCTGTTTCTCTTCGGCGAGAAGCGGGTAGAACAGATCTTCGCGGGTACAGCCCGTCTGCGTCTTGCCCTTGCATTTGATCTGTACGGGAGTTTCCGCTCCGATCAGTCTCGTTCTTTCATACGCTTTGAAAGCGTCGTCGAGAAGCTCGGCGGAGCGTTCGTACATCATGGGACAGTTTAAAACCGTGCATACGAGCGTCATGCCGTTCCGTTCCGCAGCCGTCACCAGACATCTACCGGCCTGTTTCGTATACCCCGTTTTCACGCCGACCGCACCTTCGTAATTGCGGAGCATCTTGTTCTTGTTCGCCCAGTGACAGGGCTCGTAATACTTCGTGCTCACGATGGTACGAAATTCAGTACTATGCATCGCATAGCAGGCGATGAGATTGAGATCGCGGGCGGTCGTATAATGATCCGTGCAAGGCAGACCGTGCGGATTTACAAAATTGCTCGAAAGCGCCCCGGCTTTTTGCGCGGTCTCGTTCATGCGCAGGGCAAAGGCTTCGATACTGCCGCTCGTATGGAGCGCCAGCGATTCCGCGCAGTCGTTTCCCGAGCGCAGCATCAGACCGTATAAGAGATCCTCGACGCTGTAAACGTCGCCGCTCTTCAAATATACGCTGGAACCCTCTACGCCGGCCGCTTCCGCGGGGATCTCGAATCGTTCTTTGATATCCTGGCAGTTTTCCAGCACCGTAACGGCAGTGAGGATCTTAGTCGTGCTCGCCATGGGAAGCCGCGCTTCCGCGTTCCGTTCGTATAAGATGCGCCGCGTCCCCGCTTCCATGACGCATTCCGCCTGCGCGGGCGAGACGGAAGATTTCTTCTGCTCCGCGTTCGCCTTTCCCACACCCGTCGGATACACGAGACTGACGCAGTAAGCCGCCAGTAAAAAACCCCATAAAAAATGGAAGCGGCGCGGCTTTATCTCCGCTTCCTGTAAATTTGCACCGTTTTTCATATCGCTTATCACTTCGCGGTGATATTTTGTACGATTTCGCTCGCTTTTTCGATCAGGTTGTCGATCGGTTCGTCGGTGATGCGGATCATGCGGCAGGTCTTGCCGTCGTCGATGATAAAGCCCATCGGCTTCATGCTGACAACGGAACCGCTTCCGCCCGCGAACGGCATAGAGTCCGTTTCTTTCACGACTTTCACGTCCCCGTATTCGCCGCCTCCCGAAAGACAGCCCATCGTGACTTTGGAAAAAGGGATTACCTGAAAGCCGCTCGCCGTAATGATCGGCTTGCCGATGACCGTGTCGACGTCGGCAAGGTCATTTAACGTTACGATCGAAGAATCGATTAAGTTGTTGATTTTTTTGTTTTTTTCCGCCATATACTTATGATTTTCTCCTTCAAAAATTTTAAAAACGCGCAGAGTAAAATAAACAGGTTAAAGTAGGTGACGAGGTTCATAGATACTTTCAATTCGTCTCCGTCCGTCAGCCAAAGATTATTTTCGATTTTCCCCTCTTCACCGCCGATAGAAAAGAAAATCGTTCTCAGCGCCGTATGCGCAAGCGAAACGGGAAGCAGATATTCCGCACCCGTCTCCGTAGTCAAAGAAAAAGACACAATGCGGAACGCCTTCGTGAACGAGAAACGTTTTCGCTCCGAGTCCAGTCCCGAATAGGGTTTGACGATCGCCTTTTTCGGAGAAACGTGGAGCGCTATTCCGCCCGGATACGTGGTGACGTAACCGCCGATCAGTTTCAGAATCTTGTACGCATACAGGACAAACCCGAATTTTTTCCGGTTCATGTCGTAATGAACGTCCAGTTCCAGGAATATCGGAAAAAATAGCAATACCACTAAAAGCAAAAGGCTCAAAGCGGCAAACAAAAAGAATCTGCCCATAACTACAATATGGGCAGATTCCGTGAAAGTATGTAGTTTTTATCAAAATTTCCGCAAAAGCGGACCGTTACTGAATTTTAATAATGCCATCCTCGATGTCTTTGAGGAAGTCGGGAAGCTCGAACCCGTCGGAAGATGCGGGACGTGACTCGGGTGCGTTTTCTTCCCCGCGCAGTTCGGGATCCTTATCCGGATCGTACACGTCCTTTTCGTAAAGATAGCTGCTCGTTTCGCTCGCCGCATTGATTTCGGCGATTTTTTCCATCAACTCGTCGTAATCGGGCAGATCGGCCAGCGATTTGAGCTTGAAGCGTTTGAGGAAATTATCCGTCGTAGCGTACAAAATGGGCTTCCCCGGCACGTCTTTGCGGCCGCAGGGAGCGATCATATCCAAACTTTGCAGCGTCGCAACGGCGTAATCGCTGTTCACGCCCCGCACCGCTTCCAGCTCCGTCCGCGTAATCGGCTGCTTGTAGGCGATGATCGCCGCACATTCGAGGATCGTGCGGGTGAACTCCTTTTCGCGAATGGGGGTGAGTACGGACGCGATCGCGTCCTTATATTCGGGATTCGTCGCCAGCTGTAATTTGTGATTGAAGGTCAAAAGCCGGATCCCGCAGTCTCCCGTATATTTTCTTTCCAGATGCCGCACCGCCGTATCCAATTCCGCTTTGGTGAGAGACAATTTATCGCGCAGCATATCCATGGGCACCGCATTGCCCGAAGCGAATAAAACAGCTTCAATTATATTCGTCAATTTCTCCAATTTCTTCGTCCTCGTTCCTGTTTGGATTTCTCATAATGGTAATGGAAGAAAACAGCTCTTCCTGCGCTACGATCAAAAGCTGATGCTTCAAAAGCTCCAAAAGAGCCTGGAAGGTAGTCACGATCTCCGCCTTCGAGGCGCCCTCCTCGAACAGTTCCTCGAAGTCCACCTTTTCCTTTTGCTTTACCGTCTCCCTTATGTAACCGATCTTTTCGGGAACGGTATATCGGTCTTTGGGGATCTCCCGCGCCGCGTCCGTTTCGCCTTTCAGGCCTTCCCGTTTGAGCATCAGTTTCGCAAAAGCCTTCAACAGCCCGTCCAGCGTGAAATCCTTATATTTCACCTGTATGTTGCTCACGTCCCGGTCCGGTTCTTTGAAATAGTAACCGACAGTTTCCCTCTCTTTGAGCTTCTCCGCCTCTTCCTTGATGATCCGGTATTCTTCCAAAGCCCGAATGAGCTCGCCCTGCGGATCGTCGTCCTCGTCGTAATAATCGTCGAAACCGTCGTCGGGAGGAGGCACGAGGCTGCGCGCCTTGATGTCGATGATCGTCGCGGCGATATTGAGATATTCGCTCGCTTTATCCATATCGATATACGGCAGCCCTTTCATATACATCAAAAATTGTTCGGTGACCTGGGAGACGAAAATATCCTTGACCTCGATTTCCTGTTCTTTGATGAGATATAAAAGCAGATCGAGCGGTCCCTCGAAGTTGTCCAAAACAGTCGTATAATCGACCTCGGAATCGAAATTTTTGACCGATTCCACCGTGATTTTTTCCACTTGCGTCCCCCTTTAACGGATAATCAAACCCCAGAATTTCATAATCGGCCAGCCGAAGATATTCGTCGCGAAACGCATCACATAACCTAAAATATCGAAATACCCGAAGAACGGCACGCGGGTAGCCAGCCGTCCGGCGAGAAAGCTCAGAAGAATGAGTCCGAGCAGGATATAATAGCCGTATTGGCGCAGGAAACGATATACCTTGCCGCGCTTTTTATTGAGCGCGTCCACCATGCGGAACCCGTCGAGCGGATAGAACGGCAAAAGGTTGAAAATGCAAAAACTAAGCGAATATGCGAAGAGATAATAGGATAAGGAATTGAGGAAAATATGTCCGTAAGTCACGTCTGCGACGCCGGCAAAAACGTATTTCAACAGCAGGAGGTATATGGGATAGAAGAGAAAAGCGGAAATATAATTCGTGATGATTCCCGCCGCGCTCGTCCAGAAACTGCCCTTGCGGTAATTTTTGAAATTATAAGGATTGACGGGCACCGGTTTGGCCCAGCCGAAGCCCACCAACGCGAACATGACGATACCGATGGGATCGAAGTGTCTGACCGGATTCAAAGTCATGCGGCCGCTGAACTTCGCCGTCGGATCGCCGCATTTATACGCCACGAACGCGTGCGAAAATTCGTGCAGCGTAATGACCACCATGACCGCAAGAAAACTCGCGAGGAGAGAAATGAAATAATCCATAAATGTATTATAACGTGTTTTCCGTAAAAAAGCAAGTATGTGAACATAATTTTTGTTCCCTTGCTTTAAAAACGGTTACTTATCCGTTTTATCCTCCTTTTTTTCGTCCAGAAATCCGGGAATACAATCGTTTCTCGTCAAATCCGCGTACGTCTGCGGACGGACGATATACTCCGCCTTTCCTTCCCTGACCAGCACGCAGGGCGGGATCAGGTTACGGTTATAATTCATCGCCATCGAATAGTTATACGCGCCCGTCGAAAGGATCGCCAGGATATCGCCCGGTTTCGCTTCGGGTAGATGCACGTTTACCGCGATCAGATCCCCGCTTTCGCAGCATTTGCCCGCGACGGACACGATTTCCGTCTCCGGTTCCGCCGCGCGGGAGGCGAGGACGGGCGTATATTTGGACTGATAGAGCGCATAACGCGGATTTTCAAACATACCGCCGTCCACGGCAACGTATTTTCTGACGCCGGGAATATCCTTGATAGTTCCCACCGTATAAAGGGTAATTCCCGCCTCTCCGACGATGGAACGGCCAGGTTCGACCAACAGATACGGGAGTTTAAGCGCTTTTTCTGCGGCTTTTCTCTTTACGGCCGAAACGAGCGCTTTGAGATATTCGCCGTACCCTTCGGGCGAAACTTTCTTATCCTCGTCGGTATACCAGATCCCGAACCCTCCGCCCATATTGAGTTCTTCGGTGACAAAGCCGAGCTTTTCTTTCATCTCGGCCGCAAAATCCATACATTTTTCCGCGGCGAGCACGAAGGACTGTTCCTCAAAAATCTGGGAACCGATGTGGCAATGGAAACCTTTGAGTTTTACGTGCTTGCAAGTGAGCGCGTAAGCGGTGATTTTTTCCGCCGTGCCGTCCGCAATGGAAAAGCCGAATTTGCTGTCCGTCTTGGCCGTCTGGACGAAAGCGTGCGTATGCGCTTCCACGCCGGGATTGATGCGGAGAAGGATATTCTGCGCCATACCGCGCCGTTTCGCTTCCCGCTCGATCGTATCGATTTCCGAATAGGCGTCGGCTACGATACAGCCGATCTTCGCGTCGAGCGCTTCTTCGAGTTCGCAGCCGAGTTTATTATTGCCGTGCATATAGATCCGCTCCGCGGGAAATCCCGCCTGCAAAGCGGTATAAAGTTCGCCGCCGGAAACGACGTCCACGCCGATTTTCTCCTGCATGGCGATCCGGTAGACCGCTTCGCAGGAAAAGGCTTTGGACGCGTAAAGAACGAGTCCGTTACCGCCGTATTCGCGGTTCATGACCTCGCGATAGACGCGCATCATTCGGCGGATATACGCCTCGTCGAATACGTAAAGGGGCGTACCGAATTTTTCGGCGAGCTCCACGCAGTCCGCGCCGCCGATCTCCAAATGCCCTTTGTCGTTTATTTTCAATGTTTCTCTTGTGTTCATCGTTTCTTTCGCCTCTCGGTAAAGCTCTTAAAATTCACTGTTTTCTATTGTAGCAAAAAATTCCCAAAAAAGCAACAGCCGGAAGCTCCTTTCCGTAAAAAATCCGCTTTTTCGGGAAAATTTCACCGAAAAAACGGATTCCTGTCTATCTATTTCACAAAAGCTCACAAAAGAGCGCGCCGTCAAAAAACTTCGTTCGCCGTCCGACGGCTTTTATCAGAGATTCCAGCCCTGCGCGATGCGGCGGATATGATCGAAGAAGCCAGCCGCTTCCGCGGATTCGTTGGCGACCACGTTGACGCGGTCGATCTCGACGTTATCTTTATAGACGACGATCTCGCCCACTTTATCTCCCGCCTTTACGGGCGCTTTGACGTGGTTTTTTATCTGTACGTCGAGCGTAACGTTTTCCGTATCGCCGCGTTTGGAGAAGATGTGCGAACTGCGTTCGGGACGGACGGCGATGCTTTTTGTCTTGCCGCCGCTCACCTGCGCGGTCTCGCTCAGCGGATTGTTATCGTCCACCACGGTTTTCAGCGTATAGGTCGCGAAGGCGTAATCCAGCATCGCGCGCGTATCGTCGAAGCGGTGCGCACTCGAATCTTCGCCGATCACGACGGAAATGAGACGCATACCGCCGCGTTTCGCCGTAGCGGCGAGACAGAAACCGGCCTGGTTGGTAAAGCCCGTCTTGCCCCCGTCGCAGCCTTCGTAAAAACGTACGAGACGGTTGGTGTTGGAGATTTCCGTATATCTTCCCTGCGGGTGCTGGAATTTGTCCATCCAGATCTTACTGAACGAAAAATACTCTTCGTGTTTGACGAGTTCGGCGAGCATTTTCGCCACGTCGTGCGCGCAGGAATACTGCGGTTCTTTGGGAAGCCCCGTACAATTCGCAAAGAGCGTATTTTCCGCGCCGAGTTCCTTCGCCCGGGCGTTCATCTTATCGGTAAACAGCGTGTCGCTGCCCGCAATACGTTCCGCCATCGCCACGCAGCTGTCGTTCGCCGAGCAGACGATGATGCTCTTGATGAGATCGCGCGTCGGATATTTTGCGTTCGCTTCCAGAAATACCTGCGAACCGCCCATAGAAGCCGCATGCTCGCTGACCGTAATCATTTCGTCGAGCGAAAGGTTCCCCGCGTCGATCGCGTCGAAACATAAGACCAAAGTCATGATCTTGCACATGCTCGCGATGGGAAGGCGCTGGGTGGCGTTTTGCGCGTAGATCTCCGTGCCGCTCGCCCAATCCATCATATAGGACGCTTTCGCGTGCAGCTGCAAATCGACGGGATCCGCCGTCGCCGTGTAATTCGGATCGACCGCTTCGCCTTCGACTGGTTCATCGGCGGCGGCCGTCCTGTCTTCGGCCTTTGTCCAAACCGCCGCGGCTTCGGCGTGCCGCTCTGTTCCCTTTATAAAAGCTTTTGTGGAAACGCCCGGAACGAGAAATGAAATTCCGAGGAGAATACCCAATAATTTTTTCATATCCTTAGTTTCTCTCTTTCCGCGCGGATTATACGCAAGGGGAAAGTTTTTTATGCGTATTTTCTCACCCGACTCAAAGCACTTTGGAAAAGGGCCGAAAAATCAAACACACGATGAGAAACTCCAATAAGGCGCAAAGCAGCGCGGCGACAACGGCAACTATCAAATAGACGAAAAACTTTTTCATACCGCAAAAGTCCCTGCGGCTGTGGTTTTCCCAACCGCAGTCGAAGGCGAGAACGGATAAAACGAGGTACGTTGCCGCAAACAGCAGAGTCTGGGGAAGCAGTACGATCAACCAGACTAAAAATCCCGTAAACCGATAGACGGGAAAGAGGATCACCGTCACCGAACCGAAGACGAAACCTCGATAAAACACGAGGATTCCCTGCAAAGGCGTGCAGAATACGGAAAGCGCCGCGGGAAGCGCGAGGACGAGAAAAAAGAGAGAACTCAATATCCGGTCTACGAAAATCCCGCCCGGCGCTTCGGAAAAGATCCGATAGATATAATTATCGCAGTAATCGAGATAATAAACTTCGATCGCGGCAGGTTTTCGGATAAACATTCCCACTAAAATACCTATGACAAACGTAGCACCGAAAAGGATCGAAGCTATCCAGTGTCTTTTGAGTTGCGAGCCGACGTCGCGTAAGAGAAAAGGAAGGTTCATATATCTTTATATGAACCTTCCTTATATTTTATTCACTTTTGCTCTTTATCCGCCGCAATTATTCGCGGATCATCGAATTGATATCAATACCGTAGCCGCGCGTGGGATCGTTGAGAAACACGTGCGTCACCGCCCCTACCAGCTTTCCCTCCTGCATAATCGGGCTTCCGCTCATACCCTGGACGATACCGCCCGTTTCCGAAATCAGATCCTTATCGGTGATTTTAAGAACGAAATTTTTATTGCTCTTGTTGTGTTTATCCACTTTGACGATATCGACGGTATATTTTTTAGGACAAATGCCGCTGATGGTCGAATAGATATAGGCGCTGCCCGGTTTGACGTCTTCGATCTCGGAAGTCAAAGCGGTCTGGAAACCGCTGAGATCATAAGAGTCGCTCACCTTGCCGTAAATTCCGCAGTTGCAGAGTTTTTCCGCGCTGCCGATTCCTTCCTCGTTCAAAAACATGCCGCGAAGCTCGCCCGCTTTGCCGCGGATTCCTTTAGACACGCCGACAATACTGCATTGATAGACCTTGCCGCTCGCGATCTTCATTTCCTGGTTGTCTTCTCCGACGACGGAGTGCCCCAAAGAACCGAACCGGCGGGTTTGTTTATCGATATACGTCACGGTGCCGATCCCCGAAACGCTGTCGCGGATAAGTACGCCGATTTTATAGCGTCCCGTCACTTTGTCCTTGACGGGTTGTATAGAAACATTTACATTGCTATCGCCGCGTTTTACGCAGAGCTCTATGCTTCTTCCCTTGCTTTTGCTGAGAATCTCGTTCAAATCTCCGATCGTCTCCACTTTGATCCCCGCCGCTTTGACGATGACGTCTCCCGTGCGGATCCCCGCCTCGGAAGCGGGCGAGGACACGCCTTTTTCCCCCATAACTTCACAAATACCGATGACTTGTGCCCCGCCCGCGCTGAGCGTAAAGCCCGCCGGCATACCGCCTATATATACTTCTCTGCCTTCCGCGTCCGCCGAGACGAACGAATATCCGAAACCTCCGGCCGTAACGCCGAAAGCTACTAAAAGTCCGATTAAAAAAGCACTCAATCTGCGCATGATTACCCCCGTTTAGAAGGTAATTTGTGCAGGGCGAGTGCTTTCTATGCACGGGAAAACGGCTTATCCAGGCTCGATTCCTGTCAATTTATGGCTTGTTTGTATGCCTTTGCCTGCCTGACCAATTCCTGCGCGTGTCTGAGCGCAAATTCTTCGCCTTCCTCGCCGCCGAGGAGACGCACGATCTCCCGCGCCTTTTCCGATTCGTCGAGCGCACGCACGCGGGTATGCGTCTTGCCGTCCTCTTCTCCTTTTTCGATCAAAAACTCCCGGTCGCTCATCGCCGCGATCTGCGCCAAATGCGAAACGGCGATGATCTGCGTGCCCCGTGCAATGCGCGCGAACTTCTCGCCCACAACTTTTGCCGTTTTACCGCTGATGCCCGCGTCGATCTCGTCGAAAATATACGTGGAAATCTCGTTCAGATCGGAAAGCTGCGTCTTGACCGCGAGCATAAAACGGCTCATTTCGCCGCCGCTGATGATCTTGCCGAGCGGCTTTAAAGGCTCTCCGGCATTAGCGGAAAAGAGGAAACAGATCTCGTCCAGACCGTTCGTATTCGCTTTTCCGACGTCGGTCTCGGAATATTCTTTGAACTCGATCTCGAATTTCGCGCTTTTGATGTTGAGCGTCTTCAATTCTTCCGTCACGCGGCGGCAGAACGCCTCGCCGTGCTGTTTTCTCAACGCGGTGAGTTCCCGGCAAACGCCGTATATCTTTTTGCGAGCCCGCTCCGACTTTTCCGTGAGCAGAGCATACTGCCCCTCGCAGTCGGACAGAAGATCGTATTCTTCCCGGCACTTGGCAAGGTAAGCGTCGATCTCCCGTTTATCCGCGCCGTATTTGCGCTTTAAAGCCTTGATCGCGTCCAGTCTGTTTTCCGTCTCCTGCGCTTCGTCCTCGTCGAAATAGAGATCGTCGCCCATGTCGGAGAGCGTTTCGGAAATATCGTCGGCGTCGAGCGCCAGGCTTTCCAGCCGTTCGCAGACGGCGGCGTACCCTTCGTCCAAACGGGAAACGGCGGACATCGAACGCTTGGCCTCGCGCAGGGAGTCCAGCGCGCCACGTTCGCCCGAAAGAGCCGCCGAAGCCTCCCGCACCGCGGAAATAATCTTTTCCAGGTTATTGATTTTATTGCGTTTGGCGACGAGTTCTTCTTCCTCGCCGTCTTTCAGATCCACCGCTTCGATCTCTTCAATCTGGAATTTAAGAATATCCAGCCGGCGGCCGCGTTCCTTTTCGTCGCCGCCCAAAAGAGCGATCTGTTCTTTGATTTGCCGCATTTCCGCTAAAAGGGAACCGAGCCGCTCCTTTTTCGGCAGCAGCTCCGTTCCCACAACGCCGTCCAGCGTCTTCAACTGATTGGATTCTTTTAAAAGGAAAAAATGTTCGCTTTGTCCGTGTACGTCGACGAGACTGTCCGTGACTTTTCTCAGCATCGCCGCCGTGACCGTATTGCCGTTCACTTTGATGCTGTTTTTGCCCGCTTCCGTAAAGCGGCGGGAAACGATCACCTCGCCGTCCGTATCGATATCCATCTCCCGAAGTTCCCGCACGGCTTTGCTGTCCTCGGGGACGAGAAACTCCGCCTTCACCATACATTCCGTCTCGCCGTAGCGGATCATCGTACGGTCGGCTTTGGCGCCCAACACGAAATTGACGGAATCGAGAATAACCGATTTTCCCGCGCCCGTCTCGCCCGAAAGCACATTCAGTCCCTTGCTGAACTCTATTTCCGCGTTTTCGATCAGCGCTACGTTTTTAATGGTAAGTTTGGATAACATAATATGTATGCCGCCCCGACGGGAACTTTGTCTTATTTCATAAAATCGTTGATTTTATCGATGACGGAAACCGCCGCTTCGTTATTTTCACAGACGATGAGCAGCGTATCGTCGCCCGCGACCGAGCCCACGATTTCGGGATAGTTGAGTTTATCGACCACAGTGCCCGCGTTGGGTCCGTTTCCCGTCAACGTCTTAATTACTACCATATTCTGTGCGCATTTTACGGCTACCACACAATCGCGGAAAAGATTTTTCATTTTCGGGGAAATTTCCCCTTCGCTGTCGTTGATATAAGCGTAACGGTACTTCTTTTCAATACCCGACACCTTAAAGAGATGCAGATCTTTGATATCCCGGGAAATCGTCGCCTGCGTCACGACGTAATTGAGTTTATTGAGTTCCGAACACAACTCCTCCTGCGTTTCGATCTCCTTTTGAGATATGATCTCCAAAATTTTAGCGTGCCTTGCTGTCCTTAACATTGTCGTTCTCCTTCATTGGTTTAATTTGGTTCTTATTTTTTTAAAAAAACAGGAATTTCCCCGCCGCGGAAAATCCGCCGTAAACGGCGCTTTCCGCACGGTCACTTCCGTTCCTTCCGAAATTGACGCCACCTGCTTCCCGTCGATGAGAAGCATCACCTTCCCTTTCGTGACGTATACCGAAAACTCGTCCGTATCGGGAAAAATCACGGGACGCGCGTTCAAAGAAAACGCGCAGATGGGCGTGAGCATAAACACGGCGGCTTCCGGCGTGAGCAGCGAACCGCCGGCCGACAGCGAATAGGCCGTGGAACCCGTCGGCGTACACAAAAGCACGCCGTCTCCTACCACCGTGTCGCTCTCCTCCTTGTTGATCGTTACCGCCATTTTGACGATCTGGGTGCTGCCGACGCTGTAATCCCGTTGCAGCACGACTTCGTTGAGTCCGTAATACTTTTTATCGCCTACGCCCAGTTCCAGCATACTTCGTTTGAGGATCGGGCAGGTTCCCGCTTCCAGAGCCGCGAGCAGATCCTTAACCTGTTCTGTCTCCTCTTTTTCATATTCCGTCAAAAATCCCAGCGTTCCGTAATTGATGCCGATAATTTTGATGTTTTTACGCGCCGCCGGCGTGGCCGCCCGCAAAATCGCGCCGTCGCCGCCGAGTACGACCAGCACGTCCACCCCGCCGATCTCTTCGATTTCCCCGAAAAAAGCCGTTTCGTAACCTTCGGCCTTTAAAAAACGGATAAAACGGTGGATCATTTCTCCGTCCTTTAACCTGATGCCGTTCCCCATTACCCCGACTTTCATCGATGCTCCTTTCGCTTTTGCCTGTTATACAAAAATAAACGTTTACTTTAATATGCCTTGTGAATATTGTTTCACGAACACCGCAACTTTCCCGAGAATTTCCCTGTCCGATCTCCCGCCGGACGCCGTATTTTTTAAATACAATACGTATTCCAGATTCTTGCCTTTTCTGACGGGCGCGGGAATTATCCCCTGCGGCGAAAGTTCTTCGCTTTTACAATAGCCGAGTATCTTTTCGACGATCTTCACATGCGCCGAAGGATGCACGATCCCGCTTTTTCCGATATTTTTCTTCTCGCATTCAAACTGCGGTTTGACGAGAACGAAGGCGCTGCCCTCTTCTTGCAAAACGGACTTGACGGCCGGCAGGATCAGCTTTAAGGAAATGAAGCTGACGTCGGCTGTCACACAATCTATTTTATCCGAAAAATCGGCGTTTGTCAAATATCTGGCGTTAATATTTTCCAAAGAAACGATTTTCTCGTTTCCCGTCAGCGAGGAATGAAGCAGACTTTCCCCCACGTCCACCGCGTAGATCTTTCCGGCGCCGTTTTGGAGCAGGCAGTCGGTGAACCCGCCGGTGCTGGCTCCTATATCGACGCATATTTTATCTTTACAGTCGTATGAAAATTCTTTTAGCGCCCGTGCAAGTTTGTATCCCCCGTTGGAAACATAATATTCGTCGGGAGTTATAAAAACAATTTCGTCCGTCTCCCCGATCTCGTCCTTCGGCTTTACCGCGCGGCCGTTCACCGTCACCAGCCCTTTCCCGATCGCTTCCGCAGCTTTCGTCCGGGAGCCGAATTTTTTTGCCAAGTATTTATCCGCTCTCATTCGAGGATTTCCGCGATATACTTTTCGATCTCTTCGCAGCCTACGCCGTACTCGCGCTGCAAATCGATCACGTTCCCCTGCGGAATGAACTCGTCCCGATAGGCGAAGTTCCTTACGATGAACCGCTTTCCCGTTTCCCGTTCGGCCGCGAGCAGCTCCGCGCCGATCATCTGTCCCAGCCCGCCGATCAACATATTATCCTCGACGGTCACGACGTGGCCGCCCGTCAGGCCGGAGAGAAGTTCCCGATCGAGAGGTTTTGCAAATCTCGCGTTCACGACGTCGAAATCGATTCCTTTTTCACGGAAGCGTTTCCAGATCTTCATGGCAATAATGAGACAGCGTTCCCCCGACGCGATCACCGTTACGGCAGGCACTCCCTGTTCCGAACGATGCATGTATTCCCATTTTCCGAGTTCCAGAGGCTTTTCGGAAGCCGGGAACACGATCTTTCCCGAGCGCGGATAGCGGATCGCGAGCGGGTGGGAAAAATCGGCGCTGAATTTGAGAAACTCTTTAAACTCCTCCGTATCTTTCGGCGCCGCGATCGTGAGTCCGGGAATTAAAGACAAATAAGAAAGATCGAACACGCCCTGGTGCGTTTCCCCGTCCGCCCCGGAAATGCCCGACCGGTCGATACAGAAAGTGACGGGCAGATCCTGCGCACAGACATCGTGAATGATCTCGTCGAAGGCGCGCTGTAAAAAGGTGGAATAAATGGCGTAGTAGGGTTTGAGTCCCGCGGAAGCCATCGCCGCGCAGAGCACGGACGCGTTTTCCTCGCAGATCCCCACGTCGAACGCGCGTTCGGGATAGAGCGCGAAAAATTTATCTAAACCCAGACTCCCCGTCATCGCCGCCGTAACGGCGGTAATGCGGCCGTCTTCTCTCGCTAAGTCGCAGAGGGTATTGCCGAGTACTTCGGAATATTCTTTTTCCTTCCGGGCCCCCACGGGCGCGATTCCGTGCGTATTCGTGGGATGTTCTTCGCAAAATTCGTAACCCTTTCCTTTTTTGGTGACGATATGCAGCAGCACCGACTGATTTTGCAAAAGCGCTTTCGCTTCCGTCAGGGCGTCGATCATCTCCTCCGCGTCGTTGCCGTTTTTGATGCCGATATAGGTAAGACCGAACTTTTCGAGCAAACGGATATTTTCCGCCTCTCCGTTGATTTTCAGCTGCGCGAGGATATCGTGCATGCCGCCGACCGTGGGAGAAATGGACATACCGTTATCGTTGAGAACGATCAGGATATTCGTATTTAAAATGCTGAGGCTGTTCAACGCCTCGTAAATGAGTCCGTTATTGAAAGAGCCGTCGCCGATAAAGGCAATGACGTTATAGTCCTCTCTCTTCAAATCCCGGGCTTTCGCAATCCCCAGCGCCGCAGAGACGGATGTGCCCGCGTGCCCCGTGTCGTAACAGTCGTATTCGCTCTCCTTGCGCTTGGGAAAGCCGGAGAGCCCCCCCGCTTTGCGAAGCGTGGGGAATCTGTCCATTCTGCCGCTCAACAGCTTATAGGCGTAGCATTGGTGTCCCACGTCGAAAATAATTTTATCCTTGGGAAAATCGAACACGTAAAAGAGCGCGACCGTCGGTTCCACGGCGCCGAGGTTGGAGGCGAGATGCCCGCCGCACTTCGTCACCGTCTCGTAGATCACGCTTCTCAGCTCGTCGCAAAGGACATTGAGTTCGCTTCTCGTATAATTCTTTATTTCTTCCGGCCTCAACTTTTCCAACATATTCTCTCACTTTCCTCCGTTCGGTTTCAAACGCCTGCCCGGTATTTCGCCTTATTTTCGGCGGGTACGGACGTAAGTAATCAGATCGTACAAAAAGGTTGTGTCTCCGTCGATCGCGTCCAGCACGTCGTAACAGCGCTTCGCGTACATGTCGGCGTGAATCTTCGCCCCGTCGAGTCCGTAGAGCCGGATACAGGTGAGTTTGTTTTCCTCCCGGTCTTTGCCGATCGATTTGCCCAGCGTTTCAAAATCTCCCGTCACGTCGAGAATATCGTCGGTGATCTGAAAGAGGGAGCCGAGATATTTTCCAAACTGCTCGAATTCAAAATAGTATCTGTTTCCGCTTAAAATACTCGCGATCGCGACGGGCGCCAACAGCAGCTTGCCCGTTTTATGTTCGTAAATGTATTGCAGATCCTCTTCGGAAACTTCTTTGTCTTTCTCCGAGTAGTACAGATCCGCCGACTGACCGGCGATCATGCCGTAAATTCCCGCGCACTCGCAGAGAAATTTAGCGGCGAGTATGAATTTTTCGCCCTTTGCGCATTGTTCGAGGCAAAGGGAATACGCCGTATTGAGAAGTCCGTCTCCCGCTAAAACCGCGTTGGCTTCTCCGAATATTTTATGATTGGAGGGCTTGCCGCGCCGGAAATCGTCGTTGTCCATCGCCGGCAGGTCGTCGTGTATGAGCGAGTAAGTATGAATCATTTCCAATGCCAGCGCATAGGGCAGCGCGTCCCCGGAAGGCACATTCAACGTGTCCGCCGCCGCCAACAGCAGTACGGGACGGATACGTTTTCCGCCCAGCAGCAGACTGTATTTCATACTCTCGCCCAAAACTTCGGGGTTCGTAGTCAATTTTTTGCAGTATTCTTCCGTATAAGCGTTGAATTGGGATAAATATTTTTCATACCGACTGTCAAACGTATACAATTTTTATTCACTCCTTCAAAACAGATAAACAGGTATTGTATAGAAGCATCGTAATCGTCATCGGCCCCACGCCGCCCGGCACGGGGGTGATATACGAAGTTTTATCCTTGACGTTTTCGTAGTCTACGTCGCCGCAGAGCTTGCCGTCCGCGCCGCGGTTCATGCCCACGTCGACGACGACCGCGCCTTCTTTTACCATATCCGCGGTGACGAAGTTCGCTTTGCCCACCGCCGAGATCAAAATATCCGCCTGCCGGCAAAGTTCTTTGATATTCGTCGTTTTGCTGTGACAGACGGTGACGGTGGCGTCCGCGTTCAACAGCAGCAGCGCCATCGGTTTTCCGACCGTTTCGCTGCGGCCGAGGATCACCGCGTGCCTGCCTGCGACGGAAATCCCCTCGCATTCCAGCATCTTCATGATCCCGGACGGCGTACAGGCGGCGAGCCGCTGCTCGCGCAGAACCAGCTTGCCGATATTTTCCGCGGAAAATCCGTCCACGTCTTTCTCGTAAGGGATTCTTTTGAGCGCCGCGGCAGCGTCGAGTCCCTTCGGCAGCGGAAGCTGCAACAAAATCCCGTTCACGTTTTCGTCCCCGCCCAGCTCGTCCAAAAGTTCCTCGACCTGTTGCTGCGAGGCCTCCGCCGGAAGTTCGTAGGTATAGGAACGTATACCCACTTCTTCGCAGGCTTTGACTTTATTCCGCACATAGATCCGGGAAGCGGGATCTTCCCCGACGATGACGACCGCAAGTCCCGCGCCGCGTCCCGCCTTTTGGAGCTTCTCTTTGAGTTCGGCGCGAAGTTTCGCCGCCAGAGCTTTTCCGTCGATGATCCTCATACCTTCTCTCCCGCACCGGTCATTTATTGATGACGCCCGCCAAAACCCCGTTGACGAAATCCGCGCTCGTCTCCGAGGAGTATTTTCTCGCAAGTCCCGCCGCTTCCGAAACGGATACGACGGGCGGGATCTCGTCAAAATAAGAGATCTCCGCCATAGCGATGAGCAAAATGCTCTTATCCGTCGGATTGATACGGTTTTCAAGGTAGTGATGGCACGCGTCTTCGATCTTCGAGATGAGTTCCGCGCGGTGTTCCTCCACCGCCGCGACCAGATCGGCCGCGAAAAGCAGATCGTCGTCCTTGTTGAGTCCGAATTGTTTATAAACTTTTTTCTTAAACGTATCCGAACATTCGCTGTTGAATTGCTGGGCAAAAATAATATTAAGCGCCGCTTCTCTTGCTTGGTTTCTCATTTGATGAATTATTCTCCGTAAATGCCGAAAATCCCCGCCGGCTTTCGGAAGGGATTTTTCTTGGATTAAGCCTCGGTCGAATCGGAATCTTCCGCTTCGCTCTCTTCTTCCGGCCCGGTCCCGGCGGCCGGCGGGGCGGGAAATACGACGTCCTGGATATGCACGTCTACTTTCGCCACCTTGTATTTTGTCATCGTCTCCACGTTCTGTTTGATCGACTGCTGGATTCGATAGGCAAGTTCGGGAACGTTGTAACCGAATTTCACGATCACGGAAATGTCCGCATAAATGCCGTCCTTTTCGAGGAAGAGACTGATGCCGCGCTTTTTGCCCGAAACGAGCGTCGTGCCTTCCACTTCTTCTACCGCCAGTGCCACGATACCGTTTACGATACCGGCGTTGTATATGACTTTTCCGTTTTGTTTGCCGTTCGGATTAAATCTGAAATTGGACATTCAAAAAGATCTCCTTAATATGCTTCCGCTTATATTATAGCACATCTTTCCGAATAATTCTACTGTTTTAAAGCAATTCCTTCCTCTTTTTTCAACTTTCCGAATAGACGGGCATGATGATGATATTGCCCGAGACGACGCCCGTCTCGTTTTTCAGCATATTATAGATAGAAAGCGCCGTATCGTAAGTGAGTTCGGAAGAATTGATAAACACGTTGATGTTTTCGGAATCGCTCGAAACGGAGACGACGGCGTCGGAGAACCCGAGGGATTTCACCATGTTTTCGAGGACAAGCTCTTTCTCCATCGCCGAAACGATGTCCATTTTCATCTGCGTCGCTTCTTCGTACTTCTCGTCGCCCGCCTGGTAAAGCGCGATGACGCTGTCGAGCTGGACGAGCTCTTCGCTTCTGGTCGTCGTGCGTTCCGTACGATAGGTGGTGAAATAGTTCGCCGTGGTAACTCCGCCCTCCGCCGAAGCGAGCGCGTTCGTGTTTGCGAGCACGAAGTTGAACACCGCCGTTACCGCAAGCAAAAGTACCAATGCCGACATTACAACAATTTTCTTTTTGTTTGACATATTTTTATCTCCTTTTTTATTCTTTCATCAAATAGATTTTCACGGACTTCGCGTCCGTGCCGAGCGCCGCCGCGACCGCTTCGCGGATATTCATATTCACCTGCAAATCGTTCGCCCCTTCGCATACCACCACGACGCTTTTGACGCCGTCCTCGTCCTCGCAGATCATCACGTTCACCGCGCCCACGCCGTCGATCTCCTGTAAGAGAGAACAGAGCCGCTGTTCGCTTTCGCTTCCCCCGATTCCGGCCGCCGTGCTTTTGCTTCCGTCCGTATAAAATATTTTCCAGACTGCGAGCACTAAGAGAAGCGCCAGCGCAGAGAGCAGAAGAACGTCCCGTATGCGGCCGCTTTTGCTCGCGCTTTTCCGAGTCTTTTGTACCGTTTCTTTATTCACCGAATTCCACCTCGCAGCCGTATTCCCCGACGATATGTTCCGTCATTTTTTTTCTCACCTCCCCGTCTATGCTTCCCGCGGAATCCATCAAAAGTACTTTCGTGATCTTAATTTCTTTTCCCTCGTAAACGGAAAGATACCCGTCGCCCTCCTCTTCGTTCAAAGAACCGCTGTATTCCCAAAGCAGAGTGGCTTCGACTTCGACCGAAAAGGTTTCTTTCAGCTTTTTTTCGAGCTCCGCCTCCGCGTTTTCTATCCGTTTCGTACTGCAATAATCTATGAAGGCACCGTCCGTTTCTATGACTGTTTCCGAGGAAAAAAACGGAAAATTTATCTTTCCGTCCCCCGACGCGGCCTTTTTGAAGAAGCCGAGCACGGGAGCGAGAATGACCGCCAGACAACAAAGTTTCGTGATCCCTTTGATGAATTTTACCGTTTTTCCTCCGGGAAGCACGACGGAAAGTATGCTTGATAAAAGGACGATCCCCACGATACTGAGAAGATAACCGCTCAAAATATCACCTCCGAGGAACAAATGATGAGTACGATACTGATAAAATACAGGAAGGCGACGAACAATAATCCCGCCGTGCAGTAATTGAGATTATCCGCCGTTTCGCCGAGGAAATCGGAGATTCGGCTCTCGCCCAGCGGCTGCGTGACGGCGGCCGAAAGCCGCAGAAAGAGATTGGCTGCGATCAGCATCACCAAAGGCTCGAACAGCACGGAGACCATGAGGAAGATACTCAAACTGCCGAGCGAATTTTTGATGAGCACGCTTCCCGCCACGGCGAGATCGAAACCGCCCGACAAGAACCCGCCGACGATGGGCACGCCCGTGCCGATGGCATATTTCGCCGCGCGTCGGGTGATCCCGTCGTAAGTCGCGGAAGTAAGCCCCTGCACGGTGAAAAAGAGTCCGAATACGGAGACGCACACGCCGACGATCCATTTATTGATACTCTTGAAAAAAGAGGCGAAATTGTTAAGTTTGAGTTCTTTGGAAAGGTTTCCCGCCATCGAAAAAGCGATAATCGTCAGCGTCAGAGGAAATACGATCGAGGAAACGATCGAGACGATCGTCGTTCCCAAAAATGCGACCGCCGGCTGATAAATGGCCGCCGAGACGCTTCCCCCGCTCGCCGCCATTAAGGTTAAAAGCAGCGGAAACACGATCTGCATCTGCTTTTGCATGGAGGAAACGCTCGCCCCCGCCCGCGAAAAACATTCCGTGAGCACGGCGAGGACGGGAATAAGCGCGGCGGCATAACTGACGAGGAAGATCATATCCGCGGAGGACTGGTCGGCAAAATTGCTCTTCACCGAACTGAGAATCCCGCATAGAAGCGCTACCGCGCAGATACAGGCGAACGCCGGCAGCATATCCTTCACATCTTCAAACAGGACGCTCAATATCTGTTGTCCGAAACTTCCGTAGTCGAATTTATCGCCCCGGATATAATCGAAGATTCGTTCTCCGACGCTCTTATCCGAAAAGACGCCCAGCGAGTCTATGTATTTTTGCAGCTCTTCCGTATCCAGCTTGTTTATCTGGTCGAGTATGTTCTGATTGAGTTCCTCTTTGCCGTCCGAGCCCTCTTCCGCGTGGGCGAACACCACGCCCGGCAGGCAGAAGAGCAGGAAGAAAACGGCGGCGAAGATTCTGAGCAGCAGGCGTCTTTTGCGTTTCTTTTTTTCTCTGTCGTCGCCCAGAAGAAAGGGCGCGCGGCAAACGCGCGGTCTTGCCCTCGTCATATCAGTTCCAGAAAGCCGCTCATGAGCTTCAAAACGCTTTCGATGATGGGCAGAGAAAGAATGAGAATGGTGAGCTTGCCGCCCAAAACCACCTTATCGGCGACGGCCGAACTGCCGAAATCGTTGAGAATACCGGCGCTGAATTCGGTGAGATAGCCCACGCCGATAATTTTGAGCAATATTTTGATGAGTCCGTTTTCGATCCCCGTCAATTTGGCGATCGTAGAGATGATATTGACCGTGTTTTGCAGCATATCGGCCACGAAAATGAGAATGACGATAACGCCCGTGACCGTTACGGCAAAGGATAATTCCGGCTTGGTACTTTTGAGAAGTATCGCTGTGATCGCCGTGATGAACGCCACGCCGATGATTTTGAATATTTCCGGTTCCGTATTTCTTCACCCGCCTTTTGTTTTTCTCCGGTTCTTTTTATGATCCAGCCCCGAAAGGCTATGTTAGGTCGAAAATTTCTTTGATCTGCCCGAACAGATCTCCGACCATGCTGACGACGATGGTCAGTACGATGATCAGGCCCACAATGCTCACCACGGTGGCGATATCGTCCCGGTCGGATTTTTTGAGGATCTGACAGATCACGGTGACGATGATGCCGATGGCGGCAATTTTAAAGAGTATCGAAATATCCATAATTATATGATAATGACCAAAATCATCAATCCGCATAAAAAGCCGAGCTTTAAATACAGATCTCCGTATTTGGCGCATTCCTCCGCGCTCTTGCGTTTATAATCGCCCAGCGTCCCTTTTACGGAATTGAAGTAAGCGCTTTGAGACGCGCTGTCGCCCTTTCCCACCATCAGAAAATAATCGTTTACAAAATCCGTTTCGTCTTTGGTCAAAAAGGAAAAAACGGGAAGCTGTCCGCGGGAAGCCGGCTGATCGGGATCCCGGCCGCCGCTCCCCAGCGATTCGACGAAGGAACAAAGCAGCTCGTCGAATTCCCCCTTATAGACGTATTTTTGCGCAAAATCTTTGATCGGACGGCGATAATAGGCGATCTCGCTTAAAAATCGTTCGTTGAATTCGTTCATCTGCGCGAAAAAATTCTTCCGCTGCCGGTATTTTTTGGCCAGAACGTACCCGCAGAAACTCGTGAAGCAGACGATCGCCATGCCGAGAATAAATTTTATCATACCGCACTTTTCACCGCTTTATCTCCCCGAGATTTTCGTCGTAGATCCCTCTGACCTTTCCGATCCGGTCAGCTTCCAGCAATACGTACCTTTCAAACAGGCCCGCGAACGGCGCTTTTACGTCTCCGATTTCCGCAAAATGCGCCGACGCGATCACTTTTACGCCTCCGCATATCGCCCGCTCCACGGCCGGGCAGTCGCCGGCGGACAGCTCGTCCGTAATCATGACGTCGGGACGCATCGCCCGAAGCCCCGCCTCAAACGCCGTAGCTTTATCCGCATAGAGCAATACGTCGCTCGTGGCTCCCGTATCGCCCGCCGAGATTTCGCCCCGCTCGTCGCAAATGAGAATGTTTTTCGACGTATCTGCGCTCAGCGTGCGGCTCAGATCGCGCAAAATGGTGGTTTTTCCGATCCCGGGCGGAGACATAACCAAAATACTGCGGATCTTATCCCGGAGACAGCGATCGTAAATCTCTTTGCCGCAATCTTTGATCTCGTGCGGGACGCGGATACAGAGGGAAGTAAAATCCCGCACGGCCAGAGCCTTTCCCTTCTCGAAGACGTATTGCCCCGCAAGGCCGATGCGTTCGCCGCACTCCGCCGTCACGAAACCGCGTTTGAGCTGTTCCTCTACGGAATAGACGGAGAACTTGCCCGCGGAAAACACGGTGTCGCCTATTTCCGCCAAAGATACGCTGAGGGCGGCGGAACTTTTATCCGTGAGTCCGTAGGCCCCGAGATAGCGGTAACGGCCGTCGTAATTGACCGTCACCGGCCGGCCGGCCCTGAGGCGAATCTCATACAAACGATTGAGATTGACGTGTTTTAAAGCCTCTTTGAGATTGTCCGGAAGAAATTCCAACATTTGTATCATTATATGCGCCGGCTTGTCCCGATAGAACGACCGCCAAAGAAAAAAACACCCTTCCGACAGAAAAGGTGTTTTTTCTTACATATATAGGAGGTTCTTGTAAACGTTTTTTACTTATTTCGTATAGTCGGCGAGAAGCTCGGCGCTCTGTTCCACGAAATCGGAAAGCTCGTCGGGAGTCAGCTTCTTATAGGAAAGCATCGCAAGGTAATAAATCTGATTGACGATAAATTTTTGCTTCTCCTCCGGCTGATCGAGGAGTCCCGCCACGATCGGGTTGGTAAGATTGAGCACGAGCGTCGCGTTCTTCATGACGTCCGCCTCGCTCATACCGTAAAAGCTGTTCATTTCCGACATTCTGCGCATGAATTCTTCGACGTTAACGACGGCGGGCAGCTTTTCGTTCCTGAGTTTCTCCGCCTTTACCGCGATATCTTTATTGGGAAGATTATTTTTGAACAGTTCGACGAGATCCTTATGATCTTCCTCTTTGATCTCTTCGCCGCTCTTCAACGCGCCGTCGATATCCGCGTCGATGCGTACGAAGCGACACTTTTTCGGGTTTTTATATTCGATATAGCTGATAAAATGAGGATCGATATACGTATCGCAGACGATCGCGTCCAGTCCCGATTCTTTAAAGAGCTTGATATACTGCGCCTGCTGCGCTTCGTCGGAGACGTAATACACGGCTTTGGGCTGTACTCCCTTATTGGCGTCCTCTTCGCCGATCTCTTCGCCGAGGAAGTCGTTCAAAGGCTTATATTCGCCGTCTAAGTTCTTAAAAATAACGATATCCTTTACTTTATCGTAGAAATCGTCGTCTTTGAGACATCCGAATTTAATGAACGTCGCGGTGTCTTTCCAGCACTCGTTGTAGCGTTCGCGTTCGTTGTTAAAGAGCGCGGTGAGCTTATCGGCGACTTTTTTGGTGATATGCTTGGAGATCTTCTGCACCTGCTTATCGTTTTGCAGGAAGCTCCTCGAAACGTTGAGCGGAATGTCCGGGCAGTCGATGACGCCGTTTAAGAGCATCAAAAATTCGGGAATGACTTCTTTGATGTTATCCGCAATGAATACCTGATTGCAGTACAGTTTTACCTGTCCCTTTTCCAGCTGTACCTGCTGTTTCTTGACCTTCGGGAAATAGAGGATCCCTTTCAGACGGAAGGGGTAGTCCATATTGAGGTGGATCCAAAAGAGCGGTTCGTTGTAATCCATGAACGTATCGCGGTAAAAGTCTTTATATTCCTCGTCGGTACATTCTTTCGGATCTTTCAGATACAAAGGAGAAGTATTGTTGAGGGGTTTGTCCTCGGGCTGTTTCGTCTCTTTCTCCTCGGTATCCCCTTCTTTCTCTTTTTTCGCGGCCTTTTTCTTGTTCTTCTTTTTCTCTTCCTCTCTGGGATTGAGATAGATATTATACGGCATGAAAGAACAGTATTTGCGGATCAATTCGCGGACGGTATACTCTTTGAGAAATTCCTCCTCTCCTTCCGCGATATGGAGAACGATCTTCGTGCCGCGGTTCTGTTTGTCCGTTTCGGAAAGCATGTAGGTGGAATTGCCGTCCGACTCCCATTTCACCGCCGGCTCGTCTTTATAACTTTTCGTATAAATTTCCACGTTCTCGGAAACCATGTAAGCGGAATAGAAACCCAGGCCGAAATGACCGATGATCCCGTCGCCCGAAGCCTTTTCGTATTTTTCGAGGAAATCCTCCGCGCCCGAAAAAGCGATCTGCGTGATGTACTTTTCCACTTCCTCGGCGGTCATGCCGATACCGTTGTCCTCGACTGTCAAGGTCTTGGCTTTCTCGTCCACATAGACGTTGATACGGTATTCTTCCTCGGGCGCCGCCTGCGCTTCGCCCATTTCCACGAGTTTTTTGAACTTCGTAATGGCGTCCACGCCGTTGGCGACGATCTCGCGCAGGAAAATATCCTTGTCCGAATACAGCCACTTTTTGATAATGGGCATCATGTTTTCGCTTGAAATTTTAATGTTTCCCTGTTTTTCTTCCATGATTAAAATCTCCTTTGCCTGGGTAGTATAATTTTCAATAGTTATATATAAACGAAAAAGATCGCTTTTAATCCGATTAAAAGCGGTCTTTTTATAATTTATTTTAAAGTATTGCTGCCGATAAATCTCAGGAGTTTTTAAGCATCTCGGCGATGGAAGCGCCACCGATGCCGCCTTCGTTCCATTCGGTGTATTCGTCGGCGGATCTGTCTCTTCTGGGCTTTCTCGATTTGCCCTCGCCGTCCGCTTCACCTCTGGAAGTTCTGGGCCTTCTTTCGAGGTTCTCAGGTCTGGGTTCGAGAGCCTTGATAGAAAGCGTCATCTTTTTCTCCGCGCAGTCGAGCTTCAAAATCTTCGCGTCGATTTCTTCGCCGATGGTCAGAGCCGTGGTGGGATTCTCCAAAAATTCGTGGGAGATCTGGGAAACGTGAACGAGTCCGTCGATTCCTTTCTCCACTTCCACGAACGCGCCGAACGGCACGATTCTTACGACTTTGCCGTGAATGACGTCGCCTTCCGCGTATTTATCGGCAGCCAGATCCCAGGGCTGCGCTTGAAGCTGCTTATAGCCGATAGATACCTTTTTGGCTTCGGTGTCGATTTTAAGTACCTTGAACTGATACTTCTTACCGATTTCGAGAACGTCGGTAACGGTCTTAACGCCAGTCCAGGAGAGGTCGGAAATGTGAGCGAGGCAGTCGAATCCGTTCACGGACACGAACGCGCCGAAGGAGGTGACTCTTTCCACTTTGCCTTCCACGATATCGTCGACGTGAATGGTCGCGAAAAATTCCGCTTCCTTAGCGGCCTTCGCAGCCTCTTTCGCGGCTTTTTCTTCCTCGATGATGACGCGCTGAGAAGCGATGATTTCCTTTCTTCTCTCCGTCTTGATTTCGAGCATTTTAAGACGCAGCTTTTTGCCTACGTATTTTTCGAGTTCCTTTACGTAACCCGAACGGATCTCCCTCGCGGGGACGAATACCGTGTAGGAACCGAGCTCGCCCGTCAAGCCGCCCTTATTGTATCCCGTGCAGGTGATCGAAAATTCCTTTCCGGCTTCGATATCCGCAAGCATAGCTTCCTCTTCCTTGACCTTTTTGATCATTTTCTGAGAAAGTTTCACGGGATTCACGGACACAACCATCAGTTCGATCTCGTCTCCGATCTTGGACGCGAAATCTTCTTTGTTGTAAGCCTCGCCTTCCACTTCGGACTTGTCGAGCATTACTTCCTTCTTCGCGAGGGGGAGCAACACCGCAATTCCCGAATCGTCCGCCGACGAAATCGTAGCCGTAATCAACTGACCTTTCTTGAACTTCGGTTGATTGTCCATGTTCGCAACGACTTCTTCCATCGTTGCTTTTGCTTCTGTTTCCATTTCCATTTTTAAGAGAACCTCCTGAGTTTGCGCGTTAGGGGTGCTGGCACCCGTAACAATACCTACCTTTTTAAAACTTTTGATTTTTTTATAATCAAGGTCGTCGGAATTCCGCATGCGGAACACGTTTGGGCAATACTTCTTGCAGATGTCGAAAAGTTTGTTCGTATTACTGCTGTTCAAACCGCCGATCACCAGCATAGCGTCGCATTGCTCCGCAAGCTCCTTCGCTTCATTCTGACGTCCTATAGTAGTATAGCAAATTGTTTTAAAAACTTCAACTGTTTTTCCACGCTTATCTTTAATAATTTTAATAATTTTTTCAAATTTTTCGCCGGAATAGGTGGTTTGGGCGACTATGCAGCACTTTTTTTCGGGCAAAACGGAAAAATCGTCCGCCTCGGAGGAAAAAATATAGGCGGAGTTCTCGCACCACCCGTTGATGCCGATCACCTCCGGGTGCGTCCGTTCGCCGACGATCACGACTGCATTTCCCGCCCGGTGCTGTTCGTCCACGATCTTCTGCGTCCGGCGCACGAATTCGCACGTACAGTCCACCACTTTGATGCCGCGCGCCGCGCACTCGTCGAACACCGATTTTGCCGCGCCGTGGGAACGAATGATCAGCGTCGCCCCGTCCGGTACCTCCGCAAGGGACTCCACAGTCACCAGTCCGCGCTCCGTGATTGTATCCACCACTTCTTTATTATGAATGATCTCGCCGAAAATGTACGTGTTTTCTGGCTCGATCGTCAGCGCGGTATCCACTGCTTTCTTTACGCCGCGGCAAAAACCGCCGCTCTTGGCCACCAGGACTTCCATTCTATTCAGACCTTTTTCCCTTCTTTTTCGACGCTAAAAGCTCCGCGTGTTCTCTTCGCATATCGAGAAGGCGCTGCAAAAGTTTTTCGTCCGCTTCTTTAATCTGCTCTTCCGTAAGTTTTTGATCGTAATATTCCGTAAATTCAAACGGTTCGCCGATGAGGATATGATTGAGACGGAAGGGCTGCGGCTTTTTATAGATCATCATCGGCACGATGGGCACTTTCGCCTTGATCGCCATGACCGCCGCGCCCGATTTGAAAGGCAGCATTTCCGCGTCCGTCTTGTTTCTCGTCCCTTCGGGAAAGAGCGAGATCTTCTCGCCGTTTTTCAGACATTTCAAAGAATCCATCACCGCGCGCACGTCGCTTCCGTCGCGATTGACTTCGACGACTTTGAGACTTTTGCAAAAGCCTTTCATAAACCAGTTGTTGACGACCGCTTTTTTGGAGAGATAATGGATCCCTTCCCAGGTCGTGCAGGCGGGATAAATAACGTCCCAGATACGATAATGATTGCACACATAAATGCAGGCGCCGTCCTTTACCTTTCTCTTGCCGTAAAAGCGGAACGGCAGGCAGAGCCAAAAAATCGGAATGACGATACAGCGCAAAAAATTGAGCATTCCCATGACGTGGCGGCCCTTTTTGTTCGCCCGAACGGTGATCGTGCGCGTTTTTTTCTTTTTGCTTGTTTCCTTTTTCGGCGGTTCCTCCCGCTTTTGCATTTCTTCCATATCCGTATCCTCAGATTTTTTCTTGAATGAGCGATTTTATTTTTGCCACCGCCTGCCCTATATCGAGCTCGGAGGTATCGACGAGCACCGCGTCCTCCGCCTTTTTCAAAGGCGAAAATTCCCGCTGGGAATCCTGTTTGTCGCGCAGCATAATCTCTTTATGCAAGGTCTCGAAATCCACCTCTTCGCCGCGTGCGGACAGTTCCTTAAAACGCCGCATCGCGCGGATCCCGCTGTCCGCGGTGATATAGAACTTGAATTTCGCGTCGGGCAGCACGGCGGAACCGATATCGCGGCCGTCGAGGACGCAGGACGTGCCCTCGGCGATCCGCCGCTGCATATCCACCATCTTTTCCCGGACCGCGCGATGCGCGGAAATCTGCGACGCCGCCATCGAAACTTCGTTTTCCCGAATGGCCTGCGAAACGTCTTCGCCGTCCAAAAAGGTATGCTGGGTACCGTCTTTATATTCCACTTTCACGTCGAGCGCCGCGAGCATTTTTTCCACTTGGGCGGCGTCCTTCGGATCGATCCCTTCGCGGATCGCCTTCAACGCGCAGGCGCGGTACATAGCGCCCGTATCGAGATATAAAATACGATAATCGTCGGCGAGGATTTTGGCGATCGTGCTTTTGCCGCTCCCCGCCGGACCGTCCAAAGCGATATTGTAAACGGAAGAAATATCTTTCCTCAAAACTTTTGCTCCTTTCTGATAAACGTGCCGCGGCAAACCGTCGTCTTCCGGCGCGCGCTCCGCCAACACCATGACGCGGATACAAAGCCGCAGGCCGCCCTCGATTTCCGGCTCCGTGCAGGCGAAAAGCGCGCAGAAATCATATCCGCTTTCCCTGGCCGCTTTGGCGGGGTGATAGGCATGAATATCAGTCGTCAAAGAAAAAACGATACACTTGATTTCCGTATTTTTCAATTTGTTGCGCTGAAAAAGTTCGTCCAAAAGTTGTTTTGTAGACTCGGAAATCTCTTTCCTCGAATCCTCTCCGATTGTCGTCGCGCCCCGAATTACCGTCATTTTCTATGTCTTACCTCTTTGAATACCCGCCAGGCGGGTATTTTTGCCGTGAGAATACTATCATTATACACGCGGCGGAAAAATTCGTCAAGTATTTTCACTTTTCAAAGTATCATTTTATGCTTTTCCCCGCCGCGTAACCCGTGGAAAAGGCGATTTGCAGGTTGTATCCGCCCGTAAAGGCGTCGGCGTCGAGCACCTCGCCGCAAAAACGCAGACCTTTGACCTTTTTCGACTCCATCGTCCGGGGATCGACCTCGGAAAGGGCTACGCCGCCGGAAGTGACGATCGCCTCCTCGAATCCGCGAAGGCCTATGGGTTTCATGGGAAAGCTCTTCAACACTTCCCCCAGTTTCAGTCGTTCCTGTTTCGTCAGCACGTTCACGCTCTTTTTTTCCGGGATCCCGCTCGCCGCAAGCACCGCCGGGATCATTTTCTGCGGCAGCAGATCGGCAAGAGCGTTCCCCATCTGTTTGTTTTGATATTTCTCGAAATCGCGCAGGAGCCGTTTATCCAGCGTTCCCGCGTCCAACGCGGGCTTTAAATCCAACGATAAACGGACGTTTTTTAAATCCAGCCGGTTTATGAGGCTGGAAAGCGACAGTACCAGCGGTCCCGAGATCCCGAAATGCGTAAACAGCATTTCTCCGAAGCCTTCGTAAACGGTTTTATCGCCGTCTTTGGCGCTCAAAGATACGTTTTTTAAAGAAAGCCCCTGCAACTCCTTAAAAAAGCCGCCGCTCAGATTGATTCCGCAAAGTCCCGGAACCGGCTCTTCCACGGCGATTCCGCACTTTTGCGCAAAACGATAGCCGTCGCCCGTCGAACCCGTCGACGGATAACTCAATCCCCCCGTACACACCACCGCTTCGTCGCATTCGTATCTGCCTGTTTCCGTTTCCACTGCTACTATGCGAGACATATTAGTTATGTCAGACATACTATTAATATGCAGGCGAGTTACTTTTTCGCTCAGGCGAATGTCCGCGCCCGCCGCGCGGCAGGCGCGTTCGAGCGTTTTGGTGACGTCGCTGGCGTGATCGGAAACGGGAAAAACGCGGCCGCCCCGTTCGGTTTTCAAAGGCAAACCGTGGGAAATGAAAAAGTCCATTACTTTTTTGGGGGGAAAGGAATATATCGTCCCCGTGAGAAATTTTCTGCCGCGGACGACGTTTTCCAAAAATTCTTCGGGGGAAATATCGTTGGTGATATTGCACCGCCCTTTTCCGGTGATATAAATTTTTTTGCCGAGTTTTTCGTTCTTTTCGAGCAGTACGACGCGGTTTCCGTTTTCCGCGGCGGCATACGCCGCCATCAGCCCCGAAGCGCCCCCGCCGATTACACATACGTTTTTCATTCTGTCTCCGCGATTCTTTTGTTTTGCCTTACGGCTTTATTAAAGCAAAGAATTCCGGCACAAAGACCGTGCCGAAATTCTTTCGTTGAAGCGTATTTATCTAACGCCGAAGATTAAACGGGATAGACTTCGCCTTTCGCGAGATCTCTGTCCACGCCGTTTTTCTGCGCCTCTCTCCATTTGAAGAAATTCTCCGCAACCTGTTCAAAAACCGCGTAGGAGAGCACGTCCTCTTCCTTTTCGTAATAGCCCATTTCGATGACCTTTTTCTTGACTTCTTCGTATTCGGGCTTCAAATCGTCCGCCGGACGATAAGTGATTCTCGGAAGATCGCCCAGGACCTTTTTCGCGACCTGTTCGTCGATGGGCATCGGCAATTTGCCGTACTTGCCGGCAAACAGATCCTTGGTCTCTTTGGTGACCATTTTATAACGCTCGCCCATGATCACGTTGAGCACCGCCTGCGTGCCGACGATCTGGGAAGACGGCGTCACCAAAGGAGGATAGCCGCAATCCTTTCTCACATTAGGCACTTCGGCGAGACATTCCATGAGTTTGTCTTCCTTTCCGGCCTTTTTCAGCTGATTGATGAGGTTGGAAAGCATGCCGCCGGGAACCTGATAGATCAAAGTGTTGACGTCGATTCCCTTCACCTTGTCGTTAAGGATTCCGTCGTCTTTGAGTCTCTTCTCCACTTTCTTGAAATGCTTGACGATGGGAAGCAGTTTTTCGATCTCGATGCCCGTATCGTAGCCCGTGCCTTTGAGCGTCGCCACCAACGGTTCGGTGGCGGGCTGGGAAGTGCCGTTGCCGAGCGGCGATAACGCCGTATCCACGATATCGATGCCGGCGAGAATCGCCATCAGATATACCATGTCGCCCGTACCCGTCGTATTGTGAGTGTGAAGATGCAGTTTCGTCTCGGGACGAAGTTCTTTCTTCAACGCCTTTACAAGTTCGTAGGTATCGAAGGGCAGAAGAAGATTAGCCATATCTTTGAGGCAGATATTATCCGCGCCCATATCTTCGAGCTGTTTGCCGAGCTTGACGAAATATTCTTTCGTATATACGGGCCCCGTCGTATAACAGATCGTCGCTTCGCAGACGCCGCCGTACTTCTTGATCGCCTTCATGGAAGTTTCCAGGTTTCTCGGATCGTTGAGCGCATCGAACACGCGCACGACGCCGACGCCGTTTTCCACGGATTTCTCCACGAATTTTTCCACGAGATCGTCCGCGTAATGCCGGTAGCCCAAAAGGTTCTGGCCTCTCAACAGCATTTGGATAGGCGTCTTTTTGAGATGCGATTTCAAAATTCTCAGCCGTTCCCAGGGATCCTCGTTGAGGAAACGCAGGCAGGAGTCGAAAGTGGCTCCTCCCCAGGCTTCGAGCGAATAGTAGCCGATATCGTCGAGCTGATCCAATACGGGAAGCATTTCGTCAAGCCGCATTCTCGTGGCCGCCTGCGACTGGTGTGCGTCGCGCAGAATGGTTTCCGTAATCAATACTTTTCTGTTTTCAGTTTTTATTTCCATAATCTTTTTTACCTCTCTATATTAGAACAGGGACAGCAGGAATCCGGCCGCGATCGCCGAACCGATAACGCCCGCCACGTTGGGCCCCATCGCGTGCATGAGCAGATGATTGCTCGGATCTGCCTCTCGTCCGACGTCCTCGGATATTCGCGCCGCCATAGGCACCGCCGAAACCCCCGCACTGCCGATCAAGGGATTGATCTTTCCGTGCGAAAGTTTGCACATCAGTCTGCCCATCAAAAGTCCGCCGATCGTTCCGCAGATGAACGCCGCGAGACCGAGCGCAATGATCTTCAAAGTACTCAAAGCCAGGAATACTTCCCCGAAGGCTTTGCAGCCGACGGATACGCCGAGGAAGATCGTCACCGTATTCATGAGTCCGTTCTGCGCCTGCGAGGAAAGGCGTTCCGCCACCCCCGATTCGCGAAGCAGATTGCCGAGCATCAACATGCCCAGAAGAGGCATCGCGTCGGGCAAAAGGATACCGACCACCAGCGTGACAATAATCGGGAACAAAACCTTTTCCAGTTTGCTGACTGTTCTCATCTGCTTCATCTTGATCATTCTTTCCTTTTTGGGGACCAACAGTCTCATCAAAGGTTTTTGAATGATCGGTATGAGCGCCATATACGAATAGGCGGCGATCGCAATCGTCGAAAGCAGATCTTCGTTGGTGAACTTGGCGAGCGTCTGGGTGACGTAGATCGCCGTCGGTCCGTCGGCGCCGCCGATAATCGCAATCGAGCAGGCCGCGGCGATGTCGAAGCCGAGGACGACTGCGCCGATCAGCGTAAGGAAAATGCCCAGCTGTGCGGCCGCGCCGATAAACATGCTCTTCGGATTGGCGATCAGCGGTCCGAAGTCCGTCATCGCGCCGATCCCGAGGAAGATGAGCGGCGGATAGATAACGTTCTGCACGCCGTAGAAGAGATACCATAAAAGACCTCTCGACTCGGGCGTGACGTTTTCGTAAGTATGCGCGGCTCCTTCGGCATATTTTCCCCAAAGAACGCTGTAAGCCCCGGGTATGTTGATTAAAAACATGCCGAATGCGATAGGCAACAGCAAAAGCGGCTCGAATTTCTTGACGATCGCGAGATACATGAGGACGAACGAAATGAGAAGCATGACGTAATTCTGCCATGTTCCCGCCGCAAGTCCCGAGGATTCCCACAATCCTTTGAGCATCTCGCCGATATTAACGAGTAAATTTTGCGTCATGGATATGTCTCCTTATCCCATCAGCCGATAACGGCAAGAACGGTATCGGATTCGACGTTTGCTCCCTTTGCCACGCAGAAAGAAACCACGCCGTCGCAGGGTGCGGTGATGTCGTTGTCCATCTTCATGGCTTCCAGAACGAGAATGGGCTGATCTTTTTTTACGCTCGCGCCTTCGGCGACGAGAAGATTTTTAATGAGCCCGGGGAAAGGAGAACGGATCTTCTCTCCGTTTGCGGGAGCGGCTTTTGCCGCGGCCGGCGCGGCGGCGGGAGCGGTCTGAACCGGAGCGCTCGCTTTGGGAACGGAAACCGCCGACGAAGAAACGCCCGTTTCTTCCACGCCTACTTCATAGCTTTTACCATTGACAGTGATAACAAAATTACGCATGATCTATTTTTCTCCTTAAATTCTCTTGATTCTTTTTACCGTAAATTCGCATTTCGGTTTTTCTTCGGAATAATACGCCATGATCGCGGCGGTAATGACCGCCACCGTCTCTTCGGACACTTCGTCCTCTTTGTCCGCACTCGAGTTCGCCGCGTCGGCGGCCGTCTTTGTCTGAACCTCTTTTTTCGCGGGAGCTTTTCCCGCGGTTTTACGCATGATAAAGCCCACCAGCCATATCACGCCGACGAGAAAGGCAATTCCCAAAAATACCACGATGAATCCGAGCAGCGCGTCGATAGCGGCTTCGCCCACTCCGATATGCTTGGGATATTCGCCCGCCAATTCGCTTGAAATCGCTAATAAATCATTCCACATATTTCCCTCGCTTTACTTCGCAAGCATTTGCAGGGAAGCGATTAAATATTGTTTGACAAACTGAGGCTCGATGATCGCGTCGATATATCCGTCCTTCGCCGCGTTGACGGGATCGGAATTTTCGTCGGCGTACTTCGCCGCCAGCTTCGCTTTATCCGTTTTCTCCCCGCCAAGCTCTATCTCCGCGCCCTGCACGCTGTCAAAGAGCGCGATCTTCGCGCTGGCGAAAGCGCAGGTGTAATCGAAGCCGACGGACTTCGCCGCGAACAGAGAATAGCCGAGTCCTATCGCCTTTTTATAGACGACCGCGATCTTCGCAGTGTCGATCGTGTCCAGCATATCCAGATATTCCGCCGCTTCTTTCATGACGCGGCTGTTGTTGGCGCACATCGTCGGCCGGATTCCCTTGACGTCGGCAAACGTGACGAACGGCAGTCCGTAGCAGCAGGCAAGTTCCGCAAAACTTCTGATCTTGGCAAGTTTTGCGGCCGTGAGTTCCACGCCTTCTTCCCCGCCGTCGAAAACGACAGCCGCGACGGAAATTCCCCCGATGCGTCCCAAAATCGTTTTGACGTCCTTTTCGTAGGCCGCCCCGATCTCTACGGGAGACTCGAAAATCTCCGTCAGCGTCGCCGCGTCCACCGTTTTATTCAGTTTGGGGAAAGACTCGTTGAGTTCGGCGTCCATCTCCGGCAGATCCAGAATTTCGCTGATCGCGGAGATCTTCGCCTTTACTTCGGCGATCTCCTTTACCTCGAACGCGGGGATTCCCGTCTTATCGAGCGCCTTCGCGCCTCCGACTTCTTCCTTGGGAAGATTCTTGCCTTCTTTCGCGGACAGCACAAGCGGGCTGTTGACGGCTAAAACGCTTTTCTTCTCGATAAAAAAAGAAAAATCCGCAATCGCGGCGATCATCGCCGCCGAACCGTACACTTCGCCGTTTACCACCGCGTACTGAGGCACGACGCCTTTGAGCTGAGTCGTTCTAAGGAGCAGTTTGCCGAGCCCTTCCAGCACCGTAACGCCCTCTCCCACCTGTACGCCCAGAGTATTTAAAAGGTAGATCACGGGAGTGGCGTTCTTTTCCGCCGCGTCCAGGCACTTGACGATTTTGTCGCAGTTCGCCTTGGACACCCCGCCCGAAAGCACTTTGAAATTCTGCGCGACGAGATAGAACGGATAGCCGTCGACGGTGGCGAAGCCGGTCACGACGCCTTCGCCCGCGGCGTCCTCTCCATAAAACTCGTTTTTGGAAAAGCTGAATGCGGAAAGCTCGACAAAACTGTCCTCGTCGACGAGTGCGTCGATCTGACTGCGGATCTCTTTGCCGGCCGCCGCAATTTTCGCTTTTCTTTCTTGCAGTAATTGAATTTTATCCATAATGTCTCCTCCAAGAAATATCGGTTGTTAAAAAATAGGTCTGCCGTTTTTAGCCCAATTTTTACCGAATATCATTATACTCCAAACAAAGGAAAAAAGCAACCCTTAAAGGCAAAGTTTTTTTCCTTTTTCCGACTTTTTTCCGCCCCAAAACGACAATACGATTCCTTGCGCCCCGCGCCATTCGCATTGTCGATTCTTTATTTTCTTCTTACGAAAAAATAAACCGGCGGAATCGCCTTTTTTATTTATTCTGCCGATTTCCGCCGTACTTTATTTATTAAATTTAATTTACTTGCCTTTATCGATCCCTTTGCGTTCCGCCGCGTTCTTCCGCCCGCCCGCCGCGCCGGCCTTTTTTTCTTTCGTCTCTTTCTTTTCCGCCGCCTGCGGATCGATATGCATTTTACGGCGGCGGATACGGAATTTCTTCGTAAACCAGTTATTGATGGCGTCCATATTTTTATAAAGAAAGATAAAAGCGACTACGATGAGCGCGATGAGTACGATCCAGATCAGGATTCCCCACCAGGTATTGAAGGGAATGAAATTGACGGAATAACAGGTCCCCGCGATACCGATCGCTCGGCAAACCACGATCATTACGACGAAATACTGCCAGGTCATCGAGGAAAGCCCGGCCACAAAACAAAGCATATCGTCGGGAAAGAGCGGCAGGATAAACATGGCCGTAAGGATAAAATTATCTTTTCCCTTTACTTTTTTCAGCCATTTATCGAGATCTTCCTTACCGACCATCCAAGCGACCGCCTTATATCCCACTTTCCGGCCGATGATAAAGGCCGTGAGAGAACCGAGAATGATTCCCACGAGACTGCACAGCATCGCTTTAAACGGGCCGAACAGCGCCACCCCCGCCACGGTGCTGACAAACCCGGGAATGGGCAGGACGACGACTTGCAGATACTGCAAAACGATATAGAGCAGCGGCATCCAGATCCCCGCCTTCTCCAAATACTTTTTATAGAGGTCGGGATTCTGAAAGATTTCCAGGAAGCCCGTCTTTTGCAGAATAAACAATAAGACGAGAAAAAACAAAATCAGAATATAGCCGCTGAACAAAATACGATATAGGGTGCTTTTTCCTTTCACGACGAAAAAGATCGAAACCAGGCAGTACGCGATCGTCACCGCGGCCGCCGCCGCAATCAGCCAATTCAGATGCCGGACGATGAAGGGCACCTTAAAGTATTTCAGACATAACACCTCGAAAACAAGGCACGCCGCCGTCAGAGCCAGCGTGATAAGAATACTCGACAAAACGCCCTTGCGGGAAGTGTCCTTTTCATCCGTCATTTTGTTTCCTTTATGGTTCATCGATTCTCCGCTCCGTACGGTGGAACGACCAGCTCCCCCGCAATATACCGTTAATATATTATAGCGTATTTTAACTGAAAATATAATCCTTTCTTCCAATTTACCGCGTTTATTCCGAAGCAGGCGGCGAACTCCGCAGTTGGACGATCGCCGCCCGCGCCAGTTCGTCGCAGCGGTTATTCAGTTCGTTATCCGCATGCCCCGCCACTTTATGAAACTTCACCTCATGTACGGAAGTCAAACGGATGAGCTCTTCCCATAAATCGACGTTTAAAACGGGTTTCCCGTCCGCCTTTTTCCAGCCTTTCTTTTTCCAGCCGTAGATCCAGCCGTTTAAAAAAGCGTTGACCGTATAGGAGGAGTCGCTGTATATATCCACTTTACAGGGATATTTGAGTTTTTTTAAGCCTTCGATGACGGCCTTTACTTCCATGCGGTTGTTGGTCGTGGAAGGCTCTCCCCCGTTGTATTCTCTACGTATGTCGCCGTAAATGAGGATTCCGGCATAGCCGCCCGGCCCGGGATTTCCCGAACAGGCGCCGTCGGTATATAGAGTTATCTGCTTCATGAAATTTTCCTTTCCGCCGTGTGTCGTCCTCTTGCGGGTAATTTTAATAAAATCCGTAAATTCTCCTGCGATTTCCGCGAAAAACGATTGACAAAAACCTTTTTTTATTATATAATGACTTCGTTGTTTTAGGGGAGTGGCTCAACGGTAGAGTAGCGGTCTCCAAAACCGTAGGTTGCGTGTTCGAATCGCGTCTCCCCTGCCAGAGTGTTCCGACTACAAGATATTGTGGTCGGAATTTCTTTATCGCAAAATATAAGCCGTCGTTTTGGATCACGTTTTCTATATTGTAGCCGAAACGCCTTTCAAAGTCAAATCAAATCGATTCCTTTTCCGCGATTCGATTCTTTCTTGTATTAAAAAAAGAGGGAAGTTTTTGCTTCCCTCTTTTTTAATCTTTATATTACCCGTTTCAAAAAGAACATTCTCGAACCCAGCGAGTTACTGTTCGCCGCCCTGTCGGCGTCTGCGCACAGATCCCCGAACTCTGCTCCGAACGACATCAACGCCTCTCCCGAAGCCGTGAAAGATATCTCTTCGCCCGCTTCATTGGCTTGACGACGCCGTTCGACACGGTAGAGCGCGGACGGATCCAGTCCTTTCAAAAAGAACTTTTCACGCCCGCCTTGATTGCGCCTGCGCTTAACGACAAGCGTCGCCATAGCCTCGCTTCTGTCTTCCGAAACGATCGTCCACCCGGCGTATTCCCCTTCGAAAACACTGTCCAGACGGTAATACTTTCCCGTCTGCAAGAGCGTGCGGTGACGTTTGTAATAAGCGATCTGGTTCTTTAAAACATTCAGTTCTTCCGAAGTACAGGCGGTGAGATCGAGTTCCAGTCCGAATATCCCCGCCGCCGCGATGTTGAAACGATTTTCCAAAGAGACGCTATTGCCCGTCTGGTGGTTGGGACAGGCCGAAATGTGCGCGCCCATCGTCGACTGCGGATACCCGCAGAGCGTCCCTTCCTGAATAAACAGCCGCTCGAAAGCGTCGGTATTGTCGCTCGCCCACGTCTGCGGCATGTAATATAACATTCCCAAATCGTAGCGATTGCCGCCCGATGCGCAGGATTCAAAAAGTATTCTCGGAAATTTTTCCCGCAGCGCAGACAAAACTTCATAAAGTCCGAGCATATAACGATGAAAATATTCCCCTTGATTTTGGAACGCCGCACCGTACATATCCGTCATATTGCGGTTACAGTCCCACTTAATATAATCGGGATCGTATTTTTTTACCACGTCGGAAACGGCCTCTATTATATATTTTCTGACCGCCGGAAGCGTCAGATCGAGTACCAGCTGATGCCGTCGCTCAATGGGTTCGCGGCCGCTGCGCATGACAAATTCCGGGTGCGTACGGTATAGCTCGCTCTCGGCATTAAGCATTTCCGGTTCGAGCCAGATGCCGAACCGTAAGCCTTGCGCTTTTACCTCGCGCACGAAGTCGGTCAGACCTCCTTCTATTTTCGGATTCTCCGTAAACCAATCCCCGAGACTCTTCTCGTCGCTGTCGCGGCAGCCGAACCAGCCGTCGTCCAGCACGAATAATTCTACCCCTATCTCTTTGGCGGCAGAGAGCAGCGAAGTCATCTTCGCCCTGTCGAGACGGAAATACATGGCTTCCCAGCTATTGAACAATACCGGTCTTTCCAAATTCGCGAACGCGGGATCGACGATATGCCGACGCACAAACCTGTGCATGCGCTCGGTTACGTCGCTCTCGACGTCCCCGTAAACGACAACGGCTTCGGGCGAACGAAAACACGCGGACGGCAAAAGGGTATAATCGAACAAATAATCGTTCATTCCCGTCAACACGCGCGTAACGGATCCTCTGACTTCAAATATTTCTTTATGATTGCCGCTGTAAACGAGATTGAAACCGTACGCGCCGGGCGCTCTGTCGCGGCGCCGCAACAATACGAAAGGATTGTGTACGTTAGAGCTCCAACCGCCTTTACTGTCGATTGCCGTGATCCCTTCTTTCAAAGTACGGTCGGTGCGGTGTCTTTCCCGCGCCCACGCGCCGTCGAAGGTGGAAAGCGTAAAATCTCCGCAAAAATCCATTTGCAGACTGAGACAGCGCAGGACAGCGACCGGCCGATCGCCGCGATTGCGCAGTTTTGTATAAACGGCGATCGCATCACAGTCGTCAAAGACGGAAAAACATAGTTCGAGCTCTATTTTCGCATACCGATCCTCTAATTTTATCACGAGCGTCTGCGATTTATCCCGGGAGACGGGCAGTCCCTCCGCGGGTTCGCCGCCGCGTAGGATCTCGTAGCCTTCGTATGCGAAACGATTCACGTACGATCCGTCCGCATTTTTTAAAATTACGAGACTTTCGCCTTCGTTCCCCCAGCCGACCGAAGAATAAGGCAGACGGGCGGTAATACGGTCGTCGCATGAAGCGAACGCTTCGGTTTTTACCCCGCGCCCGAACACCGGATAATCCTCCGCGTCGGCGAGACGCGCCCCGTAATGAAGCAATTCCACATACTCCCCGTCCTCGCGCAATAGAAGCGAGGTGGACGGCGTATCGATCTTGAAACAGTTTCCTGACTTTCGTATCATAGCAAGTATCCTTGTGCAAAAAAACTGCGATTTTGAGACAGCGGCGATACCGCCGTCCCAAAACCGTAACGACTTTTAAACGAACTGCCGGGGAGATAAATACCGATCTTTCCCGCAGAAAGCCTTAAATTCCCATAGCCTTTTTAATAGCGGCGGTAAAAAGCGCGTAACCCGCTTCGTTGAAATGCAGGCCGTCCCAGACGTAATACTGAGATACCGCGGCGCCCGCCTCGTCGCCCAAATCTATATCTACGTACACCAATTTGTCGTCCTTTAAGGAATCGGCATAGATATCGGCGTTTGTCTGCTTATATTTCGGCCAATAATTTTTAAACTGGTCGTGATTGTTCGGCGTCAGCGCCGTCCAGTAAATGACGGTTTCGGGAAAAGCGGCGTGATAATTCGCAAACAGTTCCCGCAAAAGTTCCGTCGTTTGCGCCGAGCTCATGCCGGCGTCGTCCAGATCGTTTACGCCGACGTGGAGAACGATGGATTTGGGATCGCACCAGCTTCCCACCGAACCGTCCAGCAGCCTTTCCGTCCAATACTGCGTTTTCGTACCGCCCACGCCGTAATTCAACGCCGAATACCCGCCGAAATCCTTTTGGTAGGTAGTCCAGTAATTCGTATCGATATACGAATCGCCGATGAACAAGATGTCCTTTTCCGGACCTTTTTTGACCGTTACGGGTACGGAAAGCGTCTTGGTCTGCTTTCCGACGCGGTAGAACACCTCTACGCTGTCGCGGCCGCCGTCGAGAGGCAGCGCGTAAACGTCCGTTTCTTTTGTTACGTCTTCCCTGCGCGTCTCCTCGCCGTTCCGTTTATAAACCGCCTCCACGTCCATTCCCCGCGGATCGAAACATTCCCCGACCGTATACTCGCTGCGCGTCGGCGGCTTTTTTAAGATAAGCTCCGCGAACTTTTCCACGCCCGCGACGGAGATCGCTATTTCGGCGGTCTTCGTGACTTGATCGGTATACGACACCGTGACGCTCGTCTCCCCTTCTTTGAGTATTTTAAAAGGAACGCTGCATCTTGCCGTCACATTGATACGCCTGTATTCCGCTTCGCTTCCTTTTTTGGTATAGATCGCTTCCACTTTCATGCCGGCCGTCCGAAAATAATCTCCCTCGACGTACTGCGTGACGGACGGCTGTTCCGCGATCTCAATCTTTTGCAGCTGCGTTTCCGTCTCCTGCACGGCTTCGCCGCACCCCGCAAAAGACATAAGGAACAATACCGCAGTCATCAGCGTAAGCATCAATTTTTTCAGGATTTTTTTCATCTTTATTCTCCTTATTTTTCCATTTCCGCGATCGCCTTTTGCGCCGCCGCATTCCCGATTGCATAGCTCACGTTTGAAAATTTCAGACCGGTGCCGATTTCGATCAGTCCGATCGATTTTTCCGCGTCTCCGAACACTTCGTTCAATCCGTCCACGCCCGTATTTGCAATGTTTAAAACGTGGTGCGCGCCTTCGAAGAATAAATGGATTTCTCCGTTATAGAACGCCGCCGTAATCGTGATCGGCGCGCCTGTTCCCGCGTAATTCCCGCCCACACGATATTCTTTGAGCGCTCCGTTATCCACGCCAAGATAAATCATTGTGCCGAACTGCTTCGCCGCCATCACATAAATCCGGTACACCGTATTTCCGATTTTGACGCCCAGTCCGCCCGTTTCCCACGTGCCGTCCACCGTAAAATTCCCGTCCGTGCGTTCGAGGCTAAACTGTACCGCAAACCCTTCCGACGTGCTCACGCCAGCAAAGTCCCAGAAGGTATTATAAGAATCGACCGTCACCGAACCGTCCTCATTATAAGTCAACCCTTTCTCGTTTCCGTACTTGATCGCGGTAAATTCCGCGTCGCCGAGCGTCACCGCTTCTCCGTCCACCGTTACGGAAAGAGTCACATCGCGATAGCGCGCGCTCGTAAAGGTGAGCGTGTGAATGCCGTTGGGCAGATCGATACGGAACGCACCGTTCGCGGCCG
>DBFWLO010000021.1:0-136113 GCA_048465415.1 Candidatus Scatosoma sp.
CGCGCGCTCGTAAAGGTGAGCGTGTGAATGCCGTTGGGCAGATCGATACGGAACGCACCGTTCGCGGCCGTGCCGGTATAAATCCCCGAGCTTACCGTTACCGTATCGCCGTCCGCATACAAGCCGGTCGCATACGAGTACGTGCCCGTCACCGCGTATTTGGAGGGAATAGGTTCAAACGTCACTTCGACCTGTGCGTTTTTCGTTACGTTTTCAAGGATATAGATAAGCGCGTCGCCTTCCGGCGCGGGTTTCAAAAGGTCCTTTTTTTCTTCGCCGTCTACGATAAAGGACGCGACTTGATAATTATCCGCGGGGACGAGCGTAATCGTGACGTTTTCGCCTTTATACGGGTTTTCCTCCGAAAGGGAAATCGTGCCGTGTTCGGGCTTATTGATTTCGATCGAAGATCTCATACCGTCGATCGCCTTTTGCGCGGCGGCATCGCCGGTCGAGAAAGTTATTTCGGAGAAGTTGATCGGTACGTCGACGGCGCACAAACCGAACCTGCGCGTTCCCGAAGAGAATACCGCGTCGCTTATTTTATCCCCCGTGTAACGAACCGTTGAAGCGTCTATTTTCGTGAAGAACACACCGTCCACCAGGAAATAATACCCTCCGTCGCAATAGGCGACGGTGACGCTCATCGGCGCGCCCGTTCCCGCATAGTTATAGGCCACGCGGTATTCCGCGGACTGCCAGCTTCCCGTATATCGGTTGAAATAAATCGCCATAGCGGACGAATCTACTCTCATCATGAAAATACGGAAACTTTCGCCGCCTTGCGCGACCAGAAGCCCGCCCGTGCTCCATGTTCCGGATACGTCGAAGACGCCGTCCGTACGTTCGAGGGAATAACTTATAGCGAATCCGTCGTTCGTCTGTACGTTTTTCAGCGTTTTACTAGCCTGCGCCGCCAGCGTTACCGAACCGTCCTCGTGATAGGTGACGCCGCCAGCGTCGTCGAATTCGGCCACATTGAACGCCGTTTCGGGAACGCTCACGTCCGCGCCGGCGACCGTAAAGGCAAATCTCTTACTGCCGATATTTTTAAATCCGACTTCGCAGATATAGTCTCCGTCCGCCAGCACAGCCTGCCAGACGCCGTTGGCGGCGGGTACGGTGCGGTATGCGATCGAATTGTCCGAGGTCTTTTTGATAAACAAGGTAACATGGGAGTTGACCACGTTCTGCGGGAAATTTATCTTGCCCGTAACGGTATGGCGGGGAACTGTGACGGGCGCGAAAACGGGTTCCACGACGACCGTATTCCCCGTCATCACCACGGCGAGTTCGCCGTTTTCGATTTCGCCGATCTTCTCGACGCCGTTGACCAAGACAGAGGTCAGGAAATATCCGTCGTACGTTTCGACGGTAAAAACGGCCGTTTCGTTGCTTTTATATCCCGAACGATATCCGGAGAGAGCGCCGCCCGGCTTTTGTTTTACTTCCGTGCGAACAAAACTGCCTTGCAAACGTTCTTCGATCGCCCCGACGTCCGTCGTCGCCTCATAATCGGAAAAAGTCATCGAACAGCCCATAGAAAAGAAACCGGGAGAAGCCGCGCCGTCCATTTCAGGGACTTCCTTATACACGGCGAGCGTACCTCCGAATTTGCCGGCGTCGTCGCCGCCGACAAAGACCAGTAAGCTCGTGCCGTACTTCACGCCCGTGAAACGAATCTCCTTTTTATTGTCCGCCATGCCGTTGAGCAGATCGCCCGTTTCCAGCGCCCAAAGATCCCGCGGGTCGGGATTGCCGCGATGAAAGAACATACCGTAAGTATTCTCGCTTTCGATCTCCCCGGCGTTATAATCGATGAGATAGTTCCAGACCGTATCGCCCGCAGCCAGAATAATCCCGCCTTTGGGATACGGATCGCCGGAAGGAAAATTCGTGGTGGACAGTGCCCCGTTAAAGCTCGCCTTCACCGTAAACATATAATTTTCCGCGTACAAGTCTTTAAAATAGATCGACTGCTCGCCGCCGTAATTCGATGTCACCTCGCCGTCGGGTTCTTTGTCGAGTTCCCAGCCGGGCGATTTGACGCGTCCGAAGTCCGCGTCGCCGATCTTCGCTTCCGCGCCGTCTGCCAGCAGGAAGCCGTTCCCGCCGAACTGCCAGTAATACTCGGGATTATTATAATCGCCGCCGTTATTGCACCACGCTTCGCGCGGATCGGAAGAGAGCGCGCCCGAGGACTGGTTATAAACGGGCGCTATTTTCACGGTTTCCGGCGGCGTAAAATCTTTCGCTTCGTAATCGTAACCGAGCGCGTCCCAGCGCACGAACACTTCGGCCGTCATGCCCTCGGTATTGCCCGAGTTCAATTCGCCCTGCACGGTCGTAAGGCCGTAAACGGGCAGATATTTATTCGTCCATTGGTCTTCCGGGCTTACGTAACCGTATAAAAGCTCCACCTTATTATGCGCGCTCAGACGGTATTGAAAAGTCTGCGTCGTCTTTGCGACGGCGTCGCCGCGGTCGATATAAAACTCTACGCTGCTGCCTTTCCATACGTCGCGCAGATCGGAAGCGTATACGTGCGGATCGGTGACGGTCGCGCCGATATAAAAGCCCAGTTTACCGAAAACCGTAGTGGTGCGCATACGTACGCTGCCGTAAATGAAATCGAAACAATTTTTATTTTCCCAGACGGTTTCGTCCAGCTTCCCGTCGATTGCGATAAATTCGTCTGTCTCCAGAACGGCGTTTTCGGGATTGGCGCCGCCGTCGAATCCGCCGTCCTCATACGAGCCCGATTCCCCGATCTGCGTGCACGCGGCAAAAACGCAGCCGGCGAGCGCCAGCGTCAATAAAGATACCGCCGCCAATTTTTTTCTTTTCATAATAAATTCCCCCTTCGTTTACTTTCCCAGGACCGCGATGTCGGAGACGGCGATCCCTTCCCACCCGGAAGCGGCAACGGCCGATATTTTTTCCGAAATCCGAATCGTAATTTTTTTCACTTTCATTTCCTTAAACTCTGCCACCGCCGCGCCGCCGGGACGCATCACCGCCATATCTTTTGCCACGTACGCCTCGGGGAAGGCAAGATTTTCGATGCAGTACTCGTTGTCGAATACGATCGAGTCGATCTTTGAAAACGCCAGATCGTAATCGCGGGAGTTATAGATCATGACGGCGCGCACGTCGCGGCTTTGGGCAAACTCCAACGTGATCGTCGTGCCGCCGGCGCAGCTTCGCCATTCCAAACCTTCGTCGTAGGCGTGAATCGCGGTGAGTCCGTCGTTCAAAAGTTTTTCGCGGCTGCCGGCCATAGCGTTCGTCGCCGACACCGCCGCTTCGGAGGCGATATTTTTATATCCGCTCGCGCCGCCGGGCACGGGCTGTAAACTGTACGTCGGGCCGTTGGAATGAATGAGATCGAAACCGAGCGCGTCGTTGTAGACAAAGGCGGCTCGGTCGGCGGCGATCGCACGCAGCGTCCCCCCGTTTACCCGGTCCTTATGTGCGTGATAGACGATAAACAATTCGCCTTCCGCCTCCACGAATACGTGGTGTCCCGTACCGGACATGTGATCGAAATCCAGGTCGATGCCGTGCATGGGCTGGCCGTATTCTTCCGGCAACTTCACGAATCCGCCGTAAGGGGCCGCCTCCGCGCCTTCGGCATATCCCAAAGGAGAGTCGGCAACCGCCGTGCAGACGCTGTAACGCCTGTCGCCGTAACCGTAGATCGAGAAACTCAGATAGTACTTCGTCACGGAAGTTCCGTCCCCCTTCCGGGTGGTATGGCGCAGCATATTCGGGCCTTCGTTGATCGTGTTGACCGCGCCGGACGCGTTGTCGACTTCGGTATAGATCGTATTTCCGCCCACCGTGATCTTTCCCGGCTCGGTAAGCTGCGTGAGGGTGTCGTAATCGGGAGTGACCATGTCGTGCATTTTTACACCCCATATCGAATTGCCCGGCTGATTGCGGTCAGTATGCTTGACAAAGTAGAGATACAGCGTACCGTCCTCGTCAAAGAACGGGCTGGCGTCTATCGTCGCGAAAATTTTCGCGGTTTTGCCCTGCAACAGCCGATAAGCCGGCTCGCCCTGCGTAAAATCGAACAACGGATCGGCAACGGAGATTTCTTCGTCTTTCCAGCCCGTCGCCGCGCCCTGAGCGTCGCGCGTTTCGATATGCCGCGTGCCCGTCCATTCCGCGAACGGACCTTCCGGTTTATCAGCGACCGCTACCCCCAAACGCATGCGCTCGTCCCGTCCCGCGTCGCCCGCGCCCTCCGGCGCGGTTTTGGAAGAGGCGCAGTAGTACATATAATATTTTCCGTCGGCAGGATTTTTCACCACCTCCGGCCCCCAATAATTTCCGTACGCCCAGGAATCGTCGCTCGGCATAAACGCAAATCCCAGATATTCGTAACGCGCAAAATCCTTGGTGCGGTATACCCGGATCGGCGCGCCCGTGGGATACAGATAAAAATACCCGTCCTCGTACAAAGCGCCCGGATCCGCGGCGTCGTCAAACAACAGATCGTTGCGGTAAAAGAGCGAACTGTCGTATTTGCCTTCGGCGTTGATGCCCGTGCTGTACGCAAGTTTCCGATAAGTTCCGCCGCAGGCGGATATGGCGAGCACGCACGCGAACAAGCCGGCAAGTGCGGCGGACAACAATTTTTTTCTCATGATCTTCTCCTCTCTCCCGATTTTTTATTGAAAGATTTTTGGAATCTATACTTTTAACCCGGATACCGCGATACCCGAAATAAAAAACTTTTGCGCGAAGATATAGATAATCAGCAGCGGCGCCAGCGTGAGCACGGAGCCGGCGAGAATAGCGGGCACGTTCTGTCCTCCCGCGCCGCTCGCGCTGCCCACGAACCGAGCCAAAGTCACTTGCAGCGTTTCGTTTTCGGGACTGAACAGGTAGATCAACGGTCCCATGTAATCGTTATATCCCGCTATAAACCAAAGAACGCCCTGCGCGCATAATCCGGGAAGGGAAAGCGGCAGAATGATCTTCACGAAAATGCCGGGGTGTCTGAGTCCGTCTATCTTCGCCGCCTCGATGAGCTCCGTCGGGATCCCGCGTATGTACTGTCTGAGAAAAAACACGCACGTCGCGCTGCCGAACATTCCCGGCACCATCAAAGGCAGCGGCGTATCCACCCAATTCATCGCCGAAAAAATGAGATACTGCGGCATTAACGTAATGATCGAAGGCAGCATCATCGTGACGAGCAGCACGGAAAACATCGCGTTTTTTAGGGGAAATTCCCGTTTTGCAAAAGTGTAAGCCGACATGGCGGATACGAACAAGCCCACAGCCAAAGACGGCAAGACGATCAGGAGCGTATTTCCGAACGATCTGAGCAGCGATACGTTGAAATCGTTTTTTCCCAGAATAAAAACGTACGCTTCCCACGTGAACGTTTTCGGCCACCAGGTAAATTCGCCCAACGCTTCGCCGAAGGTCTTGAACGACGTGACGACGATCGCGTAAAACGGGAACAGCACGATGACCGCGGTCAAAATCAAAGCGATATACAACCATGCGTTTTTCAGCGCCCGCAGCGCCCCTGCGCGGCGTTTTGTCCGATATTCTTCAATCATCGTAATGCACCCACTTTTTCGACAAAGCAAAGTTTGCGGCCGTCAGCAAAAGAACGGCGATCACCAGCACCCAGGCGGTGGCGGACGCTATGCCCATGCCGTCCGTAATGATATTGCCGAACGCCTGCTGATAGAGATAAAAGACGATCGTGATTCCCGCGTTGTCGGGACCGTACTGAAATCCCGCGCCGCTCATGCCGCCGCACATGACCTGGAACCAGGTAAAATTCTGCAAGCCGCCGATGATCCCCATGACCAGCAGGTAGAACGTCGTGGGACTGATGAGAGGCACGGTGACGGAGAAAAATCTTCTCACCGCTCCCGCGCCGTCGATCTCGGCCGCTTCCGTCACGCTCTTATTGACGCCGGTGAGCGCCGCCTGAAAGATGATGATATAATATCCGGTACCCGCCCACGTCATCAGGAGCAGCATCACCGGCATAAAGAGTTTGGGATTGAGCAAAAAGTTGATTTTTTTGCCGCCCGCCATCGAGATGATCTGATTGATGATGCCGAACTCGCCGTCGAACATCCATTTGAATACCAGCGTTACCGCCACCGTCGAGCACACGAAAGGAATGAAGAACAGCGAACGGAAGAATTTCTTTCCTCTGATCCCTTCCCGGGATAAAATCCCCGCTATTCCCAGTCCCAAAAGCATCTGCACGGGAAGGGAAAGCAGCGCGTAAAGAGTGTTTGCGATCGCTTTATAAAACAGGGGATCGGCAAAAATTTTTCTGTAATTCGCGATTCCGATAAACCGCGCGTCGTGAAAATCAAAACCGTGCAGTTCGGTAAATCCGAGGTATGCGGAAATGAGCATAGGCGCAAGCCCGAACAAAAGAAAACCGATGATCGGAATTCCCCCCATAAGCCAGCAAGAGAACGTATTTTTGATTTTCCGAGTCAACAAATTTTTCATTCGTCTCTTCTCTCCTAAATCATTCCGTTTTGCTTATAACCCGCAAGAATGGCGTTCGTCGCATTCGTATAAGCCGCGAAAAATTCGTCGAGCGTTTTATTATTTTCCCGATACTGCGTATTCAGCGGCGTCGCCCATTCGTCGATCCATGCGTTATCGGGCATATACCACCAGTCGCCCGGCCTTTGCACGTCGCCGTATTCCGTGAACACCTGAATATTTTTGGGCGCTTTGCCCGATTCGAGATTATATTTTACATAATCCTGAGCGGCGAGGACGCGGTTGTTCGGCATCAAAAAGCCGTTGCGAGCCTGAATCCGCTGCGCTTCGCCGCCCGATAAGTACTCGGCCACCTTGAAAGCGGCTTCCTTCTGTCTGGATTTTTTCCAGATCCCCAGTCCGCTCGAACCGCTGTGCCCGATCTCCACCCCTTTGTTTTTCACGGTGACGCCGTCGGACTCGTACTCTTTATATACGGGCAGCGGAGCTACGTCCCACTCGAAATCGGTGATGGCCTTGCGGAAGGAACTGATACAGTAGTTGGACTGAACGAGCATCGCCACCTTTCCCGTCGAAAAAAACGCGGTGGAAGATTGCAGTCCGATGTCGGCGGTCTGGCGGGGAGCGACGGCGAGTCCGCCCGCGCTCTTCGGTTTGCCCAACATCAGAAACCGCTCGAACGCTTCCCGCGTAGAAGGCAGCGGTTCGCCGAAATATTGTCCTTCCTCTTTCTTATAAGAAGCCTGTTCGCTTTCCGCCACGAAGATATTTTTCCCGTCCGCGCCGTAAGCGTAAGAGCCGTCGGCATTATAAAGAACGCTTTTTTTACTCGTGTCCCCGAGCGTAAATTTCCAATCTCCTTCCCCGGTCGTATCGACGGCGCAATCGCCGCCCACGCCCCAGCAGTAATTAAACCACCATTCGGTATAGTACCCCCATTTGGTATCGGAACCGGAAAGTTTATTGTTATACTCCCGCGTCAAAATCATCGCCAGATCCTCCGTTTCGTCCCAACTCATCGCGATACGGTTATTGAAGATCATCGTTTCAACGACCTTGCCGCCGCTGTAAACGGGCTGTTTCCAAAGCCCGTGCTTGTAAGGCTGATCGCGGTAAAATCCTTTCGCCTGCACGTCGATATCGATTCCGTAATCGGACTTGTACTTGCCGTAATTATCCGCTTTTTCCCCTTTATTGAACGCCGCTATATCTTGTTCGTCGAGGCTGATGACTTTGATCCCCTGCTTTTTCATAACGTCGACGTTATAAAACAACGCCGTCGGAGAAATGTCTTTGGGCAGAGCGTACAGCGGATCGTCGGGGTTATTCGTATTCTTTTCCGGGTTATAGCGATAGCGCTGCACAGCGCTGTCCCACATGCCTTCCAAGTCGATATCGCTCTCGTCGACGTACGGTTGCAGATTTTCCAAATATCCTCCGCCAATCTTCGCCCAACGCTTCAAATACCGATCTCCCACGTAAAAAACGTCCGGGCCCTTCGCTCCGGCCAGAGCGCGGTCGATCACCGAATCGTAGCTGTCGCCCGGTTTGCCTGCGTAATCGATATAGATATTGTCCGTATTATTTTTATTGTACCAATCTGTAATTTCGGCGACGGTCGCCGCTTCATCCGCGTCGGCGTATCCCCAAAAGACCACCGTCGTTTTGCCCGCTTTCAGCGGATCTTCGCCGCATCCCGCAAACATTGCCGTGCACATAAGTAAACCCGCGAGCAGAACGCCTTTTGTTTTCCTCATGCTCTTTCTCCTTTTACAAACGTCGGTTCCCGACGCGATTTAATTTATACTCGTGGTTTCATTGTAAATCCTCCGAGCGGCTTTGTCAATACACAACTCCGATTTAATGTCGTGATTCATTACACCTTTACCCAAAATTGCGATATATAATTATTTTTTTTATGCCATTCTTGACATTTGAAAAAAATTATCGTATAATAAAATTATGGATACCCCTTCGCTCGATTTAAAATATTTCGATAAAGAAATTTTGACGCCGCTCAACTACTACGACGAAACTTTTTTCGAGGACTTTTCGATGCTTTTGCACGTGCATACTTCCCTGGAAATCATGTATTGCGAGGACGGCTCTTTCTCTTTCGATTACGCTTTCGAGAACGGGAGCACCAAAACGGCGCGCGTCGATCTGACTAAGGGGCATTTTGTTTTTATCAACGCCGGCTGCCGGCATAAAATGAAGATCAACACTCCGGAATGCCGTATTCTCAATCTGGAATTCAAACCGCAAAAAAGGCCGCCCGAGTCAGGCGGCTTATCCTCCAAACTGACTTTAAACGCGGAAGAGCTCTTTTCCGTCAATCCCTCCTGGGAAAAGATCCGCAGCGAAAACAAGCCCTTTTATCTCTTTTTCGACAGAGCGAACGTCTCCTCGGACATGAAAGGCCTGATTTACGAACTGGCGGCGAGGCCCGAAAACGAGGAACACGCGGTGATGATACGTCTGCTGACGGTCAAACTCTTTACCGATATCGCGCGCTGTGCCTACGACAAATACGTCATCAGTTCCGGCATCGTCTATCTGAAAAAGGCGCTCGGTTACATACGCCAAAACTTTCAGAATAAGATCAAGGTGAGCGATCTGGCGAAGGAATGCGGCATATCGTCGGCATATCTCCAACGTCTGTTCAAACAGGAATTTAATAAAAACCTTTTATCCGTGATCACGGAAATCCGTCTCGACAATGTCAAAAGGCTTTTGTCCACCACAGATCTGAACAATACGGAGATCGGCAGACTCAGCGGCTTTTTCAACCGTCAGCGCCTGATCGACGAATTTAAAAAATCCGAACACTGCACGCCCGAAGTCTACCGCAAGGAACAAAAGAAAAAGCCGATACGTTTATGGACGGGCGTAAACGCGATCGACCTGGAAACCTGGAAAAAGAAATAGAACAAAAAACCTACCGCGGCTTTGGCCGCGGCAGGCGTGATGTTAAGGTGTAAATCAGATTTCGTAATGCAAGGGATTGGTGAGATAATGGATCTCGTCCAGTTCGTCCGCGGTCACATAGCCCGCCGGCGCGTTCAAAAGGGACGGGATTCTGTTGACGACCGTCGCGCAGGTATGTTCCACCGTCGCGGGTTTGACGACGTGAAATTCGGTGTCGGGCTCGCCGGTGATCTGCCAGTCGCACATATCGCCGTCGTCCGGGCCGTAGACCTTGCCGATCGTCTCCTCTTCGATGACGATTCCCTGATACGTCTCGATCGTGACAACCGCCGACATACCGATACATCTCCCCGCTTTGATCTTCTTTCCGAGCGTTTCGCTGTAAACGTCCTGGTCCACGATATAGGGAACGTTTTCCTGTTTGATCGATTTGATCGTCAGACCGAGTTTATTGCAGATCGCTTCCGCCGCGTTCCAGGCGTAAGAAGGCACTACTTCCGCGGGGTGCGCAAGCTCCTTTTCAAACTCTTCCTTCGTCAGATCGCAGCCGTGCGCCTTGGCGAGCGCGAGACCGTATTCGTCCACGTTGTAGCTGTACGCGCCTTTGATCTTGGTGATGTTATGGCAGCCGCCAGCGACCAGAGCCACCATATTGATCCAGAAAATATCCTGCATACCGCTGCCGGTGATCGTGCAGTTATTCTCTTTGGCAAGAACGTCGAGCTTATTCGTAAGCGCCGCGGCCGTCGTCCAAGGATAGATCGCCTCCTCGCAGGTGGTGATCACGTTCACGCCGCGCGTGACGCATTTTTCCACCGCCTCGTAAATATCGCCTACGAAACTGAACAGCGTCACGATCGCGACGTCCGCGTCGCATTCGTCGAGAACCTTGTCCGCGTCTTTGGAAATCTGAACCCCCGTTTTTACGCCCAGCTCCGCGAAGTCGCCGACGTCCATACCCAAAATATCGGGATTTACGTCGATCGCGCCCACAATTTCCGCCCCTTTCGCATGCAGATACCGCAAAATGTATTTGGACATCTTGCCGCATCCGTACTGTATAACTCTTATTCTTTTCATGGCAGTACTCCTTGAATTTATTGTATCGAAAGATACCGTATACAGTATACCACGATAAGTTGTCCCTGTCAATCCCTGTTTTTGGAAAATTTTGCCGCTTTTTGCCGCAAGTCTTTATAGGGAACTTTTACTCGGCGGCGATTTGTTCGTATAACGCCACGAGACTGCGCGTCGTTTCCCCGTAGCTCCTTGTCCCGTTCGTCACGCCGTTCGCTTTTAAAAACAAATCGTTGAACCAGGAGGAAACGCGGTCTATAAAGCCCTCGTATTTCGCGTAATGTTCGCTTTGATTGCGATATTCCCGTAAAATCTCGGGCGCGAGCTCTGCGCGGAGTTGTTGAGACGCCTCTTTCGGCAACGCGTTTAAAAGATTGGCCGCCGCCCGCATTAAGCCGCTGTAATTGAGATAGGCGTCGTCGGCGCGGATACAGAGCACATACGAGACGATATTCGCCTCGTTTTCCCGGGAAACGCCTTTCGCGTGCGCCATTTCGTGCGCCATCGTTTGCGGCAGATCGCAAACGGGAATATTCACGTTGACGTTCGCTTCCGCGTAGAAAGGAAGATAAATCCCCGTAATGCCCAGATAACTCATCGGTACGGAAAGCAGGACTTTTTTGGGGCTCACCTTATAACCGGCAAAATAATCGGAACCGAGTTTTTCAAATTCCCCGTTCAAAAGATCGGCAAGCTCCGAAAATCCGTGTGCGGGAAGGATATTCCCCTTCTCGTCCCGTTCCAATTCGGCGGACGCGCCGTTAAGTCTTTGCACGTAGTATTCCGCCGCCGCATAAAGATTTTCCTCCGTGACCGGAACGTCGGACAAACCGAGCGGTTCGGTAACAGGTTTTCGTGCGTATAAGGGAGCGTAAAGCACGCCGAACGCCAAAACGAGAGACATGCCGAAAATCATTACCCGGTAAAGACAGCTTCCCGCGCGGGCAAACCTTTTTTTACAGAGCGAAACGATGAGAAAGACGAGCACAAAGACGCCGCCGGCGATCAAAAGTACGGCCGACCATTCGTAAAAGGAGACGGGAATATAATTTGTCAGCCGATTGAGAACCCAACTGATTCCGCGCGTAACACCGCGCGCAAAAATCGATTCGGAAAGCGCGGGGATTTTCGCCAGAAGATATACGACGAGAATCGTAAACAGCACTACGCAAAACGTTATAAGCCGCGCTAAGCGGCGCTTTTTTTTCGTCTTTTTCATGGGCGGATCTCCGATAGAAAGGTCTCGCGGTATTTCCTCAGACTACGGGATTCGTCGCGGTGATCACTCCGTATCCCTCGTTGACGTACTGCAAAAAGTTTATTTGGCTCGCGTCCGTCACATACGCGTAAACGACGTCCGTTTTTTCCGTCGTATTCTTGATACGCAGGAAACATACCTGGAAAGCGACGGCGTCTTGAAGCTCGACCGTGAAAGCGGTCTGCGAATATACGTACCCTTCGCCCCCTACCATAAAGTCGGAGTTTATACTCTCTTCGTCGGTGACGAAATCGATGGAGAATCCGTCCTTACCGATGTCGCCCATGTCCCCGCCCTCCTGTCCCTGCACGGAGATATGCATCAGGGAAACGACGCGATCGGGTACGTTGAGAAAATATCGTCCTGCGGGAAGCTTGAACGTATGGGCGTAAAGTTTTTCTACTCCCTTTATTGTTGTAATACCGTTTTTCGTTTCTTCTTTTCCGGCTTCCCATACCGCCGCAGTAGTATCGTCTCCGTTCTCGGGAAAATAGGAGATTCGCGTATCACTCTGCGGCACCCACATCACATACATGGGATTCCGCATAGGATTAGTAACAATTCCTTTGTTTGCCATCGTTTTTTCGTGCGAATAAATGCTTACTCTCGAATCTCCCCCGGAAACATCCTTACTTGATGCAAAAACAGTGACGTTGGCTTCTCTGGTCAAAGTGAAATAAACACTGCTGGCAATCCATGTTTCCCCATTCACTTCATAAGAATCGACATCATAAACATTAACGCCCGACTTCGCAAAACGCGAAAGTTTTAAAATATGGTGCATGCTCGTCACATTTTTTATCGTAGCGTCTGTGTCCACATATTTAGCTGCCACGCCAAAATCTTTGGTGCCGGCAGTCACCGCATTCCCGTCCTTATCGACCAAAGTTTTTTCAAAAAGTTCTCTTAAATACGTATACTTAGTATCTGAGAAATAATTTTTTTCGGCTGTTCCGTTAAAACTTGCCTCGTAAAATAAAACCTGACTCGATTGTAAACTCGCATCGTAATGGGCGGGAGAAGTCGAGCCCGAATAATATTCCGGAATCCAATTCGATCCACCTTCATTATTGCCGTATATACTATTGAAATTTTGATCCGCGCTATAAATCTCCGCCGTCGAATAATAGAACTTCGTATACGCTTGCGTATCGTTATAATTCAAAGCCTTAAAAGAAAACTGATCCAATCCCGTCTTAAAATCGGTGTCCGTATCCTGATTCGGAGTTACCAAGTCGAATACGCCGATACCGTTTCTTTTGTTTCCCAAAATTACTTGTTGTCCTCTGAAATCGACGCAGCGATTATACCTTGCGACAGGTACGCCGTCGCTGTTCCTCTTTAAGACATAACCGTCGAATAAGTTGTTTTTATCATATCCATTTATAATAAAATACCCATCATTCGTATTGGTATCGTTTATATTCTTGCCGTTTTCGTCCTTTGCGGCGCGAATCATATTGACGATTCCGTCCATATTCACAATACCGGTATCGCCGCTGTTCGCGTCTTTTGTAAAAAAGTTATTCGCAGTCTCTATCCCCTTCGTCGTACCGCTGCCGATAAAGGAAAATTTCGAATATATCTTCGACTTCGTATGGAAGTCGCCGTTCGCGATCCCTATATTTTCCACGGTGATTTTTCCCGTGTCCGTCTGATCGAGATACCCCGCCACCAGCCCACAGTTGACCGTCTGCGAAGGGTTGTTCTCCGAAGTCGTCACCGTCAGATTAAGCAGCTTAAAGTTTTTCACAGCCGCGCCGTCGCCCAGAACGCCGAACAAACCGACCTTGTCAAAATATTCACTGCCGATAGAATCTTTGATTCTGCAATTCGCTATGGTGATTCCGTTGCCCGTCAGCGTATGATAAAACGTATCGTACCCAAGCTCAGCACCCGTTTTCAGTCCCACTCCGATCGGCGGAATCCCGCCCTCCGAGTCGTAAACGTTCATATCGATCGTGCGATTGTTCAACTCCTTCGTCAAAGTCTCGTCCGCATAGTTGTCCTTATAGACGTAGTAAGTCGTATCGTTCGCGTCGATCAGCGTTCCGTCCGCGTTCTTTCTCTGTTTGCCGAACTGAAAATTCGTAGCCTGTTTGAACACCCCTTTGTCCGTGAGATAAGCGAGGTTGTAAAGGTGTACCGGTTTCGTGATGAAGAAGGTACTTTTACTCGGATCCGTCTCATCGATTTCGGATTCCGCATCAAAGTAAGACTTGACGATCGACGCGTCGAAAGAGGTGTCGAAATCGGTCTGCGGACGAAAAAACCAGGCGAAAGACGGCAGTACGAGCGCCATGATACAACAGGAGACGAGAAACAGATAGATCGTCGAAAATAATTTTCTTTTACGGGGATCACGCATGTTCGCTGCCCTCCGTATCAAAAGAAAAGCTCAGATCAGATTTGAGCGGCATACGATCCTTTCCGCCCCATTCAAATTGACCGTACCCTCCCCCATACAGCCTTTTCACCAACGGCTCGTCGTATTCCAGATTGAACCAAAGTACGAGCGTATCGGAGTCGGCTGGCACGGAATCCTTGAAAGTGATTACGGAATTTTTTACGACCGCCGTTTCGCTTTCTATCGAAACGAATTTTTGTTTGTCCGATTCGGCAACGGGCCCGAACGCAGTCGTCGCGGCAGTGTAGATTTCTCGATTGGTCGTCACGGTTCCTAAATCCAAAGCCGATAATTTACTGATTTTCAAAACGTCGGAAAGATGATAAACGCCGTCCGCATCGCCGGCAAATGCGTCGGTGAAAAGCGTTGAAATGCCCGCGGCGAGAATCGTGCTTTTAACGCCCTGCGCAAACTTGATCTCCGTTCTTAAAATCAAATTATTTATTTCATTTTTTTCCGTGATGATCGTATCGTATTCCAGCATGGAAAATACCATCTCCGTCTGGGGTGCGTTCGCGTTATCGTAACAGACGCCGGTATTCAGTTCATAACGAAATCCGTCGCTGCGGTAAAAAGTACAGCGTACGGATTCAATCTCAAAAGTAGCGATTTCGATCGTGCCGCCCGTCGCCTTTACGCTTTTTCGACTCGAAAACCAGGCGACGGAGGAACCGATCAGCAAAACGACGCTCACAACCAGAAACAGCCCGGATAAGATCACTTTTTTTAAATTGTAATGAAATTCATTTTTCATAACGTCTTATCCCCCCCGCTATTCATCGACCATAAAAGCAATTAAAAAACGCGCGTAACGAGTTTTGAAACATTGTAAGTATACTATTATAAAGTCTCTTGTGTAATATTATACTCCTTTTCTTATCGGTTTGTCAAGATTTTCCGCCGGAGAAAAGTGTCTTGCCGCTTTTTATGTCGTTTTTTGTCGCAAAACGTCCTTACCAAAGAATAAAACGTTTTCCGTACCGGAATTTTATGTATAAATTTTAGCGGATCGCAGCTGAACTCGGCATAAAAATTTCCGATCCGTATATACTGCGGGTATGGGAAAAATTTATTTCGTCAGGAATTTTTTCAAGAAACAAATGAAAGCGCTTTTTCTGGCCTCGTTGGTTCTTTTCACCGTTTTTTCTTTCGGAAATTCCGGGAAGGCGGCTGTTTCCGTCGGCGCGGAATCTGCCGCCGTCAGGACGATCAACCCGAACGTCCCTCTCGAACATCTTTTCACGCACTGTCTGATCGCGCACCCGGAAATCGCTTTCGCGAAAGGCAATTCTTACGGCAAACATCTGGACCGCGACTGTCTCACGCCGGACGAGTTCAGAAAAATCCTTCTTTCCCTGTACGAAAACGATTACGCGCTCGTGGACATACGAAAGACCTACCGCGAAAACGACGGCTACGGGGAACGAGTCGCCTTTGAATTTCCTGTCGATAAAAAACCTCTGATTCTCTCTTTCGACGACGTGGTATACGCGTCCAAAAATCAGGGAAAAGGTATGGCGGATAAACTGATCGTGACGAAGAACGGCAAACTCGCCGCCTATACGAAAAACGCATCTCCGCAAGTCCACCGCGAGGAATTTGTCCCCATTTTGGAAGATTTCATCGCTCTGCACCCCGATTTCTCCTATCAGAACGCCCGCGGCACAATCTTTCTCACCGGTTTCGACGGCATTCTCGGATATCGTACTCAACGCGATTCGCCCAATCGCCAATCGGAAATAAAAGCGGCTCAACAAGTGGTCGCGGCGCTCAAAAAACAGGGTTGGAGCTTCGGAAGCCATTCCTACGCGCACGGTCACATGAAAAAGTATACAGCCGAACACATGAAATCGGACGTCCAGAAATGGAAAAACGAAGTCGAGACGATCGTCGGCAGCACTCAAATCTACGCATACCCCTACGGCGAATGGATCCTCGGCGAAAATTGCTCCGATCCCCGCCAGGAAGCCTTGATAAAAGCCGGTTTCCGCGTCTTTTGCGGCGTCGGAGAGAACCCCTTTTACACCAGAATGCCCTACGGGGAACAGAGCGTAAAGGTGCTTTTCCAGGACCGCTGCGCGCTCGACGGCGTATCTTTGAGAAACGGCCGCGGCGCACGCTTTTTCGACGCCTGCGCCGTCTACGATCCCCGACGTCCCGTACCCTATTCCTATGAATGAAAATCAAACTACTGTGCGTGAGATATTTAAAGTACTTCGTCAAGCATAATTATTATGTATGACATACATTATTATTTATGTTAGACATAGTTATTGTAAAAAGAAAAGGACGGTATAGACCGTCCTTTTTTCTTTAAACTTTTTGTCCGACTTCGGAATTTTTCAGATTCGAACGTCCCCTTTTTCGCCGAGCAGAGTTTGATTGACGGAAAGGATCGGATCGATCTCGTTTTCGATAAACTCGACCGTTTGCGAAGGCGCGCGGCCGATAAATTTTTTGGCGTCTAAAATTTCGTCCATGCGGTTCCAGACGGGCTTGAACATTTCGTCTTGGAGGATAAGCGCGATGAGATTATTGTCGCCCCCCTCCATTTTGACGTTTTTGCCCGCTTCCATAGAAAGAACTCGGATTTTTTCATGCAGTTCCTGGCGATTGCCGCCCGCCTTCACACACTCCATCATAATGTTTTCCGTCGCCATGAAGGGAAGCTCCGCTTTGATGTGTTTATCGATGACTTTATCGTAAACGACGAGATTCTCGGCTACGTTCATATAAATATTGAGGATCGCGTCGACGGAAAGGAACGCCTGAGCGTTGACGATACGCCGGTTTGCGGAATCGTCGAGCGTGCGCTCGAACCATTGCGTGGAAGCCGTAATCGCGCTGTTCATCGGCAGAGAGATCACATATCTCGCCAAAGAGCCGATACGTTCGCAGCGCATGGGATTTCTCTTATACGCCATCGCCGAGGAGCCGATCTGGTTCTTTTCAAAAGGCTCTTCGATCTCTTTCATATTCTGCAAAAGACGGATATCGTTGGAGAATTTATAAGCGCTTTGAGCGATCTGGGAGAGCACGCACAAAACGTTATAATCGAACTTTCTGGGATACGTCTGTCCGGTGACTCCGTAAACGTTTTCATACCCCATTTTTTCGACGACTTTCTTTTCTAAGGCCTTGACTTTCTCCTCGTCGCCGTCAAAGAGTTCGAGGAAACTGGCCTGCGTGCCCGTCGTGCCCTTGACGCCGCGGAGCTTGATATGGGCTTTGAGATTCATGAGATTCTCGTAGTCCATTTCGAGATCTTGCAGCCAGAGCGTCGCGCGTTTGCCGACGGTAGTCAGCTGCGCGGGCTGTAAATGGGTAAAGCCGAGCGTCGGCAGGTCTTTGTATTGCAGCGCGAATCTTTTCAGCTTGTCCATGACGTTGACGAGCTTTTTCAGAACGATGTCCAGCGCGTCGTTTATCATAATGACTTCCGCGTTGCAGTTGACGAAACAGCTCGTCGCGCCCAGGTGAATGATCGGCATGGCGCTTTTCGCCTGCGCGCCGTAAGCCTTCACGTGCGCCATAACGTCGTGCCGGACTTCCCGTTCGTAACGCTCCGCCGCTTCGTAATCGATGTCCTCGGCGTATTTTTTCAGTTCCGCCACCTGTTCGGACGTGACGTTGAGTCCCAGCTCCATTTCCGATTCCGCGAGCGCGATCCAAAGTCTGCGCCAGAGCCGGAAGCGTTTTTCGTCCGAGAACGCCCGCTGCATTTCTTTGCCGGCATATCTTGTGATCAAAGGATTATTATAGATCGTATTATCCGTCATCTTGCCTCTCCGATATAAAAAATTACGTCCTTATTATAACCGATCGTAAAAAAAAACACAACAAATTGCGTTGCGTTTTCCTTTATTTTCTTACATTTCCCGACAAAATCCGCCTTTACGCCTTCGCCGGTTCGGGATATTCCGCGCCGAACGTTTCCGCCGTCACCGATTTCAGCTTTTGTTCCTCATAGGGCCGGTCGTTCCAGTCCGTCTTTACGCCCGCGATCTCGTCCACCGTTTCCATACCTTCGATCACTTTGCCGAACGCCGCGTAATCCCCGTCGAGAAACTCCCCGTCGGCGTGCATGACGAAAAACTGCGAACCCGCGGAATCGGGCGCCTGCGCGCGCGCCATCGACAATACCCCGCGTTTATGGGAGATATCGTTGGCCTTAAACCCGTTTCCCGTAAACTCCCCCTTGATATGATAGCCGGGCCCGCCCGTACCGATGCCCTTGGGATCGCCGCCCTGAATCATAAACCCGGCGATGACGCGATGAAAGATAAGACCGTTATAAAAACCCTTTTGCACGAGATGTAAAAAGTTATTTACCGTATTGGGCGCCTTATCGGGATAAAGCTCCGCCTTGAACGTTTTGCCGTTCGCCATTTCAAAAGTTACGATGGGATTCATAGAATTTTCCTTCCTTCTTTTTTATTTTCAGATCGTTTCGCGAACCGGCAAAACCGGATCGGACAAACGATATTTTTCCACCTTCACGCCCGCTTCCTCGAAAAGTTTAAGGGAAAAGTCGTCGGGATAGCCGTTTTTATACACCACGCGCGCAATACCCGCATTGATGATCATTTTCGCGCAGATGACGCACGGCTGATGCGTGCAGTACAGAGTGGCGCCGTTGACGTTGATGCCGTATTTCGCGGCCTGGATAATCGCGTTTTGCTCGGCGTGGACGGCGAAACAAAGCTCTTGCTTGGTGCCGCTCGGTATATTCAGCTTTCGCCTCAGACACTCGCCCTTTTCCTCGCAGCTTTTGACTCCCGCCGGCGCGCCGTTGTAGCCTGTCGTCATCACGCGCTTGTCTTTGACGATGATCGCGCCGACGTGACGGTTTTCCTGAAAACAGCTCGACCACCCGGCCACGGTCTCCGTCAGCTCCATGAACCGCTTGTCCCATTTGTCCGCTTTTTCCATAAAACGGTTTCTCCTTCGGTAATTTGCTATATTGTAGCACATTTTTTTTCGGAATGCAACGCTTTGCCATCAAAAAACTCCCAGACAAAGCAAAGAAGCATAAAATTTTCCGAAAAAAGAAAATTTTTCATGTGATATTTTGTTTTTCCTGTTTGAGGTCGGCTTCGATGTGTTTATAATAAGTACGGTAAAAAATTACAGTCCTTCTATCGTACAAAACGAGCGGAAGGATAAAAAAATATTTTCGGAGGCTTAATTGTTATGAATATCAAACCGTTATTCGACAAAGTTGTCGTGGAAAGCGTGACCGTCGAAGAAAAGACCAAAAGCGGCTTCTTTCTTCCCTCGTCCGCCCAGGAAAAACCCCAGACCTGTATGGTAGTGGCCGTAGGTCCCGGCGGCATCATCGACGGCAAAGAGATCGAGATGCAGGTAAAGGTCGGCGACAAGGTGCTCTGCTCCAAGTACGCGGGTTCGGATTTCAAGGTGGACGGCAAAGAGTTCACCATCATCAAACAGAGCGATATTCTCGCTGTTGTCGAAGACTGAATTTGATTAAATAAAGATCATTAAGGAGATTCAAGAACATGGCTAAGCAGATTAAATACGGAGACGAAGCAAGAAAAGCGCTCGAAACGGGCGTAAACGTTTTGGCCGATACGGTCAAGATCACCCTCGGTCCCAAAGGCAGAAACGTCGTACTCGACAAGAAATTCGGCGCTCCCCTCATCACCAACGACGGCGTGACGATCGCCAAAGAGATCGAACTGAGCGATCCGTTTGAAAATATGGGCGCGCAGCTCGTCAAAGAAGTTTCCACCAAAACGAACGACGTAGCGGGCGACGGCACCACGACTGCGGTGCTCCTCGCGCAGGCGATCGTCCGGGAAGGCCTTAAAAACCTCGCCGCCGGCGCCAATCCCATCATTCTCAAAAAGGGAATCGAGAAAGCGGTGGACGTCACCGTAAACCAGGTGAAAGAACTTTCCAAAACCGTGGAAAACCAGAAAGAAATCGAGCAGGTTGCTTCCATTTCCGCCGGAGATAAAGAAGTCGGCGCCCTCATCGCTAACGCGATGGAAATCGTCGGCAAAGACGGCGTCATCACCGTCGAGGAAGGCAAATCCATGCACACCGAGCTCAATACCGTCGAAGGCATGCAGTTCGACCGCGGCTACGCTTCCGCCTACATGGTGACGAATACGGACAAAATGGAAGCCGTGCTGGACAACCCCTACATTCTGATCACGGATAAGAAGATCTCCAATCTTCAAGAGATCCTGCCCGTTATCGAGCCCCTCGCGCAGCAGGGCGCAAGACTTCTGATCATCGCCGAGGACGTGGAAGGCGACGCGCTGGCCGCCCTTATCGTCAACAAACTCAAAGGCGTATTCAATTCCGTAGCGGTAAAAGCGCCCGGGTTCGGCGACAGAAGAAAGGAAATGCTGCAAGATATCGCCGTTCTGACCGGCGGCCAGGTCGTCTCCTCCGACCTCGGCATCGAATTCAAAGACGTTACGACGGATATGCTCGGCAGAGCCGCCACCGTCAAGGTCGATAAAGAGAACACCACCATCATCAACGGCGCGGGCAATTCGGAAGACATCAAAGCGAGAGTCGCTTCGATCAAGGCGCAGATCGCGGAAACGAAGTCCGATTACGACAGAGAAAAGTTGCAGGAACGGCTCGCGAAGCTGGCGGGCGGCGTAGCCGTCATCAGCGTCGGCGCGGCGACGGAAGTCGAAATGAAGGAAAAGAAACTCCGTATCGACGACGCGCTCGCGGCTACCAGAGCGGCCGTGGAAGAAGGTTACGTTCCCGGCGGCGGCTCCGCCCTCCTCTCCGCGATCCCCGCGGTGAAGAAACTCGTCGCGACGCTGGACGGCGACGAAAAGACCGGCGCGGCGATCATTCTCAAAGCGCTTGAAGAGCCGATCAGACAGATCGCCAAGAACGCGGGCGTGGACGGTTCCGTGATCGTAGACAAAGTCCTCGCTTCCAGAAAAGCCAATTACGGTTATGACGCGCTCAACAACAAGTACTGCGATATGGTCGAAAGCGGCATCATCGATCCGACCAAAGTCACCCGTTCCGTACTTCAAAATTCCGCGTCCGTCGCGGCGACTCTGCTCACCACGGAAAGCATCGTCACGGATATCCCCACCCCTCCCGCGCCTATGGCGCCCGCCGGCGGAGATATGGGCGGAATGTATTAATCCCTATAAATTTTCTCATCGAAAAAGGACGGTTCCTTCGGGAACCGCCCTTTTATTTGATATTTTTTATTCCCGATCTTCGCTTACAAGCTCGCGCGCGAGCAGGGCGATGAGAATACTGCCGTCCCCGTCCTTTTGCATAGGGCGTATCGCGTCCTCGTCCTCCTTCGTTCCCCGTCCCCGCACGCAGGCGAGCGCGGCGGCAAAAAAGGAATCGTACGAGCCGAATCTTTTCGCGCACCATTTATCCGAGGCGACCGCCGAACGAAAAGCGGTCAGCGCTTTTTCCGCCCCTTCCGCGTCCCGCAGCCGCAGCCGCGCGATCAAAAGCAGGTACGCGCAGTCGGTACGGTAGACTTTCGTCACCTTACTGCGGTACGTCCGCATCGCTTCGATCGCGGCGAAAAACTTTTCGTAATCCTTTGCGGCAAGGTAGGTATAGGCGAGATAATATTCCATGCTCACCTTATTGGCGCCGAAGGAACGGCTTCTCATACCGCGGAATTTTTCTTCCGCGGCGGCGTAATTTCCAGCCGCTATCTCCGCTTTGGCGCTGCGGATCGAAGATCGCGTATATCTCATGCCGAGTGCGAATAGGAGCAAAAACAGAATAATCACGGCTAAGATCACCGTGAGAGAAAGCTGCCATGACGAGATCAATAAATAATAACGCAAAATCCTTCTCCTTTGCCGCGTCTTTACGCGGGCAATAATTTTTCGAGCATTCTTTTCAGCGCGTATTTGCAATGCTCGTAAGTAAGCCCGCCCTGGAAATAGGCGGTGTAAGGCTCTTGAACGGGCGCGTCGGCGGAGAGTTCGACGGACGAGCCTTCGACGAAACACCCCGCGGCCATGATCACTTTGCTGTCGTAGCCCGGCATGTCCCAAGGTTCGAGCGTCACATAGCTGTCCACGGGCGACGCTTCCTGCACCGATTGAATGAAGTCGCAAAGCTGTTTCGCGGTATCGAAACGAATCGCGCGCGTGATGTCTGCGGGCGTTTTATCGAGCTTGGGAAAATTCTCATATCCCAACGTCTCCATACATTTCCCGATGAGAAGGCTGCCCTTGATCGCCTGATTGACGGTGTGCGGAGCCATGAACAGCCCCTGATAGAAAAGCCGGTATCCGTAGGCGTAGGAGCCTACCTCGTTGCCGATCGACGGCGCGGTCAGACGGCGGCCGATCTGTTCGATATAGCCTTTTTTGCCGACGATATACCCGCCCGTCGGCGCGAGTCCGCCTCCGGGGTTTTTGATCAGAGAACCCACGGCGATATCCGCACCGACGTCGCAGGGCTCTTTTTCTTCCACGAACTCCCCGTAACAATTATCCGTAAAAATACAGCCCGTGAACCCGAGTTTCCGCACGTAAGCGCAGACCTCGCCGATTTCGTCGGCCGTGAACGCGTCGCGCAGTTCATACCCCCTCGAACGCTGAATATAGACCATTTTCAGCCGCGCGCCCAACCGGGCGACGTCCTCTTCGATTTTTCCGAAATCGAATTTGCCTTCCTTCGTGAGTTCGGTCTTTTCAAACGCCACCCCGAAATCCTTCAAAGAGCCGTTCCCTTCCCCGAAAATGACGCCGCGGATCGTATCGTACGGCATGCCCGAAACGGCAAGCAGAACGTCGCCCGGCCTAAGGATCCCGAACAGCGCCACGGTGAGCGCGTGCGTGCCCGAAAGCATCGCCGGAGAAACGATCCCTCCTTCCGCGCCGAGCGAAGAAGCGAACACGTCCCCTAAAACAAACCGCCCCTCGTCGCCGTATCCGTATCCCGTCGAGGGATTGAAATGCCGAAGCGCCACGCGGTGTGTTTGGAACGCTTTCAATACTTTTTCCTGGTTGTACTCGCTGATCTTATCCGCGGCGCGGAACCTCTCTTTGAGCTCCTCTTCGCTTTTCGCTATCAATTCTTCTGCCGTCATATTCGTATAATACCTCAAAAATTTTTTCCATCGACAATATTATGTCAGGCATAATATATATGTCTGACATAGTTCAAATATTTATAAGAGTTTTAATACTTCTTCCGCGGAAGCCTTCTCGGGCGGCAGAAAGGTATGATTTTCCATGCGCTTGAAAAACGTAATCTGCCTTTTGGCATAGTTGCGGGTATTTTTTTTGACGAGTTCTTTGATTTCTTCCGTCGGCGCGCCCGTTTCCAGGCCTTTTGCGACCTCTTTGTATCCGATGCCCTGCATGGACTGCGAGTTTAGAGACAGGCCGCTTTTCAACAGGCCCTTAACCTCGTCGATAAGGCCGCTTTCAAACATTTTTTCGACGCGCAGATCGATGCGCTCGTACAGACGTTCGCGCGGGAAATCGACGGAAACGCTCGCGAAAGGGAATCTCGGAAGGGGCCGGTCGTTCTGCTCGGATTTTTTCTTGCCCGTGACGTCGAAAATTTCCAAAGCGCGGATCACCCGTTTCGTATCGTTGGGGTGCAGGATTCCGGCGCTTTCGGGATCTTTTTCTTCGAGGAGCCGGTGCAGATATTCTGTCCCCCGCTCTTTGAGGATCTCTCCGTATTTTTCGCGCACGGCTGCGTCCGCGCCCGCGTTTCCGAATTGGCTCTTATACAAAAGCGCGCGGATATAAAATCCCGTGCCGCCGCAGACGACGGGCGTTTTTCCTTCGCGAAGCAGTTTTTCGACGATCGGCAGCGCGAGGGACTCGTAATCGCTGACGGAAAAGTTATCGGCAGGCGGCACGACGTCGATGAGGTGATGAACGACGCCCTCCCGTTCTTTCCGAGTCGGTTTCGCCGTGCCGATATTCATTTTTTGATAGATCAGCATGGAATCGGCGGAGATCACTTCGCTTTCCAGCGCCTTCGCGCACCCGACGGCCAGCGCCGTCTTGCCCGAAGCCGTGGGCCCGCAGACGATCAGTACTTTGGGCATCAGACGATCCTCTTGAACATTTTTTCAAGCTCCGTTTTCGTCATTTTGACGACGACGGGCCGACCGTGCGGGCATTTCAGCCCCATATCCCCGTCCATAAGCTCGAATAATTTATCCACTTCCTCTTTCGTCAGATCCATACCGCCCTTGACAGCCGCCTTGCACGCCGCCGTCGCGAGCTTGTCTTTGAGGATATCTTCGAGCTTAATCGAACGATACCCGCTGACGTCGGCAAGGATATCGCCGAAAAACATGCCCAGATCGATGGTTTGTAAATCGAGCGGCACGGCGGAGACCTTAAAAGAATGATCGCCGAATTCCTCTATTTCAAAGCCCATTGCGCGGATATTTTCGATATTTTCGAGAATAAAGGCGCTCTCGAAGGCGTTCAGATCGAGCATATACGGAAGCAGCATGGGCTGCTGCAACACTTTCCGGTTTTTCATCTGTTCTTTGAGCCGGTTGAAAATGAGCCTTTCGTGCGCCGCGTGCTGGTCGATGATATATACCTCGTTTGCGCGTTCGTAAAGGAGATAGGTATTGAAGAGTTTTCCCGCATAGACGCAGGAAGCCGCGTCGATACGGTTTTGCTTCGCCTTCGTTTCCATCTCTTCCAAAAGACGCTTATTTTCCGCAAAAACGTCTTTTTCCGGCTCCCGGTTCCGCGCGGAAATCGTCTTCGACGCGTCCACTTCGAGGACGTTTTCCTCAAAATGCAGATCGGCGTACTTTTCCTGCGGTTCCCCGGCGCTCTCGCCTTTCTTCGCCGCAGGCCGCCCTCTTTCGCTTTCCGGACTCTCTTCCGTCTCGAAGGGCAGCTTCAATCCCCCCGCTTTGGGTGCCGCCTGCCCGGAAGTAAATTTAGGCGCGGCTTTTTCCAGTTCCTTTTTCGCGTCTTCGTAAGTGAAGGCGGTAAATCCTTTGGCCCGGTCGTTCCTGATCGGTTCGCCCGACCGTTCTTCCCCCCCGTTTTTCGCGCCTTTCTCCGTCACGAGATATTCGAGGGCTTTGGAGTTCCCGTCGAGGACGGAGGAAATCACCGAATAGACACAGCCGTAGATAATCTGATTGTCCGCGAACCGCACGTCCGCTTTGTTAGGGTGGACGTTCACGTCGACGATCTCCGTCGGTACGTCGATATATAGCGCGTAGAAGGGGTACTGCCGTTTCATCAGATAGCTCGCGTACGCGTTGGATACCGCGGCCGAGATCGTGGAATTGACGATATAGCGGCCGTTGAGAAAGACGCTTTGATAGGTCTTGTTCGGCTTGGAAAAATTCTGATTGCCGATATAGCCGCGGATACGGATCCCGTGCTTTTCCGCGTCGATCCGATAACAGTCCTTCAAAATCGCCGCGCCGTACACGTCGACGAGCGCCTCCTCCTCGCCGCCGCCGAACGATTGCAGCACGCGTCTGCCGTTGACGTAATAGCGGAAAGAGATATGGGGCCGATTGAGAATAAAACGGGAGACGAAGTTGGTGATGTCCGCTTCCTCCGCTTTGTCCGATTTCAAAAATCCGAGCCGCACCGGGGTGTTGAAAAAAAGCATTTCCACTTTGACGTCCGTACCGTCCTCCCCGGCCGCCTCGCGGATCTCCCCGAGCCGGCCGCCGTCCGAAGTCAGTTGATAACAATTTTCGCCGGCTACTTTGGACGCGATCGTCATTTTGGAGACGGCGGCGATGGACGCGACGGCTTCGCCGCGGAATCCGAGCGTTAAAATCCGTTCCAAATCGTCCGCTTTGGCGATCTTGCTGGTCGCGTGCGGCAGAAACGCCGCCTGTAAATCCTCGCGCAGAATCCCCCCGCCGTTGTCCACGACGCGAACGAGCTGTTTCCCGCCCCCTTCGACGTAGATTTCGATCTCCGTCGCCCCCGCGTCGATGGCGTTTTCGACGAGTTCCTTGACCACCGAATAGGGCCGGTCCACGACCTCGCCGGCCGCGATCCGGTTATATACCTGCGCGGGTAAAATATTGATCTTAGCCATAAATTTAATTTTCCGCCTTTACTTTTTCTTTCAGATCGCTGAGCAGCAGCAGCGCCTGCATGGGTGAGAGGGTGTCGAGGTCAATATCCAGCAAAATCCGCTCGGCTTCGGAAAGCGTTTTCGGCTCTTCGCCCGGCTCGTCCTGCCCGTTTTCGTCGTCCACGGACAAAATTTTCTTTTTGGCGATGTCGTTCTTTTCCAACGTTTTTAAAATCCCTTTGGCGCGCAGCGTGATCTCTTTGGGCACGCCCGCCAGCGACGCCACTTCGATCCCGAAACTGCGGTTGGCTCCTCCCCGGGCGATCTTGCGCAGGAACACGACCGCGCCGTTCAATTCCCGCACCGTGATCTTGTAATTCTTCACCCCTTCGCTCCGGCTTTCCAGCTCGGTGAGCTCGTGATAATGCGTGGCGAACAGCGTTTTGGCGCGGATCTTTTCCGTCAGGAACTCGATCACCGCCCAGGCGATCGACAGTCCGTCGTACGTGCTCGTGCCCCGCCCCACTTCGTCGAGAATGAGAAGGCTGTCCTTCGTGGCGTGCAGGAGAATGGACGCCACTTCCGTCATCTCTACCATGAAAGTACTCTGATCGAAAATGAGATTGTCGCTCGCGCCGACGCGGGTGAAAATCCGGTCGGTCAACGGCACGACCGCTTCCTTCGCGGGCACGAAACAGCCGATATGCGCCATGAGCACGATCAAAGCCACCTGCCGCATATAGGTGCTCTTGCCCGCCATATTCGGCCCCGTAATCACGGCGCTGCGGTTTTCGTCGTTGTCGAGCAGCGTATCGTTGGGTACGAACCGCTCTTTCGAGATCGCCTCCACGACGGGGTGCCGCCCTTCCGCGATCACCAGCCGCCCGCCGCTGCCGATTATTTTCGGGCGGCAGTACCGCCGTTCTTTCGCCACCGCCGCAAACGCGACCAGACAGTCCAAAAGCGCCAGCGCCGAGGAAATCTTTTTCAGTCTGCCGATATTCTGCGAGAGCACGTCGAGCAGATCGTTATACAGCTTCGATTCCAGTTTCAGCGCCTTTTCGCCGCTCGTTAAAATCTTCTCTTCGAGCTCTTTGAGCTCGGCGGTGATAAACCGCTCTCCCGTCGTCAGCGTCTGTTTGCGGATATAGTCCTCAGGCACTTTATCCTTGAACGAGTTGGAAACTTCGATAAAATACCCGAATACCCGATTATAGCCCACGCGCAGATTTTTAATGCCCGTGCGCTCCTTCTCCCGCGCTTCGATCTCCAAAATGAGCGACCGACCGTTCAGCCCCACTTCTCTCAGTTCGTCGAGCTCTTTATTGAATCCCTCCCGGATATACCCCCCGTCCTTCATCATCGCGGGCGGAGAATCGGCGATCGCCGAAGTCAGTAAATCGGCTAAGGGAGTCATATCGAGCAGATCGGAATCCGCCTCCCGCAATATGGCGGAAACGAACCCGCTGAGCTGGAATTTAACGGACGGAATCGCGTTCAAAGACGCGGCGAGCGCCACGCAGTCGCGCGGCGAAAAATTGCCGTTGGAAATTTTCCCCGACAGCCGTTCGATATCCTTGACCTCGCGCAGGGTATCCGCCAGCCCCATACGCACCACGGAGGCGTTAAAGAGCTCCGCCACCCCCTCCTGGCGGTATTCGATCGCGTCGATCTCTTTGAGCGGGGATAAGATCATCTGATTTAAAAGCCGCGCACCCATACCCGTCCTCGTTTTATCGAGCAGCCATAAGAGGGAACCGTATTTCTTTCCCTCGGCGTTGCTGCGGACAAGTTCGAGGTTGCGCACCGCGATACTGTCGAGCACCATGAACTGTTCGTGATCGACGACTTTGACGGAATTGATGTTGCTCAACGAATGTTTTTGCGTCTCCCGAAGATACTCGATCAAAGCTCCCGCCGCCGCGATTTCCTCCTCTTTGCCGGCGATCCCGTAAGCCGCCAGCGACAGGGTGCCGAACTGTTCGAGCAAATTTTTCTCCGCGTGTCTGACGTTGAACGCCCAGGGCGCATAGCAGGAAAAAGGAGGCAGGAGATTGTGCCGTATCTCTTTCAGTTCCCTGGAAGCGAGCAGAAGTTCCTCGTTGCAGATGACCTCGGCGACCGAAAGCCGCACGAGCTGATTGATCGTATCTTCGAGCGCGGAAGCGCCTTTAAATTCGGTTGCGGAAAATTCCCCCGTCGTGATATCCGTCCAGGCGGTCGCGATCGTGTCCCCCGATTTGTAGAGACAGGCGATATAATTGTTTTTCCTCTCGTCCAGCATCGTATCGTCGATGAGCGTGCCGGCCGAAACGACGCGCACGACGTCCCGCTCGACAAGACCTTTGCTTTCTTTGGGATCGGAGAGCTGCTCGCAGATCGCGACCTTTTCGCCGAGCGCCACGAGTTTGGAGATGTATACGTCCGCCGCGTGGTACGGGATCCCGCACATCGGCGCGCGCTCGTCGAGACCGCAGTCCTTGCCCGTCAGAGTCAGATCGAGGAGCTTGGACACCTTTTCCGCGTCCTCGAAAAACATCTCGTAAAAATCCCCGAGCCGATAAAAGAGAATACAGTCTTTATATTTGTCCTTCGTTTCCAGGTAATGCCGCATCATCTGTGAAAGAGCCATAAAATTTTTTTAACCCGCCTTTTTAATTTCCGTTTTTCGCCTCGTCCGTCTCCGCCCCGACAAGTTCGCCGTAGAGGGAGATCCCGTTCGCTTTGGTGATTTTCAGATCGACGAACTCGCCGATTACGTTTTTCCCGCTCCTGAAATACCCCATGCGTCCGAACTCGTCGCGCCCCAGATACAGCCCTTTCTTTTCGTCGTAATCCTCGCAGAGAATCTCCACCGTTTTTCCGACGTATTTTTCCGATTTCTTCCGCGTCAGCGAATTGACGAGCGCGACGAGCCGCATGATCCTGTCCTTCTGCACTTCTTCGGGGATTTGGTTCTCCATCGCCGCCGCCTTCGTGCCCCTCCGCGGCGAATAGACGAACGTGAACGCGGAGGCGAAATCCGCCTTTCTCACGAGCGCTTCCGTCGCCTGATAGTCCTCCTCCGTCTCTCCGGGGAAGCCGACGATGATATCCGTCGTGAGCTCCGCCCCGGGAATCCGCGATTTTAAAAGCTCCGCCTCCGCGAGATATTTTTCGCTCGTGTACCGCCTGTTCATCGCCTTTAAGACCGCGTCCGAGCCCGACTGCACGGGCAGGTGCACCAGCCGGCAGATCTTGGGGTGCTTTTCCATCACCTTCACGACCTCTTCGTTGAAATCTTTGGGGTGACTCGTCATAAACCGCAGCCGGAACTTGCCCTCGATCGACGCCGCCGCGTCCAGAAGCTCCGCGAACGTCATGCCCGTGCTTTTGTCCGAGCCGTAGGAATCGACGTTCTGCCCCAAAAGAGTGATCTCTTTGTACCCTTCCGCCACCAGACGCTTAACTTCCGCGAGGATATGCTCCGGCCGCCGCGAACGCTCCCGCCCCCGGACATAAGGCACGATACAGTAGGAACAGAAATTGTTGCAGCCGTACATGATGTTCACCCAGGCGTTGGGATAGCTCGTGCGCAGAGGCTCCTCCCCTTCGACGATCTCCCCCTCTTTCTCGCGGATCTCGATCACCCGTTTCTTTTCTTTGAGCCTGCGCTCGATGAGCCGGGGCAGTTCTTCGAGATTGAGCGTCCCGAACATGACGTCGATGAACGGAAATTTCTTTCTGAGCGCCTCCGTCTTGCCTTGTTCCTGCGTCATGCAGCCGCCGACGGCGATGATGAGGCCGGGTTTTCTCTTTTTGAGCTTTTTGAGCGCGCCGATATTTCCGAAGGCGTGATTTTCCGCGTTTTCGCGGATACAGCAGGTATTGAAGACGATGACGTCCGCTTCTTCCGTGTCTTTCGTTTCGCGGTAGCCCATTTTATAGAGAATCCCCGCGATCTTTTCCGACTCGTGCACGTTCATCTGACAGCCGTACGTGACGATGTGATACTTCTTTTCCATAAATTTCCCGTACTTACGTTTTTCCTCCATTATACACTTTTTCACAAATTTTATCAACTCTTTGAAGGCTTTTCGCCGCGTTTTCATCATAAATTGTAAAAATAGGCAGATAATATTTTTAATGAAAAAGACATGGAAGATATTGCTGACTATATGCGGCTGTTTCGCCGTGCTCGCGGCGGGCGGAGCGACTTATTACGCCGTCGTCACCCGCGACGCGGCGCTGGATCCTCAAAAACTCGTTTTATCCGACGATAAGTTGGAGATTTTCGACGCGGCGGACGAAGCGGTGAAGAACGTTTCGTCCTTTGAAACGCGCGAAATTTTCAGGCTCGAAACGCTGCCGCCCAAAGCAAAACTCGCCTTCGTCGATACCGAAGACAAACGCTTTTACAGCCACGGCGGTTTCGACTACAAACGCATGGCGAAGGCGACCTTGAAAAACCTGCGTTCCCGCTCTTTCAAAGAGGGCGCTTCCACCATTTCCCAACAGCTCATCAAGAACACGCATCTTTCCCAGGAAAAGACGATCCAGAGAAAGCTCAAAGAGTTCAAGCTGACGAGACAGCTCGAAAAGAAGTATTCCAAAGACGAGATCCTCGAAAAATATCTCAACACCATCTATTTCGGCCACAGCTGTTTCGGCCTGCAATCGGCGGCGGAGTTTTATTTCGACAAACAGCCCGGCGAGCTCGACCTCGCCGACGCGGCGATCCTCGCGGGACTCATCAAATCGCCCAATAACTACTCCCCCTTCAAACACCCCGAAAACTGCGTCAGCCGCAAAAAGGTGGTGCTTTCGGCCATGCTCGCCCAGGGGCATATCACCGAGGAGGAACGAGCCGAGGCGATCGCCAAGCCCCTCCCCGGCAAACCGTCCAAAGCGTCGCTGGACAAGAGCTATTTCAACCGCGTCTACGACGAACTCGAAGAGCTTTCGGAGCGGTACGACTTCACGCTCGGCGGCAACATCCGCATTTACACTTATCTCGATCAGGAGCTGCAAACCTATCTCGAATCGCTGGCGGGAGAGAGCGAAACGGATAAGGTATACAGCGTGCTCGACGTCGGCGGCGCGGGCTTTAAAGCCTACTATTCGACGGCGGGAGACCTCCGGCGGCTCCCCGGCTCCCTCGTCAAGCCGCTGCTCGTCTACGCGCCCGCGCTCGAAGAGGATCTCATTTCCCCCGCCACGCCCATTCTCGACGAGCGGACGAATTTCGGGGGCTACGAACCGAAAAATTTCGACGGCGGCTATAACGGTTATATCAGCGTGCGCGAAAGTCTTTCGCGCAGCGTGAATATCCCGGCGGTAAAAATTCTCAACACGACGGGAGTCGCGAAGTCGGCCGCGTATATGAAAAAAATGGGCCTGGAAATTCCCGCGGACGACTATTCGCTCGCCCTCGCGCTCGGCGGCATGAAGGAAGGCTTTACCCTCAACGAGCTTCTTTCCGCCTACGCCACCTTCCCGGGCGGCGGGGAATACGAAGCGGCGGGCTTTATCCGGGAGATCGTCGTCGACGGACACACCGCCTATCATAGAGCCCGCAAAAAAACGCGCGTCTTTTCCGAGGACACCGCTTATCTCATCGACGATATGCTCAAAACGGCGGCGAAAACGGGCACCGCGAAAAAACTGCGTTCCCTGCCCTTCCCGATCGCCGCCAAAACGGGCACCGGCGGCACGAAAAACGGCAACACCGACGCTTACGCGCTCTCCTATACGACGCGGGACTGCGTGGGCGTATGGCTGGGCAACGCGGACAATACCCTCACCGAGATCACGGGCGGCGGCCTGCCCGCAAACGTCGCGCTGAAAATCAACGAGTATCTCTACCGCGACCGCGCGCCCGAGGACTTTAAACGCCCGGAGGGAGTCGAGAACGCCAGTCTCGACAAAACGGAGTACGAGGCCGCGCACAATATAACGCTCGCCGACGAAAACGCGCCCGTCGAATGCCGCTTTTCCGAACTCTTCAAAAAGAGCGCTCTCCCTTCCACCCGCTCGCAAAGCTATACCCGCCCCGCCATTTCCCCGCCCGTTCTTTTTTACGAAAACGGAAAAGTGACGATCCGCTTCAAAGCGGGCGCGCCCGAAGCCTACGAATACACGGTGGACCGCTTCGACTCTGTCAGACATACTACCGTCTATGCGGGGAACTATACGGAGCTGGTCGTAGACGAAGGGCTCGAAAGCGGAAAAAATTACGTCTATACCGTCACCCCTTCCTACAAAGGAATCAAAGGAAAGGAAATCGTCCTGCCGACCGTCACTACGAAGGGCGGAGACGGAAGCGGCGGACTTCGGCCGGTGGTGCCGGACACGCCACCCGAGATCGTCGAAAAAGATTGGTGGAATTATTAATTGTCGAAAAAGCCTTTAAACGAGAGACACACTCCGTTTAAAGGCTTTTTCGGTAAACGTTTACATTCCTATATTCCCACTTTTCCCGCCCCCCCTGAAAACGGTTCCGCAAACGTTTACAGCTCAATGATTTCCAGACTTTCCAGGGCTTCCGCGATCAGTCCTTCCACGTCGAGTTTGCGCTCCTCTTCGAGAATATCTTTAAGTTTGGGGCGAATCGCGGGATAGTCGGGCAGAAAGACGGTGCAACAATCCTCGTACGGGCGGATAGAAACGTCGTAGGCGCCTATTTTCACCGATCTTTCGATGATCTCGTTTTTGTCGAAGCCGACGAGCGGGCGCAGGACGGGCAGTTTTTCGACGACCGAATTGGAGGACGTCATGCCCTCGATCGTCTGGCTGGCGACCTGACCGAGACTTTCCCCCGTAATGAGGCACTGCGCGCGGAGCTTTACCGCCTGCCGTTCCGCGATGCGGAACATGAACCGCCGCAAAAGGGTGATCATGAGCTCGGGCGCGCATTTTTCGTGTATAGCCTCCTGAATATGCGTGACGCTGACGGTATGAAGCCGCGTTACGCCGGTATAGGCGGAAAGAATCTTTGAAAGCTCGACGACCTTTTCTTTCGCCTGCATATTCGTGTACGGATAGCTATGGAAATGCAGGCATTCCACCGTCATGCCCCGCTTGGCCATCATATGCCCGGCCACGGGACTGTCGATGCCGCCGGAAATGAGCAGCAGCCCTTTTCCCGCCGTGCCCACGGGCATGCCGTTCGCGCCTTCGCAGAAATTGCCGAAGACGAGCGCCGTGCCGTTTTCGCGGATATCGACGTAAACGGTGAACGACGGCTCGTGCACGTCTACCGTCAGCGCGGGGAACTCAGCGAGCAATCTCGCGCCGAGTTCCCGGCTGATCTCCATCGAAGTGAGCGGGTATTTTTTATCGCCGCGGTGCGTCTCCACCTTAAACGTGCCGCTCGTCTTGGAAACGAGCGCCGCGGCCTCGAATACGGAGTCGAGATCCGCCGCCGTCTCGAAAGCGACGCTCAGAGAATGGATCCCGAATACCTTTTTCAGCCTTATAAGAATGGCGTCCGCGTCCTCCTCGCCGAAATTCTCGACGAGATAGCGGCCGCTGTAACGGCGCAGTTCGTGGCGCACGCCGCGCAGAGCGCGTTCGATGTTCGTGGAAAACACCCGCTCGAAGAACCCTCTGTTTTTGCCTTTTAAAAATAATTCCGCATAGCGGATAATCACGACCTTTTTCAAAATATCTGCCTCTTTTATCAAATCATTTCATTTTCGCCGCCAGCTCGCGCGCAACCTCGTTAAGCAATTCCGCGCCCCGGCGGATTTCTTCCTCGTCGGTATGTTGGGAAAAACTCAGCCGCAGCACGCCTTCGGCGATTTTTTTATCGTAGCCGCAGGCCAGGATCACCCGGCTGTAACGGATTTTCGCGTTGGACGAGCACGCGGATCCCGTGCCGACGATCAGCCCTTTATCCTCCGCCTTATGCAGCAGCGTTTCGCCTCTCAGCCCCGGCGCGGACACGCTCAGGATATACGGCGAGCCCGCTTCGGAAGAGATCCTCACAAAAATTTCTTTATCGAGCAGCGTCCAAAGCTCTTCTTTCAGCCGCCCGATCCGCTCGCCGTCCGCCCGCAGATCCTTGAATTTTTCTTCCGCGGCGTACTCGAACGCCTTGATCCCGAACACGTTTTCCGTGCCGCTTCTTCGCCCGTCCTCCTGTCCGCCGCCGAAAAGAAACGGCCGGTCCGTCAGCGATTTCCTTTTAATCAGAGCGCCCGTGCCTTTCAACCCGCCGATCTTGTGCGCGCTCACGGAATAAAGATCGATCTCTTTTGCAAGACGAACGGGTATTTTCCCGTACGCCTGCACGCCGTCGCTGTGAAAGATTGTTCTGGGATTTTTCTCTTTGACCAGTCGGGCGATCTCGTTCACGTCGTTGATCGCGCCCGTCTCGTTGTTGACGTGGATCACCGATACGAGCGAAGTCTTTTCGTCGACGAGGTTTAAAAGCGCGGGAACGTCCACGCCGCCGTCCTTACGAAGGGGCGCGAATCTCGCTTCCGCCGTACCTCGCTTCTGCAATTCCGCGACCGCCGCCGCCACGGCGGAATGTTCCCCCGCCGTCGTCACGACGTTCCCCCGCTTCCCGTACCCGAAAACGGCCTGGTTATCCGCCTCCGTGCCGCCCGAAGTGAAGATCAGCCCGAAGGTCTCCCCGTCCGCGACGCGGGAAAGAAGCGCCGCGCGCGCTTCCTGCAAAGCGCCGTGCGCGGCCAGCCCCGGCCGGTACAGACCGGAGGGATTGAAATAATTTTCCGTCAGATATTCCTGCGCGCGGGAAAGCGCCCGCGCGTCGGGCTTCGTCGTGGCGGCGTTATCGAAATAGATCATCATGACGGCGCATTTCCTTTTCGTCTCAGTTTCTCTTCTTTTTTTCCTGGCTCACGTAATCCGATTCCAGCGTGCCGCGTTTGACGAACCGCAGAATGTTGACCAGAAGTTCCTCCCGGCATTCGAGAATACACAGCTTCTTGCCGGCGTTGCCGCCGATTAAGATATACATGAAAAATTTTCCTTCCGCCGGTTCGTCGTTGGGCGTGAGCAGCACCTGCCTGGTCGAGGGATCGGAACGCAGACGGTCGTAACCGGCGTTCTCCACGTCCCCGATCTGCAAAATCTCCTCCGGCTGGATCTTATAGAGAAATTTGCGCCGGTTGACATTGAAAACTTTGGCGATTCTAAGTTCCCCGGACACAAACGTGTAGTCGTAACTGACGTTCACGCGCTTTCTCCACCAGTACAGGAAAACCCAAAGGAGCACCAAAGACACAAGAGGCATCGCGAAAAAGATCGCCATTCCCCGCGCCCCCGCGATCGAGTTCGCCCAATCCTCCGCCGATATGCCTTCGGGCGGCGCAGATTTATTGAACGAAGCCACAAGATTGGGAATAAGGAGCATCAGACAAACGGCGGCCAGCACCACCACCGCCCAGGAACAAACCGTGATGATCTTGTATTTCTTTTCCGATTTGGCCGCGTTTTTATTCACCGCGCTCTCTTCGTATAAAACGTCCATAAAAACCTCTCCTTTAAACCAAGCGACGGCAGGCCTCCCGAAAAGCGCGGGAAACGTGCCGTATTCGCTCGATTTCATTTCGCTCGACGGGAGACTCGACGCCTACCCGTTTCGCGCGTCAGATCTCAAATTTGCCCTCGTAAACGGTCTTTACGCTGCCCATCAGCTCCACCTCGCCGTCGGAATGGCAGTTGACGACGAGATCTCCGCCGCGGAGCTTCACGGTGACGTTGGTATCCAGGTCGCAGTAACCGTTCTGCACGGCCGCCGCCACGGCCGCCGCCGCGCCCGTGCCGCACGACCACGTTTCGCCGTTGCCGCGTTCCCAGACGCGCATTTTGATCGTCACTTTATTGACGACGCGGATAAATTCGACGTTGATGCGCCGGGGGAAATATTCGCAGTTTTCGATGACGGGGCCGACGGCGGCGAGATCTACCGCGTCCACCTTTTCGCTGAATATGACGCAGTGCGGATTGCCGAGGTTGACGAGGGTGATCTTATACTCTTTGCCGCCGATCGTCACGGGTTTATTAACGATCTTCTCCTCGTCCCAGACGCAGGGAATCTTTTCGCCGGCCAGCTCCGCACGCCCCAGATTGACGCTCGCCGAGTTCACTTTGCCGTTGAAGGAATACACTTTCACGTCGTTGATGCCGTTCGCCGTCTCGATCTTCATTTCCCGGCTCAAAACGATCCCCTTTTCGTAGAGGTACTTGCCGACGCAGCGAATGGCGTTGCCGCCGACCTGCCCTTCCGTGCCGTCTTTATTGAAAATGCGCATCTTCGCGTCCGCGACGGCGGAGTTTTCGATGAGCACGATTCCGTCGCCGCCGATCCCGTAATGGATATTCACGTAATTGATGGCGATGGATTCGGGGCAGTTGATCTTGCCGTCGCGGTTGTCGAAATAGATATAGTCGTTGCCGCAGGACTGCATTTTCGTGAAGGCAAGCTGCAATTTTTCCTTTCTTAAATGATTGATGTCGACGAGCTCGGTGTTGTCCTCGGTGAATTTGCTGGCAATGATGTCCGCGAGCGCGTTCGCCGTGTCGAGCGCCGTGAGCACGGTGATCCCGAGCAGAATCGCCTGATGATGCAGGCGGATAAAGTCGTTGATCGATTCGAGGTCGGTCTTGCCCGTATAGACGATGTAATCGATTTTTCCCTCGTTCATCAGCCGCACGACCGTGTCCGTCGCCGACAGACGATCCACGACGGTTACGTCGATGCCGAGATCGGAAATGACCTTCGCCGTGCCTTTCGTCGCGTACATCGTGCAGCCGAGATCGCCGAATTTTTTCGCGATCGAAACGATGTCGAATTTATCCTGGTCGTTGACGGTCATATACACGCCGACGGGACGCTGACCGGAGGGGTGGCACATCTTGAAGCCGGCCGAGGCGAGGCCTTTGAACATCGCTTCCTCGATCGTCTTGCCGATGCCGAGCACTTCGCCCGTGGATTTCATCTGCGGGCCGAGCTGCGAGTTGACGTCGTTGAGCTTTTCAAAGCTGAACACCGGCACCTTCACCGCCACGTACGGCGACGAAGGATAGAGCCCGGTGCCGTAGCCGAGTTTTTTGAGTTTCGCGCCGACGATGATTTTCGTCGCCAGTTCCACCATCGGCACGCCCGTGACTTTGGAGATGTACGGCACCGTGCGCGAGGCGCGCGGGTTCACTTCGATGACGTACAGCTGACCGCGGTATATGAGGTACTGAATGTTGATAAGCCCCTTCGTTTTAAGTTCGAGGGTGAGCTGCGTCGAGACTTCGATGATCCGTTCGAGCATCGTGTCTTCGAGGTTATAGGGCGGATAGACGGCGATCGAGTCGCCGGAATGGATCCCCGTGCGCTCGATGTGCTGCATGATGCCGGGAATGAGCACGTCGGTGCCGTCAGAAATCGCGTCCACTTCGAGCTCCGTACCCATGAGATATTTATCGCAGAGCACGGGATTCTCGATCCCCTGCGCCAGGATCACGTCCATATAGCGGACGACGTCCTCCCGCGTGAAAGCGATCGTCATGTTCTGGCCGCCGATGACGTAGGAGGGGCGTAAAAGCACGGGATATTCCAGCGTTTCCGCCGCCGCGAGCGCTTCCTCTTTGGTCATGACGGTGATCCCCTTCGGGCGGGGAATGGCGTACTTTTCGAGCAGCGCTTCGAAGCGTTCCCTGTCCTCCGCGACGTCCACGCTGTCCGCGGAGGTACCGAGGATACGGATTCCGTGCGTGGAGAAGTAACGGCAGAGATTGATCGCGGTCTGGCCGCCAAAGGTGATGATCACGCCGTAGGGCTTCTCCACGTCGATGACGTTCTGCACGTCCTCCGCCGTCAGGGACTCGAAATACAGCCTGTCCGCGGTGTCGAAGTCGGTCGAGACCGTCTCGGGGTTGTTGTTGACGATGACGACTTCGTAGCCGAGCTGTTTGAGCGTCCACACGCAATGCACGGACGAATAGTCGAATTCGATGCCCTGGCCGATGCGAATGGGGCCTGAGCCGATGACGATGATGCGTTTTTTCCCGCTTCTCGCCACGAACGGTTTCGCCTCGTCGTGGTCGGCTTCGTCGTAGGTGGAATAGAAGTACGGCGTTCTCGCGGCAAACTCCGCCGCGCAGGTGTCGACCATTTTGAATACAGCCTTTCTATGGTACGGCAGTTTCTGGCCGCTCAGCTTCGCGATGTCTTTATCGAGATAGCCGAGCTTTTTGCCTTCCTCGTAGAGTTCGCGGGAAAGGGTGCCCGTCATGACTTTTTTCACGGGATACGTCTCGTCGTTTTCATAGTCGAAGACGAGGCGCATATTTTCGTCGAATTCGTCCCCTTCCTCCTTCGTCGCCCTGCCGTCCTCGTAACATTCTCTGATCATCGCGAGCTTTCTTTCGTAGCCGACGAGATTTTTCAGTTTGTTGAGGAACCAGCGGTCGATCTTGGTGATCGAGAAGATCTCGTCCACGCTTATCCCGCGCTGTAAGGCCTGGTAGACGACGAATAATCTTTCGTCGGTGAGTTCGGGGAGTTTGGCGAGCAGTTCCTCCCCGGAACAGTCGAGGAATTTCTTATGATTGAGCGTCGTCAGGGAGATTTCCGCGCCGCGCACCGCTTTCATGATCGCCATTTCGAAGGAAGTGCCCATCGCCATGACCTCGCCCGTCGCTTTCATGCGCGTGCCGAGTTCGCGTTTCGCGTACAGGAATTTATCGAACGGCCATTTGGGGAGCTTGACGACCACGTAGTCGAGCGCGGGTTCGAAGCAAGCGTACGTTTTGCCCGTGACGTCGTTGCGGATCTCGTCGAGCGTATAGCCGAGGGCGATCTTGGTCGCGACCTTGGCGATGGGATAGCCCGTCGCCTTCGAGGCGAGCGCCGAGGAACGGCTGACGCGGGGATTGACTTCGATGACCGAATACTCGAAGGAATCGGGGTGGAGCGCGAACTGGACGTTGCAGCCGCCCTCGATGCCGAGCTCGGAAATGATCGCGAGCGACGCGCTTCTGAGCATCTGGTATTCCTTATCGGCAAGCGTCACGGCCGGCGCGACGACGATGGAATCGCCGGTATGGATCCCGACGGGATCGAAATTCTCCATCGAGCAAACGGTGAGCACGTTCCCCGCGCCGTCTCGGAGCACCTCGAACTCGATTTCTTTCCAGCCGCCGATATATTTCTCGATGAGCACCTGCGTGATCGGCGAGAGCATAAGGCCGTTATGAGAAATGGAGCGGAGTTCCTCCTCGTCGTAGGCCACGCCGCCGCCCGCGCCGCCAAGCGTATACGCCGGCCGGACGATGACGGGATAGCCGAGTTTATTGGCGGTCGCCACGCATTCCTCCACCGTATACGCGATGTCGGAGGGAACGCAGGGCTGATGGATTTTCTCCATCGTCTCCTTGAAGAGTTCCCGGTCCTCCGAGCGGTCGATGGCGTCCAGTTTGGTGCCGATGAGTTTGACGCCGTGAGCGGCGAGGAAGCCCGATTTGGCGAGCTTACAGCCCATCGTCAGCCCCGTCTGGCCGCCGAGGGAGGCGAGCAGGCTGTCCGGCTGTTCCTTGACGATGATTCTTTTCAAACTCTCTTCCGTGAGCGGTTCGAGATAGATTTCGTCCGCGAGCGCGCTGTCCGTCATGATCGTGGCGGGGTTGGAATTGCAGAGCACGACGTTGATGCCTTCGCTTTTCAAAATGCGGCAGGCCTGCGCGCCCGCATAGTCGAATTCGGCGGCCTGGCCGATGACGATCGGGCCGGAGCCGATGACGAGTACTTTCTTAATATCGCTTCTCTTAGGCATGGAGCTTCTCCTTTTCCATATTGGCGAGGAATTTGTCGAACAGCGGGTTCGCGTCGTGCGGTCCGCAGCAGGCCTCGGGGTGGAACTGCACCGTAAATGCGTTTATATCGTCGTAATTCACGCCCTCGCAGGTGTCGTCGTTGGCGTTTACGAAACTGATCTTTCCGTTTTTCACGGTCGAGGAGAGCACTTCGTAACCGTGATTCTGGCTGGAAATATAGACGCGGCCGGTGTTGAGGCTCTTCACGGGCTGATTGGCGCCGCGGTGACCGTATTTCATCTTGCCCGTCTTTCCGCCCATTGCGAGCGCGAAAAGCTGATGGCCGAGGCAGATACCGAAAATCGGTTTCTTGCCCGCGAGTTTTCTAAGCTCTTCGATGATCCCCGTATTCTCTTCGGGATCGCCGGGGCCGTTGGTGAGCATGATTCCGTCGATATTCAAGCTCAGAATCTGTTCCGCCGTATAGAACGCCGGCACGCGCACGACGCGGCAATCCCGGCTCGTGAGTTCGCGAATGATATTTTCTTTACAGCCGAAGTCCCAGACCGCCACGGTATAGCGGGCGGAATCGCCCCCGTAGACGGTAATTTTATCGCATGTAACCGATTGCACAGCGTTTTTGACGGCGTATTTTTTCAGTTCGTCCCATCTGGCGTCCGCCGGGCCCGCGAGAGGCTTCGAGGTGATGCAGGCGTTCATGACGCCCGTTTCGCGGACGATTTTGGTAAGTTCGCGGGTATCGATGCCGTAGATGCCGACGACGCCGCACTTTGCAAGATAGGCGTCGAGCGTCTCTTCACAGCGGAAGTTGGAGGGCGCGTCGCATTTTTCGCGCACCACGTACGCCGAAACCCAGGGCCTGCGGCTCTCGAAGTCGGAAGGAATCACGCCGTAGTTTCCGATCAGCGGAAACGTCTGCGTGACGATCTGGCCGTAGTAGCTCGGATCGGTCAGCGTTTCGAGATAGCCGGTCATGCCCGTCGTGAACACGAGCTCGCCGACCGTCTCCCCCGCCGCGCCGAAGCGAAAGCCTTCGAATACTTTACCGTTTTGCAATGTCAGATAGACTTTATTCTTTTTCATAAGCGTCCTTTCTTATCTTTGCGATAAGTCGTTTTTTCCAATGGAAAGTCCGGGAATCTCAGTCCCGCATGAGCTTGCACATCACCGCTTTCTGCGCGTGGAGCCTGTTTTCCGCCTCGTCGAAGATCTCGTCGGCGTGGGCTTCCAGGACGTCCTCCGTAATCTCCTCGCCGCGGTGCGCGGGAAGGCAATGCAGCACCATCGCGTCCTTTTTGGCCCGTTCCATGACCTCCGCGTTGATCTGATACCCCGCAAACGCCCGTTCGCGGAGCGCCTTTTCCTCTTCCTGTCCCATCGACGCCCAGACGTCGGTGTAAAGAACGTCCGCGTTTTCCGCCGCTTTTTTGACGTCCGCCGTCATCTCGAACGCGTCGCCGTATTCCTCCGCCCATTTTGTGAGCGCGGCGTCCGGGCGGTAATTGTCGGGACAGGCGATCGAGAATTTCATGCCCGTTTTCAAGGCGCCCACCATCAGCGAGTTCGCCATGTTGTTCCCGTCGCCCACAAAGCACATTTTCAGGCCTTTGAATCCGCCTTTATATTCCCGGATCGTCATCAGATCCGCCAGCACCTGGCAAGGGTGGGCGTAATCGGTGAGCGCGTTGATCACGGGGACCGAACCGCACTTTGCAAATTCTTCCACTTCGCTCTGCGCAAAGGTACGGATCATCAGGCCGTCGAGATAGCGCGAGAGCACGCGCGCCGTATCTTTGACCGGCTCGCCGCGGCCGAGCTGCAAATCCCGGTCGGACAAAAAGAGCGCGTAGCCGCCTAGCTCGTACATTCCCACTTCGAAAGAAACGCGGGTTCTCGTGGAAGATTTCTGAAAAATCATACCGAGTTTCTTGCCTTTTAAATAGTCTTTGCGTATGTTGTTCTTTCGCTCGTATTTGAGCTGGTCCGCGAGATTGAGGATCCCGAGGATTTCCTCCCTCGTCAGATCGCCGAGCTTCAACAAATGTTTCATTCCGCTTTCGCCTCCAATACTTCGTTCAATATTTTCAAGCCTTCGTTCATTTCCCTTTTCGTGACGTTCAGGGGCGGCAGGAGCCGGAGCCGATCGTGCGCGGTCAGGATCATCAGGCCCTTTTTAAGACATTCTTCCGCGAGAGCGCGCGCCGTCTCTTTCGAACGCACTTTGACGCCGAGCATCAATCCCATTCCCGTCACGAATTCCACGCCTTTCATCTTTAAAAGAAAAGTCTTTAAGTATTCGCCCTTCGCCCGCACTTCGAGAAAAAGCTCCTCCGTCAGCCGTCCGACGATATTCAGCGCGCCCGCGCAGACGACCGGATTGCCGCCGAACGTCGAGCCGTGATCCCCGTACGCAAACGCGTCCGCCGTTTTCTCAAATAAGAGACACGCGCCGATGGGCAGTCCTCCGCCCAATCCCTTCGCCGTCGTTACTATGTCCGGCATAATACCATACGCCTGATAGGAATACATATAGCCCGTTCTGCCGTTGCCCGTCTGCACTTCGTCGATGATGCAGAGCACGTCGTTCGCCCGGCAATACTCAATAGTCTGTCTGACAAAGTTCTTATCCAGCACATGCACGCCGCTCTCGCCCTGTATGAGTTCGAGCATCACGGCGCAGGTTTTTTCGGTGATTGTTTTCTTTACGCCCTCGAAGGTAGGTTCGGCATAGACGAAACCTTCGGGAAAGGGGCCGAAATATTTATGAAAGGCAGCCTGTCCGGTCGCCGCCAGCGTCGCGAGCGTGCGGCCGTGGAAGCTGTTTTTCAAGGTGACGATTTCATATCTTCGCCCCTCGCCGTATTTAAGGGCGGCATATTTTCTCGCCGCTTTGATCGCGCACTCGTTGGCTTCCGCGCCGGAATTGCCGAAAAACACTTTCTTTGCGCCCGATTTTTCGCAAAGCAGTTCCGCCAGGCGAGTTTGAGGCTGGGTATAGTAGAGATTGGAAGCGTGCTGGATTTTGCCGAGCTGCTCTGTGACGGCGTTTATCCAGGCTTCGTCGCGCACGCCGAACACATTGACGCCGATCCCGCTCGTGAAGTCGATATATTGTTTTCCCGCCGCGTCCGTGAGCGTCGCGCCCGCGCCGCTTTGCAGCGCCGCCGGGAAACGATTATACGTCGGGGCGATATACCTTTTGTCTTTTTGTTCTATTTCTTCAAAATTCATTTTTCTGTCGACCTTTTCTTTCAAACCGCTCTTTATAGGGCCTTCCGGAATCTCTTTCCGGCGCCATTTTTTCAAAAAATAAGACTGATTTTCTTAAAATCAGTCACCGTTTACAAACATTGTTCCCATACCTTCCTCGGAAAGGAGCTCCATCAAAATGGAATGATTAACCCGGCCGTCGGTGATGAACACTTTCCTGACACCGCGGCGGATCGCTTCCTTGCAGCATTCTATTTTCGGAATCATTCCGCCCGAAATGATTCCCTGCTTCACGAGTGAAGGAATATCGGATACGTACACTTTCTTTATCAGAGTCTCCTCGTTGTTTTTATCTTCCAAAAGGCCGCGGATATCCGTCATGAGTATCATACTCTCCGCTTGCAGCGCCCCGGCGATCACCGAAGCCGCGGAATCGGCGTTGATGTTATAGATATTGCCCGCATTGTCATAGCCCACCGTCGAGATCACGGGGATATAGCCGGTGCTCAGGCAGTCTTCGACGATCTTTATATCGACGTCCACGATTCTCCCGACAAAGCCGAGTTCTTCGCTTTCTTTCTCGCAGCCGAGCATATGGCCGTCGATCCCGCACAGCCCCACCGCTTTGCCGCCGCAGGCTTCCAGGCGGTTGACGAGCGATTTATTGATCTTGCCCGCCAGCACCATGCGGACGATCTCCGCCGTTTCCGCGTCGGTATACCGGAGTCCGTTGACGAATTTGCTTTCGAGACCTACTCTTTTGAGCATTTCGGAAATTTCCGGGCCGCCGCCGTGCACGAGCACCACTTTGATGCCCACGAGCCGCAAGAGCACGAGATCGCGCATGACGGAAGTCTTTAATTCCTCGTCGATCATCGCGTTACCGCCGTACTTGATGACGAGAACTTTATCGTTATATTTCTTAATATAAGGCATCGCTTCCGCCAAAAACTCCGCCTGTTCCCGTTTGGATATCATCTTACCACCGTTTATTATTTTTATTATAACATACCCCGAGCCGTTTGTCAACCTTTCCCGACTATTTTCGCGCCTCGAAAAACGAGATATTCAGCTCCGATAATCGCCGTTGATATGCACGTATTCGTAAGTCAGATCGCAGCCCCAGGCCGTCGCCGAATAGTTCCCGTCGTGAAGCCCCACCCGGATTTCGATCTCTTTTTCGCCGAGGATCTTTTTCGCCGCTTCCTCGGAAAATCCGATGCCCATGCCCTCTTCGCAGACCTCGATCTTTCCCGCCGCCGAAACAAACGCGACGCTGATCTTTTCCACGTCCACTTTGGCGCCGGAATAGCCGATCGCGCAGAGCACCCGCCCCCAGTTCGCGTCCGCGCCGAAGATCGCCGCTTTCAAAAGATTGGAACAAACGACCGATTTCGCCACCGTGCGGGCGATCTGTTTGGACTTCGCGCCGCTCACGCTGCATTCGATGAGTTTCGTGGCGCCTTCGCCGTCCGCCGCGATCCTCTTGCACATCGCCGTCGTCACCGCGTGCAGCGCCCGGCAAAACTGTTTATAATCGGTGCCCGGCGCGTCGATGAGCGCGTTTCCGGCAAGCCCGCTCGCCATCAGACACAGCGTATCGTTGGTGGAGGTGTCCCTGTCGACGCTGACCATATTCAGCGAGTCTTTGATATCCGCCGCCAGCGCTTTTTGCAGCAGCTGAGGCGTGATATGGACGTCCGTCGTGACGAACATCAGCATCGTCGCCATATTCGGGCAGAGCATGCCCACGCCTTTGCAGATCGCGCCGATCCGGCATTTTATGTCGCCGAGCATAAATTCATAGGCGATCTCTTTGGAGACGGTGTCCGTCGTCATGATCGCCTCGGCGGCCGCGAGGCTGTGTGCGGGATCCCCGCCAAGTCCTTCCGCGAGCGGCTTCATGCCCGCCGAGATCGGTTCCAAAGACAGCTTCTGGCCGATGACGCCGGTCGAAGCGACGACGACGTCTTCCGCGGGAATTGCACAGTATTTTTCGACGAGCGAACACATGCTTTCCGCGATTTCCACGCCGTCGGCGTTGCAGGTGTTGGCGTTGCCGCTGTTGACGACGACCGCGCGCGCGTAACCGTCCGCGACGTGCTTCCGCGTGACGACGATCGGCGCGCCCTTGACGAGATTTTTCGTATACACGCAGGCCGTCGCCGCACGCTTTTCGCAAACGATCAGCGCCAGATCTTTTTTCGATTTGTTTTTACGGATCCCGCAATGGATCCCGTTCGCCCGAAACCCTTTCGCGGCGCAGACGCCGCCCTCCACCGGTTTCAGTTCACGATCGACTCCGTTCTTTCTCATGCTTTCTATTCTTCCTTTCTTTACCCTTCAATTTTCCAAAGACGTACCCTCGTCCAGTCCCAATGCGATATTCATATTCTGTACGGCCGCGCCGGAAGCGCCTTTGCCTAAATTATCGAACCGGCAGCAAAGCAGAAGCTGTTCCGCGTTTCCGCCCACGTAAATTTCCATGCGGTTGCTTCCCGCCAGACGATTGGCGGCTAAAAACGTCCGTTCCTCTTCGTCTACCGAGATAAACTTCGCGCCCGCGTAGAACTCGCGATAGAAGTCTTGCAGTCCCTTCGGCGTTTGCGGCGAACGCATCAAAGACGTATAGAGCGGAACCGTCACGCAGATGCCGCAATAGTAGTCCGCGACGATGGGATTGAAAACAGGCGGGCGGGAAAGGCCGCAGACTTTCGTCATTTCCGGCAGGTGTTTATGAGCGAGCGTCAGACCGTACTGCCGCGGGCTGTCCAGCTCTTTATCCCGATCCGGCGCTTCGTACCGCGCGATCATTTTCCTGCCGCCGCCGCTGTATCCGGTCACGGAATGGGCGGTAAACGGATAATCCGCCGCCACCAGCCCCGCGCGGATCAAAGGATAGACGAGCGCGATGAAACCGCTGGCGTGGCAGCCGGGATTGGCGATGCGCGCGCCCGTCGCTATCGCCTCGCGATGTTTTGAAGAAAGCTCCGGAAATCCGTATGCCCAGCCTTCCGACGTGCGGTGGGCGGTGGAAGCGTCGATGATCTTTGTCGCGGGATTTTCGCAGAGCGTCACCGCCTCTTTCGCCGCCGCGTCGGGCAGGCATAAAAAGACGACGTCCGCCCGGTCGATACATTCTTTTCGCGCCGATTTTTCTTTGCGAAGCTCGTCGGGGAGGGCAATGAGTTCGACGTCTTTGCGGGAGGCGAGACGCCCGAAGATCTGTAACCCCGTCGTACCCTCCCTTCCGTCTATGAATACTTTATACATGGTACCTTTATAAAAATACTTGCCGCTTATTTGAGTTTTTTCGCGTCGAGGAGCGCCTTCACTTTCAGCGGCAGGCCGAAGAGATTGATGAACCCTTCCGCGTCGTTCTGATGATAAGCGCCGCCGTCGTCGTCGAACGTAGCGATCGCTTCGCTGTATAAAGAGTACGGGGAAGTGATGCCGGCGTTCATGACGTTGCCTTTATAAATTTTCAGTTTCACGTCGCCCGTGACCGTTTTCTGCGTTTCGTTCACAAACGCGGTCAGCGCTTCTCTGAGCGGCGTGAACCACTGTCCGTCGTAGACGATCTCGCCGAATTTGAGAGCGATCATCTGTTTATAGTGCATCGTCGCCTTATCGAGGCAGACGGATTCGAGCAGTTCGTGCGCCGTATAGAGAATGGTGCCGCCCGGCGTCTCGTAGACGCCGCGGGATTTCATGCCCACCAGCCGATTTTCCACCATATCGCAGAGTCCGACGCCGTTGGCGCCGCCCACTTCGTTGAGCTTTGCCACGAGCGAGACGCTGTCCAGTTCCAGCCCGTCGATCGCGGTCGGGATCCCCTTTTCAAAATGAATGGTGATGTACGTCGGACGATCGGGAGCTTTCCAGGGCGAAACGCCCAGTTCGCAGATTTTATCGTAATCGGGTTCGTTGGCGGGATCTTCCAGGTCCAGGCCTTCGTGGGAAAGATGCCAGAGGTTTTTATCTTTCGAATAGTTCGTCTCGCGCGTGATTTTCAAAGGAATGTGATGCGCTTCCGCGTACGCGATTTCCTCTTCGCGGCTCTTGATGTCCCAGGTGCGCCAGGGCGCGATGATCTTCATTTCCGGCGCGAACGCCTTGATGGTGAGCTCGAAACGCACCTGATCGTTGCCCTTGCCCGTACAGCCGTGACAAATCGCGTCCGCGCCTTCCTTTTCGGCGATCTCCACCAGCCGCTTGGCGATGACGGGACGCGCGAACGAGGTGCCGAGAAGATATTTATCCTCGTATTTCGCGCCCGCCTGCACGGTGGGATATATGTAATCCTCGATAAACTCCTTTTTCAGATCCTCGACATAGAGTTTGGACGCGCCCGTTTTCAGCGCTTTCTCTTCCAGCCCTTCCAGCTCCGATTCCTGCCCTACGTCCGCGGATACCGCGATGATCTCCGGATCGCCGTAATTTTCTTTCAGCCAGGGAATGATGATGGACGTATCCAGTCCGCCCGAGTACGCGAGAACGATCTTTTTAAATGTTGCTTGCTCTTTCATGTCTTTTATCTCCGATTCCTTTATGATTTCTTATTTTATTGCGCTTTATTATACTACCCGAAACGTGTTCCGTCAAGCAAATCCAAGCCGTTTTTTTGATTTTTATGAATTTTTTTACAGCGCATTGAGTATTTTATGCGTTTTTAAATGCTTATACCGCATAAATGAATATATCTTCTCATAAAAAAGGGACGGTCAAGCCGTCCCGACGATTTATTCGTCAAAGATAATTTCCGATTGGACGACGATTTCGTCATCGGCGTTGAAGCCCTGAACCAAAAATGCGCCGTCGCCGGCAGGCTTACGATAGAAACGGAGCGAGTCGCCTTCATGGCATTGTCTGACGTAACCGAGCGCGAAACCCTTTATTTTTTTCGCCGCCAATTCCGCCACGGAAAAACAGTTGAAGCAATAGTCCGCGTAGCGGGTATTATTGACGTGCATATTATGATCGTATTCGGAGTTGGCGACCGTCATGGTAAAGCGAAGTTCCCCCTCTTCGGGACGAAAAGGAGGCTGTTTCCAGCGGTTGACGTTCAAAGCGCGGGCGGTATTATACGAAGCATAGTCCTGGTTATCGAGGATTTTGGATTGGAGCAGTTTACCGCTCTTTATATCCACCATACACCAGCGGGAAGTGGCGTTCAAAAGCGTTTCGCCCTCTTCGGAAAGAATGCGGTATTCCCTGCCGAACACGACATAGGAAGGCGGCGTCGGCCAGGTTTTGACGATGATATGCTCGCCGAGCCGCACCGGACGCACCAGTTCGCAGCGGATATTCGTGAGCATGAACGCATACCCTCTCGGCTTGATATACGCATAACCGAACCCCAGCTCGTCCGCGCTCGAACAGGCGACCTCTTCGAGATATGCCAAAATCGCCGACGGCTTCAATTCGTCTTTTAAATCCACGTCGCAATATTTTACATCGAATGTCTTGATATGTTCATAAAGTTCCATACGTTACATTATACACCCGGTGGAAAAAAAAGTCAATGATTCCGGCGCCGTCTTTTTGTGTAAAAAGCCGAAGATTTCGTTTTCCTTTTCGGAAAAATCCGGCAAAAAATTACAAATCGGACAAGGTTTTTTGTCGATTCCTGTTGACTTATACGAGTATTTATAGTATAATACTTGATGTAAAGTATAGAAGGTAGTATTTCAGACAGAAGAATACTCTGTCAGACAAGAGTACGAAAGGAGGAAAGAATATGGCTCAGCAGTTAAAGTCGCCTTCCGACGAAGCGGCCGAAGAGGAATTTTCCTTGACGGGTGGAGCCGAGGAGCAGGGAATCACGATCAGCTCCGATCTGATCCGCGGACATATCAATACCATTATTTTGAGAAGTCTTTACGACGGAGACAAATACGGCTACGATATTATAAACGAGATCGAGAAGAAAAGCGGCGGGCTGTATACCTTAAAACAGCCCACTTTATACAGCGCGCTCAAACGGCTCGAATCCCTCCGCTATGTGGATTCTTATTACGGGGATTTCTCCAACGGCGGCAGAAGAAAATATTTCCGACTGACCGAGAAGGGCAAGGAAATCACCGAACGGAATCTTTCCGAGTGGGAGTATTCGCGCACGATCATCGACAGTCTGATCTCCGACGGGAACGCGCATTACGATTTTTCTTTCATTACCGAAAAGCAAAAAGAGCTCATCGATATCAAAAAGACGCTCGCGGCGCGGGAGGACGCGCTCGAAGACGAGAGAAACGCGCTGAACAATCTCAAAAACGAATTGCAGCGCGAACGATCCCTCCTTTCCGTACAGAGCTCCTCTTTAAGCACCCAGAAATCCGATTTCAACGAGCTGAAAGACAAGATCCGTTCCCAGAAAGAGGAACTCGAAGCGAAAGAACGCATACTCGCAGAAAAACAAAACGAGATCGACGCCAAAGAATTCGAGCTCAACGCCAAACAGACGGAGATCCGGGAAGCGAAAGAAGCTCTGGAACGGCAGCGGGAAGAGATCGAAAATTTGAAAAATAAAATCGAAGCGCAAAAAATCGAGCTTGACGACAAGATCTCGGAGCTCGACGAAGTCAAGGCCGAGACAGCCTCTCAGGCGGACGAGCTCGAAGAAAAACAAGCCGAACTGTTCTCGATGCAGGAAGAGCTTGCGAAAAAGCAGGACGATTTAAACGGCTTGCAAGAGGCGCTCGAACAAAAACGCAGCGAGCTCGAAGCGGCGCAGGCGGAACTCGCGGAGCGGGAAAACGCCGTCTCCTCCGTACAGTCCTTCGCCGAGGACAAGGCGACCGAGCTTGCGGAGCGGGAAGCGGCGTTAACGGAAGCGGAGACACTGCTCTCGCTAAAGCGGACGGAACTCGAAAACGCGCAAGCCGAGATCGAAACGAAGAAAGAAGAGATCGAAAGGCAAAAGACACAGATCGGGGAAAAGAGCCGCGCTCTCGAAGAACTGCGAGCGGAGATCGAGGAAAAAACCTCGCAAAATTATCATCTCCTCTCCCTTCTGCAAGCCGAGCAGTCCAAACTCGAAGAAGAAAAAACGCTCTTGGAGCAAAAGCGGGCCGAGTTGGAAAGCCGACGGCAGGAAAACGAGGAACTGGCGGCAGTCCGCGCAGAACTGGAAGAAAAGAAAGCGGATATCGCCGCTTTGAGAAGCGCCCTCGCCACACATGAAGAGGCGAGCAGTCTTTTAAAAACGGATCTCGAAAATAAGACGGCGGAGTATTACAATCGTTCGGTGGAGCTTCGGGCGCAGCAAGCTCAGCTCGACGAGCAGAGAGAAGCGTTGAACGCAGCAAGGCAAGAGCTCGAAGAGAAAAGCGCCGAACTCGAAACGCTGAGGATTCGTCTCGAAGAAAAGGAAACGGAGCTCGGTGCGCGCGAACAGGCGATAAACGAATTGGCCGATTCCATGAAAGTCTCGGAAGAAAGCGTCTCCTCCACCCTTTCCGAGCTTACGGAGCGGGAAACGGCGATTAAGGAAAAGGAAGCGGAACTCGCCGCGCAGCGCGCGGAATACGAGCAGGCCCGCGATATTTTCGAAGCGGAGAAAGATTCTTTCCTTGCCGAAAAGGAACGTTTTGAAGCGGAACAGATTGAGTTTTCCGAGTTAAGAAAACAATTCGGCGAACGGGAAGAAGAACTGCGGACGGAAAAGGAACTCCTGGAAACGGACAAAGCCGCGCTGGGGGAAGCGGAGAGACAATTCGCCGCAAAACAGGCGGAGTTTGAAAAGAGAAACTATGAACTCACCGAAAAGGAATACGAGTTCGAGGAACAAAAACGCCTTCTCGAAACGCAGAGAACGCAGACGAGCACGACGGCGGAAGACGTACAGCGTCAGCGCGAAGAGCTCGCGGCGCGTCACGGCGAACTGATCAGAAGCGGCGAACAGCTGCAAAACGAGCTCGCCCTCCTGCGCCAGCAGCAGAAAGATTTAGCGGCGAGACAAGCTATCTACAACCAGCAGCAACTCGATTTCATGACGCAGAAAAACACGCTCGCCGCGCAGCAGTTCGATTTTGCGGACAGGCTCAGCACCTATAACGCGCAGGTGAAACAATTCAACGAGGGACTCGCAAAGTTCGCCGAAGAAAAGAACGCCTTTAAAAACGAGAAAGAAACGCTGGACGCCGCTAAGTCGGAATACGAAAAACAGCAAAACGAACTCGAAGCGCAGAAAAAAGAATTTGAAACGCTCAAAACCGAGTTTGACAAAGCGCAGATAGAAACGGAAAAGAAAAAGCTGGAAACCGCCGCGGAATTCCAGCAAAAAGCCGCCGATCTCGACAGACAACTCGCCGCTTTAAAGGAACGGGAACTCGATCTCGAAAGCCGCGAAAACGCGCTCAACGCGGCAAGACGGGAATTCAATTCCCGGCGCTATGCCGCCGGTTATAATCCGGTCGCGGAGCCCGCTCCTTACGGCGCTTACGGAAACGCTTACGCGGAACGGCCCGACTATTCCGGGGCTTCGGCTTTATCCCCTTCCGCCCCCTCCTCTAAGTCTCCCGCCGCGGACAAGCGAGCCGCAAACATCGATTTCGGAGATTTACACGAACGGGCGCGCAGCGACGGGATCCAGATCAAAACCGCCGGAAGCATGGGCGGCGTGAAAGCGCCCTCGGCAACCGCCGCGCCGATCTTTAATAAAGGCCTTACCCTATTCAAAGCGGCGCTCATTATGTTCTGTATCGTCATCGCGGAGAGTCTCGCGATCTTCTTCGTCAAGGACAAGCTGCATGTTTCGGGATTGTACCCCGCGGTGGGCTGCGGGATCGGGTTTGCGGCGTTCCTGCTCTGCACGATTCTCTATGCCGGCGGCTACCGCCCCCAGGCGCGCAAGAGCAGGCACCCCGCCTATATCCTCAACGCGTCTATTCTCTTCGTCATCGGCGTGATCGTCGTGTCTATGATCGCCGTTTATCTGAAAGTGGATCTCAAACAGCCGGCGGAACTGTTGAAATACGTGATACTGCCGATCGTCTATCTCCTCAATACCGTTTTCTTCGCCGTATTTTATTATCTTTTTTCGCTGAGCGCGAAAACGCCCGCGGCGCAGAATCCGTAAATTCACCCCAGCCAAACGCAAAACTCCCCCTTACCGATCCGGCGTAAGGGAGAGTTTTTATTTTTCCGGCGAAACGACCGTTTGATCTTTTTTCGTCTCTTTCATCGCGCAGTATTTATCCGCCAGGCAGACCAGCCAGCCCTCTTTGGAGCGGGGGATCCAGAAGATCGTCAACGGAAACATGTGCGTCCTGATGACGTAATAGACCTTATCGCTGATCCCGAACATCTCCCGAGCGTTTTTTGCGGCCAGCGCCGTATGGCAAAAACCGTGCAGACGCCCCTTTCGTTTTTCCCGGTGCCAGTCGTACAAATAGAAATCGTGCAGAAGCGCGCCCACGACGAGACTCTCTTCGTCCACTTTCCACCGCCATTTACGCGCCAGATACAGACTGCAACACGCCACGTTCAGACAATGTTCGTAGGTGCTTACGGAGCCGTGCTGGATATATGTTTTCATCGACTGCACAGATTCGTGGCCGAGATACGGGCGCAAATATTCTAAAACCGTACTTTCATACTCCATGCACTTGCCTCGCATCGCCTTCGCCTCCTTCCCGAATCTATTTTCGGCTTTCCTCTTTTTATTATACCCCTTTTCCGCAAAAAAGTAAAGCGTCGGCGCGTCTTTCTTTTTTCCGCCTTTTCACGTGAAACAAAAGGGCTTTGTCCGCTGCAAAGCGGCAAAGCCCCGAATATCGTTTTTACGCATATCCCGGCGGTTCAGCGGAGTTCGAGAAACGCGTCCCGATGTTCCACGGACGTGGAAAAAACGATCTGCGTTTTTGTCTTGCCGAAGCGCTGCAATTCGCCGATAAAGTGATCGAGCTCCGCCGTCGTGCGGAAAAGAACCTCGACGAGCATAGCGTAATCGCCCGTGACGCAGTTACATTCCACGACGTTGGGACAGGAGCGGATATAGGGATAAAACTCTTTTTTCTGCACCGGTTCCACTTCCAGATTGATAAACGCTTTGATGTTAAACCCGAAAGCCTGCGGGCTGACGCGGGCGTAATACCCCTCGATATAGCCGTCCCGTTCCAATTTTTCGATGCGCGCGGAGATCGCCGTGGGAGACAAAAACGTCTTTTCCGCGATATGCTTGATCGAAATGCGCGCATTGTTCCGCAAGAGAGAAAGGATCTGCAAATCGGTTTCGTCCGCGACGGGAACCGCGTGAGTTTCGGTTTTACGCATCAAATATATCCTGCCTTCTGTTTTTTAAGGGAAAATCCCTTTCATCTCGGAAGCGTAGACCAGCCGGCGAAGCGCCGTAACGTACGCCGCCATTCTCAGAGTGCAGCGGCATTCCCCCTTCGTCGCCCATACGTCGTCGAACGCTTTGGCCATGATCGTTTCCAGCATCTGATCGACCTGTTCGAGTTCCCAAGTAAGTTCCTGGATATTCTGCACCCACTCGAAATAGGATACGATTACGCCGCCGCTGTTGGCGAATATATCGGGCACCAGCACGATCTTCTTCCGCTCGATGATCTCGTCCGCTTCCACCGAAGTAGGGCCGTTGGCCGCCTCGACGATGAACTTGCAGCGGAGTTCTTCCGCCACGTCCGCCGTGATCTGATTTTCCAAAGCCGCGGGTATGAGAACATCCACGTCCGCCGTCAGAAGTTCCCGGTTATCGATATGCTTAACGCCCGTCCTATCGTAATCTTTAAGCAGTTTTCCCTCGGCGGCGAACGCCCGAAGATCCGCTATATCCAGCCCTTCCTCGCGGTAAACGCCGCCCGAAACGTCGCTCAGCGCCTTTATTTTGGCGCCTTCGGCGGCGAAGATCTCCGCCGCGTTGCCGCCGACGTTGCCGAAGCCCTGAATGGCAAGCGTCACTTCGTCGAGCTTCTTGCCGTGCTTTTCCAGGATAAATTTCGTCGAGAACACCACGCCGCGCCCGGTCGCGGAAGCGCGCCCTTTCGAGCCGCCGAGCTCCACGGGCTTACCCGTCACCACGCCGGGCGTGGGCTTGCCGTTGAGCATCGTGTATGTATCGAGGATCCAGGCCATCGTCTGCGCGTTGGTGTTCACGTCCGGCGCGGGAATGTCCGTATCCGCGCCGATGATCGGCGCGATCGCATACGTATAGCGGCGCGTCAGCCGGCAGAGCTCCCTTTGGGAAAGAGTGGCCGGATCGACCTTGATGCCGCCCTTCGCGCCGCCGTAGGGAATATTGACGACCGCGCATTTCAGCGTCATCCACGTCGCCAACGCCTTCACTTCGTTGAGACAGACGTTCTGATGATAGCGGATCCCCCCCTTATACGGACCGCGGATATTGGAATGCTGTACCCGCCAGCCCTCGAATACCCTGACTGTTCCGTCGTCCATCTCCACGGGGAGATACACCTTCATCTCACGCTGGGGGTTTTTGAGAATATCGAACATTCTCGTGTCGATGCGCCCCACTTCCGCCGCTTCGTCCATTACCGTTCGCACGTTTTCAAACGGATCGTACTGTTTCTCCATTTTCCTTCTTCCTTAGCAATTCGTATTTGCGGTTTTTATGTTTTCCGCGTTGCCACTATTATTATAACTTACTTTTCGAGAAAGTCAAGGGCGGAGACGATTTTATTTTTAAGAAATTTGACAAAAATTTATCCGAGCGCCATATCCATGATCATCATCAGCGTAAAACCGAGCGCTACCCCCACCGTCGCGATATTGGAATGGGCGCCGCTCTGCGATTCGGGAATGAGTTCCTCCACCACCACGTAGATCATCGCGCCCGCCGCGAAGGACAACAGATAGGGAAGTACGGGCAGGATCACGGACGAGAACAGCACCGTGACGAGCGCCGCCAGCGGTTCCACGACGCCGGAGAGCATGCCGTAGAAAAACGCCCGCCTCTTACCGCTGCCGTTCGCTTTCATGGGCATGGAGATGATGGCGCCTTCCGGAAAATTCTGCAATGCGATACCGATCGACAGCGAAAACGCCGCCGCCACGGAGATTTCCTGTCCCGCCGCCAAGAGACCGGCGAATACCGCCCCCACCGCCATACCTTCCGGTACGTTATGGAGGGTGACGGACAAAAACAGCAGTTTGGATTTTCCCAGCGAGGATTTACGGCCTTCCGGCGTCTCGGAATCGAGATGCTGATGAGGGACGAGGGAGTCGAGCAACAGAAGAATGAGCATACCGCCGGCAAAGCCCACGGCCGCGGGCAGCCACTCGATCGTCCCACGCTCTCTGGCAAGCTCGACCGAGGGCAGGATCAGCGACCATATCGAGGCGGCGATCATGACGCCCGAAGCGAAGCCGAGCAATAATTTTTGTATTTTCGGATGGATCTCTTTCTTTAAAAGAAAGACCATCGCCGCCCCGAGGGACGTACCGAAAAAGGGCAATAAAATGCCGAGAGCGACCGTTCCGATCATATCAGCCTCCGCTGCGGCGTTCAAAGCGCCGCATCTATCGTTTATTATACCCGTTTTGGGATAAAATGTCAACGCCGGAGTCGGAAAAATCGGCGAAAACGGAGTTTTTACTGAAATTATTTTTAATAAAATCAGAAAAACGGCGAAAATCAGTTGACGGGATATCAAATATTTGCTATAATAACGAAGCAAGATTTCGGAGGCGTAGCTCAGCTGGTTAGAGCGCTACCTTGACATGGTAGAGGTCGAAGGTTCGAGCCCTTTCGCGTCCACCATTTCTCTGCGGAGTCTCAAAGCACAAACGGCTTTGAGACTCTTTTCCATTTTCCGCCGAAAGATAAACGGTACTTGTCTCCCCTTGCGGAAAAGAAACGTCTGCGGAGAGTATCCGCCGCACTCGCCGCGGTTTTAAAGCGAGCGGATCATCTTCCAAAATCCCAAAGCCCCCGACCTGACCGATTTCCGGCGCCGGGGGTTTTTTAGAGGAGGTTTGTCACGACATGCGTCGTTTATAGATCCATAAAGAGAAACCTAAGGAGCCGCCGAAGGCTGCGGCAGCGAGTATGGGCAGGAGAATCAACAAGGCGGGAGTCGTAAGAACGGCGGCCGCACGTTCCAACAGCCCCTCGGAAACGGCGTCGATCAACGCCGCCCCTACCGAAAGGAGAAGCATGGGCACCATCGCCGCGAGCCGTGCTTTATAATATCCGAATTTGAAGTACATCGGATACTGAAACGCCAAAAGCAGCAGCAGAACGGACGCGAAAATCAAAAACTGCCCGCCGAGCCCGCCAAAAGATACGTTGAGAGAATACACGGCGTCTATTATACAGGAGAGAAAAAATGCCGCCGTGATCCCTGCAATCATCAAGAGCAGGGCAAACAAATACCGTCCCGCGACTACGTACCCTCTTTTGACAGGCAAAGAAGAATACAGCGTTTCCATGTCGTTTTTCTCGGCGATCGCAAAGGGATACGAGGTAATGAGAACGAGAGAAACGAGAATCAGCAAGGCGGGCATGGTGACCGATTTCAACGCGAAGCCCAGGACGATCCCCACCCCCGCCACGAGCGCCGTGCCCTTTAAATAGGGCTTTAACGTATACATATCCATAAAAACGAATGCGATTAATTTCTTCATATCCTACCTCCCATATTGAATCGTAAAACGATCTCGTCGAGATTTGCCATCTCCGCCGCACAGGAAGCGGGCAACGTTTTTAAAAGCGACCGTTCCGCCAGCGCGTCGAATCCGACGCTGTGTTCGCGGTAGCCGATCAATTTTTCCCGCTGCTGTTTCGTCAATTCTCCGATCCCGCCCTTGACGAGCACATATTTTTCCAGGAGCTCGTCTTTGGTACCCGTATACAAAATCTTGCCGTCGCCGATAAAGGTGATAAAATCCGCCGTTTTTTCGAGGTCGGAGGTGATATGCGTGGAAAAAAGGACGCTATGGTTTTCGTCTTCGATAAAATTCGAGAGGATTTCCATGAGCTCGCCGCGGGCAACGGCGTCCAGCCCGCTGGTCGGCTCGTCCAAAATCAACAGCTCCGCATTGTGCGAAAGCGCCACGGCAATCATGAGCTTCATCTTCATGCCCCTGGAAAGCTCTTTGACCTTTTTCTCTTTTTCGAGACAAAATTTATTCAGGAGAGCGAAAAATTTTTCGCCGTTCCATTGTCCGTAAAATTTGGAAAGTATCTTTTCGATCTCGGTCAGCCGCCATTCGTCCACGAAAAAAGTCTGATCCATCACGATACCGATTTTCTCCTTGATCTCCCGCTCGCAGGCGACGTTGTCCCGGCCGAAAATTTTGATTTCGCCGCCGTCGCGTTTCAGCATGTTTAAAAGCAGTCTGATCGTCGTCGTTTTCCCTGCGCCGTTGGGCCCTATAAAGCCCATGATAAAGCCTTTCGGCAACTGGAAAGATACGTTTTTCAACCGAAACGCACCTAAATTTTTAGTGAGATTTTTTACTTCGACCGCATATTCACTCATTTCCGTTCTCCTCGTACAGCGTTTTTAAAAGTTCGATCAGTTCGTCTTCCGTAACACCGCAAAGCCGCGAGGCTTCTATGGCGTTTTGAAGGTTCTCCTCCATGTATTTTAGCTTTTTTTCCTTTAACAGTTCGGGATTTTGGGGTTTTACGTAACAGCCTTTTCCCTGCACGTTCACCACGTATCCTTCCGATTCCAGATCCCCGTAAGCGCGCATCGTCGTGATGACGCTGATCTTTAAATCCTTCGCCAAGACTCTGATCGAAGGCAAAGGATCCCCCTCTTTCATTCCTCCGCTCAGAATTTCATCTTTGATCTGCGCCTTCAACTGTTCGTAGATCGGCACTTTCGATTCGTTGGAAATTATTATCTTCATCTCGCTCCTACTGTTTATATGTTTATTAACAGTATATACACTCTATACGAATTTGTCAAGGGAATTTTCAAAGATTTTGTGATTTTTTCTGAAAATATTTTTCCGGGCGGTCTACACAAAAAAATCTCTCTCCCGGGGAGCCGGGGGAGAGATTTTGTATTTCTTTCTATAAAATGGGATTTACTTTTTCATAGCCTCTTCGATCGCGACCGCAACAGCAACGGTTGCGCCGACCATGGGATTGTTGCCCATGAAAGTTACTGATACTTAAGCGTAATTATATGACATATTTAGACACTTGCGCGAAAAATTTCACAATTATCCCTAAATTTTGAAGCAATTTTACTACTATATCTCACGTAATTTTATGTAGCACTTTACTCAAATAGCTACGTGGCGGCTACATTTTTAGAGTTTTATCTAGTTTCCTTTGTGTAGCCAAATTTTTAACACCTACAAAAGTAAGTATATTGAGCAGTCTAATTCTCCAGCACATCACCCTATAATTGAGAAAGGAAGTTGAAGAACAGACACAATCAAAAAAATGCTACTTTTAGGATTTAGGCATACAACTATTCGCTATTTGTAACGCTTCATTAAGAATTTTGAATTCATCTTCGCCGATAACAATTGCTTTTCCGCATCCAGTATTGATGGCCAAAGCTTCTCCCAGTGCAGCATTCTTTACTAAATCATCTGCACTATTAAGGAACACGTTTAATTCAATCTCTTGCTTGGAGTATTGAAAAAACAACTATTTGATTGCACCGAGACTGAAATCGCTCTTTCCGAGATTATTAAAAAAATCGATCAAGCTGAAAATAATATTCTCACCGCTGTCGATAGTCTGTCAAATTCCGACGGCAGATAAAAGAACTTGTCACTCTAAAAACTTCACGTGACGCGGGAACTTTCAATAGAGATTGCGAACAATTTTATATACAACATCGCCTTCTCTATTGACATAAAATGGAAGAGGTGATATAATGTAAACAACTATAAATAAGGGAACTAAAAAAATGACACTGGCGTTAATAGTGCTTATCATCTTTTTATTCGCCTGGATATTTGATTCAGCGAAACGGAATAAAAAGGAAGAAGAAGAAAAAAAAAGAACCATTACTAATGTAGCATTAGAAAAACAAATACGACTAGAGTGGGTAAAGAAAATCGACGAAGATCTGAAATCGGCAAAAACGGATTTGAATCCTTTCGATTTTCTCTTGTCTTTATATGAAAAGTATAATATGCCTGTCTATAGAGGCTTTGGCCCCACAAATGAGGAATTAAGAAAAGATTTCCTAAAGGAAGAAAAACACTTTGATATAGACTACAAATTTCACTTGAGTACCGCAGAATATGAACGTAAAAAAATCTCCAAAGAACATCCTGAGCTGAAATCGGAAGTCCCCTACATATTTTGTTATGAAGGCAAGAATACGAATGCGATGGAAATAAGCTATTGCTTTGTGGGTGAATATGCTCCCTTTGCTCCTAAGTACCATACTGAAAAAGATAATCTTCTTTATGAAGCTGACGGGGGGCGCTATGATTATCTAAGCGTTGTTGTTCCATACGACGGGACGCTTTATAACAGAGTTCGAGGCAATTACTATTCTCGTGTAAAATATATCGACCTTATTGAATTATTGACCAAAAAGTCCTTATACGAACGAGGCTTTGTCCCCTCCCCCGATGGCATTCACGAATCCGCTTGGCAAGAGCGGGAAAAAGCGAATAAAGCTTATGACGAAAGAAAAAAGAAGTATCCGTGGTTATGAAAAATAAATCTCGATTTTTATTCACATTAAGTGGTATTGTATGCCCCATTGTAGGAATTATCTTAGAAGAAAGCGCACTTAAAAGGCACAATGACGTATTAATGTGTTTTTCACTCCTTCTTCTCTTCTGGGGGTTGATAGTTGCCATTATTAGAATATTAGAGTATATATGTTGGAAAACAGGCATTAAAGAAGTTAATTCTAACGGTATCAGTTTGGACATTGAGGTAATTGAGACAGCGATTAAAAGTTCTCCGTTGCTTGAAACGTTTTTTAAGGAAGGTATAGGCAAAGAAAACTCACAACTCTCAATAGCTGAAAACGCACAAGTGCTAGAACTTCCTTCCTTAAAAGAACTAAAATGGAGCATTTTCTATTCAACCTTTTCCTCTTTTTACGATTCGCTTGAACATCTTGCCCTATTATATGTATATAAAATGAGCTATAACTCTGAAAAGCCCATTGTACTAAATTCGGAAGGGTATTTGTTAAGCAGAATCAATCCCTTATCCGACTCTTACCAAAAACTTATTACAAAATATCCTTGGCTTATAAGTTTATAAAGGCCCCCCATACTCTCTATATGGGGGCTTTTTTTGTTTACCTTCTTCCTATCCTCTGAAATTATTTCTTACGCAGAACAACCTTGAGCAGAAAGCGATGGTACCCCTCAAATAGTTTTTGCCTACATTTTCTTGTAGACAAGGTAAACCACTTGGCTACAAAATGGCTACATTGTAGCCACATTTAACCCAAAAAGGCACAAAAAAATCTCCTCGTCGGGAAACTGACGAGGAGAAAATTGTGTTTTGTCTTACATTATACCACAATATATTGTGCTTTTTACTTTTTCATGGCTTCTTCGATCGCGACGGCGACAGCCACCGTAGCGCCGACCATGGGATTGTTGCCCATGCCGATGAGGCCCATCATTTCCACGTGCGCGGGGACGGAGGAAGAGCCGGCGAACTGTGCGTCGGAATGCATTCTGCCCATCGTATCCGTCATGCCGTAGGAGGCGGGACCGGCCGCCATATTGTCGGGATGCAGCGTTCTGCCCGTACCGCCGCCGGAAGCGACGGAGAAATATTTGACGCCGTTCTCGTTGCACCATTTTTTATAGATGCCCGCAACGGGGTGCTGGAACCTCGTGGGATTGGTGGAGTTACCCGTAATGGAAACGCCCACTTTTTCGAGCTTCATGATCGCCACGCCTTCGGGAACGTCGTCCGCACCGTAGCACTTGACTTTCGCTCTGGGACCGTCGGAAAACGCTTTTTCATAGAGCACGCGAACGGTTTCCGTCGAATGATCGAACTCCGTTTCCACGAACGTAAAGCCGTTGATTCTGGAAATGATATAAGCCGCGTCTTTTCCGAGGCCGTTCAAAATGACGCGAAGCGGATTTTTCCTCACTTTATTCGCGTTCTGCGCGATGGAAATAGCACCTTCCGCCGCGGCGAAAGATTCATGCCCCGCAAGGAAACAGAAGCAATCCGTCTCTTCGGAAAGGAGCATCGCGCCGAGGTTGCCGTGGCCGAGGCCGACGAGTCTGTTCTGCGCGACGGAGCCGGGGATACAGAACGCCTGCAAGCCGATCCCGATCGCGGCCGCAGCTTCCGCGGCTTTCTTGCAGCCTTTCTTGATCGCGACGGCCGCGCCGACCGTGTACGCCCAGACCGCGTTTTCAAAACAAATGGGCTGCGTGCCTCTGACGATTTTATCGCAATCGACGCCTTTACTGAGGCATATCTCCCGACATTCTTCGATGGAAGAAATACCGTATTCCTTCAAAACGCCGTTGATTTTGTCGATTCTTCTCTCATAACCTTCAAATAATGACATTAGCTTGTCCTCCTCTATTACTCTTTACGAGGGTCGATGAACTTCACGGCGCCCTGTTCGGCAGTAAATCTGCCATAGTGCCCCATAGCCTTCTGATAAGCCTCGTTAGGCTCCATGCCTTTCTTGATAAAGTCGGTCATCTTTCCGAGAGAAACAAACTCGTAACCGATCACCTCGTTATCGGCGTCCAAAGCGAGACGAGTCACGTAGCCTTCCGCCATTTCCAGATACCTTACGCCTTTTTGCAGCGTGGAGTACATCGTGCCAACTTGGGAACGATGCCCCTTACCGAGGTCTTCTAAACCTGCGCCGACGGGGAGACCGTCGTCGGAGAAAGCGGACTGCGAACGCCCGTAAACGATTTGCAGGAACAATTCTCTCATCGCCGTATTGATCGCGTCGCACACAAGATCGGTGTTCAGCGCTTCCAAAGGCGTTTTGCCGGGCAGAACTTCGGCAGCCATCGCCGCGGAATGCGTCATACCGGAACAGCCGATCGTCTCGATCAAAGCCTCCTGAATGATACCCTGCTTGATGTTCAGGGTAAGTTTGCAGGCGCCCTGCTGAGGCGCGCACCAGCCCACGCCGTGCGTGAGGCCGCTGATGTCTCTGATCTCTTTCGCATGGATCCACTTTCCTTCTTCGGGAATAGCGGAATTTTCATGACGAGTAACGCCCGCGCCTTTCGCAACGCAGTACATCCGTTCAACATCTTGTGATATTGTCATTGTGAAATTCCTCCAAAAAATTTTGTTTCCGAAATTATAGCTTACAATTCTCAATAAATGGATTAAAACCTTATACAGTATAGCACATTCTTTCGAAAAATTCAACATCCGAAACGCTCTTTTTTTCCTTTTCTTAAAAAATTTTACAAGCGCTGACAACTTTTCCGGCCTGCCACCGGAAAAGTTGTTTATACCTCCGCAAAAAAAGACCGCTTTCCATAAAGGAAAACAGCCTTTTCGCTTTTTACTCGAAAAAGTCCTCGGGGCGCAAGCGAAGACGCAACTTTTCGATCGCCCGCTTTTCAATGCGGGAAATATACGAGCGGGAAATTTTCAACATTCTCGCCACCTCACGCTGCGGCAAAGGGACGCCTCCCTTTAAAGCATATCTCAGACATAGTACCGTATATTCCCGCTCGCTCAATATCAGCCGGATCTGGCGAAGGAGTTTTTCCCTCTGCACCGAGTGCTCCACCTTGTCGAAAACGCAATCCTCCTTTTCAAAAAGCAGATCCATCAAAGTGAGCTCGTTTCCGTCCTTATCCGTTCCCACGGGATCGGACAAAGACAAATTGTTCTTATGTTTTTTATTCGTTCTGATCAGCATCAGAATCTCGTTCTCGATACACCGCGCGGTGTATGTCGCAAGGGCGGTGCCGTGTCCCGGCTCGTAGGTATTGATGGCCTTGATGAGCCCTATGCTCCCCACCGAGATCAGATCGTCCGTTTCCGCCGCGCCCGTATATTTCTTGACGATATGCGCCACCAGCCGCATATTGTGCCGGATCAAAATATCCTTCGCTTCTTTGTCGCCCTTTCTTGCCAACGCGAGATATTTTTCCTCGTCTTCTTTGGACAACGGTTTCGGAAAAGAATTTTTCCCGCCGATTGCCCCCGTAAAAAACACGATTTTGCCGATAATCGCCCACAAAAAATCCAAAAACATACGCCCACCGCCTGAAAATAGGAAAAACGCTCTTTCTTCCTCTCTCCTGCCGCGAAGAAAAGATCGCCGTGTCCCTAAAAATAAAGTACTCTATCGTATGAGGTAGATTGTTTGTACTATACCGACAAAACTTTTGTTTTTCAAAACTTTTTTCTCATTTTTCCGCACATTTTTTGCTTCCCCGCACAATTACTTCGCCACGCATAATATATATGCGTGAAATAGTACGCGTGACATATATATTATGTCTGACATACTACGTAGGAGATATAATAAAAAAGAGAGCGCAGGCTCTCTTTTTAACGGTTTTTGATTTTTTCGAGCGTAATTCGGTTGCATTCTTGTTTCAACAAACGGGTATATTCTGAAAAAGAAGCGTATTTTTCTCCGTGCGTCAACTGCAAATCGTATTCCAGCGGCAACCAGGTCGAAACGTCGGCTTCGTTATGCTGGACGACCGCCTCTAATTGGTCGAGAGCTTTATATAACTTAGCCTCCCCCGAAGCGAGAACCTGCATTTCCGTAAAGAGAGCCTGCAATTCCGTTCGATAGGGTTCGGGCAAGGCGTGGAGAAACTCATCGATCCTTTGTTGTTCCGTTTCTTCGTCGTCTTCCGTTTTTTCAAAACAGGGAATGTCGCCTGTGAACGCCTCTCCGATATCGTGGAAAAGGCACATCAGAATCACCCTCTGGATATCGAGTTCGGGGAATTCGTCTTTTACAAAATAAGCCATGACTGCCAGGCGATGAGAATGTTCCGCGACGCTTTCCGTCCTGCCGGAAGATGTAAACGAATGTCGGGTATTGTTTTTTAATTTTTCAAAGATATGGAGAAGGTCGAAATATTTAGGAATTTCCATACTTTTCCTCCGTTTTGTTCGATCGGGAATCTGCGCGGAATCGCGTGAAACGTTGCGCGTGGAACGTTTTCTGAATATGCCGCAAAAAACAAAATCCGGTTATTCACCGGAAGTTTTTAAAATCAAAGGATTTGAGTCTGTCTGTAAGCCGAGTTCTGTCGTGTACGGTCATCTATCTAGACTTGCCGTCGCCGGCAAGTTCAAGCGATATTCACGGTACCTGCCGGACGGACCGCCCTATGTGGCAGGCACCCAATCTTGCAGCGGGTGGGGTTTACATGGCATACCGCGTTACCGCAGTATCGGTGAGCTCTTACCTCGCCTTTCCATCCTTACAGAGCGAAAGCTCTGCGGTTTATTTCTGTTGCACTGTCCTTGAAGTCGCCTTCACCTGACGTTATCAGGCACCCTGTCCTATGCTGCTCGGACTTTCCTCATGGTTCCAAAGAACCCCGCGACCGTATAACAAACTCAAATCCTTATATATTATAGCACATCTTACGGAAAAAGTATTGCTTTTTTAACGAAAAAATAGTAAAATGTAAGTAGAAATTTTTTGAAGGAATCAAATATGAAAAAAACCAAAATTGTCTGCACCTTAGGCCCGGCGAGCGAAACAAAAGAAATCATCTCCGCAATGGCGGACGCGGGCATGAACGTCGTCCGGCTCAATTTCTCCCACGGGACGCACGCGGAGCATGCCGAAAAGATCAAGACGGTGAAAGAAGTGCGGGAAGAAAAGCACATTCCTCTTCCCATTATGCTGGACACGAAAGGTCCGGAATTCAGAATCAAGACTTTTCAGGACGGAAAGGTGGCTTTGAAGGAAGGCGATACCTTTCGTTTTACGACCGAAGACATCGTAGGCGACAACACGCGCGTAGGCGTATCTTATGCCGACCTTTGCAAAGAAATGCACCCGGGAGATAAAATTTTACTCAACAACGGACTCATGGTATTCCGGGTGAAAGAAGTTAAGGCGCCGGACGTGATCTGCGACGTAGAGTCTAACGGCGAGCTCTCCAACCGCAAATCCATGTTTTTCCCGGAAAAAGAACTCAACCTCGTTTTTCTTTCCGAACAGGATAAAGCGGATCTCTTATTCGGAATCGAACACGGCGTGGATTTCGTCGCTCTTTCTTTTGTCTCCAAAGCGCAAAACGTTTTAGACGCGAGAAAGTTCCTCGACGAAAACGGCGGCGGGCACATAGACATCATCGCCAAAATCGAAAATCGAGCGGGCGTCAGAAATTTGAGCGAGATTATGAAAGTCTCAGACGGAATCATGGTCGCGCGCGGCGATCTGGGCGTAGAGATTCCCTACGAAGAACTCCCCGATATTCAGAAAGCCATGATCACCAACTGCCGCATCTACGGGAAGCGCGTGATCACCGCCACGGAAATGCTCGAATCGATGATCTACAATGCCCGCCCCACGCGCGCGGAAATTTCCGACGTCGCCAACGCCGTCTACGACGGCACCTCCGCCGTTATGCTTTCGGGCGAGACCGCGGCAGGCTCTTTCCCCGTGGAATCCGTCAACGCGATGGCAAAAATCGTCGCCCGGGCGGAAAATAACGTCGAATACATGCAGGCGATTGACCATTACGCGATTAAAAATTCCTCCGAAGCCCTTTCACATTCCGCCTGTACGTTAGCGAAGGATCTGAACGCGAAAGCGATCGTGGTCTGCACGCGTACGGGCGCGACGGCGCGCATGGTCTCCCGGTTCCGGCCGCTGCTTCCCATTATCGGGCTGACGACCGACGAACGCGCTTACCGGAAGCTGGCGCTCAGCTGGGGCGTGATGCCGGCCATGGCGGACGAATACAGTTCGGTGGACATTCTTTTCTATTTCGCCAAATTAGCCGCCAGAAAGAGCGGACTCGTCAAAAAAGGCGATACGATCGTTATTACCGGCGGTACGCCCAACGGTAAGAGCGGCAATTCAAGCCTTATCAACGTCGAAACGATTTAATCGAAATACCCCCGCGGACATATCCGTGGGGGTATTATTTTCTCAGTATGTTTTATTCAACGATAGTTCCCGATTTATCCAGAGATCCGTCCGAACAGACAACGACGTAATCTCCCGTGTTTCTGTCCCAATCCCGGCCTTTTTTAATTGCTTTCCACTCAGCGATAGTACCCGCAAAATTTATGCGGATCAGTTTTGAGCAATTTTCAAATGCCGCAAATTGAATTTCCGCAACCGTCGCAGGTATATCGACGGAGACGATTGCACAGCCGGCAAACGCTTCGTATTTTATCTGCGTGACACCCGAAGGAATGGAACTGTTTTTACAACCGGTCCACAATTCGGTCCCCTGAATGAGGCAATTTCCGCTGCCGGAATAATAGGGATTGCCCTCTTCCACCACGATGGATTCCAGTTCCGTACACCCGTCGAACGCGCTTTTCCCGATGGAGATTACACAGGCGGGAATATACACGTTTTTTATCTTGCTGTTGCTGAACGCGCCGTCCTGAATCTGCGTTACGCTTCCGTCGGTCGGAATGACGCTCGTCGTACACCCTCGAATCAACTTTTCTTGCTCTGTTTCAATCAGGCAATTATTGGCACTATGAAAATATTTGTTGTTTTTGTCAACGACAATACTTTCCAGTCCGCCGCAATCAGCGAAAGACATAATATCTATTTTTGCAATATACGGGGAAATTTCTATCTTACGAAGCCGGGAATTTTCGCCGAACGCCCAAGAACCAATCTCCGTAACGCTGTCGTCCTGCGGGAATGTACTGCCCGTGCAGCCGATCAGAAGTTTTTTGGCGTTGGTCTCTATGATACAATTTCCGCTCGAATGATAGACGGGATTTCCCGCGCTCACGACGATACTCATCAGATCGTCGCAGCCCGTAAATGCGTTATGATTGATGGAAGTCGTTGCGGCGGGAATCTCGATTGCCCGCAACGATTTACAGTTATAGAAGGCATGCGAGGAAAGCGTCTGCAAAGACGCGGGAAACTCCACCTTTTTCAGCGATTCACAGTCTTCAAAAGCCCCGTAATTGACGTATTTCAGACTGTCCGGCAAACTGATCTCGCCAAGCGAGGCACAACCTTGAAAAGCGCTGGCGCCGATGTTTTCCAGTGGACAGTTCTGTCCGAATTCTACGCTTTTAAGCGCCGTGCAGCGATAAAACGTACTGTTCGAAATATCTTTTAATATCCCATTCTCCTCAAAAACCACCGATTCAAGCGCCGTACATTCCCGAAACACACCATTCCCTTGCAGTTTCACAATCGTTTTGGGAAGAAACAAGGTCTTTAAAGCAGTGCACCGCAAAAAAGCCTCGCTATGAACGGTCAGCGCTCCGCTTCCGAATTCGAGTTCCGTCAGAGCGGAACACCCTGCAAAAGCGGCGCTGCCTATGGTTGCCAAACTATCCGGAAAAATGATCGAAGTGATATAATCGTTTTTATAAAATGCGTTTCTTTCTATGCCCGTCACGGGAAGTCCTTTATATGTTTCGGGAATACAAAGCTCCGCGTCGGTGTTTTCGCCGCAGCCGGAAACCTGATATGTTTCGCCGGAACGGATATATTCCAGATCTTTGGGCTCCTCCCGTCCGCAAAATTCGCATATCCCGTTCCGATAGGAATGTGCGCCCGGTTTTGTTTCCCGCAATTCAAAATGTTCGGAATTATCCTTACAAGTTCTTTTTTCCACCGTTTTTTCCTGGCAATTCTGCGCAGGTTTATATATCTCCCATTCTCCCCACGCACAGATATGCGTCGGGGAATCGTCCGGAACAGACTCGCTCAGCGAACTCTCCGAATCCGAAACTTCTCCCGTACTTCCGCAGCCGGCGGAAAAAATACCTATGCCGAACGATAAGACGGTGACAAAAAAAATACCTGCGATCTTCTTTACTTTTTTCATTCTTTAACGCCTCACACTTTTACTGTATTCATTATATCATAAGAATGATAAAAAAAGCAAGAGAAATCTTACCGAGGCTTGCGTTCTCCGAATGTTTGTGATATGACAGGAATCAGATTTGAAAAGGAGGTTTTAACGATCAACAAACGCGGTACAGGCGTCATTTATCTGCTCTGGGCAGAGGTCGAAGAGCATCAAAAAAAGTAAGGCGTTTATGCGAAAAAATGCCTTATTCTCATTGGCGGAATTTTCGATTCCGAATATATCTTGAATTGTTGAAAAAAGATTTCCGGGCTTTTCGGGAATCTTTTTTCAACGAAAACTTACGCCAAATTTTAAAGTTTTATATAGGCCTCTAAACTATGCCGCAATAGCGCCATAATATTCAGTTCGTCCAACGCATCGAGAAGCGCATTATGCGTTTCAAAGTATCTGGGATCGTCGGACAACAGGCGCAGCATGGTTTCGACGCTGTAACCGCGCTTTAACCGCCCCGTACAATAGCATTCCGCGGTGTCCGGAATTTTAGGATTGTATTGACGATATGCCGCCAACCGTATAATATCGTACCAGTCTAAATGGGACAATTCGGGAAGATGTCTATGGTCAAAACACGCGTTATATGCAAAAACGGAGAATGCTTCGTTTCTTTCAAAACAACTCAGCAAGTCCGCAATCGCTTCCGCCCGACCGCATTTGATCGTATATTTGTCTTCTTTCAATAATAACTGCGACGAAAACATACCGCCCACCAAATATTCGGGCGCTATCACATAATATTTAGACTCCACCGGCCGAAAAGTTTGCGCATCGGCAATCACCGCGCCGATAGACATGATCTCATCGCGCCAATTCGTTTCGGTATCGATGACTACGAATTTTTTCATTGATTTTTTTCCTTAGCAGGGTAGTACGCTTTTAAATATCCTTTGGTGATCGTTTGCGCCACGGCATCCAAAAAGGCGTTTTTGTCCGGGATCCTGATTTCGTACAACGAATTTTTTCGGGTGTTCCAAAGCATACCTCGATCGAGCCCCAATGCTATCATGTAGCAGGCGCATTGCAGGAAATGCTCATGCGTCAGCTCCGATACGAATTTCAATTCGTAAACGACGCCGTCTTTGACGACGTCCGCCAGGCCACGGGCGGAAAACGAAGCGGTTCCCTCCACGCTCGTCGAAAATTCGATTGCGCACGGAACCTGAACGCTTTCATTACGTTTTAACAGTGCCCCCAATCTTTGGATTATCAATCGCTGCTCTGTTTTTCCGATAAAAGGAGTATCGACCTGCGTTCTGTATCTGTCCTGGTTGGTTTCCAACGATACCAGCCATAAAATCTTTTTTTCCAGAGAAAGGTTTCTCTCTTTCCTGGTATATAAAAACTTTTTATCAGGGTTTAAAATGAAATACTGCTCTATGCTTTTATCGATTTCATAATCTTTGAAATACACAGCTTCCTGATATATGCCTATACAGGGCGACAGATCGATGAGACAATCTTTATTTTTAACGTAAATTTCCGATAGATCGTTGAGATTTTTCGGTGTAATTTGCAGCAAAGAATAACTTTTTTCAATATGCTCTTTATATTTGAAATCAAACATCGCGGAAATATCGACATTCTCAAAATGCGCTTCCGATTGGACTTCTGTCGACAATGTTTCCTCGGAGAGCATGTCTTCCTCTTCTTTGACAAAGACGATATGTTCTTTTCCCCGGCTTGCCGCGACGCAAAAGATATTACGCAATATTTTATAGGACTGCTGCGGTTTATCTATTCTGGCGGCCCAATAGCTTTCCGTAAAATCAAAAACGACGCAGATTTTACGTTCCAGACCTTTACTGCTGTCATAAGTCGTAAAAATAGCAGAAGTTGCCGTCGGACGCGTCGCACCGTCTGCGTTTTTGTCGGAAATGCTTGCAAAAACAGTCCTCTTATTAAATTTATCCGGGTATCGCGTTTCTAAAATATTCAAAGTCTTAGCCAAAGCGCCCGTTCTCGCGCCGAGACATAAAATATCTTCGGTCTCTTGTTTCGATAAAAAATCCACCGCAGAAGCCGTGTCCATTTCCTCCACGATACAATTCCCGTTGACGCCGATGATCCGCTTCTTCCAAATGCGGCCGAGTTTTGCCGCCAAATCGGGCGCCAATCGAAAACAACTCGTAAATTTAAGTTTTACATGATCTCCTAAAAATTTTTCTATAAACCGAGGGACGTCAAGCGTAGTCTTATCGTAAATCTTTTGCTCCATATCTCCGACGGCAATAATTTGCATCTTTGGATTCTTTGATCGGATATGTTCGAGGAGCTCGGCTAATTCTTGTTCGATATCTTGATATTCGTCGAGAATAAGTACGTCGTAACGCTCCAAATCGGGCCGGGTACGATTAAATTGTTGAACGAGATCGGAAACGCCGCCCGTGGGAATATGCGCATCTCTTAAAACGTTATAGGCAAACCCATGATAATTTGTAACTGTTGCGTTCGGATTTGTAATTTTTTTCCGGGCGTCCAGTTTCAATAATTTATTATACGTCAGATAGAGTATCTTACATTCCGTAGAAAGTGTGGAACAGAGGTATTGTATCGCCGTCGTTTTTCCGCTGCCGATGCAGGCGTCCACGAGAATGTTTTTCCCCTCTTTGGCAAGCCGAATAAATTCCTCTTGTTCTTCCGACAAATCAAAATTAATGTTCAAAAAGTTTTTCATCTCGTTAATTATTATATCATAGATTATTTGATATTTCAAGTCTAAAAGAAAAGAAGATTTTTCCTGTAAAATTTTCAGCGACACTATCTGTCGAGGTCTGTATAATATAGGCCCGAAGATGCGAGCGCTTCCTCGCGCCTTGCCATACTATCCGCCTATTTTGGGAAAATCCGGCAATTTCATTCTCTCCTCCCGCGCGGTATCGTTATCGTAAAGATCGTGCAGACTACCCGTCTCGTCGGTCGCCTCAAAGGCCGCTTCGGACCGACAATGGGAATGAAAGCGCACACAGTTGACGCCGTACTCCCTATATTTTTTAAGGATTTTTTTCCAGCTTTCCCTGTCCATAGGCCAGTGTCCGGTTTCCGGGAACAGCGCGCAGTTCGTCTCGCAGCGCAAAAAGATCTTTTTGCCGTTCAAGGCGATCCGGCCGCCGCGATTTTCCACCGTTTTCACGCCGAAGACACTCTTTTTTACGCTCCCGAAGGCGGGACTTTCCAGCAAAAGAGTCTGTCTGACCGTTTCCGCGCAGTCCCGCTCGCCGATGCCGTTCGTATCCAACGTACCGGGGGAGGCGGGCGCGATACGTTTTTCCGTCCGCCGCCGTGCGAACTTTGTATTTTCCCTGCAAATCGATATAGTTCACGCTTCCCTCTCATTCCTAAATTTCTTTCGTATACAATAAGCTGGCGCCTTGGTCGTCGGGCTGTTCACGCAATCTTTCTTCGCAAAGCCCCAGCGCTTTGTTCCGATCCCTCAGGCCCGCATAACCGAGCGCGGAAAGATATTTGCAGTACCTGCGGTTTCTGCCGCTCAATTCGTCCTGATATACTTCGATTTCGGGCAGCGATACGGAGAAATAGTCGTAACCGACCTGATCGAAAATGTATCTTTCGCCGAAGGAAACCAACTGATTAAACGATTTTTTCGAGAAATGCGAGTCGCCCAGTTCGGCAAACGCCAATCCCGCGTAATAAATATAATCGGACGGCTCGCTTTCCCCTCGCCGCCTTTCCAGGGATGAAACACGCGCGTTTGGAGACAGGACAACGCTTCTTCGTATCGGCCGAGACAATTCAAAAGGGAAATATAACGCAGATACAAATCGTCTCTTTCCTCTACGACCTTTTTCCTGGCGGATAAAGCGGCAAATCTCTCTTCGACGCTCACGGCGAGTTTCAATCTGATCTGATCGCACTCCAACAGGAATCGAGGATACTCGGGATCGATTTCACAGGCCTTTTCGATCGCTTCGAGCGCCGCTTTACAGTCCCTAGTCTTATTGAAGTAGGCGATGGAAAGATTTCTGTGCGCCATAGGGCTGTTTTTCGTTCCGAGAGAATAAAAATAACGTCGTCGTACAACCCGCACGCCAGATAGTCCAGCGCGAGTTCCCCATAATTGAAATCTTCCCCGCGCATTTGCAGTTTTATGTTCATTGCCGCGATAAAACCGCACGCCTTTATATCGTGCCAGTTGCGGACGAGCGCGATATTCGCGAACTCCAAAGAGTCGGAATATTTCCTCCGAATCGCTTTGATTCGAGCCAAATGATAGCAGCCCGCGCCGCGCGTCTCGTCGCTCCACACGGCTTTGTGGAAAGCGTCGTATGCCTCTTCGTACCGCTCCGACGTTTCCAGCGCGAGGCCGAGATTGAAATGAATCTCTCCGCAATAAGGATTGGCGTCTTCCACGTCTGCTTTTCGATAGCGCGGCGGAAATAATCGATACTCTCTTTCACCCGGCCGTTTTTATACAGATATAGTCCGTAAGCATTGTTCAAGCGGATATCCGTAGGATCCCGTTTGAGGCCTTCGAGATAATATTCCGCCGGTTCGAAGGTCGCATGTCGGTATGGTTCGAGGTGCTCTCCCGCCAGATAAAGTTCTTCGCAGGATTTAAGTTCCCGAGGCGCCTTCAACAATTCTTCGGGCTCTGGAAGAGGTTTATTTTCTTTTTTATATTCCTTGCAGAAAACGAGCAATTTACGATCCTGTCCGTCACCGTTATTCTATAATCACTACTTTCCAAAGACTTTCCGATTTCCCACGCCTTTATACGGCATGAAATAGTGGGTAAACGTCTTTTCCTCGTGAGGTTTCCGCCAGGTGAAATCGGGCTGGTTATCGGTGAATACGCCCGTCATCAATTCGATATACGGGCCGTCCGCGTCCGTCAGATTTCTGTCCTAACTTCTGCCGAAATCCCCGTTTCCCCAAGTCCATTGCTTTTTACCGGGAGAGACGTGATGGTCCGCGGCATGCAGCAGTCCCGCTTTCTCTTTTTCGTCGTAATTTCCGATGAAATCGAAATCAGAGTGCGCCGCCATATAAGAAGCGGGGATTTTAATATTCTTATATCGGGAGATGTCGATCCCCGCGGAATAGTCATATTTATAATATTCCCCCGTGGCGATCGGGAAGGTGGAAACGTCTTCTCTCTTATCCGATATTTTTTCGGTGACGGCCAGCGGGTATACTTTTCCCGAACTTCCCTGATAGGCGCGTTTTTCGATAAAAAGAGGCCCTTTTTCCGCCGTGCACGGCTTATAGGTAGGAATAACGACCGACGTCTCGGTTACTTGCACTTTATTCATAGATAAATATACCTCTTACATTCATTTAACCGCCTCTATTATGCACCTTTAAAAGTCGTTTTGCAATAAAAAATATTGCTATTTAATCGATAATATTCCACAAAATAATTGATAAAATCTTCTTTTAAAAGTATAATGGGTTTATGGGAGAATATAATATTAAGCAGCTCGATAATCCGAAGCCCGACGGTTTTGTCGGGGAAAAGATAATCATTATTCCCCAAAACATCATCGCGGAATATAAGAAAAATATTTTTGTCGAAAGGCTTTATATTACTGCTATCGGATATTTTCCCGAAGTCAAGCGGCATTTTCGGAAATGTCCGCAGGGAGTGGACGAATATATTTTTTTCTACTGCATTTTGGGAAAGGGCGTCGTTAAAATCGACAGCCGTTCGTTTATGCTGACTAAGAATACCGCCATTTGTATTCTCCGACACGCTCCCCATTCTTATTATTCCTCAGACGAAGATCCCTGGTCGATTTTATGGGTATATTTTAACGGAACGGATACTCTTTTTTATCCTCTGGAAAACGCGAAACAAATTTCTTTCACTTCCGCCTATGCCTCTAACCGCATGCTTTTTTTATTCAATCAGATTTTTCATATCATCGACAGGCAGTATACGTTGGGGAATTTTATCTATATTTCCCCGACTCTGCAAATGATTTTATCCGAGACTTATTATAAGGACGAACTCGGATTGGATTACGGTCAGCATAATAAGTATCTGAACGCGATTATAAAATATTTTAACTCCAATATCTCACAGAATATCACTCTGTAAGATCTATGCGATGAATTTAATCTCTCAAAAAGTTATCTCAACGCATTATTTAAAAAAAGCACCCATACTTCCCCTATTAATTTTTTTATTTCCATGAAAATGAAAGAAGCGTGTAAAATGCTTCATTCCATCAATTTCACAATAAAGATTATCGCGGCCAATCTTGGTTACTTCGATCCTTATTATTTTTCCTTCTTATTCAAAAAAATCGTCGGCGTATCTCCTTCCCTATACAGAACATCGAATATGGTATTTTCCGAAATTTAGCGTCGGGCGCTTTTTTCTTCTTCAAGATGCCATAAATAAAAGTTTTTAGATAAAAAATATCCCGTCCGGGATATCACGGACGGGATATTTTTTACATGTTTTTTCTGAGCAGTAAATATTTACTTTTAGAATCGATATCGTACTATTTACGGAAGCAGCTTAAACATTGTTATCCCTACGACGCTGATCTGGCTTTACCTCAATCATCGGTTTTTTTCTTTCAAAAGCAGTCGAGGCAGTTGAACTAATTTATTCGGAAATAACGTATCGGTCGGTAAAGGATACTAATCTGAAAGCACCGCCTATTTTCACCTTCGTTATTCCCGTTTTTCGAATATCGTTAATATATAATGAAATGTTGCTCCAACTATTTCCTTCTGAATTCAAATTGTCTGTCAATTCTCCATATTTCCGTTCGTACAGGTATTCGTAAACGTCGGAAGAAAGATCGAAACATAAATAAACGATTCCCTTCACAGTTCCTTCCGCTTCTTTAATATGCAAATCTGCGCTTAATTTTGTCGACACCGCGAGATTGAAGTCCCCGTCTTCTTCGATAGGACAATCCATACCTTCCCGTCCTTCTAGGTGGCGGTAATTCAAACAAATATCAGTATAATCGGGAGCAGAGCCATATATCCACACCCCACAGGTCTTTAAGGAGTACATCTCGAAGTCAAACCGCATTTTGAACACTAAAAATCCTTGTTTTCCGCTTTTATAGGTTTCCGTCCCCTTGCTTATTTCCTTCGCAACCGCGACTTCGTCGAGAGAGAGGGTACCCTTATCCACTTCGATCGTATCGCCGATCCCGCACGGATACAACGAAACACCGGGCGGACCTGTTATATTTTCCCCACAGCCGATGAATGATAATATCCAACAGCAAAGAAATGTCACCACGAAAATTCGCATAACAAATCGTTTCATTCGTTGTTTCCTCTTGCCGAATTATATCACACTAATTTATGGAAGTCAATATAGTTCGTGAAAATATCACCTGTGAACGTGTAGATATAATAAAGTTTTGGATATTCCACTGGACCTGTGTGAGAATGTGAGATACTAAAAGGAATATTCTATGTCCCTTATGTTTGCAGAACAACTCGCTTTTATGAAAAGACTGGAACACTCGCATAAAGTGGCTTATGCTGTTCTATCACTATTTAAATGTAAGACATTCGCGCGGGAATGGTCCGACATCAACGAAACGGAAGGGCTTATCCTCATTAAAGGCACGAAAACTAAAAACAGTTACGGCCATATCCTATTGACGGACGTAAAACAATCCTTGACGGATAATGCAAGCAGACGGAAACGGCCAAATGCACAAGTACCCTGAAAGCGTTTTTCCCTATTCGGCGAATTACTTAAGTCAGGCGTTTAGCTATAAGGATCTCACCGCCTGCACGAATTACGACATACTTTTATAACACGGTGTTGCGAAAGCAGTGTAAATGTAAAGTGTGTCAACAGCTTGCAGGAAATGTCATCAGCCCTAAATACCGATTTTCAATTCACGCGCTTCTGCGAAGCGCGACAACAAGGTTATGTAATACCCGACCAGCCAACAGATTTCAATTCACGCGCTTCTGCGAAGCGCGACCTTTTATCTGCTCTTCCTTGTTCATTTCAGCCCTCCATTTCAATTCACGCGCTTCTGCGAAGCGCGACCTTGCGACGATCATTCAAAACAACGATTGGGACGAATTTCAATTCACGCGCTTCTGCGAAGCGCGACCAGACGGGGAAGAAGATTGAGCAGGGAGCGACGAATTTCAATTCACGCGCTTCTGCGAAGCGCGACTCGCCGACTGCGTGGGGATCACGGCCGTAGACTCGATTTCAATTCACGCGCTTCTGCGAAGCGCGACGTCAATCTGTTCGTCCGTGTAACCTTTTGCTTTTAATTTCAATTCACGCGCTTCTGCGAAGCGCGACAAGAACTAAGCAAAAATTTTAAGGGTTATGATTTAATTTCAATTCACGCGCTTCTGCGAAGCGCGACGAAACCGAAAGCGGAAAAATACAATACCGCGATATATTTCAATTCACGCGCTTCTGCGAAGCGCGACTGTAATTCGTGCGTAGAGTTATCTGTATAATATCATTTCAATTCACGCGCTTCTGCGAAGCGCGACCTGGGTCACATCTTCCTGGGACATGAAATAAGAATTTCAATTCACGCGCTTCTGCGAAGCGCGACCTGCGCCGCCTTAATGGCTTTGCCGCGTATGTAAATTTCAATTCACGCGCTTCTGCGAAGCGCGACTCCTGCATTTCGATCTCTTCCCCGCAGCGACAAACATTTCAATTCACGCGCTTCTGCGAAGCGCGACGCGTCGTAATACGACCTTGCCATTGCCAGCACGTATTTCAATTCACGCGCTTCTGCGAAGCGCGACTTGGAATTATTTACTTTATTGTTTGGCTACTGAATATTTCAATTCACGCGCTTCTGCGAAGCGCGACGATTGTATCTCTGCGGTCTGATAACGAATAACAAATTTCAATTCACGCGCTTCTGCGAAGCGCGACGTCGTTTGTGTTGTTGTGTATTTTCTATTATGCGCAGATTTCAATTCACGCGCTTCTGCGAAGCGCGACTCTATATATAGTGTCCAAAAGTTTCATCCAACACCAAATGTAGATAAAGCAATCCTTTTCATCTCAAAAAATTGCACAAACGAACACTTTTTCGCTTTAACCAAGCGCGAAGCAACCGCAGAAATTATTTTATCTTCGGTTCGCAAATATAAAATTTTCTCGTAGATATTTTAAAGAATCAATACGCCCTCGGAATTATAAGTCTGCTTGGCTCCGAAGTGCTCTATTTTTTTCTGCCAGCAATTTCCTAAATAGTAAAACCGCAAGCTATCTTTTTCCTGATCGATTAATTTCAACAAGCTATCTCTTAATTTTAAAAATTCTTTATAATCCAGATTCGCTTCGAAAACGGAATTTTGCACTCTCTGCGCATAGTTCACACACGCTTTGGCGATCCTTCGAAGTCTGCCCCGCCCCGACGGAGTAGCCGTCTCTACGTCATAGGAAATCAATACCATCATCGTATCACGCTCCTGCCGCTTAATTCAATAGAAAAGGCGGATATTCGTCAATTTCTCCGCGCACATATTTAGCCATTAAACTTGCTTGCACAAAAGGCAGCAATCCCCATTTGATTTTTTCTTTTAAAACGGGATGCCTGAACTCGGCGCTCTTTTTTTCCTGCCATTGTATCAATACTTTTTTCCTCCCCTTATCGTTTAACAGAACCGCGCCCGCCTCCTGGACGTCGAAATCTTCGGCCTGCAGAACTTTCAGATTGATCATTGTCAATGTCAGCCGTTCCACGACGGCACGCGTCTCCTCCACCATGTCGCATGCCAAAGAAGCTCGCCCCGGCCGCAGAGTATGAAAAAATCCGATATAGGCGTCAAGTCCGACGCTCTCTAACGCAGACGCAAAATCCAGCGTATACAGGGTATATAAAAAAGACAATACCGCATTTACCCGATCCAAAGGCGGGCGCTTTAAGCGAGAATAAATTTTAAAATCCTCTTTCTGCTTTAAAATCAAACGATCGAAAATCTCAAAATATCCCTTTGCCGAATTTCCCTCTATTCCCCGCAAAACTTCTTCGTCAGACTCCGCATAAAGCCTCTCTATATTCTCTTTCAGCCGTTCGCTGTAACCGCTCAACTTTCCGTCCGCATCCGTCTCCGGATAGTCCCGCATTGTTCTTTTTACTAATGCCCGAGTATTGGATAACTTCGCCGCTATCGTATTGCGGATCAATCGTAGTTTCTCTTCGGGCTCTCCGAATTTTTCCAACTGCTGTTTTCTGAGAAATACATTTCCTTTAACTTCTCCTGTTACGCGCGCCAAAAACCGCCCGTAGGGAGTGAGAAAACTCAAAGCCACGTTTTCTTTGGCACATTTCCCCATCAAAGCGGGCGAACATCCCAGAAAACTGAAACAAAAAATACTTTCGATATTGGTAAACGGGATTCGAAACGTCTCCGTTCCGTCCTTTAAACACACCAAATTTTCCCCGTCCAAAGATAAATATGTGTCGGCGTCCGTAATATATAACGTATTTAATAGTTTTCTCATTCCCGTTCCTCGATCATTTTTCTGACGTTAATGCTTTTCACCTGCGGCATACAGCTTTCCCGGAAAGAACAACCGCTGCATTTTTCCGTTTTGATCGCCGGAGGAATCCTTTTTTCCGCACTGTACTTTTCGATTTTTCCTAAAATATCCCGTAGCAACTTTTCGTTTCCCTCGCGAAAACCGTTATTTTCAAAAGGGATTTTTACCCGTTTCCTCGTTGAGGTGTAATATAAATAACACTCCGAATCGCATTGAAATACGCTGTCCACGCAAACCTTCTGCGCAAAGACTTGCAACGCGTCTTCCGAGCGGATTTCCGTATCGTCGCAGACGCCTTTTTTCGGCGGAGTCGGTTTATATTCCACGATCGTCACCTTGTAAAAATCCTTTAAAAAGGGTATGTATACACCTCCGTTTTTTTCCGGACATTTTATAAATTCCAGGCAATCGGCAACGCCGAATAAATTATATTCGTCGTTGAAGATCTGTACGTTGCTGCAAACGTATTTATTTTTGGAAGAGAATCCGTGTTCGCCGGAATGGACTTTATCGTGCGCGAGGTTTGCGCGCACGATAAAGAAATTTTCCGTCCATTGCCTGTCCGTCTCTATCAATCCCCAACGCCGGGGACAATACAAAAAATGCTGTAACGAACGAATGGAAACGGACATAGACTCTCCTTTACAGCTTTTCTATCAGCTGTACGCCCTCGGGCATGGTTTTATCGATCGTTACGATATAATCGGAATACTTCCTCGGGAATTCCACGCCAGCTGCCTTTTCGACATGAATTTTATCGAACAAAATATGCGAAGGAGCATTGCCTAAGACGGAAGCGTGCCTGAATACGATCAGCTTTCTCATGCACATTTTACCGCGCGCCGCCGAATGATCGTTTTCGAACATATTCACGATCGCGTCCCACAAAAGTTCCAGATCTTCTTCGGAAAATCCGGTATCTTTTTGCGCAAGCGCCGCCGAGACGTATCCCTCGCCGCGATAGAGCGCATAGGGCACGACGTTTTTTTTGCCCATCGTGGCGTCTTTCTTATTGAAATCCTCGTTGCTCGTCAATGCCTGGCGGGTAATCGTAAGTTCCTGCAAATAAATCGGATCGATACTGCGCGCAAAATTCAGCTGTACGGGCCCGCGTACGATACCGCAGGGCTTGTCTCCCGTGCTCATCACCGCGCCGAAGGTACGTACGTCGTAATAGTTTTCGCACATGAATCTCCGCGCTTTCTGTACGCCGTCGTCCGTTTTCTTGCTCTTGCTCGTGGCGTCGCTGCCGGCTTTTTCATGCGCTTCCGCAAATTTATCGTTGAGAGACCTGTCGGTTTTGACGAGGATATTATATCCCGGCGCCCCCTCTTTGACGAGCTCTACGAAGTTTCTGATCTTCCGTTTCAAGCACACGTCGGTGACGATACCGAGCCCCGATTCCGCATCCAGGCGAGGCATATTGCCCGCATCGGGATCACCGTTGGGATTACCGTTTTCCACGTCGAAGAGCATCACGAATTCATATCTGTTGTTGATCGCTTCCATCATTAATTTTCCTCCGATTTATTTTCTTTTTTGGTATATAAAAACTTATTTTGCTGATAGTACCCGATCTGAAACTTTCCCTGTTCCTTCACAGACAGCGTATCGGGAAATTCGTCGGCGATACGATTCAATAAATCGCCTATCGTTATTTGATAGTATTTCTGCGCTCCGTCTTCTAACTTTTTAATATGTGCCTGCGCCAAACTTAAAAGGCGGGGAAAAATAAGCGCGGGCGTCGCGCAGGCGGAAGAAAAATAAGAATCCTTAATCGTTTTATTTAAATTTCCGCCTGCGGAATCTTTCTGCGCCTTTTCCAGAACGGCAAACAGCCGCCCCAAAAGATATGCTTGATTTTCATTTTTTTCGTTCAATGCCATTTCTATTTTCTCCTCATTATCGTTATTCAAATAATTTCTGTTAAGACACGCTTTCAGGATTCCTATCCTGCGGTCGTTCATTTTTACAAACGGATTTACTTCGGTGTCCGAATCGGTTTTGATCCTCCGCACGGTCGTTTCCAAAAGTACGCGGGGGAACTTCGTGCCGTTGATCATAGAATCAAGTAATTTTTCCGTCAACCCCGAAGGCGGCACGGGATTTTTTTCTTTGGGGGAAACGAGTTCTTTGAGCAGTTTCCAAAAGGGCGCCGCTTCTTTTCCCTCCGTCATCGACATATCCGCATGGTAGCGAAGCACATTCTCCAAGATCCTGCCGAACGTGTTGTGGTAGTAAAATTTCACGGCGATTCGGGAGCTGTTCGGCACCATGCCGCAAATATGATATTCCACGTTTTCGTCCGTACCCAAGGCGGAAAAATCCGGTTTCTCGCCGCATTGAATCTGCCGCAGCGCCGATTCCAGACAATCCTCGCAGTCTTTGGAAATCTGCGTCTCCCCGATCCCATCGTTCCACTCCGGTCCGAAGGCGCAGCGGCTGAGAATTTGGCTGTACGTTTCCGCGCTCTTTTTCGTCGCCCAATGCACGATCGTCATATCGTTCAGATACGTTTTATGCGTGCGGGAAGAGAGTAAATAATTGAGCGCGGCGGTATATTTTTTCATGGCGCGCTCGGAAATACAGCTGTTATAGCTCTGCGCGCCGACGTTGCCGTACGATTCCTCGGAAGGATTGTTGAAGCACACGAGAATACACCCAGAAGGCTGACCGCCTTTTAACCCCTTTATCTTATTGTGGAGTTTTGCCAGCGGCAGAACTTCGCCTAAGACCGAGCATTGCGCGGACGGACGATCTGCCTCTCCGGCGCTTCGCGCTTCATATTCCCGCGCCCATTTTTCGCGGACTTCCGTCTCTTCATGGAGATAGTGAGTCGGCGCTCCGCTCAGACAAAACGCGAATCCGGCCGCAGAATATCCTTTTACGATTTCGAGGAGCAACGGATTGTTCTTTTCTTCTTCGGGCTTCCAGGTCTTTGCAAACGCGAGAAACGCCTTGCAGAGCGGAGAAGTCAAATTTTCAAAAAATTCTTCCGTTTTCCTTACGAACTCCGCATGGGATTTTTTCGCCTTACCCGTCCGATCGTCGGGAGAAAAGGTCTCACCTTCCGCGTTGAGTCCGAATAAGTATAAGGGCCGGTGCTCGACGACGTTGCTTTCAATCCCGGACTTTTGCGTCCGCAGCGGGAAGCCGTCCATGAGCCGCGGAACGGTCTTGCTCTTTTTGCCGCCCGTCTCGATCGTTTCCCGTAAAGAAAGAATCCGCTCGGGTTTTCCGTCGAGCGATAGACATACCAAATAAGAAATCGGGACCTTAGAAAAAGCCTCGTCGGTCAACAGTCCTTGCGCGGATAAAACATCGGCGTAATCGCATAACGCTTTTAACAACATTTGCTTTCCTCCCGATATTTTTTCACGTCGACGAATCCGTCGATCATTTTAGGATGATAGAACACCGCCTCGGCGCGATCCGAAAAATAAACGGGATCCCACTTCTCGCGCAGTTTTTCCTCGTCGGCGTATTTTAAACCGTAAAGCATAACGCCCAGATCCCGCTCGCCCCTGTTCTCTTCCGCGACTGCGTCCATATCAAACTTCTCCGTCAAAGCGATTTTTTTGATCGGATATTCTCTGCATCCCATGCAAGGCGCGCGAAAATATTGCCCTTTTTCCAATCTGCGCTTGATGATGCTGTAATACTTAGCCTCGGTACAATCGGGCTCTTCCGAGGCGACTCCCGTCATTTCAAAATGGAAGCCGATCCCATACGCAACGTCTTTCAAAAGCAGAGAAGTCCGCTGACTGATAGCCTCTTTCGTATAAACGGTCGGATCTCCTCCTCGTCCTTCCATCCGGCTCTTTACCGCCGACAACAACACCTTTTCCTTGACCTCGTTTTTTCGTACTCCGATTGTGCGAATGGGTTTGAAAACGACGATCTCATCCACGACATAGCGTATGGCAGGCTTCCAAAATACGCTTTTGAGGATTCCTTCGACCGCACTCGGCGTAGGAACGAGATAACTGTTTCGCTCCACTTTCGTACACGGGTCGGTGAAAAGCGCGTAGTCCGCTTCACAAATAATTTTAAACGGCATCTGTTTTTCCTTTGTACCTCCTTGATCATTTTACGGTTATATACAATCGTACACTTTTGAAATCTCCTAGATCCGACATACTATCTGTCGAGCAACAAAAAACATACTCACCTTTTTCTTTCAGACACTGTGATTCGCGTTGATGTCCTTCCGAATCCGTATAAAAAAAACTTTCCTGAAAAAAATTTTCTTTTTCGGTCGGCGGAGCAAGCCAATTATTCTTAGCGACTTCCCCAAATTGATATCCCGCGACGAAAAGGTGATGTTCTTGTCCGTCATACGTCCTTTCTATATGAATTTCTTTTACTTCGGGGGAAAAAATCCAATATTCGCCGTCATCTGATTCAATCTTGATCGAAACTTTATGATTTTTGTCTTTTTCCGTCCCGGATTTGTAACAAACGAAGAAGCCCAATCTTAAAAAGGCTTTAAAAGTAAAGTTTGAATGCTCTTTTTTTCTTAACCATTTCAGCCTTTTCATCCTTTGATTCCTTCTGTTTGAATTTTCTTTCGAGTTTTGTTAAAGACTCGAAAGAATACTATAAATTCATTCGTTTCAACTCACCCAGCTAAAGCCGGTTAACAAACTAAGCAGTCGTTCTATTCATGCCTCACTCAATATAGATCTTGAATGTATTTATAGTATATCATATTTTTCTTCTCTTGTCAATATCTTTACTTGGAAAAATTTTACACTTTTGAAAAAAATTTTTATAATTATGAAGGTTATCAACAGAAGACAGCTCCTCCGTTTTTACTTTGCAAGGAAATTCCAGTCTCTTTATCATAGTAAACAGACGCTTCCAATACGCAGACGCCGCCGTATTCCTTTACCGCGCCTAGCTGGAAAAGTTCTTCGAATTCTTTTAAATTTACGGTTGCCGCATAGGGCTGTAAACTTCTTTGAGGCACCGGTATCCCCAACCTAAGCTGTTCCAACTTTTGCGCAATCTCTTCGCACGGAATAACGACCGAGAAGCTGCCCTCTTCGATGAAACGAAATCTATCCGCATAAGAGGCGAAATCGAACTTCTGCAATTCCTCTCCGAAATATTTTTGATCCTTACTGAAATTCATCTCGGTGATCCCGAGCCTTTTATCGTAATAGACCGCGTCGAAGTAATCGGCGATACATTCGGGATTCCGCAACGCGTTCGCGCCTCTGCGTTCCATTTCCCCACGCGCGATTTCTCCCTTCACGCCCAATTCGCCGCTTATGCGTTCGTCGAACTGAAAGACATAGACGATACAGCCCTCTCCTCTTCCTTCGCGGTTGCAGCGGCCGGCCGTCTGCAAAATATTATCGACGCCCGCGAGTTCGCGAAAAACGCAGGAAAAATCCAGATCCACACCAGCTTCGATCAAAGAAGTAGAAATCACTATGACTCCTTCCTTTAAAGTACCGTCGCGTAAAGCTTCCAGATCCGCGCGGATCCGTTTGATACACTTTTGTCTGTCCATCGGAGTCATGGACGTAGAGAGGTGATATTTTCGCCCCGGCGCCTTTTGATACAGTTCGCGCGCCTTTTTCTTCCTGTTTACGACAATGAGAGAGCTCTTGCTTTCACCGGCCCGCTGCAACAGCCGCTCGTCGCTGCAAGTGTTTATCCATTTGATTTCGCTGTTGTAAAAATCTTTAAAAAGCCGCTTATCTTCAATCAGTTCCAACATGGGAATCTTATGAGCGCAGTACTTTTCCGCCAACGCGGGAAAATCGGGCATAGTAGCGGTCAAGAATATCGCTTCGCTGTTGTAATAGGAAGTCAGTTGTTCGATCGCACTCATGCACGGCTGAAAGTATTTGACGGGCAGCATGTGCATTTCATCGAAAACGAGAATACTGTCCGCCATATTCCCGAGTTTTCTCAATCGACTTTTTTTGTTGGAATAGATCGACTCAAAAAATTGTACGGCCGTAGTGACGATGACGGGAGCGCTCCAATTTTCCGCCGCGGCTTTTAATTTATTTTCCGCACGGATCCCCTCCTCGCCGCCCTCTTTATCCAACCCTTTCCATATCGAAGACTGTCGGTCGGCAACGCTTAAAGCGTCAAAATCGAAATTACAATGGTGCTCCAAAATTTCCAGACATGCACCACGGCCGCTCTCTTCTCCGACTATCTTTTTAAATTCCTGCGCCGTTTGCTCAATGATACTCGTATAGGGAATGACGTAAATGATGCGCTTTTTATTTCCCTTCCGTAACCGTTTCAGCGCCAGCGACAGGGAGCACAGCGTTTTTCCGCTGCCCGTCGGCATATTAAGAAGATAAATTCCGGAGTCTTGGTCGATTTTATCCATCGCCTGTTTTTGCAGAGCGGCGCGGCTGCGTTTCACCGGAGTATCCGCTCGAAAACTATCCATTTTCTCTTGAAGGCGGCGCTGCGCTTCTTCAAAATCCGCTTTCAACGCCGTTCTCTTGCACTGTCGGCAAAATTCCTCGGTATCGATAAAATCCGCGTCAGTGAGAACGCTGAACAGATAACGCACCATAAAGGTATAGTACTCATAAAAGCGCCGTGCCTCGGATTCTTTGCCGGGAATGAGTTTCAGCGTCTTTATCATTCCGTCCCAAGTTCGTTCGAACGCCGCTTCGCATTTTTTCTTTACAAACAGATCGGAAAGTTCACGTTCAAACGCGCTTACGTCTTCGCTTTCGCGTTTGAGTTTTCCACAGAGCGTCGGCCGATCCGCGTTATCGGTCCCGGCACCATAGTCGGGTAAGCCGCTGTGATGCCCCGCGATCGCGTATTCCAGGGCAACCGCAATTATGTTCCCCGGAAAATTCCGAGCCAGATACTGAGCGCCGCAAAAGGCATGTTCGATAGGATAGCGATAACGTCCTTCCAAACGGCCCTGAAAATCCGCCTGATATTTTCCCATATCATGCAGCAATCCCGCGAAATAGGCGAGTTCCCGATATAAAGGCAGAGAGTTGTTCCTCGCCCGCGAGGCGGTTTCTTCGAGGTGTGTTCGCAGCGTCTGCCACTCTTCCTTCGGCCGATTCTCCAATGTGTGTGCATAGTATCTCGTCATACTTTGTTTCTCCGTTTTTATAAAATCCGCTTGTCAATTTTTGTCATATTATGTAAATAATTATAACTCTTTTTTATAGAAATGTCAATAGGCTTTGCAAATTTAGCTGCCGCAAAATAACTGTTTCCGATTTTCTAAGATCGCATGAGTAAATAAATCGGCGGAAGGCGTTTTCTCCGACGCCCTCCGCCGAGCGATTCCCATAATTTCAGTTTTATTTTTTCTGTCCGTAATAGACATGTTTACCGTGTTTTCTGAAATAGTGCTCGAGCAAAACGATTCTGCTCTCTCCGGGTTCGGCTCTATTTGTCTCGTTTGAATCGCCATTTCCGCCACCGCTTCCAGTGTCACCGCGTTATCCACTATTTTCTCCAGAGTCCTTCCCCACGTGAACGAGCCATGGTTTTTCACCAGCACCGCGGGGAGCGGGTTGTTGTCCTCCCAAAAACGCTACGGCAAACTTGTCGCCACGGGCAGTACTTCTCCTTCCGCCACATACGCGTACAGATGATTGTCCGCCGTGCTCTGTAAACGGTAGAACGTGATGTCTCCCGGTTGTATATCACCCTCTAACGTTCCGTTCGCCACTTCTATCGGCAGCGACCGCGTCATGATCTTCTGGTATTTCATAACGGGGTTACAAACCTTCTTCGCGCACGTGTTCCCGCAATGGAAACCGCGCCGTACTTCCTCTCATAAGCGGCAACCAACGCCTTTCTGCGGTTCACCGACAGGCTCTCGGGAAAGCAGTCCCTACTTACCGCCACGATTCCGAGTTTGATTTTGGGAATATTCTTCACCTCAATGTCTCAAAATTACACATACCAAAGACGGAGATTATCCACCGCGTTGTTCCACGAATTGGAAAAGTTTTTCACAACAATGACAAGATCGCGTTGGTTCGTCGTAGAAAAATACAATTCCTGTGTTTCCCAATCCGAGTATTTATGGATCGTCTTCGACGCGAGCACGCCGTTGGCATCCCGCACCTCTATCACAAAATTAGGGGTTTCCCACGAATTCACGGAAGAGATCATCGTTTGCAAAGACAGCTTATAATTCGCATACATGTGAACTCTTGCTTTCAAGACGGCTCCCGCATTCGCCGCAAAGGTCATCATTCTCGTTCCATCGGGCGCGATATGCCCCGCATACCCGTTAAATCCGGCCGTCGTCGCCTGATTTCCTATTCCGACAAAAGTCGCCGGCGCGCTGCCGTCGAGTTTTTGTCCGTACCGATTTGCGGTAACATACTGCTGAATATCGTAATCGGAATAACCGAAATTATTGACGATATAATAGCCTTGAGGGATAAAATTCGTATCGTATTTTACAATAATCTGCGCGCTTTTCGGCGTTTCGCTCCGTTCGTACGCCGTCAGATACCGATAATAATATCCGTCCGTTCCGGCCGCCATGACGCTTTGATAACCGGCATGAGAGCCAAACTCGAAACTTCCGTCGTAAAACAAGTTGGAATTACGTTCATAATATTCCTGCGAAGGATAAACCGTTTTCGCCGAATCGCTTTCCAACGCGCCCATGTCCGGAGTCGAGCTTTTATTCGAACGCAGATCGACGCCCATGCAGCGGCTTAATCCGCCTTGCGCAACGATAAAATCGATGTCGGGAGCAAATCGGAACCAATTTAAGAATTCATCGGGATTGGGATAAGAATCTCTGACAAACTGCATATTCTCGTAGGATTTGTAAGGTTCCGTAGTCACGTATTTCATCGTGGAATTTTTCATAAAGACCGTGGCGCTTTCCCTCTTGATTATAGCAGGATCGTACCAAAGGGTCTCTGCAGGTGCGTCCTCCGCCATATCGATGGCCGCCGACCAGGGAGCCAGCCAATAATTTGCGCCATTGGGATCAGCGAAAGAAGGATCGAAAGAGCCGGGCGTTCCGCTGATGAGATTGTTGCCGTAAAAAAATTTTTCAAAAGGTCTGTCTACGTATAAGGCGCTTGAAGAAGCGGTTGACGCGGTACTCACGTCGCCGCTGTACTGCGTATCGGCAATATTTTCTAACACGCCCTGATAAATAATATTGTTGCGGATCTCGCATTCGCCCGTAACTTCCCAGACAGCCAACCCCTTTCCGTCATGAAAATAGGTAGGTTCACGATTATTGTCCGCCATGGTATTGTTGATGACGAACGCTCTATCCGACGCCGTAAGCGCAATTCCGACGCCTCCGTTTTCAAAGAACAGACAATTTTGCACCACCGCCGATCCCTTATCCCACGTCCGGTCGAGAATGAATCCGTTTCCGTCCGAATGATGATAGGAAACGTCTACGGCATGAAACGCAATGCAATTTTTAACGATGTTGTTGTCTCCGCGCATCTGATAAAAATTGATGGCGCTCGACCAGGAATCATAGTCGATATTGAATCCTACACGGCTCACAAGGCAATTTTCCACCGTGACGTCGCTCGAAACCATAAAGGTGATTCCGTTTTGTCCGCAACTGTCCACCGTGACGTTTCTTACCGTTACGTCGACGAGATTCGCGCCGTCAATAAACTCGTTGCCGACGCCGCTTTGCGGGTCGTAATACGATCCCATATTAATCCCGGAACGGGCGTAATTTTTGATGATGAGGCCGTCGATCACAAAATGCCCGGGACGGGTTTCGTCGTTTAAATATTTTCCGTCGTTCGTCGAATAAATAAAGCAGGCAGGGGCGTATCCTCCGTCTGTTCTGTCGGATAAACCGTCGAAAACAGGCACTTCGTTCTGATAATTTTTAATAGTAATCTTATTGTCCCAAGTTCCGTGGCAGGTCAGCGTGACCGACTGCCCGTAGTATGTGCCGCCACGAATGAGAAGGGTATCGCCCGGCCGCGCGACTTCGTTGAATTTGTTGATGCTGGCAAACGCCCTGTCAGCCGATTCCCCGTTATGACTATCGCTGCCGTCGGTCGCCATGTAATACGTTTTATTTTCCGCGCGAACGACTGTCGGCATCTGTCCGTTTACGGTAAAAACATTAAAGAATATGATGCATATAAAAACGCAAAGCGCCCATTTTCCTATCGATATTTTTTTAATCATTTTGTCCCTCCTTAATCTCTTTTACCCTTATCGGCGTTTTTTCCCGAGCAAGACGCCGGCTAAACACGTCAGGCCCAAAACCGCCCCGCAGAACCAGACGGACGCCGAACAAGCAAGCGCGGAATTGCAGCCCTTTCCGCCCGCCTTTTCCCATTTTGCATATAACGTGATATCCTCGTCGGGCGCCGCCGTAAATTCGTATTTATTCGTATATTTTTCATCCGTGTACCAACCGCAAAAAACGTAGCCTTCCTTAACGGGCGGATCGGGCTCGTAAAGTTTGGTTCCGCAGGGTTTGCGCATGGGGGCGATCTCGCCGCCGCCGTTCGTCTCGAAAGTCACCGTGAAATTGAGCGGTTTATAAACGGCGTATATCGTATGATTTTCCGCGATTGAAACAACCGTTTCGCCCGTGATCTGGTTGCCGTATTCCGGTGCGTCAAACCATCCCATAAACTGATAGCCCTTTTTTTGAGCGCTCGGAAGCGCGCCGTAAAAGTCGTTGTAATTATATATTTTGTCGTTTAACGTACCTTCCGAAAGACTGCCTCCGCCCAGTTCGAAATGTACCGTATATTTGGCGTTTTCCCAGTGCGCGTAAAGAGTCTGATAGTTTTCTTCCGCCGTAAAAGCCTTAATTTTTTCGCCGCCGTAAGGAGTTTCAAACCAGCCTGTTAAGGCGCTGCCTTTTCTTGAAGCATTTGGCAAAGCCACTTTTTCCCCTTTCTCATAGTATCTTACCGCGGCTCTGTCTCCGCCGCCCTGATAATCGTAGAGGACGGCGATTTTATCTTTATTGGTCTCCGCGGCGGAAGCCCCGTCGCCTATCGCGGGAGAAAGAGAGGAAGTGACGTTTTGAATGACGCTGGTGTTGCGCCCCGCAATGCCTCCGATTTGACCGGGCAGACCGGCAACGCTTCCCGTAAAAGCGCATTCCTTTATTTCGCCCACGCCTGTACTTTCCGTTTTATTCGAACCGACGATTCCGCCCGCTTTCGAACGCCCCTCTACATTCGCGGAAGAATTCGCATTGATGATCAAACCGAGGTTTTGCCCCGCGACGCCGCCCGTTTCTTCGTCGCCGACGACTTTTCCGTCCGTACGACAATTCAACACGACGCCCAGATTCGTCCCGCAAATAATCCCCGTATAACTGCTGCTAATTACCTCCGCGCTTTTAACCGTAAGGTTTTTAACCGTACCCGTTTTCCCTATGTACCCAAACAGCCCTTTGTCGTTTGTATCGGCGACCGCTCCTGTCGTACTGTTTAGATACAGCCCCGTAATCGTCTTTTGATTTCCGTCGAACACCCCGTCGAACGTCCTGTCGAAAGACGCCGTCCAATAGCCGATAGAAGTCCAGCCTTTGTCCGACGGGCTCCCTTTGCCGTAGGCCGATAAATCGATATTTTCGGTAAGTCGGATAAATTTCCCCTTAAATGTATTTCCCGAATTGACGTTTTCGGAAAGCAGAAACAGCTGTTCCGGCGTGGAGATTTCAATCGCCGTATCTTGCGTAAATCCGTTGCCGCCTCCAAACCCGACGGTTTTTTCCGCTGCTGCCGTTTTATGCGCGGGAATCGCATCTCCGATTCCCGCAAGACACAGCGCCGCTAATATGCCGCATAATAAATTTTTGACTTTTAACATGATTTCACCTTATTCTAAAATTTTAATGAGCAGTAACGCGTCGTTGCCTTTTCCCTGTTTTCCGGGCACAAACACGCTCTTTTCAGCCGGATATATCCCCTCGATCGTTTTCGTACCGGTGACAGGATCTACCCATTCCGCCCGAACGCTTTTGCATTTCAGCATTTTCAAATCGACGATAAAGGGCAGCCCCATCGGAGAATAGACCGCGCCGCCGTTTTCGTGATACGCGCCCCAGATATTTCCGTTTACCGTATCTTTCAGAAGCTCGGTGACGGGACAGGCAAAGCCGCTTGAAAAACGCAGCCGCCAATAGGAAATTTCTTCGGCAAACTTTTTCAAAACCGACAGATCGGAAATTGCCGGCGTATCGAGCGCGTCTTTCCAGACGCATAAAAAAGATTCGTCCGGTTTGCGGTTGAATTTCCAAACGTTATGGTTCCCGTAAACGACGCCGCAGGCGCCCGCCAGAACGTTCTGATAGTGATTGATTCTGAGATCTTCGCGGTTCCAAAAGTATCCGAAATCGGGACGCCAACAGGCGGGATGATCCTCGTAACGGCTTTCCCCATCCACAAACGGTTTCCCCTTTCCGTGTATTGTCTTTAACAGGTCCGCGCTGTAATAACAGGTATCGACGCCGTGGCCCGATTGCGTCATGAAAAAATCGACGTATTCCGCGTCCGGCAAATAGTCGAAAGAAGTATGTCCCGAATCGGGGTGATAGGTGATGAGTTTCTCCGGCGTTATCTTTTTCAGCGTCTTTCCGAACGCGTCGATGATTTTTCTCTGCCGCTCGTTTTCGATGGGACGATCTCCGCCGAGTATCCAAAAAACATTATCGAAAGTCTTGTATCTTTCCGCTAAAAATCCGGCGTAACGCTCCGCGTTTTGCCGGGTGAAACATTCTGGGCCCGTTCCCCATTTTTTGTTCCATTTATCCCCCCAGGCCGGCAGCAGGGCGACGAACAATCCCCCTTCGCGGGCAAGCGCAACCACGTAATCCACAAACGAAAAATATTTCTCATTGGGCACGAGTTCCCCTTCCCCGCGCGAGATAAACGGGATTTGTCCCTCCGCATTCCCTTCCGAAAAATCGTCGAGTTCGGAAAGAACGGACGCGGCAATCACATTAAATCCCCTCGAGGCTCGATTGTTCAGATAGAATTTCGCATCTTCCCGTGAAAGCGCATGGAACAGATTCCAGGCGGTGTCCATGACGAGAAAGAAGGGCCTATCGTTGAGGGCGACATATTTTCCCTCTTTTACGGTAAGGTTATTCATGAAAATCCCCAAAAAGCTTCGGCGTACATTTGCTTTATCCTGTTTTTGTCCGACCGGCGCAGCAAATCCTCGTTTCCGTACTGCGAAGCCGCCGCCTTTTTCATGACTTTTTCGGCAACAGCCCGAAGTTGTTTTCGGAGTTTCCGTCGTAGGGCGCCGCTTTCCAGGGATATTTACGCGACGTAAAGGCTTCGTAAAAGTCTTTTATCTCGGCTTCACTTCCTTCATAGCAGCATTTGCGGCAATAGTACACGCCTTCCTCCTCGTCATAATTGAGAGAAAGATCCTTTTCGCGGCAAAAACAAGCGGGACACATCAGCACTTTTTTTCTATTTTCAGCCATGATACGATCGCCTCCCCTTTCTTCAATTCTTTTTTCAGCCAAAGCGTATAATAGGAATTGGCAATACTTCCCTCTTCAAATCCGCAGATCAGCGGCTCGTCGGAATACAGCCCGAAAACGGTATTCAGCTCTCCGATTTCCGCCCGGACAAAATGCCCGTTCTTTTCCACCGTCCTGGTCTTATACTCGTATGGTATGCTTTCGCTGTGTGTTTCCCCACCGCAGGAAAGACGGATCGACCGCATGTCTTCGGGATATTCCGTGCTTCCCCAACAGCCGCGGATCTGTTCTTCAAACTCGAAAACTTCCTCTTCGGGCGCGTCTTCCAATCTCCTTGTCACTTTGATCATACCGCCGCCCATAAACTCTAACCGCGAAGCTACCGTGATAGAGTGACCTCCGCATGTCAATTTCACCGATTTTATTTCTGCGCCGTATCGTCCTTCTTCGTTTTTAAACACTTTGCAGCTTGTTCTTCTGTCCGATACGGAAACGCGTTCGCCGTTTTTATGAATAAAGCAGGTATAAAACGTCCAGGTACGGTGTTCATAGCTTAAAAGAAACGGATAGCTGCCGTTCCATAAGGCGTTCCCGTCCGGACCGATGTCCCGTTTTACCTTGCCCGCATACGGTCTCAAATCACGCAGTTCGCCGCCGACGTTCATATCGAACGTGCCTCTGAAATAGGGATCGCAGTACCAAAGCATCTGTCTTTTCGTTCCGCAAAGGATATCGTTCCACAGATTGATTTCGGGGGTTCCGACTTTGACGCTGCCGCGATACCATTCCGTAAACTCGGACATCGTGCAAAAAGCGACTTTCCCCTCTTCGCTCCGTCGAGCGAGGTGTTCTATCGATTCCTCATATAAATCGAAAGCCTCGCTCTGCACTTCCACATACTCGTTATTCGCCGCAAGCCAAGGCGAAGAAACGAACATATTGAAATAGGAATAGCCGTTTAACTCTGCCTGAACGATCCATTGATCGATGAAACGGAGCATGTAGGGACTATGATTTCCGGCGTTCGCTTTCGCGCGGATCACATTAGGCGCATGAGAAGCAAAATAATCGTCGCGGCTCGTCAATGCGAGGATCATGTCCCGATTCAGATGCGGGAGCGCCACGACGCCGAGAGCTTCCTCGTCGTCGGCGGCAGGTTTCAAGGCATTATTCTTCGACGGATAATAGGCCCCCCAAGGTCCGCCGTCGGAAAACAGGTTCCAGCAATAATTGTTGCCGTTAAACATATTTACGCCTTCCTCGAAACAGTTGTTGACGCAGCCGGTAACGGTAGGATAGGCCTTTGTGATCGCATCGATCAGCGGCGCGTCCATAAGATAAGACGCAACCGATTTCGGATAGAATCCGAATTCTTTATAAAACCTTTCAAAAATCGTGCGAATAATTATTTCACGCGCTTGATGAGAAGCGAGATAGATCATTTCCTCTTTGGTGCCGCAAAGCTCGCTCATTTCAGAGCTTTGAAAATCGTTGAATGTAATGCCGATCTCATCGCCCAACAGCGCCTGCGTTTTTGCATATTCCACCATATACGGATTTTTCAAAGACGTATACGACATAAAAAGCGTCGTGCGTATTCCGCACCGGTGAGCCAGTTCCTGCTGCCACTTCACCACTTCAAACCTTTCCCCATCGCCGTCCAGGCGATGAAAAATATTGACATACATTTTTCCCATATCGTTTACCTGTACCTGATATTTTTTGCCTTTCTGGTGGACAGCCATAAATCGTCGTCGCTCATCACTTTCGTATCTCCTATATAAAAAGAATCGAACGTGACGTTCTCGACCGTGCCGTCTTTAAATCCGCAGATCAGCGAATGCGAATAGCCGGGATTGAAATCCTGCAAATTACATCGGATATTTCTGAACGTTATATCGCGGATATTCCCTTTTTTTCCTTCCCTATTCCATTTCGGGGAATGAACGATTCTAAGATCCACGATCCTGTCAAAAAAATGTTCGACGCGGATATCTTCGTAGAGCACGTTTTCGACGTTCGCCGTATCGCCTAAATGAATAGTAAACAAGCCTCCGAAACCGTGTACCGCGATAATGTCGCAGTTGAAAAATTTGATATTTTTGACGCTTTGACAGCGAAGTTCGAAGCCGATTTCCAAGCAGTTTCCCGCATTTTCCTCCGAGGAATAAAACGTGCTGTTTTTTACAACGATATTTTCCACGTTTCCGTTCCACGGCATCGTCGCATTCTGCGGATTCATCGTATTGTCGAACGATTTAATCGCGATGCAGTCGTCGTTGTTGCGGAAAAACACGCGGTCGATCGTGATATTCTTACTTCCGACGATATCCACTCCGTCGGAAGAAACGTTTTCGGACACTTCTCTGACTCCGTAAACATAACAGTTTTCGCAGGCGCCGAACACGATATTCCAGCACGGCGTATTCGCCAGTACGATGTCCTCGACGCCGCAATTTTCACAGCCTTCGAAAACGACGAAATATTTTCTCAATCTGTCGTCTCCGTCACCGTACTCGTATAAGCCGTCTAAAATCCCGCGGCCTTTTATTTTCACGTTTTTCGCGTTTTTTACCCGAACCGTGCCGCGGACGACCGCGCCGCCCTCGATATAGAGAGTCTGATTGTCCGTAAGCGTGATCTGTCCCGCGTCGTACACTTTCCCGCCGGCAAAATACACAACGCCTTCGTCGTCTTTGTCGGGGACCTCCCCCTCCGCGGGACTGAAAAACAGATATAAAGGCATCTTTTGATGATTGACGTCTATCTGCAAATTTTCCGGCTGTCCGATATCGAAACATATCGTATGATCGGTGTATTGCGCTTGAATATTTTTACTGAGCGGCCGCACCGTCACCGAAGCGATCTCTCTCGTAGTGACGATTTCGACGTGAAAAGTATCCCCGGAAACCGCCGCGATATATCCTTTCGACGCCTTATAGACGAAAACCTGCTCCCCATTTACTTTCAGGAAAAACTCCTCCGATTTCGGAGCGCAGACGGAATATTGATAATTTTGAAACATGTCGACCTCTCATCGAATAAATTTCAGGGAGCTTTGTTCCCGGAAGAAACGGCGTTTTCCGGCGCCTTGTTTCCGTTTTCTCCCATTACAAATCGAACGGAAAGGTTACGGACGATCCCGCGGACGGTTTTATTTTTTCCGCCTCGCCGCGGGATCGTCGCGCATATCTTTCCATTATTGCTGAGGATAAGTATATTCCACCGTCACCGTAAAGCTGCCGCTGAAAACCGTATCCGCTTCGCCCGCAAAAAGCAGCGCCATGCCGGTCGTCGCGCTCGCCGGAATCTCCATCGTAAATTCCGAATTGAAATAACCGGAAAAATTCCAATCCGCTTCGTACCATTCCGCGCCCGTTTTTCCGACCAACTGCAGCTGCGGGGCGGCAGCAGTTTCCGCGTTAAACAGTTTGCCTTCAAAATTGGAAATCGTTACTTTCACGGAAGAGGGACGCTTTCCCTCTTCAAAAGGAAGATAGAGGTGGTTGCCGAAGTTGCCGAATCCCGGAACGCCTACAAATTGATAATGGACGGTCCACTCATTCGCTTTGCCCTCGACGGCGGCGAATGTAATCGAAGAAGCGATATAGTCGACGTATTCAAAAGAAATATCGAACGTACCCGTGCCGTCTTCCACCAGTTCTAACGTCAGATAGGTGGAAATATCTTTACACGCGATGTAGAAAGTCGTCGTTTCGTCTTTGATATATTTCCAGCCGGTCATGCCGCCGTCATAAAAAAATTGAATATTTTCCAAGCCCGCCGTCGTTGCGGTATGGTTGGACACCGTCACTTTTAAGTGGCTTTTCGTACCTTTCTCGGAAAAACGTATCAGATCGGTATCTGCGCTGTAAAATACCGCTTTCCCTTCATTTGAGGAAATCCCGGCTTTTGTCACCGCTTTATCCGCATAAGTGATTCCCGAGATCTCCTCTTTGACTACTTCTTCAAATACCACGTCGGAGATGACAACGTCTTTATCGACGCTCTTTATAATGTACGCGTTATTCATTACTCCGTCGGCGGTCACGTCCGTGACGGCATTTTTTACTTCGCCGTTGATTTTGGCGCTCGCGAACGAATATCCCTCATTGGGAACGAAACGAATTTTCAGATCGCTGCCTTCACCCGCCTGAGAAGGCGCCTCAACGGCGCCGTTTTCCACCGTCGCGGGCGCAGTAACCGTATAGGCACGCGCATAATTTTCTTTGATCGTCAAATCAAATTTACCTTTATAGACAGTTTTTCCTTCCGCTTCCGTGCTCGCTTCGTCTTTGCCTGCGACAAAGAAATAGTAGCCTACAAGCGCGCCTTTATCCTGAGGAACGCTAACCGTAAGTTTTTCGCCGTCCGATTTAATGATGGTGAATGTGGAAAACTCCGCATTCTCCCAATACGCCCCTTCAAGCGATTTGCAGAAAACGATCTGCGCGAACAGCTCCCCGTCGTACGCGGTAAAGTTTTCGCCGTCCTTCGAAGAAGAGAATCCCGTGATATTGGAAATCGTGAAATCGATCGTCGCGGGCGTCAGGCCTTCTTCAAACGCAAATAATTTCGCGGCGTCGCTTAAAGCCACTTTGCTGTTGGAAAGAAATTCCACTTCATACGTACCGTTTTGCCCCGCCTTTTCGACAACCGAGATGGAAGGCTCAAAATCTAAGGGAGGATCGCCGAGATCTCCTTTTTTCAGCCCTACGTTCCAGATCAGGAAACTGCCGTTGAACGTGTCGCCCTCGTTCCAAACTTCCCGATAAGAATCGGGGAAAATAATCAAAGACTGAATCAAACCGTTCGCCTTCGTTCCGTCCACGGTATTGTCGCCTTTGCTCGCAGCCGCGAGTTTGATCTCTATTTCAAAATTTTCCACCGCGCCGCTTTCCACGTCAAACGCGCCGCCGCTGTATTCCCAACCGTTCGTATCGACGATTTTAACGACGTAATGCGCCGAAGCCGCGCCCGTATTTTTGATGCGGAAACAAACCTTGTTATAATTTCTGTTTTGTTCCGAAAACGTGGCGAATATGTTGTGATACTGCGTTTCGGAAGTAATATTGCTGTACTCCACCACCGCACGGTCGGCGGCCAGGGTGTTCACCGTGATATTTCCCGTCGCGGAAGCGGCGGTAAAGCTGTTGTTTTTAGGAGATTCCTTATCGTAGGTAAAATCCCCGGTTTCCGCTTTTTTCGTGATTTTCAGTTCTTTCGTGGCAACTATGTTTCTGTCCTTCTTTAATTTCGCGGTAATCTTCGCGGTGCCTTCCGTCCAACCCGCCGTGACCAGTCCCGTAGGCGAAATCACCGTCCCCGCCGGCGCTTCTATCGACCAAAGCACCGTTTTATCTTCATAGGTCGCGGGCGAGATCGAAGCGGTGAACTGAGCCGTCTCCTCCGACGCGATCGTCGCCTTATCGCATTCGATCGTCAACGCAGGTTTCTCCGCTTCCGAAGCGGAATCCTTATCCGTTCCGCATCCGACCGCGCCCAAAACGAGGCAGACCATAAGAAGTATTGTTACCCATAACTTTCCCAAACGTTTCATACTTTTCTCCCGATATAATTATTTCAATTCCAGCAATCCGAAGACGCCGGGATTCATCCAGCCGCTGTTGGAAGTGTCCGCCCATGTCAGATAGCCGCCGCGGACCGCCGCGCCCGACGGATCGTCGTTGATCAGGCAGTCGAAACCGATGATGGCCCCCGAAACCGGACTTATGGCCGTGAATTTTATTTTCGCTTCGATCACGTATCCTTCTCCGAGCTTTTTGGTAACCGCCCATTCGATATTATCCGCGGTTACATAGGCGCTTTTGCTATTATGCGTAAGCGTTCCGTTGATTCCCAGACGGAACTGACCGTCGTCGGGCTCGTAAGAAGTAGCCTTTGCGTTATCCTGATCGACAAATATTTCTATCGAGTCGGAATTATGCTCGCTGTCTCTTACAGACAATACTTTGTCGGAAACCGTCGCGAGAACGTAGAGAGCTTCCTCGTCCCACATGACTTTGAACGTGCCGGTGGCCAAAGGCCTGTCTGTCTTATGTTCGGGCGTAAGAATCAACGCGTCTTTCCAGGCCGCTTCCTCGCTGCCGTCGATCGTCACCGCACCCGTTCTTTTCGGGGCCGAAGCGAACGAGCTGACTTTTTTTGGAGAAATGGCTCCGAAGCCTTTGGGATACGTCTGCTGGCGGAAGGTTTCGTCGTGCCAATACCCGCCTTTCTTTCCGTCGCAGGCCACGATATCAAAGCCGATTTTCGGCGTTACCATTTCGTCCACGTAACCGACGTCGCAGGTAATCACACCGAAATAGCCGCTGCCGTCCGCACGCTCCTTCAAAGAAGATCTTTTAGCGGTAAACGTCATCGTCGAGTCGCCGTAGGTTTCTTCCCTCGAAAAATCCATATCGAAATACAAACGGATTTCGTCGACCGATTGCTGTGTGGGATCGTCGATATCCACATAGACGTAAACGTCCGCTTCGTCCCACAAGACATTGAACTTGCCGCCCACGTCGCCCTTTAACGACGTAAAGTTCTGATATTTCCACTCCTTATTGTCCGTTGTCGGCAACTCCGCGTAGTAGGCGCTGATCACGTCCGGTTCGAGTTCCGCTCTCGCAGGATCGACCAAGATCCAAAAAGCGGGTTTCGGCTGTTTATCCTTGTCGAACAGTAAGGGATAATCGGAGCCGGGCCCGTCGAAACAAATCCAGGACTTATCGTCCGTCGTGCCCCAGAAATTAACCGCTTTGACTGCTTTACAGTCGTCGAAAATATCGAACATTTGGAGATATTCCTTCGCCTGTAAAGAATACAATTCGTTTAATGGTTTACTCAGCAGTCCTTTCATGTTCATATCCAATTCGGAAATGACCAGCGTTTTTCCTTTATTTTCAAAAGTTTTTAAGGTGTCTTTCAATCCCTGTTTGTCAAAGCCGTACGTGACATGCATCTGAAATCCGATGTTGTCCAGCTTACAGTTTTCTTTGATCAGAGTATCTACGATAATTTCTATCGCTCTGTCCTTTTTCGGGTCTATTTCGCTGTCGTAATCGTTGTATGTAAAAGTGATCTTATCCTTTACGCTGTATTTTTCCGCCGCGGCTTCCGCAATTTTGAAGATTTCGACGATATAATTATCGCCCATTATTTTACGGAACCAATCCTGTTCGGGATCGCGGAGCGATTCTGCAAGCGTTGTAGGCATCGGCGCTTGGCTGTCGCCTTTTACAAATTCTCTCGCCACTTCGTTGACGACGTCCCAATCGGTGAGCACGTCGGCATAGTTTTCCTCGCCCGTTCCGCCGTATAACTGGGAAAACAAATCGTCTATATAATCGGTCATGCGCTTTTTCAGGACCTCGGAAGTGACAAAATTTCCGTCGTCGTCTTTGAAAAACCAGGGAATATATTCTTCCAACCCCATCTGATACCATGCCAGCGCATGTCCCCGGACGGTCATTCCTTTTTTTCTGGCGTTTTTTAGCTGAGTCTTTATGGAGGTGAGATCCAACGGGCTTTTTTCCGAATATTTTCCCGTGGACGAACGAAGGAGACTTTGGGTTTTAAGGCTGTTTTCCAGCACCAGAAAGTCGACGTTATAATCGGTAACGGGATCGACCGTGCTCGGAATGGTGACTACCGTCATCCCCGTTTCAAAGTCGTCTCCAAAGCGAATCTTCATCGATTCCTTCAGATAGCTCTGCCCGTCGTAGGGGTTATTGGCAGGGTTATACACGGGCGGGACGAATCCCTCCTCGGTTTTATCTTTGCCGCAGGCGACAAAAAAGGTCAAAGACAAAAGTGCCGCAAAGATAATCGCAAAAAATCTTTTTTTCATTGTTTCCTCCATTTTTCCTATTTATAGCCCTTCGCAATTCCCGACCGACGGCAGCCTTTAAGTCTTTTTCTGTTTTGCATGCTGCAAAACAGAAAGGTACCTTTCTTAAAATTTTCCACCTCATCTGAAAAAAACCGTCTATCGTTTATTGCGCCGAAGCTTATTTTATAAATTATCGCCGTTGCTTTCGACCACTTCCCGATACCACAACGCGGAATCTTTGACGATCCTTTTCCCCGTTTCATAGTCCACATAAACGATCCCGAAACGCTGGTTATAGCCTTCTGCCCATTCAAAGTTATCGAGCAGCGACCAAAGGAAATACCCCCTTGCGTCCACTCCGTCCTGCGCGGCTCTCTTATATTCCGACAGATAGCGATGCAAGAAATCGATGCGGTTGTAGTCGTGTACTTTTCCGTCCAAAGAAACGACATCGTGCGCCGACATGCCGTTTTCCGAAATATAGAACGGCTTTTTATAGCGTTCATAAATAAATGTAGGCGCATAGTAGAGAGACTGCGGCGTGATCGGCCATCCCGAAGCCGTTTTTTCCCAGCCCGTTTTTCTGTCTGCAAAGGCCCAGCCGCTTTTGCCGTCCGATTTTACCGGCCTTCCGTTATATACGTTTTGACAATGAAAATCGACGGGCCGCGAGATCGTCTCGAAATCGCCGGAACCTATTTTCAGATACTTTCCGTACCGTTCGAGCGCGCCTTGCGGATACGCGCCGAAATACACGGGATCGCAATATGAAGAGAGATTGAACATAGGACAAGCATCCGTATCGAGCGAGAAAAACGCCCGCCTTGCCGCTTCGACGTCTTCTTCGCTATCGGAAACGGGATAGTGTGCGGGACAGGTAGGCGCAAAACCGACCTCCGCGTCCGATAAATCGCGTATAACTTTCACCGCTTCTCCGTGGGCAAGCAAGATATTATGTACCGCAATCATCTGTTCCGCTTCCGGAAGTCGTATTCCCGGAGCATGCGCTCCCGTCCCCATCCCGAAGGCGACCACGCACTGAGGCTCGTTGAACGTAATAAAGTGTTTTACTTTCGGCAGGGCTTTGACTACCGCCGCGGTATACTCGGTAAACCACTTCGGACTCTCGGGATTCAGCCATCCCCCTTTCAAATACAAAGAATACGGCAAATCCCAATGATATAGCGTAACATAGGGTTGTATGCCGTTTTCCAGCAAGGCGTCCGTCAGTCTGCGATAGTAATCCAATCCCTTTTCGTTGATTTTTCCTGTTCCTTCGGGAAAAATTCGCGGCCAGCCGATCGAAAATCGATAGGCTTTATGTCCCAGCTGTTTTATAAGCCGCACGTCGTCTCGATATTTATGGTACTGATCGCAGGCGACGCTGCCGGTGTTGTTTTCAAAACAGCGGTTTAATCCCGTGAATACGTCCCAAATGGAAAGTCCCTTTCCGTCCTCAAACGCCGCGCCCTCCACCTGATAGGACGCGGTGGCGCTTCCCCAGACGAAATCTTTTTCGAATCCTTTTTTCATAAGATCTATTTTCTCCTTTAACCTTTTACGCTGCCGATCGTCAATCCCGCTACGATCCATTTGGAAAAGACGACAAAGACAAGAATGATGGGAACGACGGACAATAACAAGCCCGTATAAACGACTGCCTGATCGCTGGCGCCCCCGTCTGCAATTTGTAATGTTTGAACCATCATGGGCATGGTATAAAGTTCCGGACTGGTAATCAACAGCATGGGCATGAGGAAGTTATTCCAGGAGCCGATGAAATTGATGATAAACATCGTAGCCACACAGGGCAGCATCAGCGGCAGCATGATCTTGTTAAAGATTAGAAACTCTTTCGCGCCGTCGATCCGTCCGGCTTCCACCAACGCTTTTTCAAAAGTGGAATCCAAGTATTGCTTCATAAAGAACACGCAGCCGGCATTGGCTATGGAAGGAAGAATCAGCGGTACGTAACTATCCAAAAAGATATAAGTGTCGTCTCCGAAAATCGATTGTATCCAGCCGTTCAAGGTAATCATGTAATCGTAAAAGCCGACCAACGACAGCTGCGCGGGCAGCATGATCGTCAAAAGAATGATTTTATAAATCGCATTTCTGCCTTTGAACCGATACGCCGTCAAGCCGTAAGCGGTCAGCGCCGAGAAATATACGGCGAGAAGGGGAGAAAGCACGGCCAAAATCAGGCTGTTTCTGTACCCGATCAGAATGTTGAAATTACCGCTTTTAGCGTTGAGATACTGTATGTTACGAAATAGTTCCTTGCCGGGAACGAGCGTGAATCCCGTTCGGATCTGCGCGTCCGTTCGCGTAGCGTTAATCAACAGAATGTATACGGGCAAAAGCACGAAGGCCGTAAAGAGGATCACCGCCGCGTAGATGAAAATTTTTGATACGGAGATCTTTTTCCGACGAGGCGCGCCGCCGTTTGCGGATGTCAAAGTGCTCATATCGCTTCTTCCCCCTTCTTACTGTTTTTCAGGAAGATCAACATGCTTAAAACGGCGATGATGACGAATTGGCAGATCGCCAGCGTGGACGCATAGGAATAATCCATTGCCGTCCCGAAGCCGAAATTATAAAGCATAACGGTGATCGTCGTCAAAACCTTGTCGGGCGTTTTATCGACCATAAGGAAGGGAATATCGAATATTTGCAGTCCTCCTATGATCGAATTGATGGCGATGTATACCACCATCGAACGCATCAAAGGAAGCGTGATATAGAAAAAGGTACGGAACCGGGACGCCCCGTCGATTTCGGCGGCTTCGTAATAAGACGAATCTATGCCGCAGAATCCCGCGATAATCAAAATCAGATTATTTCCGAAATACATCCAGAAAAGAATAAACGTAGTGACCGCCCGCATCCAGCCCGCGCTTCTCGGAAAATCGACGGGGCCGCCTCCGAATATTTGAAGAATCTGATTGGCGACGGAAAACTTTCCCGTAGAAAAAATCGTCGAAAACAAAATCGCGACGGCCGCCGGCATAAGCAGCCCCGGAAGATATAAAGCCGTACGGAAGAAGGATACGCCTTTAAACTTTAATCTCAGATCCGTAAATACGATGGCAAGAAGAAAGGAGACGACAATATTCGGAATAAAAGACAATATCCAAAGCACGACGGTGTTCCACAAACTTTTATAAAAATTGATATTCGACAAAACGTTTATGTAGTTCTTAATCCCCACCAAATTGATTTCCGAGGAAAAACCCGTCATATCCGTAAAGCTCATATAAAAAGTATATAGAATTGGGACAAGACCGAATATCAGGAAAATAACGCAGTACGGAAGGATAAAATATACTCCGTATCTGTCAAAATTTATTTTCCCCTTTCTTTTTTCTTTATTCATCAGACACCCCCGTTCCGACTATCGACGTTCAAGGCTTGATCGCCTGAATGTTGTCCGTTACTTTTTTGGTGAAAAATTCCCTTGCCTGAACCGCGGTCATCGAAGGATTCATAATATATTGATTCGCCGTATCATAAAGATAATTAACTATATCCGCATCATATTGCGTGATAATGGATAAATCCACCTCATCCAATTTAGACTCGAACAATTCGTAAATATTGACGCCGAGATTTGCGTCCGTCTTGGTCGGATCTTTGGCGAATTCGGACACTATCTTTTTGGAAGCGACGATGTCGCCCGTCTGCGTCGCCCATTCGCGGTAAAACTGTTCGTCCGACGCAATAAATTTCATAAAGGAGGCGGCGAGTTGTTTGTTTTTCGCCTTTGCGTTCATCACCGTATACGTGCCGCCCGAACAGTTGGAAACCATTCCTTCCACTACGCCGAATTTATCCATATAATCTTCGTATTCGTCCTTTGCCTGGGCTTTCAGCTTATATTCTTTAAAAAACGTGCCCTGATAATACGAAAAGACTTCTACGCCGGGAAGTCCGTCGACAATGGAAGCGTCATAATTGGTGGAACCGCCTTCCAATTCGGCGTCGACTTTGGGTTCGGTGCGGTAAAAACGAATTTCATTCATCAACTCGTCAAAGCCGTCCGCGATCTGAAAACGGTTATCTTCCGTCAGCCAACCCTTTTCACGCGAGTCCACGTAACTGTTTACCAGCGTATCTATGCTCGGGAACAAAAAACATTTTCCACCGGAAGCGGCGCGCAGTTCGGCGGCGGTTTCCCGCCATGCGGAATAACTGTTCATTTTCGTCTGTATCGCCGCGGGATCGGAAGTCCCCAGATATTTTTCCGCCAGATCTTTACGATAAAAAATCCCGTTGACCGAGCACTGATAGGAAATTCCTTTCAGTTTCCCTTTCTTATCCCGCCCGAAATCCTGTATTCCTTTGGGCATTTCGAGTTCGTTTAAAGAATCGTTCAAAAAGGAAACGTCGGCGAGCCAGTCAGAATTGAAATAAGCGGTCGCAAAACTGGTGGACAATCCCATAATATCGGGAGCGGCCGGCGAGCCGCTTTTCAACAGAGGCATCAGTTTTTGAGATAAGGTGTTGAAATCCCATTTCGTGTATTCGATGGTTACGTCGGGATATTTATCCGTAAATTTTTTTCCCACCTTTTCAAGTTCGTCGGTAAAGGACCACACTTTCAGCGTGCCGCTCGGCGTATATCCGTCTAAAATGGAGCCGTCTATGACGACGCTGCCCGTTTCCCCTTTTTTGCACCCCGTGGCTATGCCGACCGTCAAGAAGCAAGCCAATGTCACGCTCAACCATTTTTTCATTTCGTTTTCCCTCCCGTTTTTTATAATACGATCGTTTTTCCCGTCCTCGAAGATTCGAAACAGGCGTATACCGCTTCCAGTACTTCCAACGCTTCCTCCGCGTCGATCGGCGACGGCGTATTATTTTTTATCGTATCGACAAAATGATTTACGATCTGGCTGTTTCCCCAGATTGTCGGCGGATTGAAAGTGACTGTATCCCCGTTGGAATACTCGATGACGCAAGGATTTTTCTTTAAGGACTGATACATTTTGATCACGCCTTTTTCGCAGTATAAAACCGTACTGTTATCCATTCCGTCCCCGTAGTACGTCCAACCCGCCGATATAGTACCGATAATTCCGCTCGGAGTTTTCGCCAGAATCACGGCGCTGTCTTCCAGTTCGATCGGACGGCCGTCCGCGTCTTTTTTATCCAACGTACCGATAAAAGCGCAGATTTCCGAAAATTTTTCTCCTAAAATGTAGCGCAGGAAATCTATTTTATGAATCCCGATATCCCCCATCGCACCCATTCCCGCTTTCTCTTTTTTGAAAAACCAGGTGTTCTTGCCGGGATCTACGCTCCAATTTTCGGGGCCGCCGGTAATGAAATTGCTTTGAAAGCGCAATATTTTCCCCAGCTTCCCGCTGTCCAACGCTTCTTTGGCGAATGTATGTACGACGTCGAAACGTTGATTTTGCCCGATCATCAGCTTTCGCCCCGTTTCCTTTTGACATGCCGCTATTTTCCGTGCGTTTTCAAGCGAATCGGCGATCGGTTTTTCGCAGAGGACGTCCTTTCCTTTCTTCATCGCCGCGCAGGCAATTTCCGCATGTGTGGAGTTTGCCGTACAGACGACGACCGCGTCTATCGCCTGATCTTCCAACATCTCCGCATAATTTTCATACTGCTTTACGCCGTATTCCACAGCCAGTTCTGTGCAACGTTCCCTATTGATATCCGTTAAGCCGTATAATTCCGCGTCCTTATTTTCCAAAAGTTCGGGAATATGGCGGCTCTGCGCGATTTTTCCGCAGCCGATAATTCCTATTTTAATCATCTTCTTCCTCCCCGAAAAATACGCAGCCCTTGATATAATCTTTGGGCTTATTCTGTAAGGTCTCAAAAGCCTCTTTGATGTCTTTCAGCTCAAAACGGTAATTAACAAGCTCCGCGGAGTCGAAAGCCCCGCTGTTGATGAGGCTGACGGCTCTGCGCGTATCTTCCAATTCGTCTTCGCTGTAAGGCGGGTGCGTGCCGACGATCGTAAGACCTTTTGCGATCACTTCCCGAAAATCGAATTCTTTACACGTCCTTTCGTGGCTGCTCATCAGGCATACTCTTCCCTTTTTCGCCGCATAGCGGCAGCAATCGTTCAATACTTCGGGAATCCCCGTTCCCTCTATCACGACGTCGGACATGTTTCCATGCGTAATTTTTTCGATCTCTTCCCGCGCGTCTACGGTTTTGGGATTTATGCAATAAGTCGCGCCGTATTTTTTCGCAAGGGCAAGTTTCTTTTCGTCGAAATCCACGGCGATGATTCCCGCCAACTGGTTCCCTTTAAGCCCCTGAATACACCAAATGCCCATCGGTCCGCAGCCGACGACAGTCACCCAATCCCCCGCCTTTGCGTCCGCGCCCCGCAAAACGGTTACGACGCATTTTTGGGGTTCCGCCATCGCGTTGATCAGCGGGATTTCCGGATCGATTAAAAAGCATTTATCGGCGTCGGAAACGATATAATCGGCGAATCCGGGAGTACTCGCATAAGGCAGCGCCGTCACTTTATCTCCCGCCTTGAAATTTTCCACGCCTTCGCCCACTTCCACGACGCGGCCGCACCATTCGTGCCCCACTCCCTGCGGATAGGTGCCGTACGTTCCTTTCCAATGGTTCAATTCCCAATTACAAAGCCCGCAGGCATACGTTTTAATGAGAATCTGACCTTTTTGGGGCGCAATGTCAAATTCCTTGACAACGATATCCTCCGGCTTTAACAGAACGGCTCTTTGAGACTTCATGATATTTTTCTCCTTATTCAAATAAATTTGCGAATACCGCATTTATTTTTCTATATAGACAAACCTTTTAAATTCCGCCGGCTTGCTGTGTCCGTATAAATCCTGACACGCCATGCCGACAAAGGCGCCCGTAAATCCCTGCGGTCTCGCATACTCGTCCGAGAGAATACTTGTATCGAAATCGCGCCATAAAGGTTCAAACTGTTTTCCGTCGAAAGAATACGAAAATCTGCCGCGCTCAAACTCGACGTCTAACCCCAGCCATACGTCTTCTTTCACCTCCACGCCCGTGTCGATCAATTCGGTGACGCCGTCGTCGATCCTGATGATCCGCAAAAGGCTGCGTTTTGCTTTTTCATCGTAAGCAATATGTAAATAATATTGGTTTTCCTCATCGTACCGATAGAGAAGCCCCGCCATCTGCTGATAATACTCCGGCTGAAAAGACACCAGCGTTTTCGCGGAAAAACACAACGCCTGCTGGCGGCGGGCAAGCACCGCTTGTTCGTGACAGGAGATTAAAGACTCTTTGCCGTATAGTCTCACGACGCCTTTTTCGGTATCCAATTCTCCGATCGTGCGATCAAACGGGATGCGCAGCGTCTGAAAATCTCGCAGCGCGTTTTTCTTTGTAAAATCGTAATCGTAAATATTTGCGCTTTCCTCCTCCGCTTTCTGAGGAAGATAGTTTTCAAAGCCGTCGTCGGGTATCATCGTACCGTTCAAAAGATACGGCCAGCCGTCCTTTGAAAATACGATTTCCTGCATAGACGTTTCTCTGCCCAAAACGCACCGCTTCTGTCCGTCGACATACAGCGGACGACCGCACAGATAAGCAAAAAACCAACGCTTTCCGTCAAAACAAAGCGACCCGTGCCCCGCGCGCTGAATGGCGCATTCGGATTGATAAGTACTGATCAGATGTTTTTTCGGATGGAGTTCGTACGGACCAAACAAAGATCTGCTCCTGGCAACCGTTTCCGCATGTCTGTATTCGGTTCCTCCCTCGGCGGCAAATAGATAATACCAGCCGTCGATTTTATAAATATGGCTTCCTTCCACAAGCCCTCGTTCCGTCCCCCGAAAAATATTATAAACTTCTCCTACCAGACGGCCGGCCGCGCTGTCGTACTCTTGCAGAAAAATCCCCGCGAAACGGGCGTTGCCTTTTTCCCGATAGTCCCAGTTGACGTTCACAAGCCATTTTCTCCCGTCGTCGTCATGAAACAGCGAAGCGTCGAATCCGCTGCTGTTTAAGTATTGGGGAGACGACCAATGTATCAGATCTTTGGACGTAATCAGATAATTGTTTAAATCCTTGAACGCGTCATGAACCCAGCTTCTCACGTTGGAATAAACCAAAAAAAACGTATCGCCGCAATAACTTAAACACGGAGCCCATACGCCGCAGCCCGCAGTATTTCCTTTGAGGTTTATGTACGTATCTCCGTTTAACGGACAAGAAACGAGTTCCCAATTTTTCAGGTCGGCGGAAGCGTGAATCCGTACGCCCGGAAACCACTCGAAAGTAGAAGTGGCGATATAATACATTCCTTTTGCGTAAATCAGACAAGGATCCGGGTGAAAACCTTTCAAGATAGGATTTTTTACAAGCATTTTTTCTCTTTCTTCCTTATAATTTTTTGTTGAATCTTCTCGTCCGATTGTATTGCAATCGATTGCAATATGTGGCAAACAAAAAGGGAAACTTATGTTGTAGTATTTATTTACATCCTCTACTATAGTTTCGTTTCCCTTAATTCTTCAACTTACAGTTTGCCACGCTGCCGCCTTTTATCAAAGCGCCTTTCACGACATGCAGATACTGTTCTTCCAAGTTTTTTTCATTTATCAGATCCAGCAATATATTGGCAGCGTCTCCGCCGAGCTTTTTCGTATCTTGTTTTACCGTCGTCATGGGCGGATAAAGTTTTGCGCAAATTTCCAATCCGTCGAAGCCTACGATGGAAACATCTTCGGGAATGGAAAGCCCCATCTCCCGCGCCGCGTCATAGGCGGATATAGCCGAATAATCGTCGGGCATAAAGATCGCAGTCGGTCGGTTTTTACGGGACAGTACTTGCTTTACGACATCGTAACATTTATCCAGATTGTAATAGTCGGCGGCGAGCAACATACTGTCGTCCAGCCTAAGACCGTTCGCCTTTAACGCCGCTTTAAAACCTTTTACTCGTTCTTCGGTGACAAAAATATCTCTCCCCGTGATATAAACGATATTTTTATGCCCCATACTTAATACGTAATCGGTCAAATCGAACATTTTCCTGCGATTATCGCTCGTCACACAATGGATATTTTTCTCATCGCTGTTATAATAGTCCACGGCGACGAGCGGAATATTGCTTTCCAGCAGTTCCTTTATGGGTTGTGTGGAAAAATCGCCGCAAACGATAAACACCCCGTCGAAATGCTTGCTTTTACAATGCGCCAGCAGACTTTTATTGGACATTACCAAATTGCGCGAGACCAAAGTCAAATCATAATTCTCGGATTCGATCACTTCGGCAAAAGAATTGAGAATATCCGCAAATAGATAATGCGTCAATCCTATCATATCCCCCGCATACATGATCACTCCGATGTTCCAGGATCTTTTCGTTTTTAGATTTTTCGCCGTGTAATCGGGTACGTATTCCAGCTCTCTCGCCGCTTCCAGTATCTTCTTTTTCGTCTGCTCTTTAACTCCGGGCACGTCTCCCAAGGCTCGGCTCACCGTCGAGGAAGCGCAACCGACTTTCTTGGCTATGTCATATATTGTAACCATTTTTTCACCTCGTCCATTACGCTCTTGCAATCGATTGCAAAATCATTATAACACATAAGAATCACCTTGTCAATACATATTTCAAAAATTTTTTTACTTTTTTTATACACCAGATTTTTTTGACATTATTGATATGCAATCGATTGCAATATCTGTTTTTCTATGTTATAATGAATTTCTATGAATTTGCATTACACTTTTTGAATCGTCTCCTATCGCATTACTTTTCCGTCCGCATCTTATTTTCCAACATACCTTCACCATATCCGTTTTCCCCTTTTTTCGATAGGCGAATAAAACAATCGATACGCCAAATAAATCTTTATGAATACTTCTATAAACCGTAAATTAGAACAAGATTTCAACTTTTCCAGACTTTTTCGTTTTGCGTTCCCTACGATATCCATGATGATATTCACCGCCACCTATACGATGGCAGACGGAATTTTCGTAGCTCGTCTAATTTCCACCGACGCTTTGTCCGCCATTAATATCCTTTACCCGCTTGTCAATTTAATGACGGCGGTCGCAGTCATGCTGGCGAGCGGTTCCAGCGCGCTCATCAGTTATAAAATGGGACAAAATAAACAACGGGAAGCACGGGAAAATTTTACTTTTATGTTTCTTTTTTGTTTATTTTCAGGCTGCGCATTTGTAGGCGCTATCCTTGCCTTCAAGGAGCAAATTATCCATCTGTTAGGAGCTAACGATGTCATATTGCCGTTCTGCAAAGAATATCTTTCCGTTTACGTTTTCTTTCTGCCTCTAAATATGATTCAGTTATACTTTCAATACTTATTTGTCGCGGCTTCGCGTCAGACGCTCGGTTTTTTGCTCTCTTTAGCGGGCGGAATCATGAACGTACTCTTGGATTATCTGTTCATTTCTCCACTGGGAATGGGGATAGCCGGCGCTGCGCTCGCTTCGGGGATTAGTCTTTCCCTCCCCGCAATTGTCGGTATTTTCTATTTTTCCTTTTCCCAACATAGTTCCCTGCGTTTTTGTAAATGCAAGCCAGACCTAAAATTACTTTTCCGTATTATGACTAACGGTAGTTCGGAAATGATCACGCAAATCGCCTCCTCGGTCGTCACGCTCCTTTTTAATCTGATTGCCATGCGTTTTTACGGAGAAAACGGCGTGGCGGCGATCACAATCGTACTGTATGCGCAATTTTTACTGACTGCGCTCTATATGGGATATACCTCTGGCGTAAGTCCTGTGATTAGCTTTAAGTTTGGAAAAGAAGATAGTCCGCAATTAAAGATGCTGATTTCCATCAGTTTCCGATTTATTTTCGTTTGTTCCGCCATCATCTTTTTTTGCGCCTTGATAACCGCTCGTCCTATCGCAAACTTTTTCTCTCCGCCTGGCTCCGACGTCAATACTTTGGCAATAAAAGGATTTTATCTTTATTCCATCAGTTATCTGCTCGCAGGTATCAACATTTTTATTTCGGGATTGTTCACAGCGCTCTTAAACGGCAAACTTTCTTTTTTGTTATCCTTATTAAGAAGCTTCTTATGCGTTATACTCGGCTTTGCTTTATTGATTTTTCTGTTCGGTAAAATAGGCATGTGGCTTGCCGTTCCTTTTGCCGAGTTGCTTTCTTTCCTGATTTCTTTCGCTGTTTTCTTCAAATACAAAGGAAACTATAACTACTGAACGAATATTGCGCAAAAAAGCCGAACTGATCATCAGTTCGGCTTTTTTTATTCGATTTTTTCTTTCTTCGAGCAGCTCTTTGCAAGGAGTCATTTGCTTTTCTTGATATCCCTTTATCAAATCTTTATGACGATTTACCGACAAACTTTTTAGAAAAGCAGTCACGAGATAACGCCGCAATGTCGAGCATGATTTGAGGCATATTTCGCATAATCCTATTTTTCAGTCTTCATCTTTTTCTACATATTTAAAATAACGAAAATCGGCCGTTTTGGAAGCGTAGGCCAGATCCTGACATCCAATTCCTACATACGGTCCGGTAAAACCGAGCGGTCGATTATATTCGTCGCTGAGTTTAGAAGCATCGAAAGCTTCTCCCGCTCTTTCAAACGTCTTTCCGTCGATCGAATAATAGAATTGCCCGTTTGCGCGATCTACACAAAGACGCAGCGTTATTTCCCCCACCTTCGGTAAAAGCGCAATACGTTCCAAACGAAAACGCGAATCGTCGTAAGTGATTTTCAAAAGTTCGCGCGCATTGTTTTCCTCGTCATAAGACACATATACGTAGTGCTGATTGTTTTCGCTGTATCGGTAAATCATTCCCGCCCATTGATCGAAGTTTTCCGGTGAAAAATCCAGCGCAGTCTCGCATTCTATGGCAAACGCTTCCTGGCGGCGAACGAGCAGCGACTGATCCTGCAACGCCATCAAGCTCTTTCCGCCTCGAATGCGCAGCCACCCTTTACGGGCCGTTTGATCGAAAACGCTTTTTTCTATGGGCTGACGAAGCGTCATCCAGTCGCGGTCGAGAGGATGTCCGTCGAACGTATAAATTTTTTCTTTTACGCGCTGCTTTGCCGGTGCAAACGCTTCGAAGGTATCCGACGGACGGTTGGTGCCGCTGCAAAGATACGGCCATTCGTCCTCTTTCCATTGGATATTCTGCAACGCCGTTTCGCGTCCTAACATACAGCGGCCGTCGGAAAGAGGTCTCGCGCATAAATGCGCCATCATCCATTCCCCGTTCTTTCCTTCGCAAAGACTCGCGTGTCCCGCCTTTTGCAAATGACAATCGGTATTCCACGAGGTTACGATCTGTCTGTCGGGATGCAGCTCGAAAGGCCCGTAAAGGGAACGGCTGCGCGCCAAAGTAGCGGAATGCGTATATCCCGTGCCGCCCTCCGCCGTCAAAAGATAATAGTACCCGCCGCGCTTAAACATGTGAGGTCCTTCCGTTATCTTTTTCTCCGTCCCCTCAAATATCTTTACGGCCTTTCCGACAAGGCGTTTCTTTTCGACGTCGTACTCCTGCAATAAAATTCCGCCAAACCGTTCCCCGTCATTGTCGTGGCGGTAGTCCCACCTCATATTCAAAATATATTTTTTACCGTCGTCGTCATGGAACAGAGACGGATCGAAACCGCTTCCGTTGAGATAGACGGGATCGCTCCACTCGCCGTCGATCGTATCGCACGTGGTGAGATAGTTTTCCGTGTCTTTCAGGTGAGCGTCCACCCATTGCCGCTGATTGGTAAAAATCAACCAGAATTTTCCGTCGGCATAAGAAAGAGCGGGCGCCCAAATTCCCGTCGAAGCCGTATTTCCCCGCATATCCAACAATTTAAGAGAGTTTAACGGATAGGAAACGGTCCGCCAATTAGCCAGATCCTCCGAAGCGGAAATTTTTACGCCCGGATAATACTCGAAAGTTGAAGTTGCGATATAGTAAGTTCCGTCCACGTAAATCATGCAGGGATCGGGATGAAATCCGCGAAGAATAGGATTTTTAACTTGATATTTCATGTTTTCCTCCATCATAAAAGTTGCCCGAAATGCGGCGGGCCGCTTCTATTTTTAACCTTTGACGCCCGAAGAAAGAGAAACTCCTTGCAAAAGATATTTCTGCGCACACAGATATAGTATCAACACGGGTATGGCGGAAATGACCGTGGCCGCCATTTTGCTCGCGTAGCGGCGATCGTATTGCCCGTTTAACAAACTAAGCCCCGCCGTCAACGTACGTTTTTGCGAAGAAGTCATCACGATCAACGGCCATAATAAATCGTTCCAGCTTCCGAGAAAGGAAAAAAGTCCCACGACGACCAATACCGGAACGATCTGCGGCAAAAGGATCAGGAAAAATATACGTATTTCCCCCGCGCCGTCAATCGTAGCGGCCTCGTCGAAATCTTTGGGAATGGAGAAGAAAAACTGACGAATGAGGAAAATATTGCCCACCCCTCCAAGCCCCGGCAATATCAATGCCCAAAGCGTGTTTTTCATGCCGAGCGAGGAAATTATGCTGTATGTGGGAATGAGATTGATGACTCCGGGAATCATCATCGTGAACATCAAACCCGAAAAGAGCACCGCTCTGCCTTTGAATTTCATGCGGGAATACCCGTAAGCCGCCATCGCGTCGATAAGAACGATCAGCAACGCGCTGGAAACGGACGTGATCAGAGAGTTGAAAAACCACTGTAATACGGGAGTGGATTTCGTATCCGAAAGAACTTTGATATAGGTATCAAAGGTCAGTTTTTTCGGAAAAAGCACATATCCTTCCAACTGTACGACGTCATCCGTGCGGAAGGAGGTGACGACGATATAAAACAAAGGGAATATCCACAGCAGACAAATGATGCCGAGAATAATTTTCGTCGTGATGCGATAGGCTCTGCGCGTTCTCAAATTCGTTTTCATCTTCGCACCTCAATCTTTGGCGTCCATCAATTTGAACTGCACGACGCTGAACGCGGAAATAATCAAACCGAGCAATACGGACATCGCGCTGGCCATACCCGCCATCGAAGCGGACGAGCCGAAAGCGTGCTGCTGAATATACATCATCAATACCGTGGTGCTTTCCTCCGGCCCGCCGAACATAAACGGCTGACCGAATACGTTAAAACCGCCGATCGTGCCCATGACCGTCGTATATAGAAGCTGAAAACTCATTTCGGGCAAAGTGATTTTCCAGAACTTTATCCAAGCGTTGGCGCCGTCCATTTCCGCCGCCTCGTAATAAGTTTCGGGAATCCCCGATAATCCCGCCAGAAAGATAACCAAATTCCCGCCCACACCCGACCAGAGCGTAAGCATAAAAATGGAAATCCACGCGTACGGCTGCGAACCCGCCCAATTTATATCGATGAGAAAGATATTATTGACGGCGCCGAGCTCTCTGTCCAACAGCCAACGCCAGGTCAATACGACGGTAGCCACGGAGAGCAGCGACGGCGCGTAGAGAATCGCCTGAAAGATCCCTTTCCCCCGATTAAGGGAGTTTAATACCACAGCAAACAACATCGGCACCGCGATGAGAAGCGGAACCATAACCACGGTATAAAGCCCCGTGTGAAGCAATCCGCTGAAAAATTCCCGATGGAACAAAGTGCCTTTTCTTAAAATATCCGCGTAATTTTCCAGCCACACGAACTGCGGCGCTCCCATCAGATCCCACTTGGTGAAACTGATGAAAATACCGAAGAAAAAGGGAAAAACAAAAAATACGCAGAAAAAGAATAAGTGCGGTCCGATAAAAATCAGAGGTTTCAGTTGTTTTTTCAAAGCCTTGATTCGGCCGTTAAATTTTTTATCCGCGTCCGTCATATTTCCCTCCTTCTTTCCGCGTATCTCTTTTCATTTTTTACAGTTTTTCCGCGGCTTCTTTCGCGTCCTTTGCGGCGTCGCCGATCGCTTTTTGCACATCCGTTTCCGTTCCTTCGCAAAGCTTCGCGACATATTTGCCGATAGGATCGGTGATGGTGTCGTAGGTATATACCTTTACCGGCGAAACGATTTTTTCCAAATGCTCGGACAGATTAGCCCATTCCAACGTTTTATAAGTGGCGTCGTCCGCGATATCCCTTCTCGCCGCAACCTTGCCGCCCTGACACCACTTGCCGCTGTTATCGATGAGGTATTTCATAAACTCAGCGACGGCGGCGTCTTTTTCCGCGGAGACGTTTTTGTTGTCAAAGAGCACGAAACTGTGTCCGTCGCCCGCGACGCTTCTGTCCGCCGCCGAAGCGTTGATTTTCGGAAGCAGCGCAACGCCCGCGTCCACGCGGTCCGTCTTTTTGCACGCGTCGGGAGCCGACCAGATCCCGTCGATGGTAAACAGCGCGCGGCCCTGCGCGAAGATATTCAAATGGTCCGCGCCGCTTTCGGAAGCCACTTTTTTACCGCTTTCGTTGGTCGTGAACGGAATGGATTTAACGGCTGCCGCAGCCGCGTACCCTTCTTCGCAGTCAAAGGTAGGCACCGTAGGAGCGGCCGCGGAAACCGCCTGCACTCCCTGCTGATTCAAAAAACTCAGAAACATCGGTTCCGTAAACGAATAGTTGAAAGACATTCCATACGTTTTCTTACTGGAAATGGGCGCGTCCACATACGCTTTTTTCATCATCTCCAACATCATATCCACAGTGAATTCGTCCGATTGAATCTGCGCCTCCGTATAACCGGCGGGAATAAGTTTGCGGTTATAGAAAAGTACGGTAGGCAGAACGTCAAACGGCACGGCGTACATTTTGCCGTCGAATTCTCCCGACTGCCAGGCGTCTCCCACATAATCGCCGCTCTCGATCCCTTTTTCCGTCAGCATCGCGGTCATATCGCGGAGCTTGTCGGCCCTTTGAAAAGAAGAAAGCCGCGATTTATGAACAATGCAAAGGTCCGCCGTCGTTCTGTCCGTAAAGCTGGTGAGAATGCGCTGATAATGATTGGCTTCCGCCTGCGCGTCGGCGCTGACATAGATAGAACCTTTATGCTCCTGATTAAAATCGTTGACCAAATCCTGCATATAGGCAGAATCGGGACCGGTAATCGGATTCCAAAAAGTGATGGTTACGTTCGCCTCGTTTTGAAGCTGATCGTCGGGATCGCCGCAAGCGGTCAGCCCTGCAAAAGAAGTTGCCGCCAACAGACAGGCAACCGTTATTTTGAATAAGCGTTTCATAGAATAGAGTCTCCCTTCCTTATTTATCGTTAATTTCGCGTACTTTATCCAGATCGACTTTCGGATTATGATTTTCGTCCAACAATCCGTTTACTTCCTGATACACGTCCGTAAGCTGCGTGTAGCAATAACCGCATACGTTCGGCATCGCCTTTATCGTCGAGGTGAGGTCTTCTATCGCCGCCAGCATCTCAGATTTATCTCTCGCCTTGCCGTTATATCCCCAGCCTTCGCTCCCTTCCAGAGCCACGCCGCCGTATTCGCTGACGATAATCGGCTGACCGCGATATTCGTAGCCCTGCGCAAAAGCGAATTTGAAGCACCCGTGCGCCACGCGGTTTGTGAGAATGCCCCTCAGATCGTTTTCGTAGCGTTTCGCCATACTCGCCCCGTTTCCGTCATAATCGTGCAAAGTGATTATGTCCGAACAGGTATGTTCCCACCCGTCGTTGGCGATTACGGGACGCATACTGTCATAAGCCTTGGTAAGATTGTATATGCCGCAAGTAAATTTCTGCTGTCTGCGCTCGGTAAAAATGCCCGGCAGTCCCCAGCTTTCGTTAAACGGCACCCAGGCGATAACGCTAGGATGATTGTACTGCTGCCGCACGGCGTCCGACCATTCGTCCGCGAATTTTTTCACGGCAAGGTCCCCGAACTCGTAAGCGGACGGAGATTCCGCCCAAACGAGCAATCCTTCCGTATCGCAGAGAAACAAAAAGCGTTCGTCCTCCACCTTCTGATGGATACGCAGACCGTTGAACCCCGCTTTTTTTATGTAAGCGATATCTTTGCGGGCCGCCGTTTCGCCGGACATCGTGTAACCGCTTTCCTTCCAATAATTTTGCGCCAGAACGAGCTTTTGATAAAGCGGGGAGTTATTCAGGCGAATCCCCTTCTCGTCCGCCTCGATTTTTCTCATTCCGAAATAGGAACCGACCTTGTCGATTATCCGACCGTCTTGATACAGCGTGAACGTTACGTCATACAAATTAGGATTCAGCGGATGCCATTGCTTGACTTTGAAATCGAAGGCGTCGCAGCGCATATCGAACTCGGCAAAAAATTCTCTGCGCGTCACCGCGGAACGGTTTTTCAGGACGGGGACATTCCCGAACGAGATCTCGGTTTCCACCTCCGTTCCCTGTACCGCCCCCGCAAATTCGTAATCGATGCGCACCTTTTCCCCGTCGACGTCGGGAGTGATTTTTACTCTGTCCAGCCTCGCGGCGGAAACCTCTTCCGCCCATACGGGTTTCCAAATCCCCGTCGTCTGCACGTACCAGCACCCGAAGCTCTCTTTCAGCCACCGCTGTTTGCCCCGCGGCTGACGGGAATCCAACGAGTCTGCGCAGCGTACCGTGAGCGTGTTGTCTCCGGTTTCGCAAAGACTGTCGGTAATATCGAAAGTAAACCGGCAATTTCCGCCCGTATGTTCGCCGACAAACACGCCGTTCACCCAAACTTTGGTCTCATAGTCCGCGCCCTCAAAATGAAGGAGGTAACGCTTGCCCGCCCGAGGCTTTGCGGCGGCAAACGTGCGGCGGTACCAAACCGTGTCGTGGACGCTTTCGTCTCCGATTCCGCCTGCGGGCGTTTCATAGGAATAGGGAACGACGATCGTCAGAGACTTTTCGGGAAAACGGAGATAGTACCTCTCCGCCTCCCCTACGTCTTCATCGTCGAATACGAAATCCCATTTTCCGTTTAGATCGCTCCATTCATCGCGGACAAACTGAGGTCTGAAATAATTTTCCCTGTAACATTTAACCATCATCGTGCCAAAACCCTTTTTCCGTATATTAAGCGATCAAACTGAACATCGCGCGAGTTCCCGCGCCCGTATTCTGCATATCGAAAGAAATCTGCGCCTTACCCGTCGCCGCGTTCCAACCGTCGGGCGCATAGCGGGACAAATCGATCTCCCAAAGATCCCCGGCCAATTCCACGACCACCATAGGTTTTTCCTGCGTACCCCAAGGATAGGCGGGCAATCCCGCCAACTTTGCGTCCTGCGCGATCGGATCGCGGCTATCGCGGTATAAACCGTTATGAAAATACACGCTCTTTGTATACGTTCCCGTCGCTTCGTCGAAAAAGTCCACTCGGAATCCGAGCGTAGTATTTTTCGTATTCATGTCCAACGCGCCTTCCGTCCGCACTTTCACCTTGAATTTTTCGGGAAGGCTCCTGCAAAGCACCGAGCCGTTGGCGTGGCCTTGCCCGACAAACTTTCCGTCCAGCCCCGCGCAGTCTCCCATGCCCAGATACATCGTCCATAAATTCCTGTCGAAATGCGAGTAGCTGCCCTGCAAGCCTTTTACGTTGTCTTCCCAGACCTCGCGGCATCCCTCCAAACCTCTGTAACGATCCTCATAATAATAAGAAGTCTTGATGTCCTTTGTATTCCCGAACGAAATACGGTCTTCCCAGGAAGTAAAATCCTTTTTGCCGTCCTTATTTACGGTGATATACACGACGCCGTCCGCAGGAATTTTACCCGCCCATATGCTGCCGTCCGTTTCCAAGGTCTTTTCCTCCTGCGCGACCAATTCCGCCGCTTGATTGTTGTCAAACCAGCTTCCGTGATTTTCGTCGATCCGATAAATTCTCCTCGTTCCACGATCGAATTTCGCGTTGTTTAACCGAACGTCCACCACTCTGTCGCCCTGCGTGAGCTTTTTTCCTTCCGCGTCCTTGGAAGCGTTCGTATTCCAGATAAGAATCCCGATTTTATCGTCGTCGGACGATACCAAAGTCCTCAGTCCGCTGTTTTCCTTGCCCAGCGTCCCTTCATAACGCCATACGGGCATATCCGTATACATCTTCATCGCGTTAAACGGCGCTTTGATGTTTCCGCCGCGGTGTTCAATCATTCCGTAAGGATCGTAACCGCCCGTAGATTCCATAAATTGCGCCCAATACGCCCATTGTACGGAAGGGCGGTCGACGACTTCCATCAGCCCGTCCAACGTCCTCCACGCGCCCTCGTAACGGTTAAACTGGCTGTTAAGACCGTTTGTAGAACCGTTGGATTCGTTGAGGTAAGAATATTCGTTGATATGCACGGCGGTGTTGATAAAATAAGGATCGGCCGAAAGCCCGGAAACCACCTTTTCCAGTTCGTTTTTCTCTCCCTTGGCACGAAGCTCCTCGGGAACGAACCACGTATTTCCGTCCAAATAGGTATGGAAAGAATAGAAATCCAACGGCAGTCGTTTTTCTAGCACGCGCGGCAAAAATCCCACCCAGCCTTCCACGCCGATTTCGCCGAGCGCAAAGCCGGGACCGCCGATCGTCGCGTCGGGATCGGCCCGAAGAATCCCTTTGGCGCCGTATTCGTACATATCGGGATAGACGCCTTTTCCGGGCGCGCACTCATTGCCGAGACAAAAATCCTCCCAGTTGAGGAACCCGTCGAACGTTTCGTCAAACACGCCCCAGCATTTCAAAATTTCCAAATCCGGCTCGTTATAAATTTCATGGTATCCGATCTGCGTGCCGTTCTCCACGTAATGTTTCGCATATTGATAATAAATTTCTTCCCACACTTCCCGCCAGTTGACAATATTTTGATCGAGATTATTCCATTTTCCGTCCTGCTGCAGTGGATAGGGAATATAATCCCAGGACATATACGGCAAAACCCCGTAATCGGTCATATATTTCACAATGCCGTCCAACTGCTTAAAATCGTATTTCAGGGAGTTTTTATCTACCTTGAACGTTCCCTTTTCCTCATCGTAGTCGGTAATGTCGTAATCGTCGCTGACGAGATACTGCCCCGCGGTACCGTTTGCCTTACCGATGGAAAGGTCGATGCGCAGCGCGTCCGCGTTGACTTCTTTGATGCGCGCGAAATCGCGTTGATAGTTGCTCAGAGGATCGATGCAACCCGCGTTATACATGGCAATTTTTTTCAAAAGGGGCGGATCTATTCTTTTACTAAAATCCGCGGTCAAGGTAACGGCTTCTTTCATATCCACGGGCAGCTCCGCCGATTCCGAATCTTCCCCGCTCCCTCCGCCGCAAGCTGTGGAAAAACATAAAGTCATGCTCAGCAACAATATTACGGCTTTTGAATAATATTTCATAATTGTTCTCCTTTTTAGAAAACGGAAAGCCGTAAATTTGCCGCGGTTGCTTTCCGTCATTCCGCTTTGTTTACATAATCCAGTCGCATTACGATATTTTGTTGAAAATCCCCGAACTTTTCGCCGAACAGATTCATACCGCCGCGGTTGACGGCGTCCGATTTCACGCCGATTCGAAAATCGATGTATTCTCCGTCCTCCAACTTCAAATCGCTTACGCATACGCCCGAGGCTTTGACGTTATCGATATAGGTGCCGACTCTTTCCACGGAAAAAGTTTTTAATATGCCGAACTGCGTGTAGGTATCCGACCACCAGGCAGGCGTATAGAGGCCTCGTCTGCCGCCGAGATCCCCCGGGGAAACATACGTCCCGATCTCTATTCCGTTGATCCATACGGTAATATCCGACGGCCAATCGTTTCGGTAATTGGCCACCTCGCTGCAAAGCTCCAACGAAAACTGAATGCGTTTCGCCGTACGCCCGCGAAGGCTCGCGTTGGAAAACTTATACCGAAGCACTCCCTCCGTCAGCCAGATGAGCTGCGCTTTATAATGTTTGGGATTATAAAACACCTGCGGATCGTCGTCCACGTCCAGATAAGAATTTTCGTCAACGATACCGCAGGGAGGCTTGATTCCCAGACATTCGGAATACCCGCCTACGGGCATAGCTACGGTGGTAAACTCCGTTTTGTCCAACGTGAGCGATTCCACGAAATCCATACGGATAAAATCCACTTTCCGGCTGCACACCTTCTGCGAGCCGCGAATCCCCGGTTGGTAAGTCGAGAATATCAGTCCCGCGTCGGTGAGCACTTTGATGTGTATCGCCGCCGTGGAAACGGGTATCTGCAACGTTTTTGCGATTTCGTTGATGTTCATGGAAGCGCGGTTCAACTGCTTCATGATCCGCACGCGGACTTCGGAAGATAAGGCCCGGGCCACCTCGCACATCCGTTCTTCGTCGTTGAGATTGATTTTTAAACTTCTTTCCATCTTTTTCTCCTTGGCTTACAGATTTTCGACAGTAAATTTTTGCCGTCTCTATTATAACAGCTTTTCTGTCTTTTCGCAACAGCCAAAGAGAAAATCGGAGCGGAACCGAATATTTTTTGCGTCGCCGCTCCGATTGTGTGCTCGTTTAACCTTCCGGTAACAATCAGTCCGCCGCGACCAATTTCAGATGATCGAGGACATAAGGTTTATCAAACGCATTCTGCCCCATCGTGTTGGTACTGACGATGCCTTCCCTTACGCCGTCGTTATTGACATCGTCGTTGATATTGATCATAATGTCGACAATTTCCCCGATTTTGTTTTCCACTGCGGCAAACGCGGCCCACGCGATCTTATACTCTACGGTATAACCGGTTTCCGTCAATTTAGATGTGATGCTTCTTTGAACGCCGTCTTTCCAATCGTACATCCAATGACTCCCGGTTACGTCACCGATATTGTTCGCCAATACGCGGAATCCGCCTTCGCCGCACCAGCCCGTATTTCCGGCGGGACGGTTGGCGTCGCCCCAACCCGTACTCGATACGGGGAAGGACCGGCAGGTGCTTATCCACAGCTCGACGCTGTCGTTCTGCCAGGGCTCGCCTATCTGCGCAGGGCTTACGTGCGCGTCGGTGACATCGACGAATACATACAGGAAAGCGTCGTCCCAGGTAATGTACGCCTTTCCTTTCGCTTCGGGACCGTTTCCGGCGTCTTTTGTTGCAATCGTTTCGATTACGGCCGCCACCTCGCCGTATGCGGCGTCTTTATCGCCGTCTACGGTGATGCTTGTGCCTGCGGCGAGCTTCTTCGCCTCGAACATATGACGGGGAGAAGCAAAATTCGCGGAACTGGTCTGCATTTTCATAACGTACTCTGTTGTAACGGGATTAGCCGTTCCGTCCTTATAAGTCACGGTGAGGTCTGCGGTGGAATTTTCCTTAAACGCCGCGCCGGACGCGACGGGAATAATGGTTTCCACGGTGGTTCCCGCTTTTCCGTTCGCCTCGTAAGCGGTTGCAAGCAGCGGGCTTTCCAGTTTGAATGCGGAAGTATCCGCGCCCAAAGCGGCAAGTACATATACTTTATCCGTCGTCCAAAGCAATTTTGCCTTCGTCGAGCCGAACATGACTTCTTCTGCATCTCTGTAAAGCAAATCTTCCGTACCATCCACCGTTACGTCGAATCCGTCGCGCACCTGTTTTATGCCGAGCATCGTCTTGTTATCGTTGGTATTGGCAACCAATTTGACGTTGGAAAGTTTTTTCGGGCCGCTCATATTGCCGTTGATCGCCTCCATCGCCACCGCGTTGGGAGCGGAGTTTTCCTTGCTGTCCTCCGCCGAATCCGCCGTTATTTTGTCATAAATCTTGACGCCGATACCGATTTCGCGATCCGCCGCCGGGCGCAAGTTCTCGGGGATATTGCCGAGATCCGCTTTAATCTTATATTCGACGTTATAACCTGTCTCAGTTAATTTTGTCGTTCCCACGGAAACGCCGTCGTTATTGCATTCGTTCGACCACCAGCCGTCCCAGCACGCTTCGCTGCCCGCGCCGAAACGCGCTTCGCCCTGCGGGAATTGTTTACCGGCGTTAATCTTAAAATGCGCTTCGCACATAGGGCCCGGCTCGCCGCGGTAACCGCCGCCCCAACCGCCATTCCAGGCAGGGCTTGCCAAACTTTCGTTGTGGAGAAGATCGATCCAGATTTCAAACGTGTCGTTATGCTCGGTCCACTGTCCGCCAGCATAGGAATCGTCGCGGCCGATAACGTTGGCGTCCCTCACTTCGGCAAAAACATAAATATATTGACTGTCCCACATGAAACGCACGTTCGCTTTGGTGTCCGTATTGCCCGCCGTTACCGTTTCTACGGGAATTTCCGTTGCGTCGGCATAGGCGTCGTCTTTTTCACCGTCCACGGAAATATTATGTATCGTACGGAGCTTGGTGGCCGTAAACTGCGTGCTTGTGCCGAACCGTTCGTGCCAAATTGCCGTATAAATCAGATCTTCGTTAAAAATTTCCACTTTACCGGCAGCCTTGTCCGCCTCATCCAGTCCTTCCCATCCCATAAAAGTATATCTCGCGTCGGTCGAAGTCGGATCAGCGGGAATATCGATCTTATCTCCTTTTTTCCCCGTCGCTTCCTTGACCACCGTTTCTCCGTCTATGAATTTCACGGTATAATTTTTTTCCGTCGAAGAATTGCTGCCGCTGTTGTCCGTAGTGCTGTCCGACGCGGGGACAGAAAAAGAACCGTTGTCACCGCCGCCCGAGCTGACGCTGCTGTTACCGGGACCGCCACAGGCCGTCGCAAATCCCACAGTCAACGACAAAAAAATGGCTAATAGCGCTTTTTTGGAAAATCTCATACATTTACCTCCACATATTTTGGGACAGATCATTTTATTCCTGTCTTCTTTATTAATATTATATCGCATAAGTATGGGAGTGTCAATATACATTTAAAAAATTGTTTCAAAAAAAATGTATGTTATTTTTGGGCTATTTTGCCATAAAAACATCGATTTTCATTCATTTTTTAAGATTTTTGTATATACATTCCTTTGCGTATACAAATTTTTTGCACGATTTGTTCTTTCTCTCAGGGAATTTAATCCAATTTTTTTGTATTTAATAATTTTACCTACAGTTTAAAACAAGCGAACTTTTTATACAACCTATATTTTCTTATAATATCCCACTATACTAATGAGCGGTCAATCTTTGAAACATCACTCAAAATCAAGCATAGAAATCGTTGGATATCAAATTATGAGGAATTAGAAACGAAAGTACTTTCCTCTTTTCCCAACATCAAAGAATAGCCATTTCCAACAACAAAAACCCCTTGAATAAAGAACTTCAAGGGGTTTTTGTTAAAATATTGGCGTTCCCGCCGGGAGTCGAACCCGAAATTGAGTCTTAGGAGGGTTAGGAAAGTAGCTTTATAGCGTTTGCATTAGTGTATTTAGGCTGTTTTATGCGCATTAAGCGGCCCCTATTGCTTGTTTTGACTACTTTGAACCTATCGTTTTATAATGTCTAAAACTGTTTGGGTGTATCATGGGTGTATTAACTTGGGTGTATTGGGCGAACTCTAAAATATCATTGTATTCGATCTAAAGAAATATCAATAGCTTGTAAACCTCTGTCGGTTCGCTCAACATTAAAAACAATTTTCATACCCACTTCCGGTAAAAATCCTTTTGGACAATTAGAAATATGAAAGAAGTAATCTTCCAAGTTATCTAATGTTTTAATAAAGCCATATCCTTTTTCGGAATTGTATTTTATTATTTTTCCTTTTTTGCAATTCGAGTTTTCCTTTATAGTAATAATTTCAAGATCATATGGTTCGCCGTCAGTTTGTTGGAGTATTTCATCTATCATTTGAATTGCTTCCGAACAATCAGCATTGAATTGCTTTTGTTTAAAATCTCTCGCTTTTTGAAAATATGTAATGGCGGCCTTATATTGTTGCTTTTCTTTGAGAATTTTTGCATATAGCAATTGATTTTTATAATTGTGATGGCCTGTCTGGATTGCCTTTTTAGCGAATTCATCTGCCTTATCTATTTCCCTTAATAAAAGATAATTTTCAGCGAGTCGTTGAAACAAATAATCTTTTTGACGATAATGGACCAAGTTCAAAAGTATTTTGTTTGCTTCTGAAATATTCCCTTTCTCTGTTAAAATCAGGCTTTTTAATTCTGGCAGATAATAAGGTTTATCGCTATTAGGGAGAATACTGATTGCTTTATCATAGTCTTTTTGATTATAATAAGCTTTTGCCAACTGGTATTTAAAATCAACATTATCATTTTGCAATGATACTGCTGTTTGTAAAAGTTCAATACTTCTATTTATATGCTTTTCCGAAGACATAATGGTCTTACCATGTAAAGCACATATATCAGCATATGTTGAAGCATTTTTACGTTGTTCTTCGGAATTGAAAGAGGAATAAATGTTGTGACAGCCCTCCAATTGTTTTATTGCTTTCCAAAATACATCTTTTGACCACTGCTTGTCCGTTCCAGCAATTTGAAGATAAGCGTATGCAAGACGATATTTGACAACAAAATAGTCTTCATATAAATCTAAGGCTTTCACGAAGTTATCAACTGCCATTTGCCATTGTTTTTGCATATAGAACTGATAACCTTTTATATAATACCATTTGGCTTTATTAGGTTGTCTTTGGATAAGTTCATCACATTTTTCTATTGATTCTTGATATTTCCCTGCACGTGAATAACACCATACTAACTTCTCCAACAAATCGTTATTTAGAGGACAAGTTAAATTGTTTATATACGATATAGCCTCTTCCCAACTATTATTATCTAAATGCTCTTGTAAGATTTCTGGAATCATCAAATTATTCCTCCAGATAAAATTTGCTCTTTTTGTGAAGAGATCAAAATGCTGTATTTTAGGATTTTACTATTTTGACGTAAGAAGTCCGCAACTTTTTTCCTTGTTTCATAATCTACTATAGCCGCATCTATATTTTCTGCTGTATCGAAATTGAAATCGTTATTCTGGTAGCACAATATTAAAAACCTGTTTTTAATATTGCCCGTCTGTAAAAGCTGATCGAATAAAATTTTATCTCCATTACAAAAAGATGCCTTGCTCTTTATCTCATCTAATGCGAAAAGAGGGCTTTCAGATGAAATACCGAAAACCAAATATTTTGCGTAATCTTTATCGATTTTTGTTGTTATGAATTCCTCCATATAGCTAATCCTTATTCAATAAAATTTTCATCGATTATTTTCAACGTATCCTTTATTATTCTGTCTGCTTCTGCTTTTGTGCTTAATAAACGAGTATTGACATCCGTATCATTAAGTATAACGCCAAAATGAAATAAAGTATGACGATTGTTATGTAAATGGTTGTAGCAATTTTCTAATTTTTCAACTCTTTCTACAGGAAGGCTTGCCTTAAATCTAGACTGCAATTCATACATTCCATTAATTTTATCAAACATAGAAAAAGAAGTTGAGTTCATTGTTATAGCACACTTCTGTAAATTGTATTTCAATACGCCTTCTAATGCTCGTAAGACAGGAAAAGTATACATTGTAAATTCACTATCTCCGCGAGCAGGGTTGGATAAGTTTATAACCGATTGTTTCAATAAAATCGATATATTTTCAGGCAATTTCTTATTTGAAATGAGAGGTAGTTCGCTCTTAAAATCTGTATCCACTTTTACTTTGTCTATACCTATACTGTAAGCATCTTTTAACACTTTTATAAAATCGCCACATTGTAAAGTTTCAATTATGCTTGTCGTTACGATTTGAAACAAATTTGAACGCTTTCCTTGAACTGTTAATTTAATGTTATTGAAGAGGGAAAGCGATACTTTTTCTTTTTTAAACTGTATTTGCCAACTCTTTTTACTACCATTACAAGAACCGACAAAATCTAGTCCTATACATTCTGTTTTCAGCTTTTCTAGAAGAGAATTTATCTCAATTTCATTGACCGGACTTATAATGTAACCACTGTTTCCACTTAAATCTTTTATGACCTTGTTTTCAAAAATTGCTCCCTTTGCAAGTTTATCGGCGCGATCATTATACCGATTATTTGAATGGCCGCTAACTTTAACAAATTCAATTTGTATAATCCCATTTTTGTCATCAATATATTGTTTATAATACTTCGTCAAGGTTTTGTTAGTTTGCCATTCACCCGTTGCCCATTTACTTATACCTTCATAATCATGAAAAATAGAGATAGCTTCATATCCGTTTTTCCATGCCCAATCTATAGCATTAAGTACCGCTATTATTTCTCCCGCAATATTTCGTAGATCAATATATTTTTCGTTGGTTCCACGATTGCTTAATTCTACTGATATATTGTCTGGTGCAAAGATGCAAACGCCTGCGCCATAAGCTTTTCTTGTTTCGTCAAAACTTCCATCCGTATATGCAACAACTTTTCCTAATTGCAAACGAGGAATAATATCATTTTTTAAAGCTATATCTTCATCATTAAGATATGCTTGAGCCGCTTCTTCAGACTCAAAAGCTTTAAACTCAGGACCGGAAAATCCTTTCGTAGCTTCTTGGCATTCTGCCCAAGTCGGGAAAATGCCTTGTCTATTACCCTTTTTTACTGCATAATATTTTTGTTTTGCCATTTTTATGAATCTCCTTAGTTAAATTGTGTTTTTTCTTCCAATATGATTTCCATAATTTCAGATATATCACATTGCAATGCGTTGCATATTTTATCAAGAATTTCCGTGTGAACATTTTCATTTTTTGCCAGTTTCGAGATTGAAGACGGACTAATGCCCGCCAACTTCTGTAAATCTTGTTTCCGCATATCTCTGTCAATCAGCAATTTGAAAAGCTTCTTATAACTTATCACTTTTATTTCTCCATTTTGTGATACTCTAATTATACCATACTTCTATTGCGTATGCAATTTTTTTTATGTGGTCGCACAAATATTTTTTTATTTGCAGTGTTTCCACATTTTGCGGTTTTTCATTTGCCTACTTTAAATAAGATTATATCTTAATTCGCATCGAAATCTCTTGACAAAACTAACGAATAATAGTATAATAAGTAACGAAAGATAGTTGGAGGAGTTTTGCCATGGAGAGAAAAGAGGAAATTATCCTTACGACATTAAGACTTGCCACGAAATATGGGTTGTCAGGCGTAAGCTTGGGACAGATCGCAGACAGTCTCGGTATTAAGAAACCGTCGCTGTACAATCACTTTGCGTCCAAAGAGGATTTAATTAACGAGATGTATGTCTACCTAAACCAGCAAGCACAAAAGAGAACCGTTCAGCAAAATATTGATTTCGGCGAATTGGTTAAAAGCAAATCGGTAAACGAAATTTTGCTCGGAAACGCGATGCGATATATCGAAACAACGCAGGACGAAAATCTATTCTTGTTTTATAAGCTGGTTTACCAAGAAAGAAGTATGCGTAAAGAAGCGGCGCAAATTGTAATGGAAGAAACAATAACGCGAATTTCAGCTGTTAAAAATCTGTTCTATGCGTTGCAAATACACGAAAAAATGAACTTCGACAATATCGATGTTGCCGCGCTGTCTTATGCTATGGCGATGCACTCGCTCATCGACTATCACTTCGACAGCTTGCAAGTAGACGGCATTGGAAAAATAGCCGAAATAAAAGAATATATCACTTGGTTTTGCAGTCAATACGCTACGGAAGCAAAGGAGGCACAATGAAGAAGACTTTCATAAATTGGTTAGGACTTTTGGGCGTGGTAAGTTTGCTATCCTATGCCGCAGCGGTAATCTTTGCTCCGCTCGCATATCCCGGCTATAATTGGCTTAGCCAAGCCGTCAGCGATTTATCCGCAAGCAACGCACCGAGCAGAATACTTTGGACGCAACTTAACAGTCTGTATGGACCGTGCGGCCTTACTGCACTTACGACTATTTGCATTTTTATTCAAGGCAGGCTGACAAAATTTATCCGTCTTGGAATATATCTTTTTGCGGCTATGAATTTTATTTCCGCTGTAGGTTATGGGATGTTCCCTTTATCCGAAAGCGGTTACGCGGGCGCTTTTCAAGATTTTATGCACGGATATATTGTTACGCCGCTTGTCGTAGGATTATCAGTCGTTTCACTTATTTTGATTATCATTGGCGGATTTAAGGCAAACGAATACAAAAGTCTCGCAATTTGCGCTTGTGTAGCTTTGGGGCTTATGCTACTCGGTCCCATCGGTATGGCTACCGTACCGAAAGCGTATTTTGGCATATTCGAACGCTTCAGCGTTTTTTCGGCTTCGGGTTTTACCGCCGTTTTGGGCGTCTATCTGTTCTTGGGATTTTCGACTGTTAAAACAGAGTTAAACTTAACGGCAAAGGACTCGGCAAAATGAATGAAAATGTTGGAAGATAACAGCATATCCGATTTACTTGCGGGATTTATAAACGATAATAAATGTAAATGAGAGAAAAATGAGACTATACGCGGTCTGTCCTATATGCGGACATAAATTGTTAAAAGGAGGCGACGGAACGAACGTGGAAATCCTCTGCCCTAAGTGTGGAAATAAAATCATTGTGATTGTCGAAAATCAGCAGGTCAAAGTAGTCGAAAAGAACGCATACGAGGATTAAGCACCAGTGAAAAATTACTCACAACTGAATATGGATTGTTGAAGAGAGCTGAAAACTTTTTGAAGAAGTTAAGAGCCTGACAAAATAGAATGATGTCTTTCGGGACAATTCTGTTTCGTTAGGCTCTTTTTTGTTCTCTTGAACGGACAAGCCCGATGGCGTAATTCGCTGTCGGGTTCTTTTTTATCTTTTTTCCGAAGAACCCGAAGATTTGACGCTTTTTTGTCCGCGGATAAGTGAAAGCGTACAAAAACAATTTTTGGGAGGAATGGGAAAATGGCGACAATCCGCTACAAATTCGCAGACGCACACACGGAAGAAATCGAGGTGTCGGAAGAAGTTAAAGCTACTTTGGAGGAATTGGACAAGCAGGAGAAACGGTACTATTGGAAAACGAACAAGCAGAAAGCGCGCGCGGGACTTTTGCGGAAAGACTTTTCGCTCGAACAATGCGCCGAGGATGGACACGAAGCCGCGTCCGACGCGCCCGAACCGTTGGACGAACTAATTCAGCGTGAGGAGCAACCTGCATATTACGAAAAGCTGCTCGGACATTTAACGCCGAGCCAGCGGGAAGTTTACGTAATGCGCCACGTACAAGGATTTTCGGTTACGGAAATTGCGGCGATGTTAAACATATCCGAAAGCGCGGTTCGGGAACGCTTGGAGGCGGCTTACAAAAAATCGCAAGGGAAATTATGAAATAGGTCCGAATTTGACTGTTTTTTGTCCACGGATATATAGAGGGTATCACTCTCAAAAAATTTAGGAGGTTTTCTATGATTATCAAAGGAAAGAAATTGAAGAGATTGTTGCAGGATCGTAAGCTGACGCCGCAAGCGTTTGCGGACAAGCTCGGCGTGGACGTCGCAGAGATAGACAAAATGCTCGAAGGCGTTGCGGTCGGATACGAGACCGCGCGGAAGTTCGTCTATTTCCTTACCGCCAACTGCGCGCAGTTCTACATAGATTGGCAAGCAATGGGCAAGAAAAATCCGCTTAGATAGTACGAGGTAAGCTATGGCACTAAGAAAAGAGACTAACACGGATTTCAACAGCGTAACCGTGCGCTTTTACGATACCGCTCTGCAAGAGAAATTACGGAATGTCTATCTAAAAAGCAACAGCGAGAGTAAAAGCAATTTTCTGATCGAGCTTATAGAGCGAAGTTTACAAAACGACGAAGCGTTTTCGAAGCGGCAAGCCGAGGTTATTGCAGCAAATAAAGAGATTTCAAAACAGCTTGCCGCACTTGCTACCCGCGTGGAAGTTTTGGAAAACACCTTTTATACGCAACTGAACCGACACTCGGATAATTTGCGCGTGCTAACAAAACTTGCTGCCTGTATGTATCACACTCTGCTCGCTATAAACGACGGCTCTTGTCTACTCCGCGAGGAAGCAGAAAAAGGGTTGTGGGATTATCTCCCCGAAAGGTTGATACGGATTGAGAAGAGTTGAATATGGAAATGCTTCGGGCGCGGAATGTTGGTTTGTCTTTATCACAGTTTTTCGCGGAGGTAAGAAATGCTTGATGTTATCGTGCGGTTGAAGTATTACGGCAAGGAACATTCGCGTCGCGCGTTCTACGCAAGCGAGCGGACCGAGGACTATCTCCGCTATGTGGACAAGGGCGGCAAAGCCGGTTACGCGGATTATCTGGACTACGCGGGCAATAAAGAAAAATCTCGCGGTGTGTTTGACAAAGACGGCATATTGTCCGCCGCACAGAAAAAGGATTTGAGACGCGTCTTAAAAACGACGGACAGCGTGATATGGGATATGGTCGTGTCGTTCGAGGAGCAATACGGCAAAACTCATTTGAAAGACGCCAACGACGCGCGAGAACTATTGAACGCACTACTCAACCGCTTTTTCAAGAAAGTCGGATTGAGCCCACAAAATATGTCTTGGTTCGCAGGACTGCACGAGAACACCGACAACAGACACATTCACGTTTCGTTTTGGGAGAACACGCCTGTGTTTACGAGACAACAAGACCGCGAACACAAACATTTTCATTCGGGCAAACTACGGCAAGCAGGGATCGATGACTTTAAGATAGCAATAGAAAATCACTATTCCGAGCTGTCCGCGTGTGTCAAAGAAAAACGCAAAACGCTTTTGAGCAAGGCAAGTCATGCTATCTCTCAAACGCCCCACGGTGCGCTTAACACTTTGCTTACCGCGTTATACGAGCAAATACCCGAGACGGGACGAATCGGCTACGACAGCGAGAATATGGCTTCCGGGCGAAAACTTGCGGACGATATAACAACGTGCTTATTGAAAACGAATCCGATTTTGAAAAACGAGTACGCGATGTTCTGTTACGAACTGATGCGGCGCGACGAGCAAATCCTCGAGTTTTGCCGTAAGCAGAAAATCTCCAACGCCGAAGATTTCCTCGTTGGGGACAAGACCGTGAACGACCTTTACAGGCGGCTCGGAAACATGGTTATTCGGCGGGCGTTGGAATTGAAACGGCAGCGTAAGAAAACCGAACAAACCGCTATCGGAAGAAAACGCTATCACGGAAAAACCGTGTTACAAACCTTTTGCGACGCGGCGTATTGGAACGCTGTTTACGAGGAAGAAGCTATTCGATTATTCGAGGACTTCCGCGAAAAATTAGAGGAAGCGCGGAACCAAAATGAAATGGACGAATTCGAGATGTAGGCAAAACACAACTATTATTGGTAACAGGATAAGGTTAGATGCAAATTGCATCAACCCCATTTCGGCAACGGGGACACCCCGTTCCAAAAGATTTTAAGGAGGTTTATATTGCATGAATGAAAAACAGAAAAAAGCGAGGATCAGGACTATCCGGGATGCTCTCGCAATTATTAAAAGCATGGATTCGGAAACGGCAATTACTTATAACTTCATACGAAAACTTTGCAATGAAAAAGCTATTACGTCATTGTGGGCGGGCAAGAAAATACTCATAAACTTAGACGAACTTCTTTCATATCTGAATATAGAGGCGGAGTAAAATGGCGACGATACGAAAACGAGAACTGAAAAACGGCAGTATTTCTTACATCGTTCAAGTCAAATTCAAGGACAAAGGCAGCGGCAAACAAATTCTCCGGACGACAACGTGGAAACCCGAAATAGCAATGACGCCGAAGCAGGAGGAGCGCGCAATAACGGTTTTTGCGGATAATTTTGAAAGGCAAGTAAAAGATACTGTAAGCGGAAGTTTAGCGTCGGCGGAAAATCCGAATATTACCTTTCGCGAGTTCTGCTCAAAATGGCTGGATAAAACGAAACGAGATTGTTCTTTGACATATTTCGTTAATTCTTCGAAGATTGTAGAAGAAGTTAATGAATATATAGGCGGATATAAGCTCCGAGATATAACTCCGGCAGTCATTCAAAACCTTTATGACAAATTAGATAAGTTGCAAAAGACTACATCGCGCGTAGTGCCGAAACCCGAATTCCGTCAGGTGCTGGAATCCTACGGCTTTAAGTATATGAATTTACGCTATGACTACCACGTTCAGGCTTGTACGCTCGCGAACGCTTTCGCGGGAAAACCTATCAGTAAAGGTTGGAGCTACGGTCTTGCTGAAAAAATAAACGTGCCTTTTGAAAAGTTGTTTGACGAAAAGATAATAACAGAGCCCTACGCCTATGAGACGATTCACAAATACAAACGCACAGTACGCGCAATTCTATCGCTTGCAAAGAAAAACCGTTTGATAAACAATAACTATGCTTCTGCGGATTACATAGATTTTCCAAAACGCCCGCCGCACAGTATCGAGGTTATGGACGACGAGGAAGCAAAGTTGTTTTTCAAAACAGTTATGGAATATCCCAACATTAAATATAAAACCGCAATGCTACTATTTCTATTGACGGGCTTTCGTCGCGGTGAAGTGGCAGGGCTTGAATGGAAGGACATTGATTTTGACGAAAAGACGATAACCGTATGCCGTTCCCTCACCACCGTAAAAGGACACGGCACCATTCTGAAAGAGCCTAAGACGGAAGGCTCGAAGCGCACGATAACGGTTGCAGACACGCTAATAACCGCGCTGAAAGAATACCGCGAGTGGCAGCAAAATCAACGTGAAGAACGCGGCGACTATATGCAGGAGAAAGATTATATTTTTACACAAGAGAACGGAGAACGGCTGAACCCAAGTACTTATACCGGGTGGCTAAACAAAGTGTTGAAAGCGGCAGGTCTCGACCATCATTCGCTTCATAGTTTACGTCATACGAACATAACAATGCAGATAGCTGCGGGCGTTCCGCTTGTTACGGTATCCGCAAGAGCCGGACACGCAAGAACTTCTACAACGTCAGATATTTACGCCCACTTTATTAAAAGTAGCGACAAAACTGCCGCCACAATCGTAGATAATTTGTTTAATCAAAAAAATGATGAGTTGTCTACACAATCTTCTTTGTCTGTTGAAAACGAAGTCGTCTCCAAATCAGAAACACTTGCCGAAGCAGACGCAAGTATAGAACGCGACGAGCTCGACACTATTAGCTATACAAAAGAAATTAACACAACCGCAAAACTTGAAACCGATGACGAAGATTTGGAACTTCTCGAAACATTCAGAAAAACGAAAGCGGAAATGCGAAAATTGGGATTTGAAACATTGGAAGAATACGAAGAATATCTCGATTTTGTCGAAATGCAAAGACAAAAGAAAGCACGGAAGAATAGAGATTTTGAGATGTAAAAAGGCTTGAAATCCTCGAATTTCAAGCCTTTTTGGCGTTGCTGAGAGGATTCGAACCTCCGACACCCGCCTTAGGAGGGCGGTGCTCTGTCCAGCTGAGCTACAGCAACATATAATATTTTAGATATTTCGCAGACTGCCAAAAATGAGAAATATCCGTTTGGGTGTATCGAGGGTGTATTGCATTTTCGTTCAGCGATTTTCACCCTTTAAAGCCGCCGATTTTGCTTGTTTTTAAGTCTCTTTGACCTATTTGGCTTGGATAGAGCAACACCTTAGGAGGACCCTGTTATATCCATTTAACTACGGAAACGTATTTCACTTTTTTGTACATTTTTTATTATACCCTATTCTCTCTTGAAATGCAATTATTTTCTTAAACTTTTTTTGTTTTTTATATGAAAAGTTCTTGCAAATCGAATAAAAAAATGATATTATATATAATAATCGTTTTTATTGATCGCAAAAAAAATTTTTATACTTATAATAGAAAGGAGAAAATAAGCTATGGATTACGTAGAAAAGGTTCTCACTCAGCTCAAAGAACACAATCCCGGAGAACGGGAGTTTCATCAGGCGGCGACCGAAATCCTCATGACATTGAAACCGGTGATCGAAAAGCACCCGGAATACGAAAAAGCAGCTCTTTTGGAACGTTTCGTCGAGCCCGAACGCGCCATTTTGTTCCGTATTCCCTGGATGGACGACAAAGGTCAGGTACATATTAACAAAGGTTATCGAGTACAGTTCAACAGCGCTATCGGACCTTATAAAGGCGGTCTTCGTTTTCATCCTTCCGTCAATTTATCCGTCATCAAGTTTCTCGGTCTCGAACAAATTCTCAAAAACAGCCTTACCGGACTCCCGATCGGCGGCGCCAAAGGCGGTTCCGATTTCGATCCGAAAGGTAAGTCCAACCGTGAAGTCATGACGTTCTGCCAAAGCTTCATGAACGAGCTTTACCGTCATATCGGCGCGGATACGGACATTCCCGCAGGCGACATCGGCGTCGGCGGACGCGAGATCGGCTATTTATACGGACAATACAAACGTATCCGAGACGAGCACACGGGCGTGCTCACCGGCCGCGGCCTTTCTTACGGCGGCTCTCTGATCCGCAAGGAAGCCACCGGTTACGGCCTCGTCTATATAACGGAGGAAGCGATGCGTCTCCACGGCGATACGTTGGAAGGAAAAACGCTCGTTATCTCCGGCAGCGGCAACGTGGCGATTTACGCCTGCGAAAAAGCCCAGGAACTCGGCGCAAAAGTCGTAGCTATGTACGACTCCAACGGATATATTTACGATAAAAAGGGCATCCAGCTCGACGTCGTCCGTCAGATCAAAGAAGCGGAACGCGGCCGTATCAAAGAATACGCCGTCCGCGTCGAAGGCTCCGTCTATTCGGAAAACAGCAAAGGCATCTGGAATATTCCCTGCGACGTGGCCTTGCCCTGCGCTACCCAAAACGAAATCGATGCCGAAAGCGCGGAACAGCTCGTCAAAAACGGCGTCAAATACGTGGCGGAGGGGGCAAATATGCCCTCTACGCTCGAAGCGATCGAAGTCTTTAAAAGGGCAGGGATCGTTTTCCTCCCCGCAAAAGCGGCCAACGCCGGCGGCGTCGCCACTTCCGCTTTGGAAATGGCTCAGTCTTCGGGAAGGCTCTTTTGGAGTTCCGAAAAAGTAGATAATAAACTTAAAAACATTATGGTCAATATCTATCGCAACATCGACGAAGCGGCCAAGAGATACGGTTACGACGGCGATTATGTAATGGGCGCCAATATCGCGGGCTTTGAAAAAGTCGCCGACGCCATGATGGCGCAGGGCGTCGTATAGTACGTTTATAAAAAGCCTTTCCGTATTTGCGGAAAGGCTTTTTTTGTATATTTTTTACATCATATTTTCGAGAATGAGCTTGTCCGCGACAAGCGCTATGAATTCGCTGTTCGTCGGTTTCTCCGTTCCCAGATATACCCGCGTCCCGAAGATCGCGTTGATCGCTTCTATCCGTCCCCGGTTCCACGCCACTTCGATCGCATGGCGGATCGCTCTTTCCACCTTGCTCGGCGTCGTCTCGAATTTCTTCG
>DBFWLO010000022.1:0-231364 GCA_048465415.1 Candidatus Scatosoma sp.
ACATATTTCGTTGTTAGTAAAGGATTATTTTACATTATTTCGATTTTATTTTTTACTTCCTCTGTCTTTTTTGTAAATATATCGTCGCTACTTGTCGTTTCTTGTCTCTTCTTATTTCCACTCCGAATATTCTCCTCTGATTTTCGTCGTAAAAATCGATCTTTTTTCTTACTCTGTGTTTTTTATAATTATTTACCGATTTAACAATTCTTTTTATTTTTAAAATAGGGATTCCGTATCCCGGAAATTTTCTCCGGGATATACATACAAAAGAACAATATTTTACATTAATCGACAAAAAATATACTTTCATATAAAAGGTCCGTACTCTTTTGAGGTACGGACCTTTGTTCGCTTATGACTTATCGAGGGAAAAATCGATATATTTGGGCTTTTTATACGGAGCCTCTATATTGCGTTTCATGACGGCATCCAGATCAGTCGGGCCGTTGACAAAGGACTGAAAATCGTCCGTAAGAAGGGGTTTGGAATAGAGATAGCCTTGAATGACGTCGCAGCCCATGCTTTTGAGCATTTCAAACTGCGCCATCGTCTCCACGCCTTCCTGCGTCACTTTCATGTCGAAAGCTTTGCCGAGCTTAATCATCATATCGATAAGCGCCTCGTCTTTCTGCGCGTTGACGCTGGGTTTTAAAAGGAACATATCCAGTTTCAGTTCGTCCACGGGCAGTTCTTTTAAAATACCGCAGGAGGAATAACCGGAGCCGAAGTCGTCGATGGAACAGCGGAAGCCGTGTTTTCTCAAATCGAGGACGATGCCCGTCAGCACTTCCATATTTGTGAAAGAGAAACTTTCCGTAAATTCTATGGTCAGATAGCCGTCCGGAATTTTATATTTTTCCTTATTCGAGGCATAGAAAGAAACAAAATCTTTCTGAATAGCGGTCACGCGCGAAACATTGACCGAGATGGGCGTCACGCGCAGGCCGTTGCGCATGGCGTTGGCGAAAAATTCGCAGGCATGAATGAATACGTACCGGTCGAGTTTATTGATAAATCCGTTCAGCTCGAACAAGGGTACGAATTTCTGCGGCGGGACGTAACCGTTCCGCTCGGTATCGTACCAACGCACCAGCGTTTCCGCGCCGTCCAGACATTCCTTTTCGATGTTATACTTCGGCTGATAGAACAAATGGAAATCGCAGTTTTTCAACGCCCCTTCCATTTTGGATTCTATATCCGCTTCGATACGATAGTTTTCATAAAGGCTCTCGTCGTAGGCGATATAAGTTGCGGTAGGAGTTTTTTTGTGGGCGAGCTGCGCGATGTGCGCACGATTGACCAACGCATCGATATCCGCGTCCTCCGCCGGCAGAACGAAATATACGCCGATGCTGAACAGGCAGAAAAAATTATTTTTCTTAAAGGCCGCATAATGATTGACCAGCTCGCTGATCAATGTGAGCTTGGAAGATATTTCCGACTTCACTTCGTAGCGTATGAGCAAAGCGAACCGATCGCCCGTCAAATGGCCGTAGGTCTCGTATTTTTGCAAAACCGAACCGAATACGCCGGAGGCGAAGCGTTTCGCGTCCTCGGCTATATCTTCGCCGAAATGCTCCTGTACGTATTTAAAATTGTGAATATCCAGACAAATCACCGCATAATGCGAAGAACGATTATCAAGGATCAGCCGCTCCGCGTCCTTTTTGAATTTCGCGTACGTACTGCATTTGAGCAGAGGATCGATCTCTTCCGCCTGCAAGCGTTCCCGACGCACTCTCTGTTTTTCTATCAGATCGAGCACCAGCGCAAGCACCAATAATACGGAAAGAATAACGATGGCAACAACGAATTTCGTAAAGAGATTGCTTTCCTTATTCAAAAGTATGTTTCTCGGATAAAGTACGGAAAGATAGGCAGCCGAACCTTTGCCTATGCGCGAAAAAGAAAATACGTAGTCCGTACCGCCCGCAGAGAAACGAACGCTGCCGAAATCCCGCGTTTTAAAATTGTCGGCGATCTGTTTGGCCAGCGCCTCCGAACCCGAAAATTTACTCATGAAAGCGGTAAAGGACATATCTTCCGCCTTCCCGGAATCATTGGCATTCGTATACATATAATAACTGTCGTCAGCGCTCACCATAAACGCATCGGCGCCGTACTCGGAAAAAATCGTGTATGCCGCTTCCGATTCATACACTTCGTCTACGGGAAAGATCCCGCAGACACAATCGATAGAACCCGTTTCGGTCTTAACGACGGGAGCGTATATCGCCACGCAAAAGCGGCCCGCCGCGTTGCTTCTGTAAACCGAAACGATACTGTCCCCCGTCGTCTGAGCGAGCAGGGCGTTGGTTTCCGTACTGTCGCCGTAATAAGGGGACTGCATAGTATGATGTTCGCCGAGCGAATCGAATACGGACAGGGAAAGAAAGCCTTCTTTTTTCGCCTCTTCGGCGAGCGTTTTCAACAGTTCGGCGTATTCGTCGTCCGTCTTATACGTTTTCCCCTGTAAGTCGGCCGCAATCAACTGCGTTTTCACAACATATTTTTCTTCGGCAGCCTTAAAGACGTCGGAAATTTCCCGCGTCTTATTTTCCGCGGCGCGTTCGGAATCGGACGTAAAAGCCTTGACGCATTCGACCGTCGTCATCACGAAAATGATGACGAAAAGGATCACGGTGGCGATGAACAGCACCGTGAGGATTCTCTTTTTCATCGAACGCATAATTTTATTTTTCATGGCACCTTACTCCGTATCTTTCCGTTCGTCTTCGGCAAGCCCTTCGTCCCGTTTTTTTCCGGGGTTCGGTTTCGTCCCGTTTTCCCCCGGTGTCCCTTCGTCCCTTTTTCGTTCCGCAAGCAGACGATCCAATTCGCCGCTGGCTTTCATTTTTTCAAGCGTCGCTTTTATCTTTTCGTGTGTGTCTTCCGTATCCCCTTTCTCCGCGCCGTCTTTTTTCAACGCCGCCGAGAAGTCCTTGACGCCGAACATCGTAATCAGTAAAAGCGGCACCCCGATCAAAGCTGCGTAACCGACGGGTTGGGAGAATATATTGAAGAGACTTGTGAGAAATCCCAGTGTCCTTACATACCTGCCGGCTACCTTTTCAGGCGGTACTTCGTATTTATCTTCGGCCGGGTTATTGTCGCCTTTGGTGACTATATTGCCGTTCTCCGCAAAACGGGAGATACGGTGCGTATTCAGACGCCCTGAGATTGCCGGATCGTCGGAATAGAAAGTGACGATCTCGCCTTCTTCCAAATCGCCGGGATCCGCTTTTTCGACAAGAATATAGTCGCCCGCTTCGATCGTCGGTTCCATGCTCCGGCTAACGATTTTTACGACCGCATATTTGCCGATAAAATTCATCTTTGCCGGGTTGCGGAAAAAAATCGAAAAGACGGCGGCGAGCACCGAACAGATCAAAAGTAGGGTGCAGCCCCAAGATGCAATTTTTGAAAGAACTTTTTTCGCTTTATTCACTTTTACTTCCGTTTCTCGTCTTTGAACGTATCGGAATCATCGTTCGCCCGGCCGGTCTGATAATTCTTATGATCGAGCGCCGCCTGTTTTAATTTTTCCTGCTTCTCCATAGCGGCGGCCGCGCGGCGTTCGTTCTCCAAACGCAGTTCCGCTTTCCGGCGTCGCGTTTCCGCGATCTTTCTCAGGACGCGTCTCTTTGCCCGGCTCATCTTTCTGTAAGCGAGCTTTTCTTCCAGCGTAAGCCCTTCCGTATCCTGCTCGAAACTCTTTCTCTCCGCGGAACTCATACCGGTTGCCAATACGTCCGCCAAATCTGCTTCCGTCGCCGCCGCATACGCCTCTCGCTCCACCCGCGCCTCGACTCCCGATTCCGTAATTTTCAATACCTGCGGCGCTTCTATGATCCCGGGTTCTTCGGCGGGTTCTTCGACCGCCGATTCGGGTATTTCCGGTTCGGCATCTTCGACAATCGATTCCGATTCTTCTATAATTGCAGGAATCTCCTGCGGCATAACCCGCGGAGCCTCCGCTCCTGCCGCGGCAGGAGTCTCTGCCGTCGCTCCCGCCACGGCAATCTCCCGCAAGAGTGGCAAAGAAAAGTTTTCCGTCCCTGCACGGGTATTTTCTTCCTTGACGGTTTTTGCGCCGGCGGGTACCATACGGGCAATGACGAATCCGCCCGAAACGCCGTTTTCTTTCGCACGTGAATCCTTCCGCATAGAGACTTTCGCGGCGCGTGTGCAGCCCGGTTTTAAATACTTACTGCCGAAAAGTTCGTCGAGCGACGGCAATTCTCCCCGCGCCGTACGCAAGGCTATCTCCTCGTCGTCTAAAAGCAGACCGTTATCGCTCCGCTCTTCCGCACTGCCCGTTACGGCTCCTTCCGCGCCGGTTTCGTCCAGCGCCAGAAGCGCTTCGGACAAAGACTCTGCCGCCGTCTTGGGCTCGAAAACGATCTCTTCCCCGTCGGCCTGCGTTTTCAAGCGTACGCGATAGCCGAGCGAGGAATAGTATTCCGCGACGGCGCGACGGTCTTCTTCCGCCTTGATGCGAGCTTCCTCGCGGGCTTTTTCCGCCGCCCGGCGGCGAGCCTCCTCTGCCACACGGCGTTTCGCTTCCTCGATACGATCGTGCTTCTTCATCAGCGCGTCCACGCTCAAAGCCTCGTCGACCGCGGCACGGATCTTCAATTCGTCGCGCGACAATTTGCGCGGCGGATTGACGTACGACACGGGCGTCACTTTGCGATAATCGCAGTCGGTGAGGTTGAATTTTTTCTGTTCCACCGGTTCGAGCGCAGCCACGAATAAGGGCTGAAAGGGCACGCCGGGTTCTTCGATCATCGTGTCCGCGGCTTTGGCGATCTCGCGGCGGAATACCGTGTACTGCAAAGCCAGATCCGCATAGAGCCGCTCAATGAGCGCGCGATCGGGCTTTTCCGCTTTCTGTTCGACGGAGATGCTGTATCCGACCTTTTCGTATCCCTCGATAAACTGCCAAAGTTCCAGACATTGCCTCAAGTCGCGGTTCTTCATCAGCGCGTTTGTACGCATGATGGGAGGACGCACATAAGAACCGTTCATGGATTTTGCGAACGGCGAGTTATAATACATCGTAACGACAGAATTTAAGCGCATGACGCGTTTTAAAAGCGGATCCGCCTCCGCCGCGCCCTCCGCCGACTCCGAAACGGTCAGGCCGAAACGTACGCTGCTCACCAGCGTTCCGTCCCTGAATTCCGCGGAAATATCGAATTGTGTACTGTTCTCAGCGCCGTTCTTAATCATCTCGGTATATCGCTTGTTGACGAACAGATAAAGCTGACGAATAAGCGTATTCACGAATCGGTTTTCATACGTCAAAAGCGTTTCCTCGTGGAAGACGTTGAGAATTTTGGACGGCGTGATCTCATCCCCTTTCACCTCGCTGATATAATCGGTATGCTGGGCGAGATGCTGGATCGATCGGCTGTTGATATTGCGGGAAAGCTCGATAGGCTTCACCTCATCGAGCTCCTCAATATACCGCGAAGGGCGGCGTATCACATTGTCCAAAGGAAGGATACACTCTTCGATCGCGTCTATCCATTCCTCTTCGATCTTTTTATTGACCAGTTTGCGGAACAAGGAAATTTCTATGTTCCCGGCTTTGAGGCCTCCGACCAGATTTTTAAAGAAGGGCTGCTCCGACAGGAGCCCCGCGATATAGCCGTAGAACTCGTCGGATGTGGTTTTGCATTCGTCTGATGTCGGCATAACGCCCTCCTTTTTTATGATTAATACATTTTGCGGATACGTTTCAGATAGGCGATACACTCCGCCATCGCGTCCTTGCCGAACAATCTGTCCAGATATTCGATGAGCGGATTGATCTCGTCGCGGATCAGCGAAAGATTAAGCCCCTCGAATTTGCGAATGACTTTCGTCGCCAGCATATAATCCACACCTTCGATCTCCGTACCGCCGCAAGCGACGTAAACGGGTACGAAAATGCCCAGCTGCTTCATGATACGATTGCCGAACGCTACCCGGAAATGCGCAATGACGTAATCGTCAAGCTGCGTGATCTTGTCGAGAATCTCCGAAGACACGGGATTGCTTTCGATTGCCCGGCGATATAATTCGTCCACGTACGAATAACTGACTCGGCTCGGCGGCGTCGGCGGCGCCTGGAAGGGAACGCCTTTGGAATCGAGATTGATCGTGAACGCACGGTCGTATACTTTATCCGAAACGGAGAAAGTCGAGTCGTCGTTGTTTGCCGTGCCGACATACCAGACATTCTGGGGAATCTGCAATTTGCCGTCTTCGAGATGTCTCGGATCGTCCGGCCACGCCGCGGGAACGAGAGATATGTTCCATTCTTTGGGATTGGGCATTTCCAGCACGGACAACATTTCCGCGAAATAGTACTCGACTCGCGCAATGTTCATTTCGTCTAATACGATGATATTGATGTCGTCGTTGTAAGACGCTTCGTAAATACGTTTCAATACGTCCGTCTCGTTGAAGCGTTTGGTGAACTCGTTGAAATACCCGAACAGTTCCGTGCGGTCGCGCCAGGAGGGTTGGACGGAAGCGATCGTCGCGTCGTTGAGGAAATATTTTCCCATCGCGTACGGCAACGAAGTTTTACCGGTACCGGAGATACCCTGTAAGAGGATCATTTTCGTGGACGCGAGTCCGGCGAACATCAGACGAATCGTCTTAGGCTCGTAGAAAAGGCCCATTTCGGAGCACGCGAAATTGCGGAAATCCGCGCAAAGCGTCTTTAAATCGAAGTCGTGGCGATAAAGCGGCTGTTCGTAAAAGACATATTTTTCGTCCACGGCGGAGAGACGGAAGAACCGATGCCCCGCGCCGGCGGCGACCGCGGTCTCCTCTTCTTTTTCTTCTTCCTTTTTTTCTATCTCGGGCAGAACCAGCGGCTGACCGGAACGGGCGGCTTCTTCCGCCTCCGCGTCGTTATACTCTTTGCGGACAGAATCGACGATCTCGTTGACCGCGTCGACCGTCAAGGCGCCGTTCGCCAATTTGAGTTCCATGATCTTTTCTTTTTCGGCCGTCAGACGCGCGACGTCGCGGTGCAGATCGGAAAGCTCCCGCAGCAAGTCCTCGTTGCCGACCAGCGTCTTGCGGTAACGCACCCATTTTTTGATGAGCAGTACCAGCATATAAACGAGCGCGCCGAACAGCGCGATCATCAAAAGCACGACCAGTATAGCCAAAATCCATTGAAAAGGCCCGAAGGAAGCCGCATACTTTTTAAAGATCGACCAGTATTTCGCGACGTTCACCGTTTGAAACAGTCCTAAAAAGAAGCCTTTTATCATCGACCAGATTCCGCCGAACAACTGATCCATAAAATCAAAAAACCAACCGATAAAATTATCCAAGCCGCTCCTCCCGAGGCCTCATGCCAATGTTACCTTTCCGACGGAAATAAGGAAAAAGCACTTCCTTTTTCCCGAAAATTCATAAAGTGAAAGTAAGCTCCCCGAAAATCACGGGAACTTTTTTCGTGCGACTGTATTTACAGCCGACGCTTAATCGTCTCCGGCGCCGGTGCCGGAAGAAGAATCAGGGTTCGACTCGTCCGCGGGATCTTTTCCCTGCGCCTGCTGACGAAGATATTCCTCGATCGCTTTTTTCTTGATCTCTTCTTCGTCCTCCGCAGAAATCCCCGCTTTTTTCTGTTTCATTACCACGATCGTGGAAATCAGATTATATAACTCGTAAATGAAGAACAGCGCCATCGGAATTACGATGATTACCAAAAATCCCGTAGACGATTGCAGGAAGTCCAGCGCCTTGCCAAGCCCGCCGATCTTCGTTTCGGTATATTTTCCCACTACCAGGTCGTAGCGGACGAGGTCTTTATCGGGGTTGGGATTCGTCGTTTTATTGTCGCCCTGCGTGCGGTAAGAAACCACTTTATTTTGATAATCGTCGCCGTTGATGACCTCGACGATACGGTGCGTATTTAATTCTTCCTTGCCGTCGCCGTTCAGATCCGACCAAAAGGTAATGACGTCGCCGACTTGAAGAGTCATTCTTTCCTCGCCTTTTAAAGCCTTGTCGATGATCAGATCGCCTTTTTTGAAGGTGGGATTCATGGAATCGGACTGCACGGTAATCAGACTCTTTCCGAACATGCTGGGGATCCCGTCTTTCGAGGACGCGGCGGAAAGAGAGAATACCATAGTAATTGCGGCAAACGCAACGAACAGCCATAAAATTACGTTTCCGGCAATTTTGAGTGCTTTTTTCATCGATACTTTTCTCCGATATAAATTTTCCGAAAAGCGGTAGATAGAAAAATTCCTGTTTTTTCGGAAGTACTTTTATTATAACATATCCGACGGAATTTGTCATAATTTTAAGCGTATTTTAACGCCGAACTTCGGATTTTTTCTTACTGATTTCAGCCAAAGGACCGTTTTCGAATCATAAAAAGCGCGAATAGAAAGGAGGCAGAGGAAGTCGGTGCTTGCCGTCACTCCGTCTGCCTCGATTCTAAAACTTATACGTGTTTCCGATTAGTCATTTGTTGCCAGAGAAATAGTCAATTTATAATCTTTAAGCTCAGTCGCTATATTCGCCAACTTACATGCAGGATCTTGACCTTCAATCCAAATGCGAACGGTGATTTTCTGCGCATAATCTGCGGTATAATTTGCATTCTCCGTGCCTTTTATTGTTGCAATGATGTCACTTCCATTATACTGATTAATTTTAGCAAGATCTGTAGCCTCCGTAATTGCTACACCAGCATCTTTCTCTTTTATCCATGCTTTTTCGTTTTCAGTCGTCAATGCTGCATTCGTGGCTCCGCACCATACACTATTATTTACTAACGTAGGCGTATCATCAATAAGTACGGCAAAACGGAAAGCAGGCAATAAAGCCGTACTAGCTGTATCTATGGCCTCAAATTTTGTCTCTGCATTGATGTAAACTTTTTTATCTGTTGTAGATGTAGTACGTACATAAAAACTATAATCAACGTACGCATAGGCTTTAGTTCCATATAAAACGGTTACATCTACACCTGATACAGCGGAAATTTTTGTGGCTGTTCCAGCGCTCCAATTATCATCAGTCGTATTAGTAACAGTTTTAGGATCAGCAATATAAAAGCCGTCTATTGCGCCGTTAACAGACGATACAGGAGCTAACGCTTTTGCTACATCAGCAAAACCTGTTTGGTCAGAAATATCTACTGAAGTAGTACCATCAACAAAAGTTTTAGTATTACTAATTTCTAAGTTACCCGGCGTAACGACATTTACTTTCATACCGCTTGCGGTAACTTTGTTGTTCATCGAGAACCAAGCATAGGATGCCGTGGAAAGCATGGACGCGGAAACGAGAAGCATCGCAACCGCAGGAATCAATTTACGTGCGTTTTTATTCATATAAATTCTCCTTTTCCCCGGCAGTTTTATGTATTTTTGTATATGTACCGGGTTAAAAATTTTTATTATCTCATACCCCTTGCGGGATAAAAGCCAAAGTTAAGTATTTCCCAAATCAGCTTGCCGACTCGGCGGGAGTATCGGTGACGGCGAACTGCATTTCGCATTTCAGCTCTCCGCCGATCAGTTCGTCCGTACAATCGGGATCCCCGCCCTCTATCCATATCACGAGCGTAAATTTCGACACGTTTTCGGGCTCGAAATTCGCTTTACTGCCCGTCATCACCGTGTTGGCGCTTAAAAACTCAACGGTGCCCGGCTCCGGGCCCGTACCGTCGCTGCGCGTCCTTGCGTACGTGGTAGGCGTACCGTCTACATATAATCTTATGCGGATCGCTTTATCTACGGCATTCGTTATGTTTGAAAACACGATCTTATATTCGTAAGTCAGCGTGTTTTCTCCGTTATTCATGAGATAGAATGTATATGCGAAATAGTTCGCTCCGTTATGCTGGCCGTCTATATTATCGAGATCGGCGGGCAGATCGTCGCCGGAGATATTCGTGATATCCGGAACCTCTTTGGCCGCGATCGTCGCGGCGGGACTGCTGAAATCCCGAGTCTCGCTCAGAATCAGACTGTATCTCGAACTGTCGTACTTATTGACGCTGATCGACAACGAACCGAATTTCTGATAAAGAGACACGGAGACGTAACCCGCGAAGAAAAAAACGAGAATGACGCTTACAAGCCCCCGCAGAAGCCGCATTTGCAGCATATATTTCTTTGCCGCCGAGGCCGCTGTCGCCAGACTTCGGTTGCGGAAATTGCTCATACGCTATCCTCCCCGAAAAGTTCTTCGGCCAAAACGCCTTCGCTGCTCGTTATGTAATCCGCCGGATAATCTTCGATGCGCTCTTCCGGTATCGGCGGCAAGACGCGTTTTTCATTTTTAAAAGGTACGGAAACGCAAATGAAGCCGAGCGAGCGGGCCAGTCTCGCCAAAGCGAGCGCGTCCGGCTCTTCCCGTTCGAGCGCGAGGGAAAATTCGGGCGCAAAATAAATATAATCGAATTTGAGCCTCTTCAACCGCAGTGGAGGACAATATTCCTCCCCATATCCCACGAGCGCGGTTTTCAGTCCCTTTTCGTTCATCTCTTCGAGCTTTGGATTAATGTCTTTGGGCTCCATGAACAGCACTTCGGGCGTAAAGGCGAAACAGATCTTGGACGCTCTGTCCGCGGAAAGTTCCCTGAGAAAGTCCGTAAACGCGCGCTTGGCAGTTTTGCCCAGGAACATTTTAAGCGGCATGGAGATCGTCACCATCGGCAGCGCTTTGCCTCGCGCGTCCAGACGGTCGAACAATTCCACCGCCTTTTCAAGCTGCCACATCGCAAGTTTTGCGCCGCGCAGCGTCGCCGCCGTACAGGGCTCGTATGTGTCGGGAGAAATACTGCCGATCTTTAAAGAATTGACGAATAATTTTGAATAGTAACCGAGAGAACCGCCGTCCGGGATCCGACTCACGGGATAAAGACGCCATTCGAGAGGTTTTACTCCCGCGGCGAGATATTCGTTCATCCGTGTTTTCATAGCCGTTTCATTCTTTTTTTCCATAACGGAATTTCCCTCTCGCAAGCAATATACTATATCGAAAAGCAATATAGCGGGATAAAATTCATAGTAGTAAAACAACCGGGGAAACTACATTTCAATAAAGAGGACTGGTATTGGAGTCGCAGACGCTTTTATCAAACACGGCGTTCCCCGATTGTCACATACGCACCGCCCGGAGCGTCGGACGGGATATGCCAAAGTAAAAATGCAAACTATCATTTGAATTTGCACAAAAAAAAGCCGCACCACCATTCTTATCCATTGGAATCAGAATACTTGTGCAACTGGCTGGCTTCATAGTCATAGGAAGCCCCTATAGCTTTGCGTCACTGCGTCGCCGCAGTTTTGCCTTTAAAAAAAGTGACTCTATTGACGAGACATTTTTACTACGCTATATTTAATTTACGTGTATATTATAACACACTCGTTTTATCTTGTCAACAATTTCCTCTCATTTTTTTGAGGATTTTATTATTTTTTCAATCGGATTAAGTAAACTACGTTTACCGGGCGGAAAAAGGGACGGGCGAACCCGCCTTCTTCCGCCCGGTCCCTCTTTAAACTAATACGCCCTTGCGTAGGCGGAAAATTTGAGTATCGTCTGTAAGAACAAAAAAGCGCAGGGAGCCAACAGATACCATTTGATCGCTCCGTCGCCGGAACCGAGGAAATGCTCGGCGAACAACAGTCCGCACGCGGCGAGAAGCAAAAGGGATAAAATCCCCGCAAACGCGCAGCAACCCTTTTTCAAAATGGAGCCGCCCTGTTTAAAGGAACAGACCGCCATGATGAGGAACAAGAGCGCGAGAACGCCGAATATAACGACGAAGGGCACGCCCGGATACTGCGGCAGACCTTTCAGCCAGTCGAGGAATACGCCGCCGAAGGCCTTCTCCACGCCCCCGCTCAGCGTCGTCCAAGCATTTGTCAGCCATGTGGGCAATCCCGTGAGCTTCGCGATCTCGATTACGGCATATCCCGCCGTAAGAACGAGACAAAAGAGGAAAGCGAGAACGTCGAGCTCCCCGGTTAATTTCGCGCGCTTGAATCCGACTTTATTCATTTTTTTATCCGCCTTATCATTTTGTTTTTGATGCTACATAATTTTATCACACATTTATATGACTGTCAATACCTTCCGGAAAAATTTTACAAATATTTTGTATATTTTTATAGGAATCTTTGTTCGATTTCCAGAAGTTCTTCGGGACGATCGATTAAAATCGAAGCGCCGTTTTCGATAAGGAAGGCGCGGTTTTTAAAGCCCCAGGTGACGGATACGCAGGAAAGGCCCGCGTTTTCGGCCGTCTCGACGTCCACTTCGGAATCGCCGATATAGAGCGTCTCTTCCGGCGCGCTTTTTAAAAGCGCCATGACGGCGAGTACGGAATCGGGCGCGGGCTTGCGCCGGATCCCCGCCTCCTCGTTTTCCCCCATGGCCGCGGCAACGAGGCCTGGAAAATAACGTTCCGCCAGTCTCTTGACCGCAAAATCGGCCTTATTGGAGACGATGGCGATCTTTGCGCCGTCCGTCCGCAATTTTGTGAGCGTTTCTATTATACCCGGATAAGGTTTCGTCTTATCGCAGCAGTGCCGCGCGTAAAACCGGCGGAAATAAGCAAATATTTCCGGAAAGCCGGAATTTTTATCCCCTTCGGGAACGGCTCGTTCCATGAGTTTACGGATACCGTTTCCGACGAAAGTCCGTACTTCCTCGCGGCTACGCTTAGGACAGGCATAAGCGGCGAGCGCCGCGTTCACCGCGTCGGTCAGATCGTCGAGCGTATCGAGAAGTGTGCCGTCCAGATCGAATATATACGTGTCTTTTCGCATGTTTCTTACTTCTGTTAAAGGACAGATCGGATCGCCTGTATCGCGTCGGCTCGGTTTTCGCTGTTCGTCTTTATATAGATCGAAGAAATATAATTGCGCGCCGTGCCTTCCGATATCTTTAAGGCCGAGGAAATCTGGCGGTTGGTGAAGCCTTCGTAAAGCATGAGCGCGATCTCCACTTCGCGGTCGGACAGTCCGAACGCGCGCTTGATTTTGATCTCCCGGTCGCTGGACACGTTTTTCGCCGCGTCGGCGATGCGTTTGGCGATTTTCGCAGGCAGGATCGTGTCCCCCGCATAGGCGTTTTTGACGGCGTCGATGAGCGCGGTACTGCCGATATCCTTTAAAAGATACCCGCTGGCGCCGTTGTTGATAGCGTTGAGAATATAATCGCTGTCGTCGAACGTCGTCAGGATAACGACTTTGACGTCGGGATATTTGGCTTTGATGCTCTGCGTGGCGACTACGCCGTTCATATTCGGCATGCGGATATCCATGAGCACGACGTCGGGGCAGTCGGCTTCCATCTTTTGCAGCGCGTCGAAGCCGTCGAACGCGAGTCCGATGACTTCCAGCTGCGGATCCGTTTCCAATACGCTTTTAATCCCTTCGGCAAGGATTACCTGATCGTCCGCGATCATGACTTTGATCTTTTGGTTCATAAATTTTCTCCCGTATTTATTCCCGTGCGTTGTCCGCGGGAAGAGTAAGATGTATTTCAAAACCTTCGTCCGGCTCGGAAACAAACCAGATCTCTCCGCCGAGACTTTCCGCCCTGCCGGACATGCCGGTGAGCCCGAACCCCTCTTTCAGCTTATTGATCTCCACCCCCGAGCCGTTGTCCGACAAAAGGAAACTGATTTTTTTATTTTCCTGTTTGAGTTCCACCCAGAAAGCGGTCGCGCCGCCGTGACGAAGCCCGTTGGAAATACCCTCTTTAAGAGTATTGCAAAGGAATCGGTATTTCGCGTCCGAGACCTCCACGTCGTCGATGTCCGAGCGGATCCTGATCCCCGTACCGTCCGTGGACTCGTTGATGATCCCTTCCAAAGCCCTTTTCAACGTTTCCTTGCCGGCGATCCCCGAAAGAAGGTGTACGCTTTCCCTGAGTTCCTCCAGCGCGTGTTTCGCCTGCAAATTCGCCGCGATGATCTTGCTTTTCGCCTCTTCGGGATTCTTATCGACGACCAGTTTGGCGGCCTCCGTCTGCATGATGACCGTCGTGATCGAATGTCCCGCCGTGTCGTGAATGTCCTTGGCGATCCGCTGCCGTTCTTCGAGCGCCGTTACTTCCGCCAGGTCGTCGTAAGCCTTCTGCAAGTCCGCGCGGCTCTTATCGAGTTCCCGGAGCGTCTTCGTCAAACGCAGATATTGTCGATAAAACCGCACCGAAAAATTGACGAGTATGAAATGCACCAAAAGAACCACGAGGTCGTTGAAAGACTGCGTGATGACTCTTACCACGGATACGCTCTCTCCGTATCTGAACCAAGACGACGCGCCGAAGGTGATGACGTAAACCACCATGCAGACCGCGCAGATGATCATGGAGGGAAGGATCTTATCCGAACTGATGTAAAATTCGGTGAGAATAATGAGATAGAGCGTACAAAGATAGGTGCTTCCCGTCACCGCTGTGAGCACAAAGGCCGCCACGCAGTCGATGATATAACAATAAATCTTATTCCGGAATCCTTTTACCGCGAACAGCTTAACCGCTTCGGAGACGGTGAGCACCACTTCGACGCCCAAGGTAGCGGCGAGCGAGCTCCATCGGCGGGTGTTCACAGCGGTGCTGATCTGCGGCAGCAGGATCAAAAATTCCACGACTACCAAAAGAATGAAGATGAGTCTTTTGCCGAAAAGGAAAAACTCTTTTTCCTCTTTAAAGTCAGGCTTTTCAAAGAATTTTAACCAGCGGAACCGGTGTTTCTTATGCTTTTCTTCTTCCTCCGCCCGCGGATTCTCCGCGGGCGACGCCGCGGCGTCCGCAATTTTCTTCTTCCTCATGTCACATCTCCTTGCTTCTGAGGATCGTGCCGATGGAATAGCGCCTGCTGATCTCCTGCATTCTGCCGCTCCGGTAATAGCTGTATATCCCGGCGGGAGAATAAATTAAATGATCGCAGAATCTTACGTTATGAATACTGCAAATCACCTGAAATTGGTTGGTGGTGCCGTCGTCCGCCTCTGAAGGAAAACAGTTTCCCTTTAAATGATTATGCACAACGACGATTCCGTGCGGCTTGAAATCGACGAGCAATCTCGTCAGATCGTCCGGCCGCATCACCACCCGCTGGGTGCTTCCGATCGTGAAACGCTTGCTGTAAATAATACGCTGATGTTGGTCGATAAGATAAAAATCCAGCACTTCCTCTTCCAGCGGCGCGTATTTTGTGCGGATATACTCCATGAACGAATTTTCCTCGAACCGCGCGGGGAACGTCGACTCTCCCTTCTGATAATATTTATGATAGAAAGTGCCGACACATTTGAGAAATGCGGCCACGTTCTCGCCCACGCCCTCTACCGTTCTCAGCTTTTCCACGGACGCGTCGAAGATATTCGGCAGAGAGCCGAAGGAATCCAGAAGCCGGTGCGCCAATTCGTTGGTATTGCGGCGGGGCACGGCGCTGAAAAGAAGAATTTCCAGGTATTCATGCTCTTGCAGGCTGCCCGAATCCATTTTTTCTATGATTCTGTGACGATGTCCTTCGTGTTCCGCCATCTTCCCCTCCTCCCGCGCAAACTCTGTTGCTTATTTTATTTTAGCACAATCTTTACAAAAAGTCAAAGCATGTCCGTCGGGTAAAATATTTTTTCCCGGTTTTTTACGCATTTTGCCGCTTTTTGGTTTACCCGTCCGAGGGAAACGTGTATAATATAAGAAAACGGCAAAGGACGGCAAACTCATGACGCACGTTATGGAAAAATATTTCAACGATATCGTCGATTCCATCTGCAAAACGGTGAAATTCGATTCCTCCTGGAAGCCCGCGGAAGGCCCCTATCCTTTCGGCAAAGAAACCGCGGACTGCCTCGGCTATTTTCTTTCCCTCGCCGCCGAGCTCGGCTTTGAAACGCATAACTACGATAATTATGTAGGTGAAGTCGTCTTCGGCGAGGGCGAAGAACTCGCGATACTCGCGCACCTCGACGTCGTGCCCGCCGGCAGCGGCTGGCGCTTTCCGCCCTTCGGCGCGGTCATCAACGACGAGCCTTCGGCCGGCGGTATGCCGGGCGTAAAAATCTGGGGGCGGGGGACGATGGACGATAAGGGGCCCGCCGTGGCGACTCTTTACTGTCTCAAAGCATTGAAGGACGAAGGATTTCAACCCAGACGCAAGATCAAATTCATCGTCGGCTGCAACGAGGAACGCGGCTGGGCCTGTCTCGATCATTATAATCAGGTCGCGCACATGCCCGACGAGGGATTTTCGCCCGACGCGGACTTTCCCGCTATCTATGCGGAAAAAGGGATTCTGCATTTCCGTGTCTTCTTTCCCGTCGAAAATCCTCCATTCCTCGCCCTCACCGCGGGCGAGAGTGTGAACATGGTCTGCGACAACGCTTCCGCCGTATTGACGGACGCCGCCGCGGCAAAACTCAAAACCTATCTCAATCCGATTGCGGGCACCTCTTTCGAGTTCGACGAACAGCGCAGGACTTTGCAGGTACGCGGCAAATCCGCGCACGGCTCCACTCCCGAACTGGGCGCCAACGCCCTGGAAGCGCTGTTCGCCTTCTTCGCTTCCTTCGACAGCGACTGCAAAAAAGTTTATGATCTGCTCTTTGCGGACAGGGAAGGCTTGAAGACCATGCAGGACGAAACGGGCCTTCTGACTATGTCCCCCGACGTGGCGAGATTCGAAAACGGCAGACTCGCCGTCACTACCGATATCCGCTTCCCCGCCACACATAAAAAAGAAGAAATTCTTACCGTACTCGATAAAACCGGCGTCGCTTACGAAGTCGTCAATTATCAGGCTCCCCTTTACAACGATCCGAAAGGCCCCCTGATTGCGACGCTCATGAACGTATATAACACGGTCACGGGGAAAAACGAGAAGCCGATCGCCATCGGCGGCGGCACCTACGCCCGGGCGTTGAAATGCGGCTGCGGATTCGGGCCCGAGCTCGAAGACGAAGAAGCCACGATCCATCAGCCGAACGAATATATCACCTTCGACCGTATCCGCCTGATGAGTGAAATTTATTATAACGCGATCAAAGAGCTCACAAAATAATTTTTCACGCACAAACTTATAAAAACGTTCCCGCCTCTTTTTTCTAAAAAATATGTAGCCCGCAGGAAAACCTGCGGGCTACATATTTTAGTGAGAGAATATGAAAAAAGTTTTACGTATGGTCAATATAAGTATCGAACAATCACGCTGACGGAATATCCCGTGCCTCCCCTTTTCTCGTGTCCTTATAATACACTTGATTTATGATAGTTTTGTGAAATAAAAATGACATTTATGTGAAACGTTTATATTTTTTACATATTATGGGCATTTTTCCCTATCATTCGCGAAAATTACCTAAAAAAGTCGCCTTCATTAGGTCAAAAGACCTTTATTCTGTCATTTTTCTATATTCAATATATTGAAAAAACGTTTTCTTAACGATTGAAAGTATTAAAAATCGACTCGGCGACTCGCAGCCCGTCCGCAGCGGAGGAAGTGATGCCGCCCGCATATCCCGCGCCTTCGCCGCAAGGGTACAGCCCTTGTACCGAGACCGATTGGAAGTCGTCGTTTCTTTCGATGCGTACGGGAGAACTGGTCCGGGATTCCACGCCGGTGAGCACCGCGTCGGGACAGGCAAATCCTTTTAAGCGTCTCTCCATATCGGCAATCGCGGCTTTGAGCGTATCGGAGACGGCTAAGGGAAGCACCTCTCTCAGATTTGCAAAAGAGGTGCCCGCGGCGTAAGTAGGGAGAACGCTTTTAAAGGCGGAACTTTCCCGATCTGCGAGAAAATCCCCGACGAGCTGGACGGGAGCGGCATAGGAGCCGCCGCCCGCTTTGAAAGCGGCACGCTCCAGACGTCGCTGGAATTCCACGCCCGCCAGGGGCGATTCGCCGCCGAAGTCCGCGCCCGTCACCTGTACGACGAGGGCGCTGTTGGCGTTGACGCCGTCGCGGGCATAATTGCTCATGCCGTTGGTCACTACGCCGCCGGCTTCGCTGGCCGCCGGCATGACGTAACCGCCCGGACACATACAGAAAGTAAACGCCGCACGGTCTAAGGTATGGGAAACGAGCTTATAATCGGCGGCGGGAAGCCTCGCAAAACTCTTTCCGTACTGCGAAAGACCGATCTCCGTTTGCAGGTGCTCGATTCGTACCCCTACGGCAAAATCCTTGTGCCTCATGGCAACACCGCGGGAAAGGAGCATTTCAAAAGTATCGCGCGCGCTGTGTCCCACCGCAAGCACTACCGCAGAGCTTTCTATAAACTCGTCCGTTTTACCTTTGCGGCAAAGCCGTACCGCCGGGATTTTTCCGTCCTTTATGATAACGTCCGTCAATTTCGTATCGAACAGAACCTGTCCGCCGTTATCGAGGATAAAGCGGCGCATATTGCGCACGACGTTTTTCAGGTTGTCGCTGCCGATATGAGGTTTATTCAGCCAGAGGATCTCCGCGGGCGCGCCGAAGCGGACGAAAGTTTCCAGAACTTCGCGGTTGAAAGCTCCGTGCGTTTGGGTATTGAGCTTACCGTCCGAAAAAGTGCCGGCGCCGCCTTCGCCAAACTGGACGTTCCCCTCCGGATCGAGAAGCCGCCGCCGCGCAAAGTCCGAGATCTTTTTTTCCCGTTCCTCCACCGCGGGCCCACGTTCGACGACCACGGGGCAAAGGCCGTGTTCTATAAGTCGGATCGCGCAAAAGAGCCCCGCCGGACCGCTCCCCGCGATCAGCACCGGCCGCTTCGGTTGTTTATAATCGGGCAGACGGGGTAATTCTGCGGGACGAACTTCCTTTTTCCGTGCGGAAAACTCGATCGTATAAATATATTTAATGTTATTCTTATCCCGCGCGTCGAGCGATTTTTTGAGGATGCGAAAATAAGCGGGCTTGGCGCGCAGCGACTTTTCCGCAACGCGTAAAAGTTCTTTTTCGTTTTGTCCCGGATTCAGTTTTACGTTCGATAAAGTTTTCGTTTCCATATTTTTTCCTATGCGGCGTCACTCTTTTAAACTTTTATGCAAGGCACTACTCCGGACAATCAAAGGGCGCTTGGTTTATTGAGCGCGTCCGCGACGATCCTCGCGGAAGTATAGGCCCATTGCAGATTGTAGCCGCCGCATTCCCCGTCCACGTCGAGAATCTCCCCGGCAAAATACAGGCCTTTCACCAACCGGCTTTGCAGATCATTGTCCGTTTCCGAAAGGGGCACGCCGCCTTTTGTCACCTGCGCGTAATCGAAGCCGAGCGAGCCGGTCACAGGCAGTGCGAACTCTTTCAAAACACTGACAATGCCCGTTATATTTTGCGTCCCGCATATTCTCATCACTGCCCTGCCCAGCTGATTATTGACGATTCCGCAGAGGAGTTCGCCTTCGGGGAGCATATTTTCGGATCTGGATTTTTCGGTCAGGACGTCGATGATCTTCCGCGCCGGAACGTCGGGCAAAAATTCCAGCTTCAAAGTAATCTTGCTTTTGTCCAGTTTATCGGTCAAAAAAGCGGAAATGCGGAAAACTGCGTCGCCCGAGAGGCCGTAATCTGTAAAAATGACGTCGCCCCGTTCCTCGGCGAGTTTTTCTTTCCCCGCATACGCGGACACGCGCGCGTCCACGCGTATCCCTTTTAGGCCTCTGATCGGCGCCGTATCCGTTTTCAGTTGTACGAGAGAGGGATAAAGAGGCGTCAAAGAGTGTCCCAGCGACTTTGCCAAAAGATACGCGCCCCCGTCCGTACCGAAATTTTTCGCGGCCTTTCCTCCCGCGCAGAGCACGACTCGTTCCGCCTCGAAACATTCCCTCCCCGCCGGCGTTTCCGCTTCGACGCGGAATCCGCGCGGAGTCTTTATCAAAGCGGAAGCCTTTGTGTCCGTACAGATTTCCACGCCTTTGGCCGCGAGAGAAAAACGCAGAAGATCGGTCACGGAGGAGGCCTGCCGGCCCGCCGGATAAACCCTGCCCCGTTCGTCGGGCAAAAACAGTCCGCCGAGCGATTCCAAAAAGCGCAGCATGTCCGCTCTGCCGTGGCGGGCGAGCGCGTCGATAAGCCGATCCCGGGCATCTCCGGACACGGAAAAATAATTTTTTTCGGAAAGAGAGAGATTCGTGACGTTTCCCTGTCCGTTCCCCGTCGCGGAGAGCTTTTTTCCGAGCCGTTCCCCTCGTTCAAAGATCACTGCGCCTCTTGCGTCTTGAAGCGCCGCCGCGCAAAACATGCCCGAAGCGCCGCCCCCGATAATTGCCGTACGAATGTTTTTCATAATTGTTTTCATTGTAACTCTTTTTCCGCATAAAGTCAAATTTATTTTTAAAAGTATTGAATTTTTTTCGATTAGCTATTGACTTTCCCTCCGATTTATATTACAATATATAAGAAGATATAACATAAATATATAATTATGGAAAAATACGGAATATCGGGAGGCTCTATATGTTTTTTGAATATTTGAAAGAAAATCCCGTTCTGGCCGCGATCCTTATCGTCTGCGCCGCCACGATCGCAGTCGTGACGGTTATTTTGCTCGTCAGACGCGCCGGAACAAAGAATACGCCCTCCCCTTCGGAGCCTAAGAGAAGCGATACAATCCGACAAGAGCCGGAGTTCTTTGCGGCTCCGCCCTCCGCGCCCTCGGAAAATCCTTCCGAGCAGCAGCCTAAGCCCATCGAAGAGAACCCCGAAAATCTTACGGAACGAAAACAGGCGGCCGAGACAGCGACGCCGGAGCAAACAGAAGCGGCAGGAATGCCGGAACAAGAAGAAATCACGCCGGACGAACCGGAAGAGATCATAAACCCGGAGCCCGCGCCAATCGACGTTACGGAGATAGAAGAGACGGAGACGGAAACGGAAGCGAAAAGCGAAGAACCCGCCGAGGAAGAAACGGCAGCCGGGAAAACGCCCGGGGAGGACGAAGAGCCGGAAGAAGGAGTCAAGAGGGAAAAAAATAAATTGGAGGAGGGATATATGTACTTAGACGACCTCAAAAACGCACCGGTTGAGGAGGAAAACGATTTTTACGACGAGGAGGACGAGGCGGATCAAATCGCCAAATACAGCGGAAAATGGATCATCTGCCGGGTGGTGACGGCAAATTCCAAATCCGCGGAGGTCATTCGCGCGGGCGAGAGCGATGAGGAGACTTTCTTCTTCGAGCTTCGCGCTTCCAACGGCGAAAAGTTATTGACGAGCGAAGAATATACGACTTACAACGGCGCGCTCAGCGGTATCGAGACGCATAAAGCGAATATCGCGCGCGGCAATTTCAAGATCGTTCTTTCCAAACAGGGCGATTATATGTTCAAACTTTTGAGTGGTAAAAACATGCTCCTTTGCCTGGGCGAACACTACGCTACGAAAGCGCGCTGCGAAAGCGCCATCGAATCCACCAAGCGTTTTGCCAAGACCGCTATCGTCGACGAAAACGTACAGGACCTCGTCATTACGCCTCCCGGGGAAATCGATGCGGACGAGGCGAACGAAAAACTCCCCGACGACGTCAAAGGCAAATGGATCATTCGCGCCCATACGGCGGAAGACGGCGAACAGGTCTTCTACTTTGAATTGTTTGCCTCCAACGGAGAAAAGTTACTTTCCAGTGAAGAATACTTAACTTATATCGGCGCTATCAACGGGATCGGCACGCATAAGGCGAACATCGCGCGCGGCAATTTCCGTATCTCTTTGGCAAAGAGCGGAGATTATATCTATAAACTTTTAAACGGCAACGGCCAGCTTCTGTGTTTCGGCGAACATTATAAAACGAGAAAGCGCTGTGAAAACGCCATCGAATGGGTGAAAGTGTTCGCCAAGAACTCCCCCATTCTCACCGACGCGGAAATCGTCCATCAAAACGCCTGAATTTATTTTTGTATCTGTAAAAAGAAAAACGGCTCCGATCCTTGCAGCATCAGGAGCTGTTTTTTTATTTTTCGTCATGCGGGCTCTCCGTCGGCAAAGCTTTCGTTTCGCACACGTCAAAACTTTGCTGTTCCTCGTGTAACCGGCGCAGCTTTTTGAAAAAACTCACCGTGAAGGGGACCGCAAAAATAAAGGCCAGAAAATCGGAAACGGACTGCGCGCTCTGCACGCCGAGCAAATCGATCATCAACGGCAGGATCAATACGGCGGGGACGTAAAAAAGGCCTTGCCGCGAACAGGACAACAGCGCCGCCAAAGCCTTGTTTCCCACCACCTGATAAGTCAGCCCCGCCATAAAGTTGAGCGGCAGCAGCGGCATACAGATACATTGCAGCCGTAAGGCAAGCGTACCGATCTTCATCGATTCCTCCGCCTCGAGAAACTCGCGCATGATAAAAGGCGCGCAGATCGCGCAGACGACGGCGAACACGCTCATGAGCGCAGTGGAAAAGATCAGCGTGAACAGATAGGCGCTGTGCACCCGATCGAAACGCTTGGCGCTGTAATTGTAACCCAGTACCGGCTGATATCCCTGTCCGACGCCCAGCGCGATGGAAAAAGCGAACATAAACACTTTTTGTACGACGCCGAGCGCCGCGAACGCGCCGTCGCCGTAAGGCTTTATAGCCCAGTTGAGCAAAACGGTACATAAACTGGCGAGAATCTGACGACAAAAGGACGGAAATCCGGTGGCGATGATCTCCCCGTATACCGCGGGGCGCAAAGAAACGCTCTTAAAATGCAAACGGGTAATACTGCGTTTAGAAAGAAACATAAAAAGCAGAATGAGAAAACTGACGATCTGGCTGATAAAGGTGGCGATCGCGGCGCCGTCGATCCCCATATCGAAAACAAAGATCAAAAGCGGATCCAAAGCTACGTTGAGCACCGCGCCCGTCACGAGTCCGATCATGGATAGGAGCGCCTTTCCCTGCGAGCGCAAAAGGTTGTTCATGACGAAAGACATGCACATAAAAGGCGCGGCCAGAAGAATATAACGAGAATATTGCCGCGCGTAGGGCAGTACGCCTTCCGTCGAACCCAATATTTTCATAAGCGGCGTCAAAAAAATAAGACCGAAGCACAGAATAAGCACCCCGGCCGCGCCGGCTGCAAAAAACGCCGACGAAGAGACCTCGTCGGCTTCCTTTTGCGCGCGTTTACCGAGCAGCCGCGAAATGATGCTTCCGCCGCCCATACCGAAGGTAAAGCCGATGGCCTGAATCACAGCCATCAGCGACAAAACCACATTGACCGCCCCGGTCACAGTCTCGCCGAGACTGGATACAAAATAGGTATCCGCGAGGTTATAGAGGGAGGAGACCATCATATTGAGCATCGTCGGAATCCCTAACATGACGACCAGCTTGGGAATCGGCGTCTGCGTCATTTTAACGAACTGTTTCTGCTCCCGCCGCTCTTCCTGCGCGCGTATTTCTTCCGTATTCTCAGAGTTTCCCATATTATTTATTATACAACTCTTTGCGGGAAAATGCAACCGTGGGAAATACTTTGTCATCAACTTTTTCATTGATTTTTCAAAAACAGAAAGCATACTTTTTTCACTCCCGCGCAAACTTTAAGTATGAAAAGTTCACATCGTATCTTGCCCGCCTTATGCGCGGCGTCTGTTTGCCTGTTTTTACCGATGACAACAGCCTGCTCGGGCTTCGGCGAAAAGGAATCTTCTTTCTCGCCGTCCGCTCCCGAAAATTTCCGGGAGGGAGCGCCCGACCTTTTGCCCGACGTACCTCCGGACCTTTATCCCGCACCCGGCGAGGAAGGCGTTCCCTATCCCTATTTCCCTCAGCTTACCTCCGATCGGGAACCCGCCGAGCAACAGGAACGCACTCATGCCCCGGAAAAGACGCCCCGTCCCGTGCGCCCCGCGCACCCGGAGTCCTCCGGCAAAGGCGCGGAAAAAATGCCGTCTCCGCCCGCGCGCCCCAAACGCGGACATCGCGACGCTTACCGGAAAGATTCGGATACGGAACAGGGTAATTGTTCCTCCGATTGCTCCCCGGAAAATTGCCCCGAGTGTTCCGACTCCGCCGCGCCGCTGTCCGAACCGCCCCGCCCGGCGCCCCGATTGACTCCGCGGTTTAAAAAATCTTAAAGCGGAATTGAATCTGATTTTAAAAGCGCTTTTTGGGAACCGTGGATTTTTATTTGATTTTTCAAGAACGCTATGGTATAATACAAGCATGAAAAAGAAATCCTCTTCGGGCCAAGCGAAATATTTTCGTTTTCAATTCACGACTACCATACGGCTTCTCAGCGTCGCCGCATTAATTTTGTGCGCGCTGGGAATCGGGCTTTCCGTTTACCGTATTTTTGACAACGGCGGACTGCGCGCTTTTAACGACTGGCTGAAATATCCCTTTTTCATTCTCGTATGCGTTTTGGGGATTATCGTTCTCGCGGCGCTGTTGATTAAATCGCAGTACGTCGTCGACGACAAAAATCTGACGACACAGTTCGGTATCATCAAAAGCAAATGCGCGATCAAGGACATCACTTCCGTGATTCTTGACCGCGACACCAGCAAACTTACGATTTACATGGGTGAAAACTTCTCCGTCCTCTCCGTCCGGCCCTCCTGGAACGAAGACTTCGTCCGGGCTCTTTTAAAAGTCAATCCCGACATCGAATACAGCTATACCGTCAAGGAAAATAAACCCGACGACGAGGATAAAAAGAAATCGTAAAAACTTTTCCGCCGCGCCTGTTTCGCAGGCGCGTTTTTTATTTTCTTTCAGGCATTTGAAATCCGGCCAACGCCCGGTTCAGATAATCGTTGAACGGTTTCATGCGTCGGAATATATCCGCCGCCAAAGCCAGAAACGCTTCGGAGTCCGCGACGATCGCGTCCTCCACCGGATATTCGAGATACCAGCTTTTATATTTTAAAAATTCCGCGGCAGGGTGATTCCCGTCGTATCCTTCGGGGATCTTTTTCAGCGCGCTTCCGCGTACCGTAAAACGTTCCCGAAACTCCGCGTTCGCGATCACGCCTTCCCACTCCTCCGGATTCTCGTAAAGATAGTCTCGTATCCTTTTCGTGGCGTCCCGAAATATATCGGCGAACAGTCCACCCCCCAGAAAGGTGCCGCCCGCTTTGATCATCAAATAATACCCCACGGGGATCGGCTGTTTTCCGGCGGGGCCGATATGCGCCCGAAATGCGGGAATATAAGGGGATTTATCATGGCTGAAACGAGTGTCGCGCACCAATTTGAAAGTCACATCTTTGGGCGAATTATGTACGATGCTCTCATCAATTCCGCCGAGTTTACAGACCAGTGCTTGCAGGAATTCTTCAAACTGCGCGTTCGCTTCCCGATATTCCTCTTTGTGGGCATGAAACCATTCCCGGTCGTTGTTCTCGTTCAAAGCGGAAAGATAATGTAAAATCGCTTGGGTATTCATTTTTACCTCCGTCAGGAATTTTTGACCGTAGAGAGCGCGGGCGATTGCAGAAATTCCCGAAAAAATTCTTTGGTGCGTTCGGGCGATTCGTACGCCTTGCAGAAAGAAAATTTTCCCGCAAGATCGTCGATGTCCTCCATCGCTTCTTTGAAAATCAACATTTTTTCCCGCTCGATTTCCTTTGTCTGCGCGTATTCGCACTTTGCGGTATGGAGTCGGCGGCTTTGCACCGCGTAATCGAGCCGCTTCTCGCATCGACACCTGCCCTCGCCGTATTCACCGCAGTAGGCGGCGAGAAAATCCGCCACTTTTCTGCGTATCCGCGAGAGGCGCTGCCGATATGTCTCCGGCGTCAACCCGAGAATTTCCCCGGCGATCCGGCTGTCCGGCTTAAACATCGTTCCCAATACGAAAATACAGCGGCTTTCCGCGTCCAGGCATTGCAGCATAACATTGGTGCAGGAAAGTTTCAGTTCCGTCGCCAACAGTGACTTATCCGCGCTTTGCGTCAGATCGGGAATATCGTCCGTATTCGCATGTTCGATATCGCCCGCATAGTATTCAAACGTCAGCGGAGCGTGGGCGAAAAGATGCTTTTTGTAATTGATGAGATGATTGACCGCGATGCGGAATACCCAGGTGGAAAACACGCTTTCTTTTTTGAACAGGGAGAGATGGGTGATCACTTTCAATAAAATATCCTGCGCCGCGTCCTCCGCGTCGGCGAACGTACCCAACATTCTCAGCGAAAGATTGAACACGGAATCCCGCACGCTCAAAATTACCTTTTCGAGCGCTTCCTTGTCGCCCGCCGTGGCCTTATCGATCAAAACCGATATTTCTTCTTTATTATCCATCATTGATTGACCTCCTATTTAATTAGACAAAGCGCTTGCGCCCGTGTGACAGAAAAAGAGAAAATTTTTTCAAAAATTTTTCCGCGTCTCAATTCTTTGTTTCGGAGATCGTTTGCCGGATATGTTCGGCGTAGCTCCCGGCGATATCTTTGCCCGTCACCGCCTCTATGCCTTCGAAAAAAGCGTTGGAATTAACTTCGCAAAGCACGGGGCCCTCTTTGCCTTCCAAAAGATCCACACCGCAATAATCGAGATCGAGCGCCCGGGCGGCGCGCTCCGCGGCCGCTTGGAACTCTTCCGCCGCCGCAATCGGCCTGCCCATGCCTCCGAGCTCGATATTGGAACGAAATTCCCCCGGTTTCGCCACCCGCTCCATCGCGGCAACGGCTTTCCCGCCGATGACGACGATTCTCACGTCCCGTCCCGCCGAAGCGGCGATATACTGCTGATAAAAATGCGGAAAATAAAGAAACTCTCGCGCCGCTTCCCGAAGTTCAGCCATACCGTGTACGAGCCGAACGTCCTTTCCGAACGAGCCGTAGCTTTTTTTTACCACGAGCGGAAATCCCAGTTTCTCAGCCGCACGACGGAGAAATTTTTCGTCCGGGCATACATGAGGCGTATAGCAAAGCGGAGCGGGAATCGTCTCCGGCAAAACGAGCCCCGAGGAGGCGAGCGAAAGATAGGTGAGCATTTTATCGTCGCATCGTTCCACCGCCTCGGCGCGGTTAAAAAGCCGAAGCCCGGTCGATTCGAGCATTTTGCCGAGATATTTGTCTTTGTCGAGATAGACGGCGAAATCGCAGTCGGGTATTCCCGCCACAGAGCCGTCCGTGCGCACGGCAGCCAAAACCTCGCCGTTCAAAAGAATTTCCGTTTCCGCGCCGGCTTTTTCGAGCGCCGCCGCGATCCTACGGCTCTGCCGATAAAACTTTTCGCCGTTGGGATAGGCGTTCATGATGACGATCCCTTTCATAAATCCTGCACCTTCTTTCGTGTTTTTTCAAAACGAACGGCGAGGGAAGTTCCCTCGCCGTCCGCGTATGCCGTCGCTATTTTCCCGGCTTAAAAAATTCAGGCTTCCACGCGTATGAGCGCTTCCACAGCGGCGATGCCCGAAGCGTTGATCTTCGCCGCCGCGCCGCGGATACTGTTTTCCGTCGTCACGTGCGTTACCAGAATCAAAGGCACCCGTTCGCCCGCCGGCGCTTCCGTCTCCGCGTCGGCCGCGTTTCCCTTCTGTACGAGCTCTACGATCGAAATGCCGTAGCGCGCGAGAATCCCGGAAACCTTAGCGAGAACGCCCGCTTTATCCGCCGCGGAAAGGCGGAGGTAGTAAGCGCTTTCAAAGTCGGAAACGAACCTCGTCTCCCGATCCGGGGCCGCGGTATTTTTAAAGGTGGAATACTTGATATCCGAATGTGTAGCCGCGTAGATGACGTCGCTGACCACGGCGCTGCCCGTCGGCAACGCGCCCGCGCCGCGGCCGTAGAGCATGATATCGTCCATAGCGTCCCCCTTCAAGTAAACGGCGTTGAAGCTATCGCCCACGCTGGCTAAGGGATGAGAATTTCTGATGAACGTCGGGTGGACGCGCACCTCGATTCCCCGATGCGTATCTTTGCCGATGGCGAGCAGTTTCAGCGTATAGCCGAGCTGTTTCCCGTAGGCGATATCCGCTTTGTCCACCGCGGAGATCCCCTCGCGGCAGACCTTCGTGTAGGGCACTTTGGTGTGAAAGGCGAGCGAGGAAAGGATCGACAGTTTATACGTCGCGTCGATACCCTCCACGTCGTTGGTGGGATCGGCTTCCGCATAGCCCAGCTTTTGCGCCTCTTTCAGCGCGCAGGCATAATCTTCGTTCTCCTCGGTCATTTTTGTCAGGATATAATTGGTAGTACCGTTGATAATACCCATCATTTCCGTAATACGGTTCGCCTGCACGCCGTCGAGCAGGGTGCGGATAATAGGCACGCCTCCGACGCAGCTCGCCTCGAAATATAAGCCGCAGCAGTTTCTCTTCGCCGTGCGCTCCAATTCGTGCGAATATTTGGAAATGAGCTCCTTGTTGGAGGAAACGACGCTCTTTCCCTCGTGCAGCGCGGCGAGGACGTAATCCTTCGCAGCCTCCACGCCGCCGATACATTCGATGACGATGTCCACGTTGGGATTGGCGATGACTTCCGCGATACTCCCGGCGATGTTTTCTTCGGGAATTCCCATGTCGAGCGCACGCTGCCGGTCGCGTACCAGTACGTTTTCCACTACGATGTCGACGTTCTGCGTACGCTGATAAAATTCCCGGTGCTCGGTGAGGATCTGATATGTTCCGCCGCCGACGACGCCCAGCCCTAAAATCGCTACGCCCACTCTTTTCATCATATTTCTGCTGCCTCCTTAGGAAATACGTTTCCGCTCCATCTTATTCTTTGTATTCACGCGGATTATTATGCTTTTAAAAGCCGTGCTTGTCCCGCGCTCATCAAATCCCCGCCCTTATCCTTCCTACCTATTTTATCAATTTTCGGGACGGTTCAAATAATAGAGATAACGAAGTCCTTCCAAAGTGAGAAGTTTATCCACCACGTCTATGCAGGAGACTTCTTTGGAAATGATCTCGCTGAATCCTCCCGTCGCGATCGTTTTCACGTCGAAGCATCCGAGTTCTTTCTTGATCCTGGTGACGATGTATTCCACCAGCCCCGCAAATCCGAACACGATCCCCGCCTGCATGTTGGTGACGGTGTTCTTGGCGATGATACTCCTGGGCGCCTCGATCTCCACTCTCGGCAGTTTCGCCGTACCGTTGACGAGAGAATCGAGCGAGCCCTTGATCCCCGGCGAAATGACGCCGCCGATAAATTCGCTGTCGGCGCTGATGACGTTGAAGGTCGTAGCCGTACCGAAATCCACGACGATCATCGGCTTGTTTTCGCCGTATTTGACGATCGCCGAAACGCAGTTGACGATCCGGTCCGCGCCCACTTCCCGCGCGTCGTCGCAGCGGATATTCAGTCCCGATTTGAGTCCCGGCTCTATGTGCAGCGGGCGGATACCGAGATAAAGACTGCACATCTTGTCGATCGTGTAATCGAGCGAAGGAACGACGGACGAGATGATGCCGCCCGAAATAGCCCCGCGCTTTATTTCCATTACTTTTAGCATATTCACGAGCTGCGAGCCGTATTCGTCCGAAGTCTTTTTAAAATCGGTGGCGACGCGAAAAGATATTTTCAGACTCTCGCGATCGTAAATGGCGTATTTGACGTTCGTATTGCCTATATCGATGCAAATGATCATGTGAATTACGTTTCCTTATTTTTTACGGTTTTTCGTCACCGCCCGGATCACGCGGTACAGCGCGGGCGCAAAGACAAGGTTCAGCCCCAGTTCCAAAAGAAAATTGACGCCCGAAACGCCGATGACGAGAAAATAGAACACCGACGAACCGTCCGCGACGAAATTCGCGGAAAGCGTGTCGCTCATGAAAAGCGCGCCCAGAATAAAAAGTCCCGTATTGACGATGGGAGCTATCGCCGCGGCCGTAAATACGCCGGCATAAGGGTATTTTTTCGCGATCAGCCGGAACGCCCAGCCCGCAGCCGCGCCGCAGGCGATCCCCTTGACGAGACATACCGCCGACGTGAGAAAGGGGTGATCGGCGAAAAGCACCGCCGTAAAGGGATCGGCGCCCGCAATTCCGTAGATGAGAATGATGAGTCCCGAGACGAAACCGAGAAATCCCCCCGCCAGAGGGCCGAACACCACCGCGCCGAGTACGACGGGGATAAGGACGAAGTTGAGACTCGTAGGTCCGATTTTGACGTTGCTGCCCCAAATTTGCAGCACCACGACAAGGGCGATCAGCACGGAAAGTCCCGTGACGTTTCTTGCCGAAAAGAATTTCTTTTCCGCTTCCATAATAACCTCCATCGGGTTCTCCCATGCACCGAAAGATACCCGCAGACATAAAATAATAATGTATTTATCCGTTTGAGCGGTCGGACTGCGAAAAAGCATATCCGCCGCCGGATAGATGAATGTATTATTTATTATAGCGCATTTTTCTTTTTCTGGCAACAAAATGAGCCAATAAATCGGAACATTTTTTCCCGCTTAAATAATACTATGTAATAGTAAAGATAAAACCGCAGGTCGCGTCATTCCTTTCGGATTCGATTTTACATATCCCCTGCGGTGAAAACACAGGAGGTTTTTATATGAATTGCTGCACACAGGGTAACACCACCCTTTGGATTCTCATTGCTCTGCTCGTTTTGGGATCGAAAGACGGAATTTTCTGCAACGGCATTTTGAACGGGTGCGGTCTGCCTATCATTCTCGCGCTTCTTTATTGCCTTTACAAGAACGGAACGCTTTCCGAGATCTTCACCCCTTCGTGCGGTTGCGGCTGCGGCTGCAACTAAGTCCGAAACGCGGCGCAGGCCCGTCCCTTACGGCCTTTTCCGATCCCCGCGTATCCCGACGGAGCGCACGGACATCAGGAACCCAAGAAACCAAAGAACGGAGCCGACATACCGGCTCCGTTTTTTGCCGCGCTCATTTTTCCGGCTTCTTCTCCGCTTCGCCGAGCAGATACGCCTGAACGGCGACGATGGTTTTCGCGTCGTTGATCCCTCCTTCTTTGAGCATCTTTTTCACTTCTTCGAGCGGCACGAATTCGACGCTTAAAAATTCCCCTTCGTCCGGGTGCGCGGTAAGGCGTTTTCCGCCCTCGGCGAGATAGATATAAATTTTTTCGTTGGTATATCCGGGCGTGGGATAGAGCGTATATAAAAGCCGGAGTTTCTCCGCCCGCACTCCCGATTCTTCTTCGAGCTCCCGCGCCGCTGCGAGCTCGGGATCCTCGCCCGGATTGAGTTTGCCCGCGGGAATCTCGTAGATCGCTTCCCCGTAGGCGTAGCGGAACTGTTTCACCAACAGCACGCAGCCGTCCTCCACATAAAGGACGCAGGCGCCGCCGGGGTGTTCCACCAACTCCCGCTTGCACGGCCCGCCGTCGGCGCGAAGAGCGTCGTCCGCGCGCACGGAGATGATCTTGCCTCGATAGACGTAATTTTTACGAATCGTCTTTTCCGTTAATTCCATTTTCTTCCCGAGCCTCCCGCTTTTCGGATTTGTGCAATTAGTTATTTCTTATAAGTTTCACCGTTTATATTGTCATTATAGCACAAAAACAAAAATATTTAAAGAATTTTTCCCAAAATATCTTGATTTTAAATGTAAATTTATGTATAATATAGGCAACTAAAAATTCGGAGGTAACATTCCCAATGAAATCTGTTAAAATTTCTCTCGAAATGGCCCAAAAGGTCAAAGAGTTTGTTGCTATTACACAGGACTGTCCCTATGAAATTCTTTTGAAGAGTGGTAAATATGTCGTGGACGCGAAATCGATCCTGGGTATTTTCTCGCTCGATCTGTCGCAGCCCCTCACGGTGGAGATCTATTCCGAAGACTGCGCGGTGCTTTTGGAGAAGCTGAAAAAATTCGCCGCCTGAACGGATTTTTCCGTTTATTTCTATCGACAAAAGATACGGCGGCCGCTTTTTCGAAAAAGCGGCTTCCTTTGACCGAAAAAGAAATTTCGGTCTTTTTTCCAACCGTTTGAGGAGTTCTTTTACCAATGCAAATTCAGGGCGAAACATCCGTTAACAAATTAATCGTTCTTTTCGTTTTCGATAAGATGGAAAGCGCCCTGTCCGAGCGTACGATCGTCGAAATGTGCACCACGAGCAACAACTGGCTCAATTACATGGACTGTATGGAGCTACTGCCCAAGCTGCTCGAAGACGGCTTCATCTGCCGCTTATCCTCCGACGAAGAGCCCCTCTACACGATCACTACGGACGGAAGAGAGAGTCTGAATAATTTTTATATCAATATTCCCAAAAGTATCCGGGAGGAAATTTCCGCGTTCGTCAAAAAGAACAGCGGAAAACTGAGGAACCGTCAGGAATGTAAAGCGGACTATTATCAGAACAAAGACGGAACGTACACCGTATTTTTGAAGATCATCGCGCCGGTACAGCCTATGCTGGAATTGAAATTCGTCGTCCCCGACAAAAAAACCGCCCAGAATATCTATAAAAACTGGGAAAGCAAGGCTTCCGAGCTCTATTCCGCCATCTACGAAACTTTGGTGGACTGACCATTACAACAACGAGGTTATATCATGTTTACTTATTCTACGAAAGGCACTTGTTCGAGACAAATCCTCTTTGACGTCGACGCGGAGAACAAACTGCACAACGTGCGCTTCATCGGCGGCTGCGGCGGCAATCTGCAAGGCATCGCCCGCCTCATCGAAGGCAAGGACATCGACGAAGTCGAATCGCTTTTAAAAGGCATCAAATGCCGCAACGGCACTTCCTGCCCCGACCAGTTATCCAAAGCGATCGCCGAATACAAAGCGGAAAAAGAGGCCGCTCAAACGGCAAAATAAGACGCCTTATCAGGAAAAACGTTCTCTCCGTAGACTGCGGCGGAGAATTTTTTCACGTTTAAAAACCAAGAGCCGGATCCTTGAAAGGGATCCGGCTCTTTTTTCTTATTTATTTTTTACGTTCGTCCTCTTCTTTGTTCTTGGAAGCCCCTTCCTCTTCGTTTGTATGCTTCTTTTTACCGTGCCAGCCGTATTCCCCGTTTCTGAAATTCTCCACATATCGGGACAGCGTCGCCTTGATCGTCTCCGCCGAGGCTTTGAAGGGGTTGATGAAACTGCTCTTCAATTTTTCCGTATCCAGCGCATTGCGGATCATCAGTTTCAATTCCTCGTAACGAATGGCGATGCGGTTTTCCTTAGCAAATTTTCTCAGTTTCGCCGAAAGTTTGAGCGTCGAGGCAAGATCCCAGAAAAACAAGCCGAAAAAGATACCCACGAAGAAAGAATAATAGAGATTGCTCGTGAACCAGCTCACCGCCTGATAGACGGCGGGGTGAATGAGAAAAACATATACGCCGCCGATCAACGTCCAGAATAGGGAGAACAACGGACAGATGATCCCCTGAATATTGCCGGGACGCTTTGAATAGTCCCACAGCTTGATCCCCATGCCCTTGATGAAAATCAGCCCCGCCAGGTATTCGATGAGCGTCATGACCACGCAGATGATGAGAAGCAGCACCGCGTATCTGAGCCATACGGGAGAGATCCCGTCGAGCGGAATGCTCGCGATCAGAAACATCAGAACGAGCCCGAAGCCGTAGAGCGGCAGATACGGCCCGCGCAGAAATCCCGGGTTGATCCATTTTTTGCTCGTAAAGCGGCGAAAAAACAATTCGATTACCCACCCGCAGAGCGCGCCGACCGCGAACAGAAAAGTCAATACCAAGAAAAATTCCATACTCTATTCCTCTTTTTCGGGCGTTCGCCGTCAAGATCCTCTCCGCCGGGAGATGCGCTCAGTGCCGGAAATGGCGCTGATTGACGAAGATCATCGCGATGCCCGCGTCGTCGCAGGCGTCTATGGAGAGCTGGTCGCGGATACTTCCGCCCGGTTGAATGATCGCCGTGATCCCCGCCTTCACGCACTCCTCCACGCAGTCGGGAAAAGGGAAAAATGCGTCGGAAGCCATGACGGAACCCTTCGCCTCTTCGCCCGCGTGCCCGATCGCCTGCTGCGCAGCCCAGATGCGGTTGGTCTGCCCCATACCGATTCCCGTCGTGCGATCCGCCTTGCCGACGACGATCGCGTTGGATTTCGTATACTTGACGACTTTCCAGTTGAAGAGCAGCGCCTTCATCTCTTCCGCCGTCGGCGCGCGTTTGGTGACGACTTTCACGTCCTCGTCGTTATACAGCGTTTCGTCGTAATCCTGGATCAGGAGTCCGCCGTACACTTTTTTCATGTCGTAAGCGCTCTTCTCGCGGCGTACGCGGATATCGGACAGTTCGAGAAGCCGGATATTTTTCTTCGTTTCGAGGATCGCGAGCGCCTCCGGCGTATAGCTCTCCGCGATGACGATCTCGATGAAGATTTTATTGATCTCCGCCGCCGTCCTTTCGTCTACCCTGCCGTTGATGGCGAGAATACCCCCGAACACGGAAACGGGATCGGATTCGTAGGCTTTGAGATAAGCGTCGTAAATCGTTTCGCCGATTCCCACGCCGCAGGGATTGGCGTGCTTGCTGGCGACGACGCAGGGCTCGTCGAATTCCTTGACAAGTTCCAAGGCACCGTTGGCGTCGTTGATATTATTATAGGAAAGCTCCTTTCCCCAAAGCTGTTTAGCTTTGGATAAGGATCCTGCGCGGACAAACTCTTCCGTGTAATAAGAAGCGCCCTGGTGGGGATTTTCGCCGTAGCGCATATCCTGCGCTTTTTCGTAGGCGAAGGTAACGCTGTCGGGAAAACGAAGGCCGAGCTGCTCCGCCAGATAGTTGGAGATCATACTGTCGTAAACGGCGGTATGCGCGAACACTTTATATTGCAGGTATTTTTTCGTATCGAGGGAAATCCCGCCCGCTTCCAGTTCGCCGAGTACTCGGTCGTAGTCTTTGGGATCGACGACGACCGCGACGTCTTGGTAATTTTTCGCCGCCGCGCGGATCATGGTCGGACCGCCGATATCGATGTTTTCCACTGCGTCCGCGAAAGAAACGCCCGGTTTTGAAATCGTCGCTTTGAAGGGATAAAGATTGACGACTACGATATCGATGGTATTGATGCCGAGCCGTTCGAGCTGCGCCATGTGCTCGGGATTGGAACGCATCGCGAGAAGTCCCGCGTGCACGGCCGGGTGCAGCGTCTTCACTCTGCCGTCGAGACATTCGGGAAAGCCGGTTATATCGCTGACGCCGACGACGGGAAGCCCCGCCCCTTCGAGCGTTTTCGCGGTGCCGCCCGTCGAAATGATTTCATAGCCGCACGCCGAAAGTCTCTTGCCGAATTCGACGATGCCCGTCTTGTCCGAAACGCTTATCAAAGCTCTTTTCTTCATTGTCATAACTTCTCTATACCTCTTTTATTTTTTGTGAAAACGGAGCATACTGTCAATATGCTGATACTTTACCTGTTTTTGATCGCTTACATTCTCGCCGTCAATTTTTATTCCTTTCTGCTCATCAAAGGATTAAAAGACGATTATGTGGAAGGAGAACCGAATAAATCCTCGGACGGACGGCTTGTCCTCACCGGCTTTCTCGGCGGAGCCATCACCATCTACGTATGTATGTTTATTTTCAAATACCGGTTGAAGAGTCTTTTCCTGATGATTTTAATGCCTATTTTAGGCGTTTTAAACGTTTATTTGTGGGTGCTCGCTTTCCGGTCCGGGTTCACCTTTTTCGTCGTGTAGAGAGCCCTTTAAGGCCCGATTTTCGCATTCCGCGCCAGCCACTTCGCCACGCCGTCCTCTTCGCAGAAACCGACGACATCCGTCGCTTTGGCTTTAAGCCAATCGGCCGCGTTTTTGACGGCGTATTTTTCGTCGCAGACGTCGAAAAGTTCCGAATCGTTGGCGGAATCGCCGAAGCAGACGACTTTGTCGCAGTGTGTCAGTTCTTTGAGTTTTACGACCGCGTTGGCTTTGGTTGCGCCCTTAGGCAGAATTTCCAGCCAGAAGTCCTCCCGGTAGACTTCGGGATAAATGAGGCTGTAAAAGCCTTCCGCTTCCAGAGCGTCGTGGATACGTTTCATCTGTTCGTAAGAGCCGTTGCAGGCGAAAAAGAATGCGTCGCCGCGGACGAGTTCCTCTTCCGAGACAACGGGCGTAAGTCTTTTATCTCCCGCACGGCGGGAGAGATAACGCTGCTGTCCGTCCGATTCTTTTCCCCGAAGCCAAAAAATTTTATCCGCGCCGTCTTCCCGGGCGTGTACGACGGGAGAAACGCCGAATTCCCGGAGCCTGGAAACGAGATGCTTTTTTAGCGCCGGAGAAAAGGTCAGAGAATATAAGGTTTCGTGCGTAGAGGGATCTATGATCAGCGCACCGTTATAAACGATTACGGGCAGCGTATGTTTGAGTCCACTTACGGCACGCTCCGCCGACGCGAGCGAGCGCGCCGTCGCATAGGTGAACAGCAGCCCCGCCCCGATCAGTTCGTTGAGAAGCGAAAGACTGTAATCGGAAATCTTTTCGCTGCGGGTAATCAAGGTGCCGTCCAGGTCGGATACGTAAAGTATTTTCATAAGTCACCCCGAATACGGCCGTCCATACAAAACGGCCTGTCTTTGTCCTGCTTTTTTACCGTATTTATTATACCATATTCCTCCGCTCTTTTAAAAACGAATTGTTTATATTCGTTCTTCTCATTTTTTTGAGTTCATTTTTAACATTTTATGAAAATTTCGATACTTCGATTCAAGAACAAAAAATTTCACCGAAAATTTAGAAAAAAGCGCGAAAAATATTTGACAATTATTTGGAATAGTGCTATTATATACAAGCGTTGTTGATACGGCACCGAACGTAAGCATGCGGGTGTAGTTCAATGGTAGAATTCCAGCCTTCCAAGCTGGTTGCGTGGGTCCGATTCCCATCACCCGCTCCACTGATTTTCAGGAACCGGCCGAGTCATTCTGTCGTTTGTCGGCTAAGTGTCAAGCTATGCGCCTGTAGCTCAGTTGGATAGAGCAACGGCCTTCTAAGCCGTGTGTCAGGGGTTCGAATCTCTTCAGGCGCACCAAAATAAACGGCGGGCGTAGCTCAGTTGGTTAGAGCGCCAGATTGTGGCCCTGGAGGTCGCAAGTTCGATCCTTGTCGCCCGCCCCATTTATTTTATTGGGGTGTAGCCAAGCGGTTAAGGCACCGGATTTTGATTCCGGCATTCGTAAGTTCAAATCTTGCCACCCCAGCCATTTTTATAAAAAAAGCGGCCCATTAGCTCAGTTGGTAGAGCACTTGATTTTTAATCAAGGTGTCCCGAGTTCGAGACTCGGATGGACCACCATATATGCACCTTTAGCTCAGTTGGTAGAGCAAATGACTCTTAATCATTGGGCCCAGGGTTCGAGTCCCTGAAGGTGCACCATTTGAAAACACTATTGAGCCTCGAACTGTAGGAGTCCGAAGCTCAATAGTGTTTTTTCTTTGTTAGTCTCTGAACCCCGCTTATTTAAACGACTTTGTGAGCCTCTCATGAGATCAGAGAAAATGGACACGGGAACGTGAACAATCAAAATTTTCGGTATAAACGTCGGAAAAGTTTGCTTTCGAACCTCCTATATCTAATTTTTTCGTAGTATTCTGCTTCCTTTTGTGTTGGTGTCTTATAGGAATCTTTATAATGAGGTCTTTTATCATTATAGAACACTATGTAATCGTCAATGGAGCGGAATAGTTCATTTTCTGAATTATACTTTCTTCTATATAACTCCTCTCGTTTCATAGATGCGAAAAAGCTTTCCATTACCGAATTATCATAAGGAACATAAGGTCTTGAAAACGATTATTCCACTGAAAGTGATTTCAAATATTTACAAAAAGCATAAGCTCGGTAATTATTTCCATTATCGGAATGAAAAATCAGTCCTTTATTTGGCTTTCGCGTTGCATAAGCTTTCTGAAAAGTGCTTTTCGTAAGCTGCGTACTGTTTTTGATCCCTACCTTATATCCTATTACTTTTCGCGCAAACAGATCAATTATTACACAAATATAATAATTTTGATCCTTATATCTGAAATATGTAATATCACTAACCCAAACCTGATTCGGCGCAGTCGTTGTGAATTGCTGCCGCAATTTATTTCTGCAACTCTTTTGTTCTTTGTCGTATAGACTTTTTGATTCCTGACGAACGCTGGATATCCCCATCTCTCTCATAAGCAAACGAACCATATTTTCTGAAGTTTGTACTCCTCGACTTTTTAATACCGCCATAATTTTTCCGGCACCGAAAATCTGATTGCTCTCGTTATAAATCTCTTCTATCTTTATTCTTAACTCCTCTTTGCGTTGAGCATAAGAGGTGTTTTCTTTTTTATTCCTTAAAATATGGTTGTAGAAGGTTCCTCTTGCTACACCGAAAGTTTCACATAAAATATGAATACTGTGTTTGCTATATAACGTTTCCAAAGCATATAATTTTACTCTCACTGAATCGTTATACTTACAATTTGCTTCTTTGAAGATGTCAATCATTTCTTCAAGCCTTTCTACTCTTTTTTGCAATAGCCTGTATTTCTTAACGCTTATTTGTTCATAGTCTTCTTGAGCTTGTTCTTGGTATTGTTTTGTCCAAAGGTACAAGGTACTGCGTGAAAAATTTTTTTCCTCCATTAATTTTTTCACGCTTTCACCTGATAAATACCTTTCTACGACTTGTTCTTTCTCTTTGTCTGTTAATCTCATCTCTTTTTCCTCCTTTGGTTTTTATTTATATTTCAAATTATCTGTCTCCTTTTTAATCGTCCAATCTTTATCCACGAATATTTATGACAAAAATTCCGCCATATCATCTATATATACGGCGGATGGAACTATTTCTTTATATTTGTATTTTGGGAACTATCTCTTTGTATCATCTGTTCCAATAATGTTGCGTTTTTACTGTGAATATAGCCTTTAAATCACGTAAACGTTTTTGATTTTCATATAATATGAAATTTATGTTTTAAATCCCCTATAATCTTTGAAAAAATAGTTATAGACAAGAAACAGGAAAGTTCTTGTAGACTTTTACGATATTTTTCTAAACAAGCCGATTTTCTATTTATACCTTCGATTAAAGCCTTTATATTCTCTTCTAGGGTATTTTTCTGAAGTCCGAAAATTCTTTTATTGTTTATTGATTTTTATAATATTATCTGTTCTTTCTAACTCAGCTATTTTTTAATTTTTACCTCTATAATCAACTTAATTTCCTACTTTATCCCAAATAATATCTTCCACCGTTTTATCGCTTTCTTTATAATATATTCTCAAATTGAACGGGCAAATCTGCCGCCACATCGTGAGACATAGAAAACTATATGTATTGAGACACTTCCAATCATTGGTTTCCATTAATAATGAACTTAATAAATACCGTCATTCTTCGTTAATAGTCTTCTATTTTATAAATAAGCTTCTCCTATAAGATAATGATTTTTGAATCTTTTATCTTTTTTGTTCTTTCAAAATATTTAGCAACAACAAATTCTTTTGTTTCTAATCGCATAACCAATAAGTTGCAATTATCCTGTTTGTTGCAAAATGTACATTCAACTCCTAATCCTATTCTCCCTTTTATTACGACCACTTTCTTAACAAAAATGAGGTTTCCTACAAACTTTTTTATAGGGAGTTTTATTTTTCGAGCAAAAAAGCATCTTTGGAGTAAAAAATAGCTGAAAAAACAACATTTTAAAAAATTTGATATATGTATATCGCGTGAAAGTGTCCTCACCATTCATAAGTTATCGTTTTAATAAAGTTAGTTTTATCTTCTACTATGCTGTAAAAATAATAAAAAACCAACTTATTAATATATGATAAGCAATATTTATATTATTATAGCCATTCTTGAGGTATCAATTTTTCTTCCCCCCTCCATTTTGCCACCAAATGCACGGACTCTATATCGCCCCAAATGTCTTCATCCGCATGTTCCATAACAATTATCTGAATTGGCATTCTCGTTTGCTTTAAAAAGGAATTATAGCAGGTAAATATCTTTCTTACAGCCTCTTTATCTTCATCTTTAAAAGTTGCAACATCTACGCCTTTATTAACTTGTTGCGGAAAGTATGCTTGACTGGGTTGATCAAAAATTATAAAGTTTGGGACCATAACTTTTCCTTTTTCTTGAAAAAATTGTTGAAAAGCTAAAATTGTAGCTATATGATATGACAACCAATTAGAAGCACTTCCTATCTCCCACAAATAATCATCACGCCCAGTAAGTGTTTTCACCCTAATTGTTAAATCTCTAATTAGAAATTCGACAGGATTATCAGGATACTCTGCATCGAGATGTTTAATTATTTCACCAATTTTTTGATTAATATATTTTATTGCAGCATCTTGTTTCCTTCTTATTTGCAATTCATTCACAATGTCAGATAATTCATTTATTCTAGTAGTTAAACTGGTTATTTTGCTTTCAAGATCACTATCCTTACCAATTTTATTAAAAGTTTGTAAATTTGATTCCAAGCGACCTAAAAAGCGAGAAATATTTGAAAGAGTGTATTTCTTGTCAGCATTACGATTTACAACACCGCTTTCTTCTATGATGCGTTGTCTTATTGATGCTAATTTTTCAGAATATAATAATATATTACTTTGAACAATTTGCAGCTCTCTTTCAAATGCAGCAGGCATTGTCTTGATATTTTCAGTAGTTTTTTCTATTTCTACAATAGCATTACAAAGTAAATTTATTTCTTTTGATGCTTCAGAATGAACGTTATTACAAAAAGGACATACGTCTTCCTGTTTTGCCTTTTCTTTTAGCCAAGTAGAAATTTCCAATCGCTGCATTTCTATTTTTAATGATTGTTCATAATCACCAAGCGACTTTTTTAATTGTAGCATTTCTGTATATCTTTTTTGAAAAGCGAAAAGTTTTGAAGATAAATCTTGTTCTTCTTTTCTTAAAGATATAATTTCAAAAGACATATCTTTAATATTTGAAGACTCTATTAAAGAATCATCACTACTCTTATCTATAATTTGCGAAAGCAAACTTATTTGCTCCTCAAATGTTAAATTACTATCCCAGCTATCAATAAGCCCAAATTCTTTGGCTTGCGCCAACCAAGTTTTTACTTCGGTTCTCCATCCTTCAGAAACGTCCTTTAATGAATTCAAATCTCTTTGATAACGTTCTTTTAGTTTTTTTAGTTTTTCTAATTCTTGACGAGCCGCTAAAATTTCTGGAGTAACTGCACCTAAAACATAAGGAAAAATATTTATAAGTTTTTGACGATTCTCCATAGTATCAGCTCTATAAAACATTACATCGGCATTAGCGACAATATTTTGCGGTTGAAATAGAAAAGCCTTGAGATCCCTATAAGATGGACGTGCCCAATAATTATTGCCTTCAACAGTATCAAGAGGTAAAAATGACATTGAAAATAATTCATTAAGTATATAATTGACTTCATAACACGTTGTATTGGAAACAATTTTATTCGGTATTTCAATTTTCTGTCCACGAGAAATAAACATTTCGCCTGTACTTACTAGTTTCCCAGGTTCTTTTCGACATAAAAGAATCTGCTCGACCTCAGTTGAAAATAATACACCAAACCACGCTGTAGCCCTTCTTATAGTGTCAACAGGTATGGTACATTTATCAGCCCCTAAACAATAATCTATTATTGGAATAATTGCTGACTTCCCTGTGCGCGAAGCACCCGTAATAATATTTATTTTATTGGATTTAAACTCAATAGTTCTATAACCAAATTCGCACTTTTTAGGCCATATGATTATTTTCTCTATATAAAATTTCATCTCAAAACCTCACTTTTAACAATTCACTAATTTCTCTTAATGTCAACGCTGCACACCATCCTCCCAATTTTTCGGCAGAATCTAAAAGAATATTTATCTCATGATTAAAACTATTTTTAAGACATTCACTTGATGGGTAGACCATTGCAGAAGAAATTTCAATATAAAACAACCCCGTTGATAATCCCATGTTAAACGATTTTAGAGTTACTTCACGCAAAACAATAGCAAAATTATTAATTGCATAAAGTTCATCGTTCATTTTATCTCTAAATAGTTTTTCTGATACTTTCGATAATCCAGTACGACGTTGAGTTTTACTAATGACGACACACAGGTCTTCTGTATAAATCAAAGGCAATACTATAAAAAGAAGCGGAAATGGAACTGGCTCAAAGTTTACCGATTTATATCCACAAATAAATCGCCAAAGTATTGTGGCACCCAGTGCCGGATTCTGAACATGATAAATTTCTTCTACTTTATTATTCATCTTTTTCCTTTAAATTCAACAATTTGACATAATCTGGATGCCAACCAATTTCAGGTTTATCGCTTGGTTCATTCGCTAAAAATTGTAACCGACCGCTTCCAAAGAAATTGGGCACATCTCGCCCTTGCAGATTTAGCGTAAATACCTTTTCCTGACATTTATAATATAATCTTTGCCCTCTTTTAATATCATCAAAGGACTTTTCACCGTCACAAATTCTTTTTTCTATATTCCAAAGTTTTTTTAATTTTTCATCATAATCTTCAAAACTTAGATCTGTTACTAACCCTTTTTTTGCCCACGAAACAATGTCCGATTTGGTTCGCAAAAAATCACTTGCCGCCATATAAATTTCACTTATATCCAATGATATCAATTCTAATTGCTTTACATACGTATCGTGTCTATTCACCTCTAAACCAGTTTCTTCATTACTCGGTTTTACAGATATTGCCTTAAGAATGATTTTTCGATCTCTTCCACATATTTCTTTATCTAATTCTTTTCTGTACTCTTCTGAAGATATGTAAGCCGGTCTATTTTTTTTTGTAAATTGATGAATTCGTTCTTGCACCCATCCCAGCATTGTGAAAAATATTTCATCATCATATTCATGTGGGATCGGTTGCATTACAAATTTTTTCTTTAATTCTGTATCATAAGCATCTTCGTGAACTTCAATCATTAAATTGATAATTATTTTTATAATTACTTCCTCATTGTCAGCAGCAAAACAATATTTTACATATGGCTTACATTCGTCAGAAACATTTGGTTCACTATTATTCATTTCAAACAATAATGATCGTGCATCTTCCAATGCTTTGTGCGCTTGAATTTCATCACCTGAATTTGCAAAAGATTTTGCAATTGACCCCATTGATAAATGATGCGACGCTACTATTAAATATTTTAATATCATTGACTTTGAACCGAATTGACCAGTTTTATAATATTGACACCAGTTATATAGGGTTTTCCAAAAAGCAACTGCCTTATTATTTAAAGGATTATTAGATGATAGGACATTCTTCGTCTGTTCGGCAATGATTTCCGAATCAGTTTCGACCGCCACATCGTCAATCGCTTCTACGCTAACGATTCTATTATCATATGATAAAAGCTCAAATAAAGCATGACGTACTTGTAGCAAATACGCCTCTAATTTATCTGGTACATGAGTTCTATCTTCCATTGTTTTCTCCATAGTATTTAGCTAATAAAAAACTATAACTATACTTAAATTATTTATAGCGAACACCAAGCATCTACTCAACATTCAGCTTTAGTAAATTGTTTATTGAATTCTGTTTTTAATATCTGTATTATCCTCAAGACAATCTTCCTTAATACCCGGATTTTTAATGTGTTTTTTTCTCTGTATAATATTCCAACTTCGCTCTTTGTATTATCTCTTGAAGTATAGCAAGCCAAAATATGCTTTGCCTATTTATCCTTTGCTGATATTTGAACTTACAATTTCTATATCAATAAAATATATTTTATGCTTATAATCATAACTACTTGTCTTTTCACGCTTATGCGTTTTTCTTAAAGATTTGTTTTTCTTTTATATTATATCACTAATCAAGTCCTTTTTCAAGAGGATATTTCCATTTTTTTACATTATTTTTGTTGAATCGGCAAAAAATATTTATCTAGAATCTGTTATTCATAGAGTGTTCTTCCAGTAATCACAGAGATATTAATTTCATTCCCGATGAATTGTAGTATCCTAATTTTAAATACCCATAAGTTCTACTCCAGGAGCCCCTCTTATTTCTATGTCCTTGTTCTGTGTTAATTTGTCTTATGCATTCGTTTATCATATGTAATTTAATGCTTCTTGGCATAAAATAAATAAGATGAAGCTTATATATTTTTACTTTATTTGTAAGTTCAATTCCCGATAAATTCCTCCCTCATCGAGGTTCGATTCCCTATACGGTTCATTTCTTGAGGGTTCAACTCCCGTTCGTTCTTTCACGATTTTTTCGTTGATTTTTTGCGATCAATCCCTTATGCTACGCGCCTTTTTATACTTTTGGCACAAAAGGGTATAATCCGAATTGTTTACTTATTACAAGTGAGTGATTCGGATTTACTTTTAGTATCAAAAATTTGGCATAAAAAGAGGACGACGGATTTTTTCCGTTGTCCTCTTTTTATGCCTTGTGTGAACTATTAACTTTTTGAAGTAACTGATCAGCTAACACTAATAATTTTAATGCTGTTTCTTCACTATCTTCCCAATCGCTTTTATGTGCTCTTGGATTTCTAATTCCTGTCATACAACCAGATAATATTTGCATATAACCCTGTTGTTCATCTTTTTCCGACGTAGTAATATTGTCATTTATTAGCAAAGTTGGATTATTAACGCTAAACACATTAGTCATCAATTTTGAGCCACCTGTTCAACCGAAGAATCAGGAGAAATATGAATTTGCAAATCAATATGTACTGCTGGCTGAACACTTTTAAGAGGTACGCGAACTTCTTCGGTTGAAAATTTTTCAGTGGTTTTTAGCAACTTTTTTAGTTGAAGTAGTTCTTTTAGGAGTATTATTAGAAGTGCTTTTTTCAGTTGGGTTAAATTTAGGAATGGCTAAATATATATAAGAACTTGCAAAATATTTAGATGCGCCTTCACCACATTTAGTTGTGGACATAAACCATTTTGCAACGCTATTCTTATCAATATCGTTGCCAATGTATAGTGATCGAAGTTCTTCGGGATAAATGCTCTCAAACATTATTCGGCACGCATCGTTATATGTATCTTCATTACGCTATTTATTTGCTAATTCTGTAAGTTTACTATCCTCATCTATTAGCCCCAACATTTTTAATTGAGAAATTAAATTTTGTGCACTTTCTATACTTCCCAAATTTAATAAAGATTGGAGATAAGCAGGGGGGGGTAACTGTTGGAGGGAGAGTTTTAGAAAATTGTTTACGTATATCGTACCAATTAGAAGTTGGAATTTTAGGATAAGTAGTAATCTCTTCCATAAGATTTCTCCTTTAATTTTTTATAATTGAGGAATTTGCGGAAGCCGCCCTCTATATCGAGCTGCTTTCTCTGTTTCGCGATTTCTTTTGCCGTGGCTGTAAGCTCCTTTTTCGTTTCGGCAAGCGCGGAGTCTACGCTTTTCAAAATTTCCGCTTTCATATCACATACTGTTATCGAAATCGTTTTGCGGATTTCGCCGTTCAGTTCGTACCTCATTCGCTCCGTTTTGGACGTTTCCGCCTGTATTTCCTTGACGGCTCTGTTCACCGTGTCCGTCAGACTGTACTCCGTCGCCGCTATATCCGAGCGTAACTCCGCGACGAGCTTGTTCTGCCGCTCTATCAAGTTGTTGGATTTCTCGTGCGACATCGCCAACGCTTCTTTCAATAGGGCGTTTTCCGTTTCCCGCCGACTTTTTTCGTTCAGCTCTTGAAGCTCCCGCAGCGGCTGCGGCGTTTCGCCTGTGTCCGTTCTCTGTAATGACGTGTTCGATTGCCTCCTTACTGTAATTTTCTCCGAGCCGTTTCCCTCGGATCGGTTTTTGCTTTTCGGGGTGCAGATAGGAATATTCGCTCTTACTTCTTGTCAAAGTTACTTTGTATAGGGCAAGGCGGGAGATAAATTCCTCCTGTGTGGTTGCAATCCGTTTCGCTTCCTCGATAACCTCGCGCAAATCTTCTTTCCAACTTGTGCCGCCTTTTAAGATAACGTGCGTTTCCTCGGCTGTCCGTTTGTTCCGCGCATTCTTTCTGAAATCAATCAGTGTAAAGCCGAATTCCTTTCCTAGCCTGTTCGCATCGTCTTTCATCGCCGTATATTGTTTCTCCGTAAACCGCATTTTCCTTCCTGTCAGCGGATTAAGCGCGTTTACGATAATATGGCTGTGGACGGTCTTTGTGTCCGTGTGGGTGGCTATAACGCACTCACAATCGGGGAATAACCGTGCCGTGAGTTCCTCGGCGTAAATCTGCGCTTCCTGCGCGTTTACGTTATCTTTTCGGGCGCAAGAGAGTTTGAAGTGGTAGTATTTACGCTCATTCCTCTTTTTGCCTTTCCCGAACCGGCGCATCGTCGCTTTGAATTGCTTTGCGTAGTTTTCGTCCTCTAATAGATTGCGGACGGACACAAGCGCGGCTTTCTTTTTGTCGGTTATGTAGGCGATTGCTTTGTCGGGGGTACTTTTGCTCGCCACGCCTTTGAACAGCGGCATATTAACTTGCTCCTATGGCGGCAATTAAATCCCGATAAAGCCGCTTGCAATCGCTCACGGCGGATATTATTTCGCGTTCCGTGCCGTGGCTGAAATACAGATTTTTCACAGCCTGATTGAGATTGTTGCCTTGCCGTTTGAGTTCCGCGAGGATTTCGTCACCGTGCGAAATACTGACGATTTGCTTTTCCGTCAGCACTTTAATTAAATAATCTGTTCTGTTCAGTCCGCTTTGATTTACTTTACAATCGAGCAGGTCTTTCTCTTTTTCGGATACTCGGAACGAGTACGAAAAAGGTCTTGCCCGATTCGGTTTATTTTTTGTTTCTCCTATATTCTATACCTCCGTAGTCCGTTAAAGGGGTTTTAGGGGAAAGCATTTCCCCTAACGAGGCGAGCGCCTGCCGTTCTTTGGGTAAAACCTTTTTTAGTTCGTCGAGATAGTACCACTTTAATGCATCGAGTATCTTCTGTTCCTCGTTGAGAAATTTAAGCTATTCGGCTTCCAAGTCCCTGCGGTTGATTGCCGTTTCGATTTCCGCAGACGGATCGGCGCGGTCGAATTTTTTTTCTTCCATAAGGTATTCTAGTCCGAACTTGCTTTCGTGCCGCCGCTTCTGTAAAGCAAGCCGCCGTTCGTATCGCTTAACTCTTGGAATAATTCCACGACTTTCTCGTTGACTTCCACGGGAACAACTTTCCCGTCCGCTAAGCGGTACCATATTTGCGACATTAATTATATTTCTTCCGTTCAACATAATCTCATTATAAATGCAAAGTAATAAAAATTCAAGCCGCTGCCGGTGCGTTTTGATTTATCATTTCAGAAAACGCCATTCGCAAAATTTTTTTTCCATAAATTCATCGTTATACTTTTTATCAATCACTCGTTCGATGGCGTTTCGCGGCGGATTGCCAAAATGACGGTTCTTCCAGCGAACGATACTGACCGCCGTAAGCGATAAATCGATGACCATAAAGACGGTCAGAAGAATACAGGCAACTTTCCAAAAACGATGATTCATCTTGGAAAAGACCTTTTCGATATAAGGAACCGCATAGGAAAACGCGCTGCCCAAAGCGCCCCAAGCGAACGTCATTTGCAGGCTGATATGCCCTCGGAAATTCAAAAACTGCCTGGAATAGTCCCATGCCCGCATATGTAAACCGAATTCCAAAAGCAAGCCGCACAAAAGCTCGATGACGTCGGCGACCAGCGCAAAAAAGAAGAATCGCCATAAGATGTTTTTCTTCCAAAGTAAGACGGTACCGGCGTAAAAGCCTGCCACGCCCATTCCGTAAAGGATACAGAACGGTCCCCACATCGAAACGACGTGCGTTTCCCAACGTCCTTTTGCAATCGCGCAAAAAGTGCCTTCCATAACGACTCCCACCAAACTTCCGACCATAAAGAGCCAAAACAACTTTGGATAGGTAATTTCGGGGGCGGGACCGCTATTCGCCGTCAGAGGAGTTCTCTGTAAATCTGCCGTCTTCGTCGTCATATCCTGCATTTTATCCTCCTTGTGTATGTTAACTTTTGTCGGGTGGATCGCCTTTCGGAGCGATGTTCTCGTCGGTTTTCGTTTTATCATAATCGTGCGGAGCGGAAGCGGTATCGACAGTTTCCGTTTTCGGCAAGCAAGCCGACTTTCTTTTTCTTTTTCCGCATATTTGATCCATCGTATGGTAAAAAAAGTCATTGATTCTATCTGCGTACTTGAAGCTCACTGCAAACGCAACAATCGCAAGCAAAGCAATGACGGTCAATACGGCAATTCCCCAGCCGTGATAAGGGATCACCTCGCCCGAAAGCAGCAAGAGAGTTGCGCCGATCGCCACAGCGCGGCACGGAAGCTGCATAAGCGTAAAGCCACTCCAGCCGAGAGAAGTAACGCCCGCCAACGAGCAAAGCAGATCGTCGGGGAAGCCGGGAAGAAGAAACATAAAGAACAAAATAACATTGCTTTTTCCCTTAAACTTCTCCAACCATTCGTCCACCTTTTCCTTGCTGCCCACAATCCAATTCACATATCTGCGTCCCAGCCATTTGCCAAGCCCGAAAGCAAGCAAAGAGCCGATCATAATTCCGATATAGGAATACAGAAAACTCATCCCGGCGCCGAACAGATAATTCCCCGCAAGGATTGTAACGGTACTCGGTATCGGTACGAACGTAACCTGCAAAAATGAAATTCCGACGAAAATCAACGGAGCGACGACGCCCGTTTTTCGGATATACTCCTGCAATTTTTTACGAGAAATTTCCGTAATGCCAAAGTGTCGAAAAACGAAATACGCGCCAAGCAAAATCCCTATGATGAGAAAAAGAGAGAGCGACAGTTTTATGATTAATTTTGCGTTGGCTTTTTTCAAATCGCATACCTCTTTCCCCGTGTTTCAACAAGACTTCGCCGCGAACTGACTGTTATACAATTCGGCGTAGAAACCGTTTTCGGCAAGCAGTTTTTCGTGCGCGCCCTGTTCGACGATCGTGCCTTCCCGCATCACAAGGATTTTATCCGCATCCTTGATGGTGGAAAGTCTGTGCGCGATGACGAAGCTCGTGCGGCCCTGCATGAGGTTGTTCATCGCCTTTTGAATCTCGATCTCCGTTCGGGTATCCACACTCGAGGTCGCCTCGTCCAAGATTAAAATAGCGGGGTCGGCAAGAATGGCTCTCGCAATGGTTAAAAGCTGTTTCTGTCCCGCGGAAATGCCCATAACTTCGTCGTCCAGCACCGTATCGTAGCCCTCGGGAAGCGTGCGGATAAAACGGTCTATTCGAGCGGCTTTTGCGGCGGCTCTCACTTCCTCGTCGGTGGCGTCTCTCTTGCCGTATGCGATATTTTCCGCAATCGTGCCGTTAAACAGCCACGTATCCTGCAAGACCATGCCGAGAGTGGAGCGCAATTCTTTGCGGCTCATCTCGGCGATATTCACCCCGTCAATCGAGATGTTGCCGCCCTGTAATTCATAAAACCGCATCAATAGATTGACGAGCGTCGTTTTACCCGCTCCCGTCGGTCCTACGACGGCGATTTTGCTGCCCGGCGCCACGTCTATGTCAATATCTTCCATTAAAATTTTATCGTCGCTGTAACCGAAACGTACATGATCGAATATCACTTCGCCTTGCGGCGCGGGAAGGAGAATTGCGTCGGTAACGTCGGGAACTTCTTCCAGCTCGTCCTCGATTTCGTAAATTCGTTCCGCCGAAGCGATTGCTCCCTGCAAGGTATTCAGCGTATAGGCAAGTTCAGTCACAGGCTCGGAAACCTGATCGATATACATAAATACGCTGATAATAACGCCCACTTCGAGTGCGTTACGGAGTACCAGCATCGCCCCGAAAGCGGCGATAAAGACGTAGCCGATTTGTCCCATCAGCCGTATGACGGGGTTGATGGCATAGGTGATAAACTGCGCTTTCGTCGAAACCTTGCGCATATTCTCGTTCAGCGCGTCGTTGGTCTGTATCATTTCATTTTGCAGATTAAACGCTCTGATGATGTTATTTCCCGTGAACGATTCCTCGATATTCGCGTTCAACGCGCCGAGCGCCTTTTGGTTCGCCGCGTAATGGCGCTGCGTCCTCATGGATATGAGAGCCGCCGCCAAGGTGCTGCAAAATACGGACGCCAAAGCAATCAGCGCCAACTGCCAGCTGATGACGAACATGGCGACAAACGCGCCCGCAATCGTCAGCACAGACGTAAACATCTGCGCCAGCGTTTCCTGCAAAGTATCCGCTACCTTGTCCGTGTCGCTCGTAACTCTGCTCAAGATGTCGCCTTTTTTGTGCGTGTCGTAAAATTTCAGGGGGAGTTTATTGAGTTTATTGCTTATCCTTTTTCGCATATCGAGCGAGATCTTCTGCGACACGCTGGCAAGCGTATATTGCGAAATATAATTCATCAAAGCCGCTGCCAGATACAGGCAAAAGACAAGGAGAATTATTTTGCCTAAATTGGCAAATCCAATCGTAAAGACAGCGCCCGGCACATAGTCCGGAGGCACGAGCTCGGGGTAGGCAAGGATAAGTTCGGGGTTGGCGGTCAGATAATTGGTGATCGCGCCGTTGGTAATCACGGTAATCGCTTTGCCGATAAAATAAGGCGCGGCAAGCGCACAGGCGGCGGTAATCGCAAGACAGAACAAAACCAACGTGATTGCGCCCTTCTGTTTGGAAAGCTCTCTCGCAAAACGCTTCATGGTGATCTTGGACTGTTTCGCGCGCGCGGCGGACATTCCGTCGTCTCCGAACAAATCGGGACTTTCTTCTCTTTCGATGATTTCGTTTTCTGCCATTATGCCAATTCCTCCTCGCTGAGCTGCGAGTACGCGATCTGCCGAATACACCTCGCAATCTTTCATCAATTTGTCATGTTTTCCTTTCCCGACAAGTCTGCCTTCGTCCAAAACGAGAATCTGGTCGGCGTCCTGAATGGAGCTGATTCTCTGTGCTACGATGATAACGGCGCTTTCTCCCACCTCTTTTTTGAGCGCCGCGCGGAGCTTGGCGTCCGTCTTGAAATCAAGCGCGGAAAAGCTGTCGTCGAATATATAAATGTCGGGCTTTTTAATGATTGCCCGCGCAATGGAAAGTCTTTGTTTCTGACCGCCGGAAAAGTTCGTACCGCCCTGCGCGACGGGATAGAGGAAGCCTTGCTCCTTTTCCTCGATAAAGTCGGCAATCTGCGCGATTTCGGCGGCATGGCGCATTTCCTCCTCGGTAGCGTCTTTTTTTCCGTGCCGCAAATTGTCCGCAATCGTTCCGCTGAATAGGAATGCTTTTTGGGGAACGTAGCCGATTTTATCCCTTAGCGCTTCCACCGTATATTCGCGCACGTCCTTTCCGTCCACGCTGATACTGCCTTCGCTGACGTCGTAGAGCCGCATCAAAAGGTTGGCAATCGTCGATTTGCCCGAACCCGTACTGCCGATAATTGCGGTCGTTTTACCTTTTTCCACCGAAAAATCAATATCCTGCAAAACATATTCTTCCGCGCCCGGATAGCGGAACCCGACGTGATGAAAAGCGGCTTTGACGGAAGTTTCGGCATTACCTTTGCCGTCGCTTGCTTTTACTTCGGTAAATTCGGGGTTTGTTTCCAGCACGGCGTTGACGCGCTTGGCGCAGGTTTGCGCGCGCGGGATAAACATAAAAGTCGCAACGCCCATCATCAGGTACATCAGCGTCAGCATGGAATACTCGATGATTGCCGAAATGTCGCCCATTCCCATCGTTCCGTTTACGACCTTGCCGCCGCCGATCCAAATAATTAGAACAGCGCAGCCGTACATCAGCAGCATAATAATAGGGGTCATAACGGCAAATATTTTGTTGGCTTTGATGGAAATATTTGCGTATTTTTGGAACGTTTGGTCGGTGCGCTTTTTTTCGTCGCTTTCGCGGTTGAACGCGCGGATCACGCGGACGCCGATGATATTGTCCCGCACCTTGCGGTTGATATTGTCGAGCGAGGTCTGCATTTTTTCAAAAATGGGAACAACCTTTACCGCGACGATAATCAACACAATGACGATTGCCGCCATAAACCCGACGAGCATAAAGGACATATTGCCGCTTTTACGGAAAGCGAGAACAAGCGCGGCGATGGTCATAAAGGGCGCGGGAAGCAACATCTCCACGATAATGGAAAAAGACAGTTGTATTTGTGTCACGTCGCTTGTGCTGCGCGTGATCAGCGACGCCGCGCCGAATTTATTGAAATCGTTCACCGAAAACGCCTGCGCTTTGCGATACAACGCGCCGCGTATATCTCTGCCCATACCTGTGGCGATATAGGTCGAAAGATAGGTGCTGAGAATGCTTATAATTGCCGTTGACGCCGCGACCGCCAGCATGATGCCGCCTTTTTGCCACACGTAACTCATATCCTGCGGCGGTTGGGAAGTAATGCCGTTCAGTATGTCCGCCGTCAGCGTGGGAATAATAAGCGTGCCTACCGTTTTGCCGATAATCAGGATAATCAATAAAGCGCTCTGCCATTTGTAGCGCGAAAGAAAACGAAAGATTTTGAACATTACATTACTTGCTCCCTTTTCCGGCGTCTAATTTGTCTAATTCTTCCCACATAAAGTTATTGAGAGAGCGAAACAATCTGATAAACGTCTCCCTTTCTTCTTGGGTAAATCTTGCGTATACAGACTGCTCCAACCCGATAATTTCCCGAATCGAGCAATCGCAGAATTTCCGTCCTTCCTCCGTTAAAAGAATATTTTTGCGATTGCGTGTGTTGGGAACGGTCTCCAACTTCACCCAGCCTTTTTTAATCAGAACATTGACCGAGGAATTGATTGTTTGTTTGGAAAACGACCAACACCCGCAAAGGTCGGACTGTGATAATTCGCTGTCGCTCTGGTATAAGCAGTACAATGTCCAAAACACGTTATCCGACAGCCCGTATCTTTGAGCAAACGTATGATACAACAGCTCATTTTCGCTGCTCAACTGATTAAAAACTTCCATTTGGTTTTTGATTGAATCCATAGTGCTCTCCTTATGTTTCCGATTTCGGATACTTAATGTCATAATTATAGTCCAATTTCGGATACTTGTCAAGCAAATCATACGGCAAAAAGAAAATATTTTTAATTTTTCGAATATCATTAAATGAATTAATAACAACGTATATTTTGAATATAATAAAAATCGTAAATATATTGGGAGCTTTTCAATGGATCAGACGATATGCAGTACGCAGATTTCTTTGACGTATCACTTGATTACATTTTCGGGCGCACGGAGAAACCCGCAGGGAAAGCTCTACCAATACAATCCGAAGATTGTCGAGGACAACAAGGAAAGGCGCAAGACTTGCAATAAGAAAGTAGTCAAAAAAGATTGGATAGAAAACCTTGTCGTCAGAGAAGCTGCAAAAATTCTTGCGGACGATAAAGTCTTGGAACATCTGACCGATACTCTTTACGAAATGCAGATAAGCAGCAATTTGCCCCGCTTGGAACAACAGCTTGCCGACGTGGAAAAAGGGATCGAGAATATGGTCAACGCGATACAGCAAGGCATTCTCACCGCGTCCACGAAAGAACGCCTAAACAAATTGGAAGCGGAAAAGAAAGAGATAGAAATCTCGATTGTGCAAGAGCAAATACGCAAGCCGATCCTAAGCAAAAAATTTATAATGTTCGGAATCTGTAAATTCCGCAAACTCGATTTGGACACGCGCGAGGGAAAACAACGCCTGATAGACGACTTCGTCAATGCGGTTTATCTCTACGACGACAAGATTATTCTCACGTTTAACTACAAAGACGGCACGAAAACGATCTCCCTTGCCGACAGAGACGGTTCGAATTTGAATTGCCTTGGTGCACCATTCAGACACACAAAAAAGGAGCGTTTTCCTACGCTCCTTTTTTATGTGTTTTTTCGCTTTTTTCGGGCTGTTTTGGGCATTTTTCGCTCAAAAAATCCTTTTTCTTCAACTTGACGCACAGGCGGGACGGGACTCGAGTCCCGCCTTTTTTCTTCTCTTTTTAGGTTCCTCAAAAAATATTTTTTCTTCGACCATAAGACAAAAAGGATTTTTTTGTAACGGTTAACAGGCATAACCGATTTGCCGGGAAATAGAGAAGCAACCACGAATTTCTTTTCGCAGTCCCTCTTTTTACGAATTCTTTTACTTTAATCCAGCATTCGACTTCAAGCCCTGCTTTCCTTTCCGCTGCCTCTTTGATCTGTTCCATGTCGAGTTTTTCAAATGCACTCCCTTTTTCCGTCTGCTTACGATACTTATTTCGGACAAGTATATCGAAGTAATCCTATGTGTTTCCCATACTCTGTTGCCGCTGTCGGACAACGGCAAATACACGCCATACAATGTATACAGATATTCCCCATACGGATCCGCCGTTTTCGAGGCGGATATTATTCAAAGGACATACCTTTACGCGTTTTCCGCAGGAAACATACATATCCGTGACATAAAATTTCTGGGTGTGAACAAACGGTTTATCATTCCCCGGCTAAGTTTATCTCTCCAAGCGGGGAGAAGGCTGAAATGCCTTTCCTATAAAATAAAAATTTCCGCTTTTTTAATACTGCGTGCGTTCGGCGATGTTCCTGCGGAATTCGCGGGAAAGATTGGAAAAACGTTCGGAAAATCCCCCCACGCGCACGATAATACTTTTTGCGAGTTCGTCGTCGTCGACGGCCGCGTTCAGTTTTTCCCCGTCGAGAATATTGATTTGCAGCTGATTGCCGCCCTTTTCGAAAAACCCCAAAACGAGCGATTTCAGAGCAAGGCGGGCATTTTCACCCTTTAAAACTCCCTCGCTCAGCACCATGTTCACCACCCAACTCCCCGCTGCCCGCACGGGCTTTATCCTGGCGACGGAATTGAGCAGCGCCGTAGGCGAAACTCTGTCCCGTCCCGTCATAGCGCCGCCGCTGTCGGCGACGGGCGAGCGCGCTTTGCGTCCGTCCGGCGTAGCCTCGGTCATCTCTCCGATATAAAAAGCCGTATTGAACATGATGCACGCGGGGAGAAAACGCCCCGCGCCTATCGCGGTCCGATAAAGCGCCAACTCGTCGCATACCGCGTCAAACGCGCACTTTGCCAATTCGTCCGCTTCGGGGTTGTCGTTGCCGAACAGTTCCAATCCGCCGAGCGCCTTTACATACCCGTTTCCCGAGCGAAAATCCTCCGCGAGGATCTCCCGAAGATAAAAGAGGGAAAAGCGCTTATTTTCAAAGACAAGCTTTTTCAGCGCGTATAAAGAGTCGGCGGCGTTGGCAAGGGCGCAGACGTTGATGACGCTGAAATAGTAAGCGGCGCCTCCGTCGTTATACTCTCTGCCCGAAGCCGCGCAGGGCGGGCAAAGAAAAGTGCGAACATACTGCGGCCGGCTTCGCATCGCGCGCATCTCCGCATTGACTTCTTCCACGATCGAACGCACATATTCTTTCAGGCGTTTTTTATACGATTCAAAAAAGCTTTCGAACGTTTGAAATTCCTCGTCCGCCAACGTATCCGCCAACGTCTGCGCCATATTCAGCCCCGCGTCGATGGAGCCTACGTTAGAAAGCCCCGCCAGCATCGTTTCCGAACACCCGCCGTAGGAAAGCATCGGTAAATCGGCTTCCTGAACCCCCAGTTCAAACAATGCCTTTTCATATCCCCGTTTGTTGTAAAAAGCGGGACGCGCCCCTCTTTCCATAGCGGAAAAGCAGGCGTTCCAAAGCTCGTCGGGCGTATTCTCGTCCACTTTGACGGAAAAATTCGGTCGGCTTGCGCCGCGGAAGGCGGAAACCGCGACAGCGCTCATATGGGGAGCGCCCCCGATCACGAAATTCCAGGCGTTATTTTTTTCGTATGCGTCGTATAATTCCCCGAACAGCAACGTTGCGTCCGCGGACGCTTCGAAAGACGCGAGGCATAAATCGATATTGCCCAGACTGTCGAAGCCGTCGAGCGCGAATACGAACGCAATGCGAACGAACGCGCCGAAAAAATCCTCCGCTTTCGCAGCGAGAAAAGACTCGTACGAACGCGCCAACGACTCTGCTCTTTCCGTCCCGAACGAATAGAGATACTTGATTATTCTGCGCACATAGCCGACGAGCGCTTTACCGAACAAAGTCATTTTACCCCGCAGAGCTCCCGCGCCGTCGAAAAGGGCACAATATTCCGCCAGCGAGCGACACAAAAATTGCCTGCATTCGGGACAATAATGGGTGAAGCCCCTGCCCGCCAGCGCAAAACGTACTTCTATGGAGGAACCGACCTCGTATAATTTTCCGTACTCGGCGGCGACAAACGCCTTTTCGGCGGCGGTGAGCGCGCTTTGTTCCAGCTTTTTTAAGTCGAGAGAAAGGGAAGAGGAATAATCGTAATTGAGTATCCCGCGGCAATGCCAGACGCTTTTCAAAGGATAGAGAAGGGTGTTTTCGTATTCGGGGAGCGGCGCGTTTTCGAGATACTCCGTCAAAGCGCCCAGGAACGCGTCCCCGCCGCGAAAAAATCCCGCCGTAAAAAAGTCGCCTGCGGCGGACAGTTTCGCGGCGATTTTTTCCTTGACAAGCGTTTTTTCGGAACTTTGATTTTCCAAATGATTTTCCATGATTTACAACACCTCTACCCGGGGAAACGCGCTCCGTACGCATTCGAACGCGAACGCCTTTTCCCTCGCGGTCAATTCCCGGAAATTCCCCGACGGCTGTCCGAAACGCCGTCGTTTTTCCTCTCCCAGAGGGTGATAGGGAAGAAGCTCCACCTTATCCGCGTTTTTTAAGGACGCGGCGAAATTCCCCAGCCTTTTGAAATATTCTTCCGAAAAATTGAAGCCGGCGATGAGCGGCGCGCGCAGCGTGATAGGCACCCCCGCCGCCTCGAAAAGCGAAAGGTTGCGCTCCATCTTTTTCCAATCCCCGCCCGTCACCCTTTTGAGAGAGCGCGCGTCGAAAGACTTGATGTCGAACAGTACCCGATCGAGATAAGGCAACGTCCTTTCGACGCAGACGGGCGCAACGCTGCCGCAGGTTTCTACCGCCACGTCGATCTTTTCCCGCTTGCACGCCTTTGCCAATTCCGCGCAGAACTCCGCCTGTAAAAACGGCTCGCCGCCCGTAAATGTAACTCCGCCGCCCGAAAGGGAATAATAGAGAATATCTTTTCTAATCTCCCCAACGACCTCCTCTGCCGTGACAACACGCCCGTAAACTCTGCCTTCCGCGTCCCGTTCCGTTTCCGCACGCAGCCCCTCGGGGTTATGACACCAGGGACAACGCAGCGGACATCCCTTGAAAAACACGCAGGTTCTCACTCCTTTTCCGTCGTGAATACAATAGCGCTGTATTTGAAAGATGATGCCCGTTTCCATACCTGTCCCTTTTCTGATTTTTTTCGCGCAGTTTACCGTCGCCCTCGACAACGGCGCCGCCGCGCGCCATGATTGACTTTTTCGCGGCTTTTTCTATGCTTTCCCGCGATTTGTTACCCTTTATCTCTTTTTTCTTTTGCCGAAAACGACCGCCAGCGCAGCCGCCAGACAGGGCAGCACGTACGCCGCGCCGATGACGGAGCCGCAGCCGCTCTTCGCGTTTTTCTCCCAGGCGGCGTACAGTTTTAAGTCCGCTTTAAGCGGCGCCGAAAAATCGTAAGCGTTCTTGCATTCGGCGTCCGTGTACCAGCCTTTCAACGTATATCCGTCTTTTTCCAGCTGTTTGGCGGAAACCGTTTTGCCGTAATCGTACGCGACCTCGAAGTTCTCCCCGTCCGAAACGAACGTCACTGTCAGCGTGACGATCTGATATTTTGCCACGGCGACGATATCTTCCAGATAGTCCGTCCCGCCGAGCGCCGTCACCTTTTTGCCGTCCACAAACCAGCCGAGGAAGGTATATCCTTCGATCTGTTTTCCTGCGGGCAGCGCGGTGTCCGTGTCGTAGACGTGCTTCGCGGGCGAATATCCGTCCGCGACGCTCTCGGAGCCGCCCAAAGACTGCTTATAAGCGATGTTAAACTCTTTCGCCGTCCATACCGCGGACAGCGTCAGATTCGAGCTCACGGGCGTGGAAACGTCAAAGATTTCCCCGCCGTCCGTCTTCCAGCCGCCGAAGGTATAGCCGACTTTCGCGGACGTCTGCACATCCGAAACGAGCGAGCCGAATACGACGTCCTGAGAATCGACTACGTCTTCGCCGCTTTTGAACGTCACGGAGAAATGTTTGAGGGAATAGACGGCAGTCACCGTAATGTCGGAAGTATACTTTTCCGCGGCCAATGCTTCCACCTTCTCCTCGCCGACGTACCAGCCGACGAAATCGTATCCCTCCATTGCTTTCGCCTCCGGAAGAGCAAGCCGGGCATCGTAGACGTACTGCGTCGGCCCGTAAGAAACCGTTTCCGCATCGCGCTCGCCCAGTTTCTGCTCATAAGAGATCTGATAGACGTTTGCTTTCCACACGGCTACAAACGCCATATCCGACAATACCGTTTTGTCGGTGAAATCGTAGATTCCCTCTTCCCCTTCCAGTCGGAAGCCCAAAAATTCATAGCCTTTTTTCTCCTCCGCTTCAGGGCGAGTCAAAGCTTCCCCCGCGTCGAAATAGCGGAATTCCTTGACTCCGTCCACGTCGTAAGCGACGGAATATTTGTTTTCGAAACGCGCGGAAACGAGCACCGTTTCGCTAAAAGCGGCATTTTCCGAAACGAGATATAAAGTCAGCGTCTTTGCGCCCTCTTTCCAATGATAAGAAACGGACAGTCCGCTGTTCGTCCAATCCACTCCTTTGGATTCCAGCGTTTCGGTCTTCCCCTCGCCGTAATCCACTTCCGCCGTCAGCTTCACGGGCTTGGCTTCGGCGTGGTTCGGATAGTAGATCGCTCTTCCCAAAACGCCGCTCAGCGTATTATAGGGCAGGGAGGAAATGTCGAAAGTATAGGAAGCGGCGTCCGCTTTGGAATTGCCCGCGATAAAAAAGATTCCGTCGCTGCAAACCACGTTTTTATCCGCCCCCGCGTCGTACATTTCCGTTTGCCTGCCGTCCCACATAAAGGTGCGGGGCGTCTGATACGCCCAGATGTCGGCGGCTTTCTGTTCCGCCGCGTAAGACACCAGCTTGTCGCTTTTTTCAAAGAACATGGGATTGAGGAGATTGACCTGCCCTTCGGCGAATTGAGTGTCCGCGACGACGCGCACCTCAAACTCTTTCGCGCCTTCGGGGATCGCCGCCTGTACGACGGCGGGGGCGGTGCGCGGATCCTTTCCGGTCGCGGCGTAGGTGCCGACGGAATTGATCAGTCCCGACGTATACAATTCGACGCCGTCCGCCCACAGATCCACGTGACAGCCGTATCCGTTCTGCATATAGACGAGCGAATTGAAATAGGAATAGCCCTTGTTTTCGATATTCCACTTCATCGACACATAATTTCCCGCATTCGTCTTATCCGCCGCATACGTCGCGTAAGGTACGTTGAGAAGATGCAGACCGAGCCCTTCCGTAAATCGAAGATGCTCGTCGTAAATCATATAATCGTAGGCGCTGTTGTCCGCCTGCGAGTCATACATCACCACCGCGCCGTAACCGGGAAAGCCGTATCCCGTCGCGCTCGTGTTCAGGCGGGAAAGAGTCCTGTTTGCGAAAATTCTTCCCTCCGTTTCCCGTTGCAGCCTGACGTTCGTAAACGCGCAGGCGCCGTCGTTGAAAGAATTTCCGCCCCATTCGAGGCGCAGAGTGATTTTTTCGGCGCCTTTGACGTAAGCGCGCATGGTCATCGGCGCGGGCGTCGTTCCTCCCGAGGAAGTATAGACGACCGAATCCGCCGCAACGTTGTCGACGAGGACGCTGAATTTCGCCGCATTGCCGGCTCCGTCGGGCATACCGACGCCCAGCGTCAGATAGGGATACATCGCGGAATAGTCTGAAATGTCGTAGACGATATCTTGCGGCGCGTCCGACGCGGGCAGGTGTGTGCCGATACTGTTGTAGTCATATCCGACGCCGCCTATCGACAAGGCTTTCCCCTCGCAGTGGAGATTTTTTCTCACCTCTCCCCAACCGCAGGTAGGAGTCCCCTCCCAGGTCAATTCCTCCACCACCGCGATCTCCTCGGCGGGGATTTCGGCGGCAGACGCGGGCGAAACGAAGGGCAGAGCGCCCAGCGCCGCGCACGCCGCCATCACGGCGGCGGACGATGCCAATAAAAAACGTTTTCTCATAGCTTCCTCCTTACAAAAAAGCTGTCATGTTTTTTCAAAGCGCAAACAAAAACGCTCCTGTTTTCTGCTTGGATTGTTTTTAGTACAAAACCAGTTGCAGCCGCGGCTTTACGCGCGCCCAAACGCCTTGCGTCACTTTCGTGCTGTAAACGTTTTTGCCGTAAATATTCACTCCGACATTATAAGCGCGCCAGGAGATCTCCTCTATCCGGCCTCCGATTCGCCTCACCACGTCCGAGAAACGCGCCTGCGCGTCCTCCGTAATCAAAGCCACTTTGGACGGAGCGAGTTTTAACGTATGCTCCGCGACGAGTTCTCCGTCCACAAAATAGAAGATGTTTTCGCCGCTTCTCACCGCCCGCAGGGTATGTTTCGCGGAATAGTCGAAGTCCTCTTCCATTTTTATTTTGTACGTCTTATCGTTGCGTTGCCCGCCAACCCGCTCGTAAATGACGATATTCGAATAGTACGCGTCCAGATACAGAGCCGCAAAATTGTCGTCGTCCACGTAGGCGGCAAACCCGCCCGCGCGGGGGAAAGTTTCGTTGAGTCCGTTCCTCAGCACCCGCACATCGAAGGAAAAATCGTAATTCTCAGACGCCGCGCCGCCATACAGCCCCGTTCTCCCGTAGCCGACCGCCGTCTGCGTATACACGTCGGGACTCGTATTTTCCGCGGTGATCTTCAAACTCGAATACCCCTCGATATTCACGGAAACGTCATAGAATTTTTCTTTCGCCGAAACCGTCAGGCTCTTTAACAATTCCTTTTTGCCGCCTTTCACGCCGTAAACACTGATTTCGGCTTTTTCGGCCTCGTCCCCGACCGCAAGCGCGGCGCGGATATTCAACGCGGTGCGCCCGCCCAGATTCGTAACGTCGATCGTGCGGAACGCCGCTTCTCCGAATTCTTTATCCGAAAGATCGAGCGAATGGCCGTCGATATAACGGGCGCCGTCGATGACGATCTCCCCGTCGTCCGAGCCCGAAACGAAGTATCCCGCGTCCGCAAATTGAGAAGAACCCGCAATCTCCGCTTCGTATTCCCGCGTCGTAGAACCGAAGCGATTATACGCCGTCACGGTCAGTTTGTAAGTACCCGCGGAGAGCCCTTCCAAAAGGTTGGATTTCGCACCGAATTCGTCCGCGATAAAGGCGTATACCGTTTCGCCCTCCTTTTCCAGAGCGAATACATAATAGTCGGCGTTTTCGGAAAGTCCGAGCGTCAATTCCAGTCTGCCCATTCCCGCAAGCGTTTCAAGGGAAAACGCCTTCGGACGGGCGACCATTTCTTCCGCGCCCGCGGCGGCCGTATCCATGAAATACACGATCTCCGCGCCGTAGCTGTCTGCAATGGTTAAATCGATTCCCTTTTTGAGCTGCGCGCCCGTATAGGTCGCAAAGGGAATATATCCTTCCTCCGACCAGACGTAATAAGTCGCGGCGTCGGAAATACCGTCGAATTTAAGAGTCACGGTGTCGTTCACCGTTCCGTCGGGATCCGGCTTGAACGCGAGCGCCGCGCCCTTGCCCGTATCGGGATTGAAATACTGCACGCCGTCCCAATGAATGCCGTCCGCGCGGGGCAGAATGTGATAGAGATCCCCGTATTTCACCAGTTCCCGCATCCAGTTCTGATAGATGGAAACAGTATTGACGAGGGAAGCGTACGTTTCGGGCGCCATGTCCGAAGGCATACTGATCATGGGACAGGGCGCGCCCATCAGCATGGACCAGAAACGATAATTGTCGTTAGGATAAGGTCCGTCGCCGTTATACATATAGTCGTTCATCCACAGCATCAGTTGCATGGAAGGCAGAGCGTAGCTGGCGTCGTAGAAACTTCGGCGGACGTTGATGGGATCGTAGGCGTCCGTGGTCTGAATACGTGTGGCGTATTTCATGCTGGCAAAATCCTTCAAAGTGCCGCCGCAGTTGCAGTTTTCCCACTTGAAATAGTGCGCCTCGCTATCCCCGTTGACGTCGGACGGCGCGGGGAAAAGTTTATACATTTCCTCGAATAATTGATAGACGTACAGGGAAGTCCAATATCCCACGTCCGCGCGGTTGTCGATGTGGTCGTGCCCCTCTTTGTTGCAGTAGCCGATTATATAGCCGAAATCGGTGCGAATGCCGTCGAGGCCCAACTCCATGAAGTAATTTTTGAGATACTCGGACAAGAACGCCCGCGCGTCGCTGTCCGCAATACAAAGTTCGTCCCAGATCTTATTTTCGCCCACGGCGAACCAGTTGGGATTGCCGTTGATGCCGATTCCAGTCATCGCGTCCGTGTGCAGCGAGCTGCCGTTGCCCGCCTGCATATAGAGGCCGAAATTCATACCCAGCGCGTGAACGAAATCGGAGGAATAGGTGATGGAGCTCTGCCATTTTTCATGCACGCCCCGCCAATCTCCGATATCCTTCCACCAATAGGTGTCGATGGTAATCTCGTCTATTCCCATTTCCGCAAGCTGATGCACGCCCGTGTAGAACTTGCTGTCGCTCATGCGCCAGGAACGGCGCTCTTCGTCGAGAAGCTCCCACAGATTGAACTCGAAGGAAGGCAGGGAATCGTCGAGGCGGTTTACCTCGGGCATATTGAAGGCAAACAACCAGCGTTTGAGCTGATTGGAGCCGTCGTCCACGCCGCCCGCATAGGCGTCCACAAAGGACTCGGGGATATAGAAAGTTTCTCCCGCGGAGATCTCCGTTTCGAAGCGCGGGCGAAGTCCCGCCTCGACATACACGCCGTCGCTGCCCGTGCCGTAGACGTGCGCGCGGCAGTCCGACCACACGACGCCGATATTCAATCCTTCCCCGTCGTCCGCGTTCAGGGATACCCACGGCATAAAACCCGCGTCCTCCTGATACCCGTTATTGTAATCGGTGGAACTGAAAACATTCATGTCGTAGCCGTCCGACACCCGGTCGCAGCGGTAGCCGTAGGAAGTCTGATACACCGCGCCCTTATAGGAGTAGGAAGCGGTCAACTCGCTGCCTCGCGGCTTCGTCAAAGACATGGTAAGGGTGTCCGCGGTGGATACGTAGATTTTCTCACCGCTTCTATTGACGAGCTCTATCTTATGGGACACGGGCGCGGCAAAGTCCGACTGCGTCGACCATATCGATTTCAACGAGAATTTCCCGCTTTCGTCCGTATAGGAAAAGGTGTACGATTTGGTCTTGCCGACATAGTTTTGTTTGAAGACGTTGATACTTTTCGAAACAGTATCTTCTTCCTCATACTGCGCCCCTTCGAAATTCCAGACGAGAGGGAAAGGCGTTTCGCCTTTTCCGCCGAGGCGCACTTCGTCGGGGAAACGCACAAAGGAAGAATCTTTCAGCCACCCGTAGCCTTCCGCACGGGAGATGTCCTCGACAATTACGCCGTTGGACGCGGGGCGCACGGTGACGGACGTGGAGGAAGACGCGAGCGTATAACTCTTTTCGGACACGGCGTTGTCCGCGACGAAAATGCTCATTTCCTCCCGAAGATTCCCCGCCTTCACTTCGATAACGTTTCTGCCCGCCGAAGCCACGGAAATTTCCCTGGAAAATTTGCCGTATTTTCCCGCCGCGGCTTTGCCCGCCGAAACGCCGTTCAGAAAAATTTCCGCCTCCGTTTCCGCGCCCAGCAGGGTGCCCGAAACTGTGAATACGTTATTTCCCGTCGCCGCCACCGACTGATTGGCGATGGGGCTGTCGAGCCTTAAATAGTCGTCGAGTACGGAAGTCGTCTTGGCGATGACGGGATCTATCCAGACCGCGAAATCGCACTCGTACCCTCCGTCGCCGTTATCCACCATGAGTTTCAGCCGTGAAACGCCCGAAATATCGACGAGGACAAATTGCGCGTCGTCGCTGACGCGGACGAGATTGGACGCGAACAGAATTTTTCCGTCCCCTTCCACGTAAAATTTCACGCTGCCCGCCGTGCCGCCGTTGGAGGTATCCTTGCTGACGCCGATTCGAGCGGCGAACACGGTGTACCCCAGCCCTTCGGGAATATTCACCTGTACGTAGGCGTATTTGTCCGCCTCGTTGAAGGCGTGCATGGAAACGCCCTTTTCGTATATCGTGCCGTTGACGTTGATGGGATAGCCCATGACGTCCTTATCGATATTGACGGTGCCCCAGCCGCTTTCCGAACCGCTCCATTCGAGTTCGCTGATTCGTTCCTTGTCGCCATAACCGCTCTTGAAAAGCAGATTTTCCCCGAACACGCCGACACACCCCTCGTCGCCCTTAACTTCGAGAATGATCTTTTCCATATTTTTGCCCGCGTACCAAGCGATCTCCAAATAGGAATTTTCCGGCGAGATCTCGGGCGAGGTATATACCGAACGGGAACCGTCCGCAAACACGGCAACGACTTTGAACGTAAGCGTTCCCTTATAGCCTTCCTGTAGACCGATCACCGCGGAGAACGTATCCGCTTGCTTGTCCGAAACGCCGAAAGCGACGGAGGAATCGGCAAAGAGGGAGATAGAGGAAGCCACTCCTTTGGCGCCGTTTTTCGAGAGAATACGCGTTTCTTTTCCGAGCGGCGTTACGTCCCGTCCGAACGGATAGGGATACTTTTCGTTAAGGCTTTCCGCTACCGCGAAGCCGCCGAACGCCGCCCCCTCGCCGTACAATCTGGCGTTTACGAATTCCACTTCCCCGCCCTTATCCGCCTTGGCAACGAGCCGCACCTCTAAATTCGAAGCGTATTCAGGGAGCAGAGAAGAAACTCTCAAAGGGGCGCCGCCCTTGTCGAGGGGAACTATCTCCACGGTTTTCGAAACCAATTCGCCGTCCGCGTAAATTTCCGCATAGGCGCCCTCTCCCGAACGCATGACGAAAAGCCCTTCCAAGAACTTCGCGTTGGAGGAAGAAACATCAAAATCAGCATACGCGTAATTTTCCGAATTGTCGGGATTGGCGAGATATTTTTCGTAAGAGGCGTTTTTGAGCGAGAAGCCCACGCCCTTTTCGAAAGAGAGGGAATCCTTGCCCCGCGTATAGTCGAGCGCGCCGCCCGAAGCGGTTTGGTCGATTCCCAAAGCTCCCTTCCCCACCGACGAGGAAAGAAGAGGGAAATCGCCGAGATAGGCGGCGGCTTTTCCAAGCGTCATCGAAAACGCGGGCGCGCCGATCACGGCCATGTCGTCCCCGATTCCGTCGCCCCCGTCCTCGACGAAAAAGCGGATACGCACCGCTCCCGACGTGTTGAGGAGCAGTTTATACTGCCCCATATATCCGTACAATACGGGAGTGCGGACGGAACGGAGGACTTTTCCCTGCCGATCGACCGCGCGAGCCTCTATACGCACGGATCCCGCGCTGCTGCCGCCGGCGACGGCCTCGTCGATACCGACGTACGCGGAAAACCAAGCGTAATTCCCGTCGATCGCCAAATCGAACGAGGAAACGCTGTTGACGCAGAAGCCGTATTTATATTCCATACTCCCGATCTTCAAGCCGCCGCCGTACAGATTGGCGTTACGTTGAACGGGCACGGGCCAGCCGCCGTAAACGGCGTTTTCCACCCGCATGGATACCGCGTTGGGAGAGCTTTTGTAAAACGCGGCGTCGCCGAAGGAAACACACGTCCCTTCTTTGCCGAACACAAAAATTTTTATCTCCGCGACGTCCGAGAGCGAAATTTCGAATTTACTGTGAAAATCGCTTCCCTTCACCGTTTTTTCTTCAAGCAGAGTCCCGTCCGCGTAAAACTGAAAGCGCGCGGAAGCCGCCGCGTCCCCGTTTGCGGCGTCCACGCCGAAATCGGTCGTGAAAAGATCGAAGTCCGCGTTTTCCGAAACGGGAATCGTCAGCGTCGCCGCCTGCGACTCGGAAATCGTCAGCAAAGATACGCCCTTGTCGAAACGCCTCTGCGCCACGGCGGGGCCGAGAACGATGTTCCCCTTGTCGAGGGCGTTCGAATTGACGGCGCCGCGGGAAGATGCGCTCCCGTCGGACACCGTATACTCCGTTTCGCCCAGATAAGTGACCTGCACGGGCAATTCTTCCTCCGCGACAGCGCGCAGGGAAGGCAGAACGCCGAAAATCGCCGAGCAGACCAGGCAAACGAATGCCAGACAGGACAAGACGCCTATGTATATCCTTCGCTTAACCATTTTCCGCCTCCTTTAAAATCAATTTGCGGTACGACGCGGGATCGAGCGCGTCGAAGAAAACGTTCTCGCCCTCGTAAATGCACTCCCCGTCCCGCGTTCCGTTTTTCACGCAGTCGACGGCAAAGCGCAGTTCGCTCTCTTTCGTAATCTGCATATATCCCTTGGGCGCGTACGCCGAGCCTGTATTGTAACGGGACAAATAATCGTAAGAAATAAACAGTTCCGCCGTATCTCCCGCGAACACCGCCCGCGGCGCGCAGTAAGGCACATAGAGAGAAGTGTCGTAAAACGCGTAAGAGTTGCCGAACGAACCCTCCACTTTGCCCGAGCGATTCAAAACAACCTGATAATCGTAGACGTACGGTTTTCCGAGTCCGTGATCGAGGGTGCTGAGAACGAGTCTGAAACTTTCCACGCCCTCCGCGAAGACATATTTTACGTGCACCCCTTTTGCGGAACGATAAATTTCCGCCTCGGAGCCGCCGACGGACAAGACCGCTTTCGCGCCCGAATACACTTCCTCGTCGAAAACGCCGTCCACGCGGTAGCCGCCGTCGTTTTCGAGCGCCGCGAACAATTTATTGTCTTTGTCGATGCGCACATAGCTCGCGGGGCTTTCGCTGTCGCAGTAAATGCCCGCGTAATGATAATTATTCCACACCACGCTCCCGCGTGAGTTTTCTCCGCCGAGTCGAAGGGAAAGCCCCAAAACGTCCTCTTGCGAAGGCGTAAATCCGTCGGAGGCAGCGAAGAAGGAATAAGGGATATACATTTCCGCGATATAGGAATATTCTTCGCATTCCTTATCTATCGCCAGGGAAAGTGCGCCGAGATCTTCCACAGGATCCGCCCAGTCCTTATATAAGCCGCGGTAGACGGCAACCGAACGATCCAGCCAAATGCGGAATGTGTAGTCGTAAATGTTCGCGTATTGACCGCGCACTTCGTATTCGTCGCCGAGTTTTCCTCCGATCTTATAGGCGGAATCCTTCGTGCTGACGTAAAAAACGAGTACGTCTTTGGCAGTCAGTTTGCGGGCGTCGCCCAAAAACGCTACACGAAGCCCCTCCGTGTCGCGGTATACCAGTCCTTTCACGCCGTCCGCGTCCTCCGCTTTGGGAATGTCCAGCGCCGCGGCTTTTTCCCAATACGCCTCGGTGAGTTTGCCGTCTACGGAAGGATCGGAAGGCTCCCCGATCTCGTCCACAAGCGCCTCCCTCGTCATGATCCGTCCGTCGCTCATCAGCACGGCATACGTTTCCGGATAGAGCGGATCGCAGAACTCCCCGTAGCTCCACCCGTCCCAATCCTTATTAGGGTCCGTCCCCCAATCGGATGTGGTATTGTATTCCGCGCTCGCCCGCCAAAGTCCGAAAGTGATTCCGAGCCGTGTATCTTCTCCGACGCCGCCCACCGTGTATTTGTTGAACAGCGCATACGGGATATATAGTTCGAGGAAATATCCGTCGTCCTCGTCCGTATTGTCGTTCGGCGTGGTATGCTTGCCGTAGGAATATCCCGCGGCGGGAAGCGCGTCGTAAGGGAAAAATTCTCTGTAAACGCCGTTATGTCCGTGTAGAACCTGCAAAGCGCCGTTCGATTGCAGAAAGAAGACGACGTTGTTGTCTTCGTTGAGTACGGCGTGGTATTCCCCGATGTTGAACGCCACTTCGACGCGGTCGAAATCATTGACTTTTTTATCGCCCGAAACATCGAAGCCGAGGTATAACCCGTCTAAGTCCCGCGCGATTCGCACCGTCATCCCTTCCAGACCGCGCAGACCGCCCACTTCTGTGACCGCCGCGGAGCCGGAATGATATCTGGCTTTGGAAATATCGCCGTCCGCTCTTTTTGCGTCGTGATAGAGCCGATTGTCGTTGAAAAGATAGCCGTCGGGCTTCACTTCTATATACTGGAAGGGATAGATAGGCTCGGGGAAAAGCGCAAACTCGTTCCAGCCGTCCCAATCGCTCTTATCTCCCTCGCGCACGCACCCCATCGTCATAAAGAAAGAATCCGCAGCGGAAATTTTCAACAGCTTGTAGGGAATATAGAGTTCGGCGGTATATCCCTGATCGTCCTCGTTGCCGCTCTCTATCGTACTGCCCTCTTTCAATCGCACGGCAAAAGCAGGTCTTCGGGAATAGGAAAGTTTAGAAAGATTCTCTTCCTTCCACAGCGATTCTCCGCCTGTGCCGCGCATCAGGACGAGTTTCCCGCTCAAATACGCGTCGCAACGGACGGTGGTATCCTCGTCGGGATATCGCGCCGTGCCCTTCGTGTCAAAATAAATTTCCAGGCGCTCTTCTCCGCTCACGCGTTTGTCGTCCGAACCGTCGAAGGCGAGGAAAATCCCGTCGCTTCCGCGGGCAATCTTTACTCTGATCCCTTCCAGACCTCGCGAACCGCCGAGGGAAGCGGCGCTTGCCTGCGCATACAATGCGTCGGAAATTTCCCCGTCCACGCCCTCCACAATTTTTTCCGCGCGCGACGACGCTATATAGATCAATTTATGCGACTCTACTCCGTCCGAGCGCGCCGCGCCGAAACGTACGGAATATAAACCCGCCCAATCGACGAAGAACGCGTTTCCCACGCCCGCCTGGACGTCGGAGCCGTCGGGCGCAGTAATTTTCACCGTCACGGAAAGCTCGCCCTCGGCGTCGAAAGCCGTGCATTCGGGCAGCGTATACACGCTTCCCTCCGAAGTTTCCGTTTCGTATTCTCCTACCGTGAGCACGGGCGCGGAATTTCTGTCGCGCACGACGATCTCCGTTTCTTCCTCCGCCCTGTTGCCCGATTTGTCTTTCGCCGTAAAGACGACGCGATAAACGCCCGCCTCGTGCGGGACGAATTTCCCCTCGCTGACGCCGACCTCTTTGCCGGACGGAGAAAGGACTATGTAGCTTACGGGCACCGTTCCGTCTTTGTCGTCTGCCGCCGTGGCGACGATGACGCTCATCTCCTCTTCCGTATATCCCGTCGAATGTTCGTACAACGTCAAAACGGGAGGCGTCTTATCTTTCCCCCCACAGCTGTATATCCCCATTGTCAGGCATAAGAAAAAAGCAGCCGCCAAAAAGCCTCGTATTTTTTTCATAAACCCACCTCTTTTCAATGCGTTCGGATTGCCGATTTTCGCTTCTATTATAACACTGAAAAAGCCGTCTGTATTGTATCATATTCCGCTATCGCTGTAAAATATTTCACTTTATTTCCACAAGTTCCCCTTCAAAAAAGTTGCAAAATATACGATTTTTAGGTATAATATAGGGAGAAACAGTGACTTTTACGACAAAATCGCCCCTTTTTTATCGGATATGCAAAAATCGGAATTCCGAAAACGCATTTGTCGCTGTAAAATAATTTCCAAAAAAGGAAAATGGTGATGGATAAAAAATACCCGATCCGACTGCCTCTCGCGGACAAACCGATATGGACATACCGGGACTGTTTTCCCGACGAGCGCCCTTTAAAGCTCACAAGCACCTTCTGCCATAAAAATTACAATATCGATATGCACTCCCACGACTTTTATGAAATCAACATCGCCGTCAACGGCGAAGGAATGCATTATGCCGATCATAAAAGCTATAAAGTAGGTACGGGCGACGTAGTGGTAATTCCCCCCGAAATGTACCACGGCTACCATAACGGCGATAAACTCAACGTGTTCCACGTGCTGGTGCATAGAAACTACTTCCATAAGTATTCGGGCGATTTAAACGTCCTTTCCGCATTCAATCTCTTGTTTCACGTCGATCCCGCTCTGCGCGGTTCGTATACCATTCCCCTCTTCCACATCGAAGGAAAAATATACGAAGATATCCTCTTTCTCCTTCAAAAGCTGGACGAATTGGAACAGCAGACGAACAAAATTCCCGATCGCGCGGACTACCTTCTCACTTATTCCCTTTCCTTTACGCTCATCGTCACGCTCTGCAAGGAATACGCGCGGCAGTACGCTCCGTTTATCGAAAGCGCGGAAAAGACGGACGATATCGGCATCATTTCCGTTTCGGAATATATCTACCGCAATTTCGCCCAAAAGATAACGCTCGACGATCTCTGCTGCGTCAGTATGATGAGCAAGACTCTGCTCTGCGAAAAATTCAAAAAATATTTCGGACAGACCCCGATGAATTACGTCAATCGCTATCGGGTGCTGATCGCAAAAAACATGGTCATCGAAACAGACAAAACGATCACCGAGATCGCGCAGGAAACGGGATTTTTCGACGTTTCGCATATGTTGAAAGTCTATTCGAGGTACGAAAACGAAAGTCCCTCGAAGCTCCGCGAGGGGTTGAGAAAAAATCTTAAAGGCACAAGATAAAAAATCGAATCCCGACGAAAGGCGAAACGCAAGACAATCCCTAATCGACTCTATTCGCTTAGCGGTTACCACTACGCGTTACACGCACGATTTACACAAACTCCTATAAAGACAGGAGCTAAGCGGCGTCGCGAGAAAAGAAATTTACCCGCCCTTTTCCTGCATTGCGCTCGCGACTTCCCTGCAACGCGTTTCTTCGCGGGATAAAACGAAAGCATCGGACGATACGGTGGCTGATATCGTTGAAACCGACTACCGCTTCCGCCTTATATTTCAGTGATCGCGCTTCCTTCGCTCTTAACGAAGATGTTTCTTTCTTACAATAAAAAAGGCGCGGCGACAAATCCTGTCCGCGTCTTTTTCCCAAAACATTCCGAAATCTATTTAATCTTCTTTTTTCGATCTTGTTGCGGCCGCCAACATAAGCGGCGTCGCAATCGCCGAGCATCCCGCCGTCGAGGAACCGCAATCGTTTGCGTCGCTCCTGTCGTCCAAACGTCTTACCGTATTACGACACGGTGGCGGGAAAAATCCGCATGTTCCCGATGCACAGACAAAGACCGCCCAAGGCGAACGTCTCGCGTTTTATATTTTGAAAAAGTTCATATTCCGACTCTCTCCGCCCGATCTTTCTCCACAATGAAGAAACCCGTTCTATTTGCGGGAAGCATATAACAGAAAGAAACCTTGCCGTCCGCAAAGGCAGCGTCTACATTCTCTCCCTCCCGAAACTGCGTCGTAGAATTTCACCGATTTGCCCGCAGCATCCACCTGGAAGCCGTATTCTTTATCGCTCTCGTAGGCGTCGACGAGGGTAAACACGCTGTAATTGCGGTTTTCCCGTTTTGTCACGAATACGTTATACGCGGAATCGTCATCAAGCAGCGCGTGCGTATGCCCGTTTTTCCTTAAATAATTCGTGACGCCGTTAGAAGCGCCGTTAGGGGTTGTTACCAGCCCGCCGTCCTCCACCTTACAGGCGGCGAGAGTGAGATAGTTCACGAGATCGTAGTCCACTTGTTTTCCCACCACGGTCCTGCAGAGGTTTCCGAAACTGTCGCTCATTCTTTTGATGCTTTCCGTGAGCTGTCATATATTGGGGGAAGGGAGGTTTTCCGCAGAAGCGCCCTCGTACGGATAATAGCAGGCTGCTTCCGCGCTGTGCGTGAAGCCCGTCGTCATATAACGCATTCTTCCTATCGCCGTCGAGAAGATATTATCCTCTTCCGCCGTATGGTTGTTGCCCTGATAGCGGTAGGAATCAAAGGTATTCACACCCATGCATACCTGCGCACCCACGGTGTTGATCTGGCCGTCATAGTCCCCGGTTATCTCGTCGAACGCACCCGAAATTTCCGCAAACGTATCCGGTTTTCCTGTAAAATTAGCGGAGGACGCCGCTATTTTGGAAACGAGGCAGAAAGCGTTAATTGCCGCTAGCGACTCAGAATAGAGCAGGCCGGATTTGATTTTGTTGTAAAAGTGTTGATTATCATATAGCCGTTATGAGATAATATTCTCGCAGGCAGAGTTTTCTCTTTATTCCCTTGCGGTGTATCCGCTTTAGTTAGAGTGAGAACCTCTGTACGGCAGGTTTATGCTAATGAGCTGGGTTTTCTGTTCTCTTCAAAGGTCTCACAAGATTGTATGCAGCGCTCCGTCTGCAATTTTATTTCTCACGAAAGTGGGTGTTTTATATTTTTTGTAGGTATCGATATCGCCAAGAACTCTTTGTAAGATTTTGATAAACTTGTCTCGGCTTTGCAAACGCTCTCAACTAGATGAAACGCTTTTGAGTTCGGCATGAAATCCACGGGACATTACTGGCTTAATCTTTAACCAAGCTAATGGATTTTGGTGTTACCGTTTATGTCATTACCCCAGTTCAATCCCACATTCTTCTCGGACTGTATATCCCCCAAACAAAGAACGACGCAAAGAATGCTTTTGGCTCTTGTCTGTTCATAGATTCCGCTTCGCTTGTTATCCGACAGTTTATTCAAGAGATAAAACGCTTGGAAGAGCAATAGAGGAATTAGGTATTTTCATTGAAGAAACGCTTTCTTCTTTCGATAACGAACTCACTTCCATTTTGGGTGTTGGGATTACGCTTGCGGCCTCGTTCCTTGCTGAAATCGGCGATATTCGCCGTTTCAGGTATCCGTTTTAATCCTGCGCTTAAGCTCACAAGGCTCACGCCGTTGTCATATCCGTTGTTATGCGTAAACTTTGTAATATCGTTTACGCTGTCCTAAAATCCAATCAGCCTTACAAAATTGTTTTTCCTAATTAACTTTTTCTTTAATTTCCGCTTGCCTTTTCATAGCTGGTCTTTATAAGTAGAAATTTTTTATTAAAAAGATTCAATCAATTAAACACCTTCCTTTATTAGATTTATATAATCATTTTTTTCTGTCTTTCTTCCAATTCACTCTATTCTTTCAACAATTGCTTTTTCTCCGCATCCGTTTCTACCAATTCGCTTACCGCTATGTCAAACGCCTTGCATATTTTCTCTATCGTTTCTCAACTTAGCGTGTAATTTCGTTAACTTTTATAGTCATAATTATGAGCTTTTCTGCGTCAATATCCAATTATTTTCTGTTTTTATCACACCATCTTTTTCTGCAAGGAGAATACCGTGAGAAACCTCAATTCATCTTATTGATTTTTTCGTATGCGTCACTTTTGTTTAAAATTCAAATTTTTAGGGTTGACCTTGCTTTTGTTCAAGTCCCGTTCGTTTTTGCCCTATTTCCAAATTCGTTCCCCAAAAACAAAATCCATAAAAAATCTCTCTAAATATAAATCTTAACAACAAACGCCAGAATATTTACATTATACGATATCGTTGGCGTAGCCGGGGATTCGTTGGTTCTGCCTCTTTGAGGTTTTCCTTTTTTCATTCGCTTTTAAATTTCTCACGGACATCAACGAGGAGTCGTCGACAAACTTTAACGTTTGTTCTCCGTTTCTAAAATATGATAATAAAACACGGCCAACGCGGACCAGCCGTGGCACAGGCTTCCGGCCCCGCCGAAATCTTCCCCGCCTTTGAGCGTTTCCCAAAACGACGTAGCCCCGCAGTCGAGCATATAGCCATATTTTTTGTCGATGTCGGACAAGATAAAAGCGCCGTACTCTTTGGAAACGAGCAGCAAAGCGTCGTATTTAAAGGCAAGCATGGAAAGCGTGCAGGGAACGAGTCCGTTGTCTTCGCGGACAAGTAGTTCCGCAATCCGTTTCCGCCTTTCGTCTTTTGCCGCGCCGGTCAAAATCGCGTACGAATTGACGAGTTCCGAATAGGATTTCCCCTCGGCCGTCTTATATAGACCGGTTTTTTGGCAATAAAAGACTTGGTTGATCTTTTCCGATATTCCGGCGTCAATCTTTTCATAAAATACTTTTTCCTCTATCCTGCCAAGCATGGAACATATTCTTTCCATGCTCTTTAACGCGAGCAAAAAGGTGAAATTCAACGCCGCGTCGCATTCGCTGTCGGAATTTTCCAGATCCTTGTTCCATTCGTAAAAATTCCACATATTCCCGGCCTTGAAATTCTGAATCAGCCCCCCTTTTTCGTTGTCCAAAAATACGGATATTATCCCCGTAAGTTTTGCGAAATATTCTTCGATAAGACGCCAATCGGACGTTACCGAGGCATATTCCTCCATGGCTACTATATAGAACAACGCAAACGACGGGATTACCAATTTTGCGGAAGTGGGGACGGTAAGGGAAATCAGACCGTCCGTATTCCTGTCCTCGCTCATCAGTTTGAGCGCCGCATACTGATATTCCTTATTTTCAAACGCTTTATAGCCGTACCGCATCTGAAAACGACCGTCCAACGCGTAAAACGCCTGTTCCCGCCAGGGACAATCGAAATAGCGCTCCAACGCGTTTAATTTCAAGGTGCGCACCGAAACGTCGTAAATTCTTTTTCGTAATCTGTTCTCGGTCTCGAAAGGCCTTTCTTTGAAGGGATATTCCAGCGGAATCAATCCTATTTTCAATACTTCCGCGTCGGAAAACACTTGAAAATACCGACAGCCGAGCTTGCGGAACGGATTAAAAATCCCGCGCTCGACGCACGAACGGACCGTATAGGAAAAATCGCGGTAGTCGATAATTCGCGGCACCTGTCCGTCGATGAGACGCTCCCCGAACGCCACCGTCGCTTTTTCCGCTGTTTCGGATTTTAAAACGATAAAAGGCAGGCCTACCGTTTCTTCTCCCAGGTCGTAGACGTTGTCCGATATTTTCACCGCAAGTTTTTCTTCTCCGACGTTGAGCCGCGGCACGGGGCGTAAAAACAGTTTTTCCGTTTGCGCCGCGACCACCCGTGAAGTTCTGAATTCCTTTTCTTCCCGGCAACAATCCACAAAGAAAGAATATCCGAGCATGGGGGTGATTTTATTCATTTCTCCGCCGACGAAAAAGGGCAGCTCCCTCGACAACGTATGTTCGTCCGATTCGGACAAAACTTCTTCCCCGCGACAGACGGTGAAACAGACGCGGGCGGGCGCGGGATAATGCCCGAAATTTTCGTCGCCGCAGTGCCATACCCGCAGCGAAACATAGTTTGCTCCCTTTTTTACGAACTCGGATAAATCGATCCGGTCGTAAATTTTATACCACGGAAAATCCGCGTATTGCCCGGAATAAACGAATTTTTCGTTGACAAAAAGAGCGTATTCCGAATCGGCGGAAATTTCTATAAATATCCGCCCTTCTTGATAATCGAATACGCTCAGAAATTCCGCATAAGCGTTCTTCTCTCCTACCCCTTCCGCCCATATCCACTTTCCTCTCATCGCCCTTACTCCGGTTTTTCTTCCAGCTCTAACGGATAATCTCCTAAATGCTCCATTTTAAAGCCGTTTTTCCTGTATTCGTCGTAATCGAAACTTTCCAGTTCGTCGACGGCGAGCTTATGGAATTCGTAAAAGTTTTTCCACCACGTCTGATCGGAACCGAGCTCCGCGCTTAAATAGGCGTCGGCGATGTCGCAGCCCATGGCGGGCGCGACGTAAAAAGCGCCCATAGCCAGTACGTTAACGCCGTTCCCCGTGATCGCCCGTCTTGCCGCCGGGACGCTTTCCACCACGCCCGAGATAACGTGCGGGCACTTGCTTGCCGCAATGTGGATCCCCATACCCGTCCCGCAGAACAAAAGCGCTCTCTCAAAATTTCCTTCGGAAATCTGCGCGCCCACCCGCAGTCCGACTCTATGAAACATATTTTCCGTATCATGCGCATCGGAATCTTTCTTTACGCCCAGATCGGTAATCTTCCACCCCCTGCCGCGCAGATGTTCGCATACCGCTTCCTTTAAGGGAAATCCCGCAAAGTCCGCGCCCACTACCAGATATTTATCTTGAATCGTCTTCATTATCCTTTTATCTTATATACGGGTTTGCCTATTTCAGGCAAACCCGTATATGCTCCTTTTTAATCTGAATTTTCCCTCGCCGGCATAGGCAAAGAGAATTTATGTCGGGGAAGTTAAGCGGCCGTCGCAGGAATATCCGTATAATTACCGGCGATATACGCAACCGCTTCCTCGCCGTAAAGCTCGGTCTGCACTTCAAACGTAAATTTGGTGGAACTGTTGAAAGAATTTACGCCGAACATGAGCGCGTCGCCTTTTCTGAATCCGTAAGCGTTGCCGGATATGCTGCCCCGAGCGGTCAGTCTGCTGTCGTCGATGCCGACGGAATGGCGGTAAACTCCGTCCACGTACATGTATAACGTATCGTTGTGATAGACGACGGTAAGCAGGGCGGAGCCGCCCGCGTTCAAAAGAGGACAACTCCCTCCGCCTAATACGTCGCGGCCGCCCACAGCGCTTTGCGGCAAGAGGCTTCTGCCGACCACCAGCGAAGTATAGGAAGTGGATCGGAATCCCAACATACAGGAATATAAAGTGTTGGCCTCGTTATCTCTGTAAATTTTATCTTTCGGCATAACCGTTCCCGCCGTAAAGCAGATCCCGACAATACCTTCGCTGCCGCTGATACTTGAAAAAGCGGCCTCCGAAGTGATCTTTACGCTGTAAACGGCGGAAGTGCCGTAATTAATTTTATTGTAACTATAAGAGGAACTCGCCCACCCCTGCGCCGTCGTAGTGTAAGTATTGCCGGAGACGGTCATATTGTTTTTCAGAACAACACCGTTTATCGTATAATTATACCATGGATTACTTTTAATTTCGGCAGCCGCGTCCGCTCCGTATTTTTCCGTAACGATTCTCATAGTCACGCCGCTTGCTTTATCTATGCCGTTCGCTAAAAGTCCGAAGCGATAATCCCCTCCCGCAGTAAAACAATTCAGGTAATTAGTATCCGTCAACGCCAAATTCTTTATCAGCTCGCCGTCTACGTAGATATATAACGTATCGTTATATATGACGACGGACAAAGTTCTTTCAGCAACGCTTCCGTCGAGGGCGTAAGCGGCGTTGGGGGATTCCTCGAACGACCATCTCTTCGTATCTCCGAGGTCGTAGCGTCTTGCCATTCCCAAATCCTTGCCGGCGGCGGGGGAGGAAGTTGTGGTCGAAGTTTTTCCGACTACGCCATAATTATTTAAACCGACGACCGCAAGGTTTCCGTCTTTTCTGTTTATCGCGATGCCCGCAAGGGGAGGATCGCCGGATTTCAGCAGGGCGCAAGGGTTGCCGGCGGCGTCGGAAACTTTGATTTTGACGCTGTAAACGGCGGCGTTGGAATAGGTACTGTAAGAAGAATAGGAGTACGCCACGGCCGCCGTCTTTTCCTCGGTTATCCAGGCTGCGTTTTCGACTTTATATACTCCGTTCGTCTTGGACATATTGGCGCCGATCGCGGTCGTATTTTCAAACGCGGCGGTGTATACGGTGTTTCCCTCCACCGCCGACGCGGGGGAATCCCAACCTTTGAACGAAGTGTATGCAGTGGTAGCCGTGGAAAAATCGACGACTTCCGGTCCGCAGTATTCGGGGATCGTGCCGTATTCCACGTTTTCGGCCGTATCGAGCACCGAGCCGTCCGCGTTTTTCCATACCACCGTATACTTATTCTTTACGGAAGAGTATTGCGCCGTATAGACCGCGCTTGCCGAGGCGACGTTGGTATAATTCTCTCCCCAGCCGTCAAATTCGTAGGTATAGGCTTTATCCGCCTCGCGCGTGGGCGTGGGCGCGGTAAACGTCTCTCCGTGTCTCACTTTTACCGTTTCCAATACCCTTCCGTCGTAATCTTTGAAAGTAATCGTATGAAGGGTTTTTACGACGTTTTCAAAGGCGGAAGGAAGAGCTACGGAAGAGGCGGAAACGTTTACGGTATCGTCCACGACGATGCTTTTTCCCGTGAATTTATCGGGCGAAGCGTTTAATTTCGCCGCGAGACTTTCATATTGCGCGAGCGTATTCGCCGCAATCGGATAGGCGTCGTTTCCGTACCAATCTCCGTAAACGGTAAATAAATTGTCCTCATAGGATTTTGTTCCGTCGAGCATGGCGGCATTGACGACTTCGTACTGCGTTCTCGTCGTATTGTCGGCGCTTCTCACGCCGTCTTTTTCCGCAAACTGAGCGTACGTGATCGTTTCCGAGGCGGTCGTCGCGTCGACAATGAAGGCGATCGACGACATATCCGCCGCGTATAAAATTTTCGCTTCGGTGCTGTTGGAGTAGAGATTTGTAATGCAGATATTGGCATAATACTCGGAACCGTCTTTATAAATTTTCGCTTCGTCCAGCTTTCCGCCGACTTTAACGGCGAGATCTTTATAGTTCCCGTCCTGAATCTCGTTGAATTTTTCCGCGGGCGAAATGTACGCGTATAAATCCACGTTTTCCGACGTTATGTAACGATAATACCCCTCGTCCATTTTCACGCAAAAACGCAGTCCGTCTTTGGAGAGTTTGACGCTTCCGCCGTATACCATTTCAAACGTTCCTTGGGCGGGTTTCAATTCCGCTTTGGCTGTATTCGTGTTCACGCAAGGCAAGGAAGCGAGCGCCGCAAACAAAAGCGCGCCCGACAATAATAATAAATTTTTTCTCACGTTTCTTTTCATCTTTTCTCTCCTCTCCGCTCAATCGAAAACGTTCAAATCGGAAGCGTCGAAATCGTTGTCGTACTTCTCTCCCGAAGTCAGAATGTCCGCCGTCTCCAATCCGATGATTTCCAGCTCGGGCGAAACGTACTCGATTTTATCAGAGTTCACCTTTGTCTCTTTCATAAAGACCTCCGTATGCTTATATTTTTTTGACAATCCTTTTTTGCTTAGAACTTTTGCGCAGAATCTGTCAAAAGGTTTTGTTTACTTACAGTATAATAACCGCGAGAGATAAAGTCAATCACGAAACAATATCATTTTATCTCATTATTTGATATTTCATTGAAAATCGAGCTTTATCGTTCCGCCTTCCTTTCTGCTCTTTTCCGCGGCGTACACGCATTCATGGCCGTTTACCGAATCGGTTATATCCGTGGACGAAATGCTCGCTTCTTCTCCGCGCATACGCTTGACGAAATCCCTCATCAGACCTATGTCGCCGCCGCCGTGACCGACGCCTTGTTCGATCTCGCCGTTCACGTCCACGATTCGCTCTTTATACCAGCTCGATTGGAAATCGAATTTTCTGACGGCGTATTTTCCCGATTCGAAAAAGCCCTGTATCTCGCCGTCTGTGCCGATGATATGAATTTTGCGGCCCGGTCTGGGAACGGCGGAAATCATCGAGAGAAACGCGGTGGAACCGTTCGCGAATTTCAGCATTACCGCCTGATGATCCACGAGATCGCTCCCCGTTTTGTAAGCGCATTGCCCCATCGGATCGTTTGTTTTCAACGCTTCGAGTTTTTCCTCCGGCGTAATCTCGTCGTGTTTCTTTTTGATCAGGGGATAGCTGTAATGCGGGAAAGTATCGTTATCGAAATAGAGGGATTTCGCGCTGAATTTACAGGAATCGATATACGGACAGCCGTCATAGCATCTGTCCGCGCTCCCTTTTGGCGCTTTTTCGGGAAGGATAAAATCGCGGCTGCCGTAGCTGACCACTTCGGTCGGCTGCGTTTTATTGTTGAGCCAACAGATGAGATCTATATCGTGACAGCACTTTGCCAGCAGCATACCGCTTCCGCATTTCTTTTCGCTGTTCCATTTTCCTCTGATGAAAGAAGAAGAGGAATGACAGATGCCGACGAGCTCGCTCGTTTCGATATGTACGATTTCTCCGATTGTGCCGTTTAAAATTTCCCGTTTGACGGAACTGTAAAAAGGAGTGTATCTCAGAACGTGCCCCACCATCATGATTCGTTGTTTCGCCGCTGCGAGATCCCGTAATTCTTCCAGCTCCGCCGCGTTGTTGACGACGGGTTTTTCGATGAGGAGATGATAATCGAGGTTCAGCAAGGCTTTGGCCTGTTCGTAATGAAGCTCGTCCATCGTCGCGACGACGGCGCAGTCGGCGATCCGTCCCTTTTGGAGCAATTCGTTAAAGTCGGACAGACACTTCTCGTCGTCTAATCCGAATTTTTCTTTGGCGAGGCTTAAGCGAAAAGCGTCGGGATCCACCACCGCCGCAATTTCCAGCTCTTCGGGGTGCTTATCCGCGTAATCGGCATAAATACTGCCCCTGTCTCCGTATCCTACAATGACTGTCGTAATCTTTTTCATTTATTTTTCCTTCTTTCTATTCCGATGATGAAAAACAATCGGAGATATTACAGAATCGTGACTTCCTTCTGCACGTCGCTAAAAGCCGAAGTTCCCGCCGCATAAGAGCGCCAAAAGTTTTTTCAAGGTTTCCCCTTTTACTAATCGAACATAGTTTCGACCAGTTTCACCGCCATATAGTAATGCAGACTTCTGACGGGATGATTGAGTTTGTTGGAAAGAAGCCGCGTCGTATCGACGCCCTTTTCCGACATGGTTTTCCACCGGGACCGCAGATCGCAGATTTTGATATTCCGTTTTTGACATTCGTCTTTCGCTTTTGCAAAATATCTGTCGAGAAGTCCGCTGTTTTGTATATCCGAAAAATTTTCGGCCAGATCTATAAAAAGTTTATCTTTCAGCCTGGAATCGATTTGCGTGCACATAAAATTCTGCGTCAGGAAGATGATTTCACCGCCGCTTTTTTGAATTTCGTCAAAGATTGCCCCGAGGTTTTTTCCGTACTCTTCTATTCCCCGTTCTCCTTTGACCGCGTCGTTGAGACCGTACGATACGACCACGAGATCGGGATTTCGGGAGAGAACGTTGCGTTGGAGATTGCTTAGGCCGGCTGCCGTATCCCCTCCGTTTATTCCCGCGTTGACAAAGTCGATCGCGACGCTCGGATAAAGCAACGATAAAATTTCCTGCGTCCGTCTCACGTAGCCGCTTTTTTCGTCGAAAACGGTAGTGAGTCCGTGTTCCCCGGCCGTATGACATTCGAAACATCCCTGCGTCACGCTGTCGCCGGTAAAAGCGATTACGGGGATTTCCGAATCGTATAAATTTTCCTGCCGCGTACGAATTTTTTCGAGGATTTTCATGATTTATCCGCCTTGCACCTTCCTCAGAAGTTTTAACTGCGCCGTCGCGGTATAGCGTATCGCCTCGTAATCGGAGCCGGACGAAATGAAATTGACGCCGAGTTCGTTCCATTTTTTCAGAGCCTGTTCGTCCCCTGTTCCGCCGTAGGAAACGCCGATCGATTTCCCCGATTTTTTCAGGATTTTAATTGCGCGTTTTATCCAATGAAGATTTTCCTCGCCGAATACTTCGCCGAACCTCCCCGCATCGGCGCTCATGTCGCACGGACCGAAAATAAAACAGTCGATTTCTTTTACTTTAACGATCTCTTCCAGATTTTCCACCGCTTTTCTCGTTTCCAGCTGAATGCACCTGATGAAATCGTTTTCCCGCGCTCTGTACCCCGTCAGACTTTCTCCGCCCCAACCGCAGGCCCGCAAAGGACCTAAGCCGCGGGTTCCTTGGGGCGGATAAAAGGTGGAAGCGATCGCTTTTTCCGCTTCTTCCCGCGTATTGATCATGGGGAAAATAACGCCGTCCGGCCCCATTTCCAAAACCCGCTTCGTATGGTTGTAATCGTCCATATGCACCCTTACGAGCACACTTTTGCCTTTGCTTTTAATAACGGCGATATGATTGAGCAAAGCCGCGTAATCGATAGAGGAATGTTCCGTATCCACCCAGATAAAATCATAGTCCAGACCGCTTACTATGTCCGAAGCGATGAAATCGTTCATCAGAATGTGTGAGCCGCATACTTTTTCCCTGTTTGTCAATTTTTCCTTTAACGTCATAAACGTACGCCTCTTTTTTCGATGAACGGAGTTACGTTTACAAGCGCGGGAATGTTGTCCGACGCGTGAGTGACTGCGGAAGAAGAAATGCCCTTTTCGACTTCTTCTTTCGCCTCCCGACCGTATTTTTCCGTCAGAACCGTCATCGAAACGCTGCTCGCTATCATGTCGATATTCGTCGCCATAAGGCCGAACTGATAAGAGTCGCCTTCCGCAAACCAGTCGAAGTACGTTTTATCGGCAAAGGAAATTTTTCGGATCAGAGAGCCGTCTACATAAACGCTCAATTCGTCGTTGTCGGCGGCGACGGTGAGCGTTCTTTCCGAAACGTTTTCGCCGAAAGAACAAGCGGCGTTTTCACTCTTATCCAGAGCCCATATATCCGTCCCGTCCACTCTTCTCTTTCTTCCCAGTTCGGAGGCATAAGTCGGATAAGCGGAGGAAGTCCTCATACATACTACTCCGTAATTGTCGAGCGCAATCACAACGCTTTTTCCGTCTTTGTTTCCTATAATGATTCCGACCATCGGAGCGCCGTTCTGTCCCGTCAGTTGCGTGGTGCCGTTATTCATACCGACATCGATCTTTACGCTGAAAACGGCGCTCGTCCGGTAGTTCTCATAGGAATTATAGACGTAAGCAACATGACTTTGCCATACTCCGTCGATCTTTTCCGCGCCCGCGTTGGTAACTTTATATACGCCGTCCTGCCTGACCACGCCGAAGCCGTTGGCGACAATCTCGTTTGCATACGACTTCTTGATTTCTTCCAACGCCGCTTCTCCGTAGAGTTCGGAGACTACGCGCACCGTCGCTTTATTTTTGGCCGTGTCCAGATTGGAAACGTTGACGCCGAATTTAAAGGTGTCTTCCGGCGAAAAAGCATAACTTCCCGCGCTGAAACGATCGTACGACATCGATTTGGAAACGACGAAAGTCCCGTCTATGTAAATGTAGAGCGTAAAGTCGTACAAAACCACGGTGAGAGTTTTCTCGGCGCCGGCCGTCAGATTGTGTCCGTCTATGACCGTTTTTTCGTCGAATACGCTCGGGGTATCCAAACGCGAAGTTTTGGAAAGGGTTCCGCCGATCCCGGAAATCAGGCCATACTTATTCAGCCCGATCTGCACGGCATAGTATTTATTGAGAGAGGACGCCAGATTGTCTATTTTCTCCGTTTCGACCACCGTTCCGTTCGTCAGGGTAATCCCTATAATCGTCGGCCAGTCGCCGATTCCGTCTACGGTCGCCTCGTCGATGAGGTTATCCACGCGAACTTTTACGGAATAGACGACGGTATCCGAATAAGTTTCGGGGCTCGTGTACGCATAGCCGCTCTTTCTGAACGAGAGGGAATCCACCACGTATTCGCCGTTTTCCGCATGAATGTTTTCACTTTCGGGAACGGAGGGGAATATTTTTTCGCGATATATAGGAGTGTCGCTGATGAGCTGCGCAGCAACGTCCCCATAGGTTTCGTCAACCTCCACCCGCATATCGATCCCCGCGGTGTCCAGGAAAAATACGCCGAAGCGATAGCCGTCGGAACGGGTGAAATCGGTGTCGAAATAAGAAGTGTCCGTCGTCGACAATTCGAGAATATACGTATCGTCTATCCAGATATATAAGACGTCGTTATATAACACGACCGTGAGAGTTCTCTCCGTCGTCCCCGACCACAAAGAATCGCCGTTCGACGTATATTGAAGTTCCGAAAACGTTCCGCCGCCCCAAACGCCGGGATATCTGGATTTACAGCCGATCAGATAACTCGAACAAAACAGTCCGAGGTTGGACAATCCGATTTCCTTGGATTTGTAATTTCCCGCCTTTCTCACTTTATCCATGGTATCCACTTTATCTTCGGCAAGGACCGTCCCGTCCGTAAGCGTCAGTCCGACGCCGAAGTTGGAGGGCAGGGCGGCGTTATCGGGGACGGTTACTTTTGCTTGCAGCACCGCCACGGTCGCGTCCCGGGTATCGAAGAATTTATAGGCGCTGGTTCTTCCCGTCAGTTTATCCGCCGCAAAATACGATTCTCCGTCCTCGATAATTCCGTAGCTCTCTTTGCCGTATTCGGGGGCTTTTACGGTATAATTTTTAACGATCGCTTCCTTGTCAATCGTCAACGAATCATATAAGGGCAAATATCCGCTTCCTTTGATTCCCAATCGATATTTTCCGTCGAAAACGAACTCTTTCCCGTTCAAGTTCATGCTGCCCTTTTCGGGAACATAAAAGGTGTAATCGCCGTTCGACGCGGAAACGGTGGAATAATACAGCACGTTGCCGCTTCCTTTCAAAGTCACCGTAAGCCCCGAAAGCCATTTGTCCTCTTCCGAAGTCAATTTGCCGGATACCTTCACGACATTGCTTATTTTTGTAAAAACGGGTTTGACGATCTTCGTTTCCGTGATATTTTCAATCGTGTATTTTCCGTCCTTCATTCCGGCGGTCACTTCGTCGTAGCAGTCTCTCATAGTTCCTTCGCCGTCTCCCATTTCAAACCCCGTCATCAGATAGCGATTCGCGGTTTTTACGGTCATGGTTACGCTGCCGCCAGCCTCTACCGCGGAGGAAGAAAATTCCACCGTGCCTCCGGCCGATCCTTCCCGCTCGTCGAGCTTGACTCTGTAAACGTTGTAGCTTTCGAGAATTTCGTCCACCTGACTTGCGTCCGAAGATAAATCGTGAGCCTCGAAGTCGGTAAATGTAGCGGCGGTATCGAGGGTATAAAAGCCCGGACAAGTCGCGCCCTGCAAATAACCGATATATTTGCTCATAACGAACTGTCCGTTGACGATATAGTAGTAATTCCCTCCGTCTTTCACGACCGTATACACGACTTTTCCGCCGGCAGACGCATAATCGGGCGTGACAAACCCTTCCCCTTTGTATACCCACGCATAGGCGCCTTCTTTATAAAATCCCAGCGTGCTGTATTCCGCTCTCGCCTGATTCCTGGCGCTGACGGCGTTCAGATAGAACGCGCTGCACTCGATCTGACTGACCGCGTCCATCACCCCCGCGCCGGAAGGACTTTTATTATAAATGTCTTCGCCGATGGTCACGCTTACGGTGTACCAGTAGGCCGTCGAATAGATCTCTTTAAAGAAAATCCCCTGCGAATGGTCGACGTCCGATTTTACGACGCCTTCCTCCAGCTTCGTTATATCCCAGCCGTCGGATTTTGCGTAACCGTTTTTCGCGTTTCCGATGACGGCGTCGTCCGTATCGGCGTTTATGTATCCCTCCGCGCCGAATCTTCCGCTGCATTCCATGCGGTCTCTGTCGCTGAAAAAGAACATTCCCGTGATCCAGTTATACGTGCCTATGCCGTCGTAGGAAAGGTACTGCGGGTTGATCCGCACGCATTCGGGCAATTCTCCGTTTTCTCCCAATTCTATATTCAGATCCTCCCACGCGATGAAAACCTCGCAGGCGAGACTTGTCGGACTGTCGTCGTAATCTTTGTCCGTAAGACCTTTTCCCTGAAAGTGTATCCCGTTGAAGTTCCAGGCGTTTTTGCCGTCCACGTAGACGTTGAAAACGTCCGTGCCCACTTCGTACGTCGTATCTTTCCCCTTGATCGAGAACCAGAAGCAGGAATTTTTATTGAAATTCATGCGTTTCACCCAAATAAGGTTTTTGTCGTGTGCCGTGGCGCCGATATATAATCCCTTTTGTGAAAATATCGTCGAAACGCTCAACTTCACTCCGTTCTGAGTGTGAATGTATTCTTTTTTTCCCTTCCAGCTCTCCTCGTCCAAAATACCGTCGATTTTCATGTTTTCATCGCAGGGTTTGCTCATATCCGCTTCGTATACCCATTGATAGGAATCGCCGTTCCCGATATTTTCGATTCCCTTACAGCCGAAAAACAGACAGAGCGCGCACGACAAGGCAAGAAACACAATTATAAACATCTTACATTTTCTTTTCATATCATTTTCCCCTCTCAGTTTCCGAGAACGACTATATCGGAGATACGAATGCCTTTATAACTGTTGTTTGTCTTTATTTTCTCGGAAACGCTTACGGTGATCGAAGTTACTTTAATCTGATTGAACGAAGCGAGACAGGACGCCCCCGCCTGGACATAATCGTAAGCGGAACCGATAAAGTCGCTGTTGAATTTTATATCGGATACCCGCGCGACGGAGGCGTATTTCGAAGAAGTATACCAGGACGGGCGCTCCGCGAGGTTAAATTCGACAAAATCGACTTTTGAAAAAGCATAATTATAATCGTAAGTATTGTAGACCATGACCGCGCCGACCGTTCTCGGCTCGTCGAACGTCAAAGTGATTTTAACCGCGTCGTCGCATTGAAATTCCCAATCCCCGTAATAGGCGTGACTGACGAAGAGCTCGTCGTTCAGATACTGCGCACCCGAATATTTTCCTTTGGAAGAGACGCTGATCGTCGCGTCTTTGGCGATGTTGCGCACCCCGATCGTATCGTACATTCGCGGCTGACAGCTCTTCGTGGGGCCGTTTCCGTAAAGCAGCAGCCCATAATCGGGATTCTCCACCCAATGGACTTTATCCACGGAATAAAATCTCCCTTCCGCTTCCGCCGCATAATCGTCGTTGACGTGGCTCCAACCGAGAATAAACAACTCGTCTCCCTCGGGAGAATAGACGAGACACCCGTGCCCGCAGCCCATCTGCCAGGAATTGTCATAACTCGTGCCGACGATGGAAGAAGCGTACTGAGTCGGTTTGACAAACGGCCCCAACGGGCTTTCGTCGGAAATGGTCTGGGAAATATCGTAATATTTGTTATTATAGCCTCCGCCCGAATAACAGAGCAGGTATCTTCTTAGCGTCTTACCCGTTTTATCGGTATAGTTTTTGGCGATCATGAACGCGCCTTCGTTTCCGTCGCCGTGGTCGCCGTTTTCCAATTCGTATTTTTCGCCCATGACGTAACTGTCCAAAGACCAGGGAGCGTCCGCCCATTTGCTCTCGTCTTTTTTAACGGTCGTATATCCCCCTTTCACGAGAAGAGTCAGCGTACTGTAATCGGGGGTGATCATATCCTTCATCTTCATGCCCCAGATGTCCACCCCGTCGTGCGCGGAATCGAGATGATGACAAAAATAGAGATAGAGCTGTCCGTCCTCGTCGCGGAAAGGATGCGCGTCGATTGTGCCCCAGGGAATATCCAACCCCAGATCGTAAGTGAAATTGATGGGAGGGTTGTACTTGGTAATCACCTTTCCGTTCGGATTGGGAATATCCGCTCCGCCGTAGTAGCTTTCGGAATCGACGAGTTCGAAAGGCCCCGTCGGATAATCGGAAACGTAAATGCCGATATACATTCTGTCCCAATGATTATAATTGCCCGTTCCGACCTGATCGGAAGAAAGACATTCCGTATAAAGAGACGGGTTTTCGTCTTTCAGTTTTCCTTCCGTCTGCTCATAAATATAGTACTTTTCCGATTTCTCGTCGTAGATGGGATCGGGCGCCAAAATACCGCTGTACGCCCATTCGTCGGAATAGACTTTCGTGGAAAAAGTGCCGTCCACCGCGCCGCAAAGTTCCCAGTCCACCAGATCTTTGCTTCTGTAAACGGCGTTGGTAAGAAAATACGTGCCCTTTTCGTCGGAATAAGGCGTATTTGTTCCGTCCACCCTTTGCGCGATCAGGCCTTTCAGACCGACGTTGGTGGAACTCGGGTACATGTAGTAATAGCCGCCGTATTCGTCCGTTCCGTCCTTTTCGTGTCTGGATTCGGGAACATACAGACAGCTTGCGTCCGCGCCGAACAGTTTGAGATCGTTCCGATAAAAATATTTGGAATCATATTCTTCCGAATCGGAATTGTTTGTAAAAGCGGACAATTCAAAATACGCTTTCGGCGGAGTATAACCCGATCCGCACCCCGCGGCAGTGAAAAAGACCGCCGCCGACAACAACACGGTTGCTTTTTTGATTACATTCATATAGTTTCCCCTCCCCTTTATAATTTTGCGGTAAAAAAATATTAACCCTTGATGCTTGCCGAAATATCCAGACCTTTTCTGATCGACTTCTGCGAACAGACGTAGAGAATCACGAGCGGAGCCATACCGACGAAAGATCCCGCCATTCTCAGCGGCCAGTTCTGCGCGTAAGGTCCCGCGAACATGGCGAGAGCGACTTGAAGCGTATACATGGAAGAGGCCTGACAATAGAGCAGCGGCCCGAGATAATCGTTATAAGCGGCGATAAAATTGAGGATAAACTGCGCCGTAATCACCGTTCCCGACAAAGGGAATACGATCCTATGGAATATCCCGAAAAAGCCGAGTCCGCTGACTTTCGCCGCGTCGATAAGATCGTTCGGAATTTTGGAATAGAATTGTTTCATAAAAAACACGGTCGCGATTCCCCCGAACATGCGGGGAATCATCAAAGGCCACGGCGTATTGATCCAACCGAGCGAGTCGTAGAGAATAACCTGCGCGATGGTAGACATGGAGTTTGGAAGCATAATCGTGGCGAGCAAGATCGAAAACATGATATTTTTTGCGGCGAATCTCATTTTTGCAAAAGCGAAAGCCGCCATCGCCGAAGTATAAATGCCGACCGTAACTCCGGGAAGATAAATCCATAAAGTGTTGAACAGACCTTCCATAATGCTGATGCCCGCCAGTTTCTTGGTAAACACGGAAATATATCCGCGCAAAGTAAACTCCTGGGGAATCCAGTGAAAGGTCGCTAAATTCGCTTCCGATTCCGACTGCAAGGAGGTATCGATGATGATATAAATCGGGAAAAAAACGAACGCGACGACTAACGCGGTAATCACGTAATTGGAAATATTCCTCCTTTTCCCTAATTTCTTTCTCTTTTCCATGCGTTTTTACCTCCCTCAATCGTAAGAAACGACTTTGTCGCTGATTTTAAACAAGATCCGGGAAATAATCATAACTGCGACGGCAAAAACCCAGCTCAACGCCGAGGCTCTGCCGAACCCTTCCGTCGTATTATTCGTGATCCCCATACGATAAATATAGTAAGTAATCGTCATCGCTTTGAAATCGGGGCCGACGCCGTTGTTGGAGATCAGCTGCATCACCGTCATTTCCTGCAACGCCGCCACCAGCCACATGATCACCACGTAGAATACCGTCGGGGAAATCGTGGGCATCACGACGTTGAAAAAAACCTGTCTGTTGTTTGCGCCGTCGAGTTTTGCCGCCTCTTTCAGGGAATCGTCCACGTTCGACATGGCCGCTTGTAATTGAAGAATATTCGTTCCTTTCATCCAGATGCTGATGATGATTACGGCGGACATAAAATACCTCGAATCACCCATAAAATTGATTTTTGTGCCACCCAGGGCTGCGATCACCGTGTTGACCACGCCGTAATTGGCTTCAAAAATCCACTGAAACGCCAGCGTAATGCTGACTACGGAACACACCGTGGGCAGGTAGGCGATGACGGAACCGAATTTCGATCCGGTGAAATTTTTCGAAAAAAGGTTGGCGAGAAAAACGGCGATGACGACGTTGATCGGTACGCTGATACAATAGTACAGGGTATTGATTACGGCGACTTTCACCCACTTGTTTGTAAACACGAAAATATAATTTTTCCATCCGCAGAATACCATCTGAGAGGTGTCGAAAGAATAGAGGTCGTGGAAGCTTACGACAAAAGAGAGCGCCATCGGATAGAGGGAAAAAACCAAAAAACCGACGAACGGTATCATCGCCATCAGCGTTCCCGCTACGGCCTCCTGACGGCGCATGGATTTTAACGCTTGTTTTCTTTTTTTTACATATTCCGCCATTACTTTTACCTGTTTCGTATATAGTCTTCCAAAAGAATGGAATTGGCGTCCTTCAACGTGCCTTTTATCCAGTCTTCATAAGTATATCCCGCGACGTTATTGCGGAGTTTCGTGTTCAGCGGAACCGCCCAGACGTCGATCCAGGAGTATCCTTTCAGATACCACCAATCGCCCGCTTTCTGATATTTCACCGCTTCGGCAAACGCCTGAATGTTGGAAGGCGCGTTATCGGTAAATTGAATCTCATCTATTAAACTTTCCTGACTGGGGAAATACCCTTTCGCAGCGAGAACTTTCTGCCCGCCCTCCGCGCTCGCCATCCACATGATGAACCGGGCGATTTTGTCTCCTTTCTTTTCCGCGGACTTCTTTCTCGTCATCAATCCTCTCGAATTGGAATGGCCCGCGATTTTGCCTCGCGCCGCCGCTTCGTCGCAGGCGGAATCGGTCGGATCGACATACTCTTTATATACGGCGATAGGCGCTATATCCCACTCGAAGTTGGCGGTGTCGGAGACCGTTTTTACGTAGGAGGACTGTTCGACGAGCATGGCGATTTTTCCGTCGCAGAAATAGTTTACGCTGGTACGGCCGCTTCCGCTGAATACGGAAGGACTGGGAGAAATATTGATTCCGTCGATGCTTCGCCCCTCGGCGTCGGTGACGGGAATCGTCGTTCCGAGTCTTAAATAGCGTTCGAAAGCGGTGCGGGTGGAAGGAAGTTCGATAAATTTGCAGTCTTCTCCTTCTTTGCCGGCGTTATCTTTGACGCTTTGCCGGATCCCCACTTTATTCCCGTTCAGTATGTACCCGCCCTCGGAATCGGCCTGTACCAGCTGTCCTTTCTCTACGGCGAGTTTGTCCGTAAGTTCGAGCGTTTCTCCTTTTTTATATATGGTGCCCGTATACGCGCCGACGTAACCTTCCTCGTTGACTTTATAATTGGGCAGCGAATCGAGAAGGGAATAGTTCCAATAACCGTTTCCGTTCAGATCGGCAAGGCAATCGCCGCCGACAGACCAACCGTAATTGAACCACCACTCGGTATAATAGCCGTATTCCGTGCCGTATTTTTGTACCGCGTTCGTATTTGCCGATTTCGAGAACAGCCGCGCCAGATCCTCCACTTCGTCCCAATTCATGGCGATCCGATTATTGAACACCATCGTTTCCCCCGTCAGAACGGGATTATCCCAGGAACCGTATTCCACGCAGGGATCGCCTTCCCTGTAAAAACCTTTTTTGGGAACGGTTATCCCCGCCAGCTTCTCATACTCGCGCTTATAATGTCCTCTGTTATCCGCAATTTTGTTATCGTTCCAGTCGTCCATCTTTTCTTCGTCGACGCTGATGACGATGATGCCCGCTTTTTTGAAAACGCTTTCGTTATAATACAGCGCCGTAGGCCGGACTTCCAGGGGAAGGCCGTAGAGCGGATCGGTGTCGTTGCTCTTCGTTTCGTTTACTTCGTCATAACGATATTTGAGGAGCATACTGTCGGGAATGTCGGAGATCGTAATATCGTCCACAGCGGCGAAATAATCGTCCATCTCCTGCATGAACCCCATTTCCACCAATTTTTTGAATTCGTTTTCGATGACAAAGAAAACGTCCGCACCGCTGCTCGCCGAACCTGTCGTGCGGATCAGATTGTAATAGCTGTCCCCCGTCGGCTTTGCCGAAACCTCCACATAAATATCCTTATCCTTTCCGTACGTTTTGTTAAACGTTGCCGTCAGTTCGCTGAAAAGGGCGAGTTCGTCCTCCGAGCCGTAAACCCAAAACTGTATATCGGAGCTTTTGCCGCCGCAGCCGTTCATCGCGAACGCCGCCGTTCCCAGAATGCAGGAAGCCATTAAAAAACAACTCATCTTTTTCAAAAAATTCCGCTTCTTTCTATTTCTCATCTGCTTTACTCCTTAAACAGTTTTTCTTTTCGCTTTTTTGTTCTTCATCGGTATCGAAAATCCCGAAAGTGACCGCGTTTGTGTTATGAAAAGAATCCGCCCCGTTCAATCCCGTACGTAAAACGGTATACATTTTTTCCCCTTCCATCACGAACGCCGGATACTGTATTCCGTCGTCTGCGGCGGACAACGCGGAAATATCGGCCAACGTTTTCACCTTTTCCCAGTTTTCAAGATCGCGGGATCGATACAACGCGACAATATGTCGCGGATAACAAGTCTCGTTTCCCATCGCGTAATAAATCCCGTCCTCTCCTTTGACGATATAAAATTTACAATGCCCCAGAGGAAAATCGATGACCTTATAAAATTCGGGAGCCTTTTCGGGATAATTCTTATCATAATGCAGCATCAACGCCTTGCCCGCCGTGAATCTTAGAATATCGAACAGCTCTCCGTTTCTTTCGGCGATATTCCCTTCTATGGCAAAGCGAATGTTCAGATCTCCCCCCCACTCGAATTCTACCCTTCTTTTATCCGATACAGTCCAAGAATCTATGTTCATGACGTCCTTTCCGAGTTCCAGACTGACGACCAAACTGTCGAAACGTTTTACGCCGTACCCGCCGTATTCCACGCCGAAATACAGTTTTCCGTCATATTCGAGCGGGGGCGTCGCACTTTTATGCGGGCCGGGATTCCCGTAGCCGCCGCCGTAGATGAGAACGGTGGGCGTCTCCCAATCGACTCCGTTCCCGCTCGAACTTACGACGAGGGAACCGAGTTCCGTTTCGCAGGCGAGTATACAAAGTTTGCCGTCGGCCGTAAACAGCGTCGGCCAGAAGCACGGGAGGAGGTCGCAGACATAATTCCAGTTTTTCCCGTTATCTTCCGAGCGGAAGAGCAGGGAGAGATTAAACGCCCCCGTTTGGTTTCCACCGCGGAACACGTCCATGACGACGTATAAATTCTCCTGAAACCGCGCGATGGAAGGAGTGGCGAGAAATCTGCCGCTGAAATCGTATTTTAAGTCGTTGGGATGAAGATAGTTGATGACTTCGCCCCGATAATCGCCCGTCACAAAAAATCTTTTTTCGGACGTGTTCTCGCCGTCCGAAACGTTCACGCTGTATTCTTCGTTTTCTTTAAAGCCTTCCGCCAAAGCGGAAGTCCCGGTTATTTCTATTTTTTTTATCGTTTTTTCGCCCTTATAAAAGAAAAGCGTGTAGTTTTTTTTCTCCCCCAGCCATTCCAGCCGGACGGAATTTCTGTCGGGCGCCACGCGCACGATCTGGATAGGCGATTCTTCTTTTCCGAAAAGACGATACGGTCTGTAAGAGAACGGATTATTTTTATTTTTCATTCATTTCCCTCTTTCTCGATTTCCGACATGATATGATCGTTCAGATACTTCATTTGCCGCAAACAGCTTTTCTCATAACCGCTCAATAGTTCACAATCGACCGCACGGCTTATCGGAGCAATATCGATTCCTTCGTATTCTTTGAGATAATATTTTGCCGTCGTCGGATAGGAAAGCGTTTCCGTAAAGGCCGAGAGACAAAGAAACGACTGAATCAGATTTTCCCGTTCCGTATGCAGGCAACGGAACAAGGCGGCATAGGTTTCGGGAAAAAAGTTCGCCATGACGCCGCAATAGCCTTCCGCACCGTATTTCACCGTTTCTAAAAGAGTCTGCGTATTCGCGTTATAGAGCCGGACGCCGCCGCCCCTCAATATGTCAAGTCTCTCTTTGACCGTATCGGCGTCGCAGCAGGTATCTTTTATAAAGGTAAATCTCTGCGTCTGAACGAGCGCCTTTATCATTTTTCGCGTCAGCAGTCTTTTATACGGTCTGGGGCATTCGTAAATGCCTAGCTCCACCTCCGGGGGCAGCCTTTCCGCGAGCTTTCTCATATCTTCGATCCATTTTTCCTCGGAAGTATTTTGTATATCCATGCGGTTGGAGACCAGTACCACCGCGTCCACGCCCGACGAAACGATCCCGAGCAGCTCGCGTACCTGGTCTTCAAACGCGTCGGAGATATGCCCGGAAGCCACTATCTTCATGGGTTTCTTATTTTTCCTTCGCGCAATTTCCTTCGCCGCTTCCACAACCGTACGGGAAATTTTTATCCTTTCCTCCAAAGATAAATAAAACATTTCGCTCGATTGGCAGACCGCAAAAATTCCCTCGCACCCTTTTACATCGTACCATTCCGCTAATTTTTTTATTCCCCCGTAATCCACCGTTCCGTCCCGAAGGTACGGAGTAATCATGGTGGGGAAAACCCCCGCAGCGTTTTTCATATTTCTTTTTCCTCGTAAAACAAAAATATACGAATAATTTTATCGCCTATATAATAACTCATTCATTTTGATAAATCAATACTATTTTCATTGCGTTTTATCTCATTTTTTGATATAATAAACGATATGAAACCTTTTTATGAACTTTATCGCGATTATGAAAACGGCATTTGCGTCACTAAAAGAACGGATTACAGCTTTCCCGCGCATTTTCACGCTTCTATGGAAATTCTCATTCTTCTCGATGGAAAATACAAAATCAGTATCGATAATCAGACATATATCGCCGAAAATAAATCGGTAAGCGTTTCCGACAGTTTTTGTATTCACGCTTTTACGAAGTTGTCGGAAGGTCCTTCCGACAGTATGCTGATTATTATCCCCTCCAACTGTTTAAACGAATACAATAACATTAAGAAGGGAAAGTCTCTGGCTTCCAACGTCACTCGGGACGGCAAAGTGGTGGATGAAATCCGTCAGATAGCGGAAAATATGATGGCGCACGACAAAGACGAGCAGATCAAGAAGAATTATGCCGACGTGATCCTGGCGCTGCTCGTTTCCGCACTCGGACTTAAAACCGCTCCTCAGCAGAAAAGTATTTCGACGATTAAGAATATTCTTTTATATATCGAAAAAAACTTCAAGGAGGATCTCACGCTGGAATCCATAGCCGACCACTTCGGTTATTCCGCCTGTCACCTTTCTCGAATGTTTCACTCCTATTTTCAGATCTCCATTTCCAAATACATCAACACTATGCGGCTTCAATACATAGAAAATAATAAAAAAGACGCCGACAAACTTTCCACGCTCATCTTCGAGGCGGGATTCAAAAGTCCGCAGACGTATTACAGAAATTTAAAGAGCTACAAATCCCAGCCCTAAAATAGTCAAAAATTGATACAAAACAAACAAAGATAGCTCTCGTCTTTTCCGCCGGAATATTGTATAATAGATCCACCAACGAAAAGGACGGGATTTTTTATGCCTAATATCAAGGAATTATCGCTTGAAGAAAAACTTAAATTACTGACGGGAAAAAATATGTGGCAGACGGAAGATTTAGACGGCAAACTGCCCTCTCTGTTTATGGCCGACGGACCTCACGGTCTTAGAAAAATGAAAAAAAACGGCCTCGGTTATTATGAAAATATTCCGTCGATCGCTTATCCGAACTTCGTAAACATCGCCAACAGCTGGAACAGAAAAATTCCCGTAGCGATTGCCGAATCCATTGCGGAAGATTGCATAGAAAAAGAAATCAATATGCTTCTTGCGCCGGGAATGAATATCAAAAGAACTCCTCTCTGCGGCAGAAATTTCGAATATTTTTCCGAAGATCCCTTTCTTTCCGGGATTATGGCGAAGAATTATATCGACGGGCTGCACCATTTCGGTATCGCCGCCTGCGCAAAACATTTTTGCCTCAATAATCGGGAGACGAGCAGATATTGTCAATCGAGCGAAGTGAGCGAACGGGCGCTTCACGAGATCTATCTTACTTCTTTTAAAATAGCGCTTACGGCGAATCCGGAAGCGGTGATGACGAGCTATAATCCCGTAAACGGCGTTTACGCTTCCGAAAATAAAAAACTATTAACCGAACTTTTGAGAAATCGAATGCGCTATAACGGATTGATTATCTCCGATTGGATGGGCGTAAAAAACAGTTATAAGGCCTTAAAAGCGGGTACGGATCTCCGTATGCCTTACGACGAAAGAGCGTATCCCGAATTGAAGGACGCGTATGAAAAAGGTCTGATCACCGATGAGGAAATAGACAGAGCCGTATCTAAAATCGTTTACATACTCAGAAAAATTTCCTCTATGGAAAAGAAGCATAAAATCACGAGAAGTTCGGAAAAACGCATCGAAGATTCGTTGCCGTTAGCGGAAGAAACAATTGTTCTATTGAAAAACGACGGCATTCTTCCCCTCCGACATCAGGACGTATGCGTGATCGGCGAGCTGAACTCCCGTCCCTATATCGGAGGAGGAGGCGCCGCCGAGGTCCTTTCCGCTTATCGGCAGACGCCTTTGAACGTTCTGCTCGGCGATATTTTGAAAAAAGAGGTGGAAGCCTCCAAAAACGTTTACCTCGACGATCTGAACCCTTCTCACAACGATCGGGAAGGTCTTCTTCTGGCAAGCCGGAAAGACGTCGCCGTCGTTATCGTCGGCGACAGTCCCGCGACGGAAACGGAAGGCAAAGACCGGGAAGATATTCGCCTTTCGAGAAAAGAGGAGAACTTAATCAACGCGGTGGCAAACACGGGAGTAAAAACCGTGGTGATCATAGAAGCGGGCTCGGCGATCGATATGTCCCCATGGATAGACAACGTTGCCGCCGTCGTATTCGCGGGGTATCTGGGCGATACCTGCAACCTTGCGCTCGCGAATATTTTAACGGGAAAAACCGTTCCCTCGGGCAAACTTTCGGAAACTTTTCCCCTCTCGCTTCGCGAAACATACTGCAAAGACTATATGGGAAACGGCAGCGTGGAAAATTACGACGACGGTCTGTTGGTAGGCTACCGTTTTTACGATACGAAAAGAATTCCCGTCCGCTTTCCTTTCGGATACGGATTATCCTATGCCAGATTCCGCTATTCCGATCTGGAAATAGAAAAAACGGGAGATACGGATTTCAACGTTTATTTTACGATTACCAACGAATCGGACGTCGACGCCAAAGAAGTAGCTCAATTATACATTAAGGACTGCGTAAGCTGCGTATTTAAGCCGGAAAAGGAGTTAAAAGAATTCGTAAAAGAACGGATCCCGGCAAAGTCTGGTAAAAGAATCAGAATATCCCTCGACAAATCCGCTTTCTCTCATTACGATGTCATCAACGAGAGCGAGTACGTCGAAAACGGGGAGTTTATCGTTATGATAGGCCCTTCCAGCCGGGATTTGCCGCTTAAACAAAAAATTTGCATAGAATTGCCCGACGAAACGCAGCATTCCGTGTATTGAGTTATGCGCCAACTTTAAAAAATCGGGACAGCCCGTCGGCAGGGCTGTCCCGATTTTTGATTTACGCGGACTTTATCGCTTTTTAAAAGAGTTCCGCGTTTTTCGATTATATCATAGTATTTCGGTCGGAGAGAAGGAGCATAAAACAACCGCCCTGCACCGATCGGTTCTGAAAGCCCACCTGCTTTCCGTCGACCGTTTCGTACCAGTCCGAAAAAGGTACGGCCGTCGGGCTTTCCCTTATGTATTTTGCGACGGGCGCGAGAATCTTCTTCGCCTTTTCCTTATCCTGCGTAAGAGACGCGGCCCATAAAATCCAATCGGACTTCGTATACGTTTTCCGGCTGTCCAGCGGCGTTCCGTAGGGAAACGCCCGCGCGATATATTCGTCGCACTCGGCCTCTTTCAGACGGGAAGAATAGAGACGGTATCCGAGCTTATGATCGAAAGCCATATTGTATTTCAGACTGAACTCCCCGCCGTCGAACGTGAGGGGCATGGGACAAGGCAATGCGTTTTCCAGATTTTTCGCGTGAGCCGACGCTTTCGCCCTATATTTTCCGGCAAGGTCTCGTTCCCCGACGGCCGCGCATAAATCGGAAAACGCCGCGAGACCAACGCTCGCTTTGACGGAAAGGTTGACGTTTTTATCGAGATGCCCCGCAAAGTCGTCGGTGCAGAGCTGATTATCCGGACAGTAACCGTATTTTTCCAGATATTTTCCCCACTTTTCAAACAGTTCGAAATTATCCCGCACGAATTGTTCGTCCCCGTCACCGTAGCGCAGATACGCCGCCGCCATAATCAGGAGATTACTGCATTCCTCCACGGGCATTTGGCTGTCGTCCCGCCAGATCCCGTCCATGCGCGGCAGCTGCCAGATGGGATAAAAAGTCTGTTTCTGTCCGAACTCACCGCGTTGCGCGACCAAATTTCCGCTGTCGTTGCTGAGGCCGTATACCTGACCGCAGCAATAGGGATAACATCCCGCGTCGTGCGGTGCAAAATCATACTTCCAGACAGGCATTTTTGCAAATTTGAGAATCGGCAGCATCATGCCTTTGACGAGCGTCGGATTATATTTGAGATATAAAGGAATAGAAGGATAACTTACGTCCGCCGTCGCGATACAGCCGTTGGAAAAACATTCTTTGGATAGAAACAGAATATTGCCTTCCTTGTCTCTGCACAGTTTATGCGCCGCGACCGACTGACGGAGCGACGCTTTTAAAATCAGATAATAATCTTCGCCGTAAGCGAGCGCTTCCTTTCTCAATGCCTCATCGAATGCGTCCGCCTCTTTTTTAAGAGAATCATATTTTTCAAACGCGTCGCTTAAAGCGTCGAAGGGCGTCTTTCCGTTCTCGTAATAATATCCTTTGAGAATATCGCCGTAATAATAAATCGCCGCCGTTTCGTCGAATACCACGGCAAACACGCCGCTCAGCCTGCTGTCGGAAGCAGTTATGTACGATTTCCCGCCGCGGGCGCAGTCGTCCGTCTCGGTATATTCCGCGTCTTTTCCCGCCGCGTACCAATATCCCCAATCGGGAAAAACGCCGTCTCCCGCATGAGAAAGAATATTCTGCCGGCGAAGGCCCATCCATGCCGCGGTATAGTTTCCGGTCCGCACCCGGCCGCCCGTAACCGCGGATATCCCCGTTTTCTGCAACGACGCGTCCGAACAGACGTCCGCCCCGAATATAAGACTCACTTTGCAGCTTTTTATCTTCGCTTTCGGACTTATCCGATAGCTCATATAACAGAAAGGATAGCCGATCGTTTCCGTATTCCGGGGATCGAGCGGGGAAAAGAAACTGACGGATAAATCAAATTCCTCGCAGGAAAAGGTGAAATCGGTGGTAAAGGCCGTCGTAAAGATTTCCGTCTGAGTAAGTTTTTCGCCCTCGCCCAGCCCCATAAAGCGATATATCTTTCCGTTGCACTCGATTTTGCCGAGAACCGTCTTTTCTTGTCCCGTCCATACTCTGACGGTATCGCCGTTCAATTCCTGCGCGCAGAGCCAGAAGCTGAAAAAAGGATCTTTTACAAAAATCGGATAGGCGGGCATTTTTTCCTCGGATTGGATATTCATCATTTACCTCTGTATTTTTTAATTACGGCGCCCATTTTCCGTCGCTCGCACAGCTTATATGATAACCTGTCCGTTTGAAAAAATCAATACTGTTTTCTTTGCCGTTTATCTCATTTTTTGATAATTCTGAAAATCCCCGACGACGAACGGGCTCACGCGAAAAAGAGTAAACGCCCGCAAGAAGAGGAACGTCCTCTTACGCCGAATATTACTCGCCTGTCAACCGTTTATGCGGGGTGATTTTACTGTCCTATATATGTCGGTATATTCGATACACTATCCGTATGGAGTCTGGATATATACTTCCAATTATCACAGGCAAAATCAGGCGAAACATTAAAGAGGTATGGAGGCATCAAGTTCGAGCTTGCTGAAATGAGGTGAACAACGCTCTATTTCTTCAGAATTCAAGATAAAAAGCGGTCTATACAGCGGCTAATACCTCAAAATCCAGCGTACTTCGCTCAATACCGTTTATAATAAGTGTAACCGAATGAATTCCGGGATAATGCTTCCTTGTACTTGTATCTGCAAAGGAATGATTCTTAACGTAAGTCCTCTTTATGCTTTCCTTATAAGCAACCTCGGATATTTGGAATATTTTACGGTTTCGCCCGCCTTTTGCTTTCACATAATCAATACCATATTCAAGCCGCACCTTCGTTGCTTTCGGCGCCTCGATTTCAAAGGAAAAAGTTATCTTCTCTCCAATGGAAACGAATAAAGATTCCAACGAAAAGCCGACAACTTTTACACACTCGGAATCTGCGAATCCAAAAATGCCAAGCACATCACGGTTGCCGTTTTTGAGAAGTGTCCTGCATCCATGCTTGACTATCCAATCCGTTTTCTCATCTTTACCGTACCAATCACGTGCGATTTTTGCCACTAATTCAGGATGCGTTTTGGAAATATCGTTCAGGTTATTTGCCACGCTCTTGCGGACATACGGTGAAGCGTCGGCTTTCAGTTGTTCTAAAATACAGAGAACCGAAGACGGATCTTTTTGGAATTTAGGCAGAGCTTGTCCCCAGGGCAACCTAGGGCGGCAGCCCTCGCTGGCAAGCCTCCGGATATGCTCATTGTCGTGCTTGGCCCAAGCTGCCATTTGTGCCATCATACGTTCTTCATCGTTTATAATAAACGATCTTACCGCGAATTCAGCAGATGCGTACTGAGTATATCTTGCCAAAGCTGACATAGAGATATCCCAATTTTCTTTACCCTGCCCGTAAAGTTCAACAAAAGTCGGAAAAAAAATAACAAAGCCGTCCAAGCAGATATCATAATTCATGATTACCTTATCAATGATTTGAATTGCCGTTTGATAGTCTGCTGGTAGGTAGTTCCCTAAGTTTTCACTAATCTGCATCACCCGCTGCTTAAATTCCAAATCATTCCATCTTTCGTTCATAGTTGATTTTAAAAACTCATCTATTGGAAATTCATTATAAACCGTGTGAATCTCTAAAGCGAGCTTGTATAGTGAGTCATAATTAAATCTGTCCTTAAATAACCCCTCCATATCTTTCTCCTTTGAAATTTGTTTCCTATGTACGCCTTTTTGCCAAAGGCGTACATACGCATAATTAGCTTTATGATTGTAATATTAACGCAATTATATCGTACACAGGGAAATGCTGATTTTACGGGCTTTTCCGGCTGAAAAAAAGATTTTATCCCCGCCAAAAATTCCACTATTTTTTATAATATTTTTGATTTCTATTATTGGAATATTCCGGTTTCGTCATAGCAATCAACCCCTTTTCTTATCTCCAAGCATTATCCCATAAGAGAAAAACGTTGTAGTTCTATTAGGGCGTTTCTATTTTATTTCCAGCAGTTTAGCCATTTTCAGCATTCTCAAAGAAAGCTCCTTGACCTTTCCCTCAAAATCCACCGTCAAATTCACGTCTGTGCGGTCTTTATTGATCGCTTTATGCAAGATCCGGCCCTCCCCGTAACGCCTATGTAGGAGCGTCTGCCCGCATTTAATGAAGTCGTATTCCGTCTGTACGTCAAATGCCTTTTCCGCGAACGGATCGACAGGCGTACGATGCGCGTTCCCTTTCTGTTTTTCGTCAAAGATTTCCGTTACGAAATCCGAAGGCGAATCCTGATAGGAAAATACCGTCAAGATGTTTTTCGCGCGCGTCATCGCGACATAGAATAACCTACGTTCCTCCTCCCACGCGCTCGCGTCCTCCTTGTCTTTCGGCCGGGGAACGCAGGGAAACGTACCGTTTACGGAGTCGATCAGATACACGCTGTCATATTCGAGACCTTTGCTCGCGTGGATTGTCGAGAGAATCAGTCCTTCCCCGTCCATCGTTTTATTCTCTTCTATCGCCGCGCATAAAGAATCAAGATTTGCCCGGAAACGATTTGGACGCACCCGCGTCTGTTCCGCAAGGGCTTTCAACGTATACAGTTTCATAGAACCCGTCGTTTCCGTATCGTCGGCGGCCGTATACCCGATGCGGTCGGTAATCACACTTAAAGCCGCGCCGATATTGTCCGACCAAGCGATCTGATGGAGATTATCCTTTAACTCGTCGATCTTCCGCACCCGCCACGGCTGGCCCTTATACAGCGTCAAAAGCGCGTTCAATACCCAGATGTTTCTTTCCTCGGCAATCCGAACCGCTTCCCGGGCTTCCTCTTTTTTGATGAAACAATTCAGCCGGCCGTAAATGCGCAGAAACGTTTCGCTGTCCCGCGGCGCGTAAGCAAAATCAATAATGTCGCAAACCTCGTCTACCGTCCGATGCGTGAAAAACGCCGTGCTTAACTGGCGGCAGCGATAAGGGATTCCTTTTTGGATAAATAGATTGACGAGCGGCAGTGCGCTTTCGTTATCCCGATAGAGAATAGCGGTATCTTTCGGGTTTTCCTTTGCTATTTCACACAAGAAGCCGTATTGCTCTCCGCGTTTCGAAAAACATTTCCTGACGAGTTCCGCGCCCGCTTCACGTTTCGTAAACATATTCTTCGGGTGTCGTTTCGTATTGCGGGCAATAAACTTCGAGGCGGCTTTGACAATGTTTCCCGTCGAACGATAGTTTTCTTCCAGATATAAAATCTTTGCGTCCGGATAATCGTCGGCAAAGCTGGTAAGCGCTTCCGGGTAGGCGGCGCGGAAACCGTAAATGCTTTGGTCCTCGTCCCCGACCATGAACAGATTGCTGTTTTCGTACGCGAGCAATTTAATGATATCATGCTGGATTTTCGAGGTGTCCTGCGCCTCGTCCACGCAGATATAACGGTATTGATTTTGAAACCAAGCGAGTATTTCGGGAGTCTTCCGCAGGATCATATAGGCGTACACCAGCTGATCGTCAAAATCCATCAGCCGTTGTTTTTTCAGTTCCCCGTCGTACGCCTTATAAATCTTATCGATGTCGGGTACGAGCGCTTGCAGCTCGGAGATTTCCTTCTCTTTGAGCAGCATGTTTTTGATATACGTAATCGCCGTGCGCGCCGATTTTATATCGCTTTCGTTGGGGAACCCATTCCGGATACCGCGAAGGAGTTGTCCTATTAGCCCGTTGAGTTTTTTCTCCTCGGACACGAGTTCAAACGCCTGGCCGCCCGTAGCCCTTTCATAACGGGAAATCACCTTTTGCGAAACGCCGTTGATGGTACGAAATTCGAGCCGATTGCCTATATCTTCCCCGAACACGGCGGAGAAGCGCTCGCGCATATCCTTGGTCGCATTAACGGTATAGGTCATGGTGAGGATCCGTTCGGGCGGGATCTTTTTGCAATATATCATATACCCCAAACGATGGATTAAAACCGTCGTTTTTCCGCTGCCGGGAACAGCCAACAGTAAAATCGGTCCTTCCGTCGCCTGCACGGCCGCTTCCTGCTGCGGATTCAAACGGATATGATATTGTTTCTTAAACTCTTCAAAATCCATTTCGGAACCGATTACCCTCTTCTTTACGCCGACAAACTGTTTTCATATATTTTAACATATCCCAAAGAGAAAAGCAATCGGAAAGGCGTTTGCTGATATAAGTAATAAGAGAGCATACTTACAAATCTAACTACGCGTCCGCTTTGACGGCCCTATCGCGCGGAATATAAATCCAATCGAGTCAAGCCGGCCCACTTTCGCGTACTGTATTAATATTTTTCAAGATATTCTCTGATTTATAACTCGGTAAAAAAGTGAGTTCAGCGTTTTGCCGAACTCACTTCTCTTTATTTTCGAAAATATCATTTTTTGCAGAAGTTTTATCTTTTTTTTATAAACGCGGCGACGACGAACAGGAAAATACCCGCGAGGCCTCCCAGCTTCAAGGTGGATTGACAGCCCTTCGTCTCCACTTTTATTACAGGCTCTATAAAAGGCTTCTCTTCCGTAAATTCCTTTTCTTCCGCCGTCTTTTTCACGAGATATTTCTTCGCTTCTTTCAGCGCCGCCGCCCTTGCCTTCACTTCGTCGTAGGTTTTGAACGACTGTTCCATATAGCTCTCGGCGTCGTCCAAAAGCGTTTTATAATCGGCGTAGGAATAATCTGTATAGAGAGCGGAATCCACCGCCTTCGCCTCGTCGATCGCCCCTTGCAAAACGGACAGATCCCCGCTGAACGCGAGCGTCTTATAAATCGCGTCGTAAAGCTGGAACATTCCCACGTTGACGTCCGACTGAACGAGAAACTCATCCGCGAGAATGCTTTCCGCCGCTTCCACTTTCAATTGCAAATATGCCCAGGAATCCTCCGTATACTCGTAGGAATGAAGACTCGCCGCGAGATTCAAAAGATTTTCGATGACGCTTCTGTCGATTTCCGATTTCACGAATACCGTGGCGTAAGCCTTTACTCCGTAAACGTTTGAAATTTTTAACGCTTCGAGCTGTGCGCCGTCTAAAATTCCCACAAAAGAGAAATTGCCCGTTTTCGTCCGGTCGTATTCGTCGCTCGACCACGTCACCTTCACAGTGTGCGTTCCGCCCGCCGTATCGGTGAGTTCGACGGTATTTCCGAGTTTTGAAAGCACTTCGTTTTCGGAAAGATATCTTTCCACCGCCACCTTGACATCCGCGCATGCCGCCGCTGCCTGCCCCTTGACGGGGAAAGCGAAATCCTCGCCGAGGGGAGTGACGCTGAATTTCGTCACCGTCATCGGCAGAAGCCCCGCGTGGAGCGAAATATAGCCGCTCTTGCCCAAAAAGTCGGACGAGTACACGTTCATGACGGGGCGATTATCGACGGCGAGAGAGATCGTTCCCTCATAGACGATCAGTTTGAAATCGAAACTATGCCCTACGTTCCAGCCGACGATGTTTGCGTCGAGGGGACCTATTTCGCGGCTGCCGTTCCAAAGAAGCGCGCGCCCTTTCGGTTCGATTCCCACGACTATGCCCTTACCCGTATTCGATTGGACGACTTCCTTAGTATCGCGGAAGATCTGCACGCCCACATATCCCCAGGCGCCCGGATCCCCCACGTCTATCGACATCGTGGCGTCGATCATGAAATTTCCGTACGTTTGAGCGTTATAGCTGTACGCCTTATCCCACTTGGAAGTCTGATATTCGTCGGGCTCTCGAATGACCGTTCCGTCGTTGGTGAAATTTCCGTTCCCGACAGCCGACCAATTTTCCGTATCCGCGATCAGATCTTCGCCCGAAGCGTAAGCGGTGTAAACTTGTATTTCGGTGAACAGAGAAGTCTGTCCTTCTCCTTTACAGTCGTTCGTCGCACGGACGTAACGAGCCCTCGTCGCGTCGAACGAAATCGTTTTGCCCACCGAGGCGACGTTCTGCATGGAGCCTGTTTCAAACACAGTTACGGCGTCGCTGAAATCCGCTTCGCGGGCGAGCTGTATCTTTACGTTTCCGAACCACCAGTCGTGCCACATGGAAAAGACGATTTTATCCACCGCCGTTTCTTCGCCGAGATCGATTACCGCCCAGCAAACTTCTTTGGCGCTCAAAGTGCTTGAACTCGGATCAAAAGAGCCGTCGGTCAGGTTTTTGATATTCGCCGCAGAGCCGTTGAAGCCTTCAAAACCGACTTCTTTGCTCATATCCATCGATAGGAATTTCCCGATTTTTCCCTGCGCGATGTTCCTCGACGCGTCCATAATCATCAAATCTATATCCAGCACGCGGCTCACGTCCGTTCCGCGGACGACGACGGCGCGCACGGAGTAGGTTTTGGACTCTCCGTAAGCGCCGATTTCGAAAGCGCCTTCGTACAGTTTTGTCGTGCCCTTACCCACTTCGGGAAAGCTACCGTCCGTGGTGTAATAGATCTTCGCGCCGTTGTCTCCCGTCGTCAGCGAGATTTTCTGCGGGCCTATGTAAATACCGCTTTGGTGGGTGCTTTCGGGAACGGAAAGCTCCTCGAAGATCTCCACATTCTCACCCATCAGCTTATAGATCTTTATCTCGCCGGGCTTGAACGTATCGCTGAAACTGCCGCCGCCGACGTCGTACTCGATCTCCTCCGGCGGGAGCAGCGTGTTCTCCAAATCGCTCGGATCAGGCAGCGTATCGAGCGTGTAATCGGAAGGCTTATAATATTTTATCTTCTCGATCCCCGTCCCGAGATCGACGTTGAAAGAGTATTCCTTCGCATCTCCCGACAATTCCTTATTGAATACGAGCAGGTACGGCTCGTTCGCGTCCTTGGAATAAGCGATGGAGTATACGAAACTGTCCGTCGTTTTGCCGGGCTGCAAAATAAAACCGGAAGGCAGTGCTTCCGCGCCCACAGGCGTCTTCGCCGTATGGTAGGCGTGTTTGACGTCGATGTTCATGAGAATGCCGCCAAGCTGGCGCGTCTGCCAATTAAGAATGGTCATCGGATCGTACAGGTCGGTGGGATTACCGGCCGAGTCCGTAACGAAATCCCGCATTCCTTCCCCGCCGTTTTCGGGCGCGACGTAAGAGGGCGCCACCCAGCAGAAATGAGAGATGCTTTTGAGTCCGTAGGCGAGCAGGGAATTCATGCTCCACCTCGCCATATCCTCGTCGGGGCGAGTCATGCCGTTCCACGAACCCATCTGGGTGAATCCGCCCGTTTTTATCTTACCGTTTTTATACGCCACGTCGCGAATGACTTCGAGATCGCTGAAATAGGTGGAGCGCACGTCCTCCGTCTGGGTGAACGGATAATGATCGAAATAGAGATAGTCCATATTTTCCGAGCCGATCAAATTCACCCATTTCGTGATATAGTCCCGATAGGTACCGCCGAGGTTGGTAGCTCCCGCATAACTGGGAAAGAGATTGACAAACGGCCATCTCGACGGATCGCCCGCGCCGAATCGGAGCACCGTTTCCGCCAACGAGTCCATCTGCGCGGAACTCGGCTCGTCCTTTAAATGATAGCCGATGCAGTTTGCAAGGTCTTTGGTTTTTTCGTAGCAGGCGTCGAAATCGTACATATCCGATCCCTGATAGAGATAGTACATATTCAGCTGCTGCGCGATCGCGTCCAGCGTCGCGTAGAACTCGTCCTGGTTTTCGATATATTCGGGCACGGTCTGAGTGGCGGACTTACCGCCGTTTTTTCCGCTCGACGCGTTCGGCGCGTCTATGAGATTCATGCCGCAGCGCGCAAGTTCCCTTACCTGGTCCGCATAGGAAGTCTTGCTTGTGTCGTAAAACTGTATCCAGCCGCCGACCGTGAATTGATTTTCATAAATTTTCGCTCCTCCTGTTCCGCCGTCCGGCACGCCGTCGGCATTCGCCGAAAGAGCGGACGCGCAGGAAACGGAAAGCGCCGCCGCGAGCACGGAAACGATTAACTTTTTAATTTTTCGCATTGTCACACCTCTTTTTTCTTATCATATACGCTGCGGCGGCAAGGCAAGCCACAGCGCCGACCGCCGTAAAGCCGAGGACGCTTCCGCATCCGCCGTTCTTCGTCGTTTTGGCGTTTTCCAGGGCGACTTTAAGGAGCGCCGCCGCGTCCGCCACCTGCGTTTTCGTCACCTCGCCGTCAAAACCGACGAGCGCCTCCGCGTAATCGATCGCTTTCTTCAAATCGGAAGCCTTTTTCTCGTCAAGCTGTGCCTTATCGATCTCTTTCGCCTCTTTCAGCATCTGCGTTAAATCGGTTTTATCGCCCAATCTTTCCAGTTTTTCATACGCCGTTTTCAACCCTTCCGCGACGGCGTCCACTTCGCCTTGACCGACGTCGTCGCTGCGCTTCGCCTTATTTGCCTCGTAGAGCGCCTCCGCAAAAACGCGATAAGAGCTTGCCGTGTAATCCTTCGCTTCTTCTCCGCTGTAAAGGGCGAGATACTCGTTGAGCGTGGATTTATTCCCTTTCTTTTCCAGAGCGTCCAGCGCGGCGTTCAGCTTCTTTAAAGCCTCGTCCACTTCCGATTGAATGGACCACGCCGGGGCTTTTTCATACGTCGCGGCTATTTCGGCGCAGACGTTTTGCAGATTGGTATAAGAAGAAACGGTGTATTCCCCTTCTTTTTCGGATTTCGCCTTTTCCACAGCGGCGTCGAACGCCCTTCTGTCCGCCTGCGGGATAAGCGCAGCCGCCGTTTTTTCCAGCGCTTCGTAACAGGCGTCGATATCCGCCTGCGTCATGTCGTCAGCCCCGCCCGGCGCGAACAGCGATTCCGCTTCGTACATTCTGTCGAGATAGTCCGCATAGGAGCCTATGAAATAGCCGTGTGTGTCCGTTTCCGAAAAACCGTAAGCCCTTTTGCATTCTTCAAAATATTCTTTCAAGGCGGCTGTGCTGCCGCGAAGCGCGGGCTTCGCCTCCTTGAGAATCTTCGTCAAAGCGTTCACCTCCTCGGCGGAAATATCCTGTTTCTCCGCTTCCGAGGCTTCCAGAAACTCCGCTGCGCCGAGGAGATAGTCCTTCATTTCCGCCAAAGAGGAGGTCGTAATCTTGTTTTCGTCCGCGATCTTCGTTTTCAAAGCCGTTTCCGCCGCTTTAAGGGCTTCGTAATCCGTCGCCGCGGCGCGCTTTTTGAGCGCCTCTTTCGCGTCCGTCAACGCCTCGAACAATCCGTCCACCTCCGCTTGGCCGAGATCGGCGTTTCCGCCTTCCGCCACCGCCGCCTCCGCAGACGACATCGCTTCTTCGAATCCCGCAAACGTGGAAAGTGTGTAATCGCTCTCTTTATATCCCTTGACGGTATCGAACAGCGTCTTTAATTCCGCCGTGTCCCCTTTGAGCGTTAACGCCTTTAAAGCCGCCGTCAGCCTCGCGCACGCGTCGTCCACTTCTTCCTGCGTGAAATACGGCTGTTCTTTCAGTGTCTCGGCGGAAGTTTTCGCTTGGTTCATGGCGTTTATCGTGGACGTCGTATAATTTGACGCCGTCGCCTTGCCCGCTTCCGCAAGCGCGGCGTCGAGTTCCGCCGTGTCCACAGCCTTCACCGTTATCCGCACGGAGAGAGTCTTTAACAGCCCGTAATAATCGGAGCCGTCCGCGGCGGTACAGACCGCCGTATATTCTCCCGCGCTGCTTTTATCGTAATCTTCGCTCGACCACGTACAGGGAAGCTCTTTTTTTGCGCCGTCGGAATAGACGACCTTCAAAACGGAGGGAAGCCCTATTTCGCTCAATGCTTTGTTGCAGTACACCACGATATCTTCCACTTCGGGCACAGAGGAAATATAGGGTTTATATTCGTATGAGGGAGGCGCGTTCGGATCGCGGCAGGTCCAGGCTTGCAGTTCGGTGTAAATAGAGTTGTAAGTTCCCTGTCCCGCCTGCGCGAACGCGCGTATGTACCTGCCCTGGATCGGTTCGAAATGAAAGGTGAATCCCACCCCGTTATTGGATATCCATTCGACGTTATGGTCATACGAGGGATCCATTGAACCAGCGTACGCGCCCAATCCGTTCCAGTTGCCGCCGTCCGAACAGAAGATCGTCCGTACCCCAGAAGCGAACGTCGGATCGTCGCTTACCTGTACCGTCACGGAACGGAACACCCAATCGTGCCAAAGATTCAGCACCGCCTTATTTATCCATACGCTCTTGCCCATATCCGCCTGAACGAAGGCAAGCCCATCGAATTGAATAGAATTGCCCGCGTCCGTTCTGCCGTCAACCACAGCCTCTATCGTCTTTCCGCCGTTATGATCCTGAGCTTCCGCCGCGTTTCCGTCCTTATCGTAGGCGGTTACGCTCTTGTTAAGGCATACGTTTTCGGGCTCCGTAAACTCCTCGGGAGGCGCACAGGTCCACGCTTGCAACTCGGTGAAAAGAGACTGTTTTCCTTCACCCTTGACGTCGTCGGTGGCCCGGATATACCGCGCCGCCGTTGCGTCGAAGGAAATCTTGTTGCCCACGGCGGCCGTATTCTGCATGGACGCCGTTTCAAAAATCGTCACGGCGTCGCCGAAATCAGCGCTGCGGGCTAGCTGTATCTTCACGTTACCGAACCACCAGTCATGCCACATGGAAAAGACGACCGTATCCACGTATACTTCCTTTCCGAAATCCACGACCGCCCAGCCGATCTCTTTGGTGTTCAAACAGCTGGAACCCGGATCGAACGAATTATCCGTCAGAAGAGCCATATCCGACGCAGAGCCGTTAAAGCCCTCGAATTCGATCTCCGCGGACATATCCATAGACAAGAATTTCCCCGTTTTATTCAGACAGACGTTTTCGGGTTCGGTGAACACGGGACTGTCGGTGAGGTAATTAAAATCAAAAGGCACGCCGTATTTTCCGTCCTTATAGGACACCGCTCTCAGCCGCACCGCTTCCGCGCCGATCTCGATGGGCGCGGCGTACTTCTCCGAATCCTTCGTCGGCACGCCGCCGTCCGTCGTATAATAGATTTCCGCGCCTTCCTCGTCGCAGCTGAGCTTGACCTGCCGCTTTTTTGTGTATTTCCCCGAAACGGCGTCCGCGTATACGGGACTTCCCTCCGTAACGGCAAACATCTGAATTTCCCCGAGACAGGTATATCCCTGCGCTTTGCCGTTGCCGACCGTGTTTCCCGTCACTCTGATATACCGCGCCTTAACGGGGGAAAACTCAAATGTTCTGCCTTGATTGGCCACGTTATACAATACTCCCGATATCTCCGCGGAACTGTCCGCCGAGAATTGCTCCCCGTTCTTGTTGTTGTAGACGGTGATGGAGTCGTTGAAATCGGCGGTTAAGGAAAGCTCCACGGCAAAATCCTGCGCGCCCCAATCATGCACTATGTCCACAAGCACTTTGTTTACGATAAATTCCGCTCCCGCGTCGACGGTCACATATCCTACGACGCCCTGTCCGTTCTCGTCCACCAGCTTTGCGGTCTGCGTGGAACCGATGACTTCGTCCACGAACACGCTTTTATCGCCCGTGCCTCCGTGCGGTCCACCGCTGAGTCCCGCTTCCTTGCCCGCGAGATCGGTGACCGAGATATTTGCGTCGCTGATATGTTTCAGCACATTTTCGGACGAATACCCTATGGTGGTGTCCGCGGACGCAAGTAATCCCGCCAACGACGACGAGGCGAGAACACCTACCGCCAATAAGGCGATTCCTGCCATTTTTCTCATCTTTGTTCCTCCTGATACAATGTATTTTTTTCGACTCCCGTTTTAAAAACCGGCTCTGCCCTTATCGCTCTTCGCCCGCTTTCTTTCTATAATCTCTTTCTGCCCCGCAGGGCGATTCCGCCCAGCGTCAAAACGGAAACGAGCCACGCGCCGCCGCCTAAGCTCCCCGAACAGCCGCCCTTTTGATAGCGAACGACTTCGGAGGTATAGACAAGGTCGGGATTGACTTTTCCTTCCCGTTCGAACAGGGCGTCCTTATCTTTCACGTCGCCCGCGAGGCGGGAGAGCGCGTCCTCCGTATCCGCTTCGGGCTCGGGATCAAATTCCTTATAACCTTCCGTTTCGGGTTCGGGCAGCGCCTTGATGCGGAAATTGCGGAATTTCGTTTCGTTGTTGACGCTCACCAAAGATACGTAGCCCGTATCGTAAAACTCCTCGGGCAGGTTCTGTTTCAGATAAGGGGTGTAATCCACGCTCACTTCGAGAACGTTGCCCACCACCTTAATCTGCAAATTATGCCAGGCCGAATCGTTATAGCCGTCGATACTGCCGAATTCGTAGGGGCCCGAAATGGCTTCATCGCCCCAGAGAGTGACGGTGCCGTTTTGCTGTACGAATACGCCCGCGCCGTCGTCGAGATAATATTTTCCTTCCTCCAACTGCCGGATCGCCACCACCGGCCAAAAGCCGGAGCTGCCTCGCCGATAGTCCACGGACAGCTCGAAATTGAGATACGCCTCTTTTGTAAATGTGAGCATGGCGATCTGATTCGTTTCGTACTTGCCCGTCGTCTCGTTCTTTTTAATGTCGTTGATGCGGCATATCTCCCCGTTCCCGATATACCAATGCGAATCCTGCGCGTCCGCAGAGTCCCCAACCAGGTCCGCCTGAGCCGAGCCGAGCGCGTTTTCGAGATAATAGGCGTGGAATACGTTATTCACCTGCGCGAGGTCGGTGAATTTCTGCACGTAGTCGTAATACGCGTCTTCCTTTTCTTCGTATGCTTCCGCCGCCAACGCGGTGTATCCGCCGGCGGGGACAAGCGCCAGCCCCGCCGCCGCCATTACGGCAAACGCGGTGAGGAAAATTTTTTTTATTTTGTCTTTCATAGCCTTGTTTCTCCTATCCTTCCTTTATTTTACAAGCGGCACGCGCAGCGTTTCCCGCGCGCGAAGCGTCACGAACTCGTCCTTGTCGTGAAAGCCGAGCGATTCGCCTTCCGCGAGCGTGTAAGAGGTGTGCGTTTGGGAGACCTTGACTTCCAGCACGCAGCCGCGGAATTTGATCTTGAACGAATACCCTTTCCATTTTTCTGGGATATACGGTTTAAAATGCAATTTTCCCCCGTATATCCGCATTCCCGCGTAGCCGTTGACGATCATCATATAGCAGCTGCCCATGCACGCCGCGTGAATGCCGAACAAGGTATTTCTGTTGACGTTGTCGAGATCCATGCGGCACGCCTGGCGGAGATATCCGTACGCTTCGTCCGTATACCCCACGTCGCAGGCGACGATGGAATGGATACCCGCCGAAAGAGAGCTGTCGTGAATGGTTTTCGGCTCGTAAAAATCAAATATCTTCTTGCGCATTTCAAGGGCGAACTCGTCTCCGCAAAGAAACATCAAAAGCACGATATCCGCTTGTTTGCATACCTGGTACCGCCAAAGATTCAAAGGATGCAGATTGGTCAGCAGCGGAAGCTTGTCAAGCGGAATGGCCTCGACGTCGATGGGATCCTTATAGATAAAGTTATCGTCCTGCATATACATTTCCTTTTTTTCATCATAAGGGAGATACATATTATCCGCGGCTTTTTTCCAAAGCGCAAGCTCCCCGTCGTCGATTTCGCATTTTTTTAAAAGCGCGGAGTGCGTTTCGGGATTTTCCGCTTCGAGCTTTTCCAGCATTTCCAGCGTGAAATAAAACTGCTTTCTCGTGAGGAAATTCGTATAGAGATTATTGTCCACGACGGGATTGTATTCGTCGGGGCCGCAGACGCAGTTGATACAAAATTTTCCGCCCTTGCGTTCGATAAAGTTTCCCCTATGCGCCAGACATTTCGAGGTTTCCATGAGAATCTCGATCCCGAATTTTTCCATGAACTCCCAATCCAGCGTCGCCTCGTAATATTTATAGACGGAAAAGAAAATGTCGTTGTCGATGTGATACTGCGCCGTCGCCGCCTCGAATACGTGACCGCATTCCTCGCCGTTGATGGAGTTCCAGCTGAACAGCGCGCCCACGTCGTCCATCTGCGCAGCTCGTTCCTTCGCTTTGGGCAGAATGGAATAGCGATATTTCAGAAGCTGTCTGACCTCCTCGGGGTGGGCATAGAGAAACATGGGGGACATGAATATCTCGGTATCCCAGAAAGTATGCCCCGAATATGCCGTTCCCGTCAGACCGTTGGCGGAAATGTTCGTTTTCCCGTCCCTTCCCGCCGACTGATTGATCATGAACAACCCAAAACGTATCCCCTGCTGGATCAACGGATCGCCGTCGATTTCGATGTCTGACATTTTCCAATATTCCCGCCAATATGCCCGGGACTTTTCGAGAAGCGCTTCAAAGCCTTCCCTTTTCGCTTTTTCAACCGTTTGAAGAGCGAGGGAATCGTATTTTTCCGTATCTGCCGAAGAGGCAAAGGCAGCGTATCGCTTATATACGACTTCCGCCTTTCCGTCCGCGGCGCCTTCAAAAATCTCCTCCACAAAATCCGGCCCGCCCTTTTCCCCGCTTTTTTCGAGCGAACAGTCCTCCGCCGCGGCGCAGGCGATTTTAAAAAGGCTTTGCTTCGTCCGATAACGGACGAGGCTTTCTTCCCCCTCTCTGCCGCAGGAAATCAGCGTGAAAGGGCTGTTCATCTCGGCGCCGATCTCCTCCTTTTTGGAAACGGAAGCGCCTTCCGGCGCTTTCAAAACGCTCCTGATCGCGATACGCGTGCCCGCGTCGGCAAAAATACCTATCTTGATCGCCATCAGATGTTTTTCCGTCTGCGAGACAAAGCGGGTGAATACGAGGCGGCATTTCTTTCCGCCGGCCGTCGCGTAGACGAACGAACGCACCACCGTACCCTCGTACATATCCAGCGTTCTCGAATACTCGGAAACCTTTTTTCCCAGCGTCACGCGCTCGCCGTCGAGAAAAACACACACATCGACGGGATTGACGTTATTCACGATGGAATGAAATCTTGAAGGAAAACCGGGGCGGCACCAGATATGACGATAAGGATAATACTCGTATACGCCGTTTATCATCACGGAAGGATCGCTTTCCTCCGCTCTGCCGTAAAATCCCTCTTCGAAAAAGCCTCGGATTCCCAAATAGCCGTTGGCGAGCGTGAAGATCGTTTCGTTGAGTTTGTTCCGTTCCTCGGAAAATTCCGTTTCCACCACCCGCCACGCGTGCGGCTCGAACAATACGGGAACGTTTTGATGAATTTTTCTCATAATCTCTGCCTTGCCCCCGTCATTTAATCAGCCGATTGTCTTTGGTGATATAATACGTCTCGTCCGCGGGCAGCCGCACGTAGAAACTTCCGTCGTCGTATTTTTCCACGCTCGGCTTTTCCACCGACTTATCCACGCGAATGGAATATATCCTGTTTCCGTAGCGATATTCGGATACGCCCGCATACTCCATCGAGGAAGGGAGTTTCGGAGAGATTTCGAGCCCCTTTACTTTCGGGTTGATGCCGCAAAGTCCGCTGACGAAGGTATAGGGAACCAATCCGCTTTCGGGGAATTCGCCCAAAATGCCCTCCACGTATTCGCCGTAATACGTCCTTGCATTGCGGCGCAGAGAATCTCCGTGGAATTCGTCCATGATGACGCCGAACCGCTCAAAGGCGTCGTCCGCGTTCATCGAATACCTGCCCAGCAGGTCGTAATAGGAAATATAAAAGATCGTGCCGCCGTTCTGCATCTGATTGCCGTAAGCGCCCAGTCCCGAAGCGGGCGACATCGTTTCGTTGTTATACCACCAATAATATGCGCCGTTTTCATCCGTCACCTTGGAGACGTCCAGCGTATTTCCCCGCGCCGCGTATTTGAAAGCGCCGTAAATGTCCCCGCCCGTCGAGGTGTCCCCCTCGATGATACGTTCTCCGTCCAACCAGGAATAAATGGCGGAAGTTTTGATGTCGTCTGCAAGTCCGAACGCCACCGCCATGAAATTGACGTACGTGACGCCGAAATCCAGCTTTACGCCGTTGGCGTTTATCGAAGTAATGTATCTTTTCTTCGTCCTGTCCCAGAAGGTTTCGTTGAATTTTTCCTTCACCTTTTCCGCCAACGCCAGATACTGCGCATTATCCTCCCCGTAATAGGCAAGAATGTCCGCATAAGCGAGAAGGGAACCGTAATAGAGGATATTCTCATAGGAGGAAAGATACCCGAACGCCGTCATAGCGTCCCAATAATTGGAGGCCACAGAACCGCCCGCGCCGCCGAGCGCCTGATTTCTCGGGTCCTTGATGACGAGCACGCCCGTGAAGCCGTCCAAAGTGTTCAGCATATAGTTCATCGCCTTGTTCAGTCTTTCGCGCATCGTCTGCCCCACGCCGTTTCTGATGTCCATAAACTCCGTGATCCGGCCGTTTTCGTCGTATTCGCCGACGTTGTTCTGCTGCAAGAGATAGTTTCTCGCCGCGAGAATGAAGATCTGATTATAGGTATAGTGCGCGCCCATATCGAGGTGGTACTGCCCGTTGGCGGTGGCCCATACGTAACCGTCGCTGTCCGACCAGCCGTCGGGCCCCGTCCTCGCATTTTTCAGATAGCCGAAACAAGCGTTGCGCGCCTCGTCGTAATCCGTCCAGTTGAATTTCAGCCCGCACCATTCCAGCCATTCCGTAGAGCCGATAAGCGCCTGCCCCGTTCGGAACGGCGTCTTATTGGTATACGAACTGAGCGGATTGCCCGTGAGGTTAGGTTCCGTCTTCGCCGTGCCGTAGATGGTCCACATATTGTTGAGATCGGCGTCGAAGGTATTGCCGAGAGAGGTGTATAAAAGCGTCCTGCGGTCGCCGTAAACCCGCATTTCCGAAACGGAGAGGTACTTTTCCTTAGCCATGTCCGCAAGTTCTACCGAAGTCAGCTTGGACGTGAGGCGTATGCCGTTCGCCACGATTTTATCCAGCCCTAAAACGAGCGTCGCGCCTTTGGGATTGGGAAAGCGCATGATCGGCGTGAAGATTCCCTTCGCGTATTCGTAAAGATAATAATATTTGGGCAGGAACTGCCAGCTCTTTCCGTAATCGGTCGTATATTCCACAGCGATATTGGAGGGAAAAATCTCCGCGGCCGCAGGAATTTGTATCTCGATCTTATCCAGCGTGTAATTGTCTTTGAAGAGATATCCGACGTACTGCTCCTCGTACGCGTCTTCCGCCGCCTTGCTCTTGAAATACGTGCCGCTGTCCGAGTCGGCGACGCGTTCCGCCGCATATTCCCCGCCCGCGGCTTCGGAAGAAACGGGCTTTAAATCCGCAATCAGTCCGTCATACGGTTTTTCCCCGCCCGTAACGACGATCTTTTTGCCTTCCGTCCAGCCGACCATCTCATTCGTCTGCATACAAAAAGCGGCCGCGGAAATATAATAGGTGCCCGCCTTCTTATATTCGTGCGCGTTAGTGACGGTGGATTTCAGTTCGTTGTTCTGCACGCCGGGACCGTTATAACTCCATGTGCCGTCCCCCCAATCCACGACGAAATACACCGCGCCGGCGACGACGTCGTCCGTTTTCTTCTGCCATATCTTAGTGGCCTTGATCTTGGTGGATACGTTGACCGTTTCTCCCGTTCCAATGCTTTCTTTCGTGGGAACGCTGACCGTCAGATAGGTGTCGTCCGTCGTCCTTTCGTAAAGGGAAGCGGCGTATTCTATCTCTTTCAGATCGTAAACTTTCGTTTCCACAGAATTATCCACCGTCACCGTTTCCTTGATTTCTCTCGGCTCGCCCTTACAGCCCGTCATACCGCCGAGCACGACGGCGAGCGCCACAATGATGCAAATGTGTCGTTTCATCTATCCTCTCCTTATCGGAAGGCGGTCTTTCGTCCCGCCTCCCCGAGGTTGTTTCTTATTTTCTCTTTTTGCGAAGCAGAGCCGCTATTGCCGCGCCGATCGCGGCCGCGCCAACAGCGCCGCTTATCCCCAACACGCTTCCGCATCCCGCGCGATGCGGGGACGTATCTTGCGAATCTTCCCCGGCCGCCGCCTTGACCGTCAGCGTAAAAGAAGCCTTGACGCTCTTGTCCGCAACGCAGAAGACGGTGATCGTCGTTTCCCCCGCGCCGACGTAAGTCAGCCTGCCCTCTTCGTCCACCGTCGCCACAGACTCGTTGCCGCTCGTAAAGCGAACGGCGTAATTCGTCGCGTTATCGGGGACAACCGTCACGAGAAGCGTGTATTTTCCGCCGACCGTCGCGTCTTTGGGCGTCGCGTCGAAGGATACCGCCGTGGGCAGCACTTCCTTATCTTTTACGGAGATTTTCACTTCGTCCCTGACGGCGGGATTTCCTTTGCATTTGACGGTGATCGTCGTTTCTCCCGCATTGAGAAAGGTAATCAAACCCGACGCGTTGACCGTGGCGACCAAAGCGTTGGAGCTCTCGTATAAAAGTCCGCTTTCCGTCACGCCCGCGGGGAGTATCGCCGCTTCTATCTGCACCTTGTCTCCCGACGTGATATTTTCAAATTTATTGTTGATTTTCACCGCTTCGGGATAGACGATTTCGGTCGGATTGCCGCTCTTGTCGAGCTTTGCGTAATAGACGTTCGCAAGCGTGACGGTAGTGGTGGTAAAGAGCGCGAGTTCCCTGTTCGGCAGATTTCTCGCCGCGGCGGAGACGACGGGCGTTTCCATGTCGTTGACATACATTTCGATTTGGAAAGAAGCCCCTTCGCCGTATGCTTTCACCTTGACAAAGTTCCATTCCCCTCTCCTATAATCGGAATCCCTCTCACTGGGACCGCCCACGCCACCGACGCCCGATCCCCAGATCGTCGCTTTCAAGGCCTCTTCCTGAATAAAGGCGGAAATGCCTTCCTGATTAGGCACCGTCGCCCTGTCTCCCAGGCTCAGCCCTACGCCGTGCCAGCCGTTGGGCGTCGCAAGATCCGTTTTGACCATGTAGTTGAGTTCAAAGCCGTTCGTTTCCACCGCGAGGCCGTTGACGAGGTCTTTCAGATACAGTAAGACATATCCCGCGTCCACGCCGCTCTTTTTCTTCTCTTTGAGAGTCATGGAGCCATCGGCGTTGAAGTTCCAGTAATCTTCGACGGGGAAAGCGGTTCCGTCCTTGCTGCCGCCGTTGGTGACGAAATAATTATCGAAATTCTTCGCCGCCGCTTCCGCTGTCGTCGGGTAACGGAAAAAATTTTCGGCCGCCGTCACCGTAACGGTAAATTCGTCCGTCTTTGCGGGATTGTCCATGGAATACGCCGTCACCGTGTATTCTCCCGGGTTGATGAAATAGATATTGTTTCCCTGCGCGATCGCGCCCTCGGGCAGCCGATAGCCCACGTCTTTCATGGACGCGTTTGCGGGCAGAGCTTCGCTCTGTACGGTCAACGGCGCGAACTGCGCGATCTGCGAAGGCGCCGTCACGCGGATCGATTCCACCGCCTGATAAGGTTCTCCCGCCGCGTTCAAGGGCGAAACGCGGAATGCCTTTGCCGTAAATCCCGCGTTTGTAAAGTAGAACCCCATATTCGCGGAAGTCAGCGCGTAATTTTTTTCTTTCATGAGATCGGCGCCGATGGAAATCACTTCCGTTCCGTCCGCCGTCAGCGTCACGCCGCTGCCGACCGCCGTAATACGCAGGGTGTGTTCGCCTCTTTCCGTCCAATTTTCGGGCGTTTTTCCCTCTGTGTACTCGGCGTTGTTGAGTTTGGAACTCGAATACGTGCCCTTTCCGCTATTCTGTACGAACATTTCCACGCCGTTGGGGCTGTCTCCCCAGCGCGCCTTCCTCGAAAAATTCGTATAGCCGAACATGAATCCCGCCCAGCCCCGGCGGGATTCGTCATCGTAGCTGTAAACGAGTTCCGCCGTAAAATACTGCAATTTTTTGACGTTATAGCGAACGTAGATATTGTTTTCCGAAACATCGTTACCCGAATATTTCTCTCCATTGATCTTCAATCCGTTATCCAGCGAAAACAGCTCGTCGAGCTTCTTTGCATATGTCACCCAGCCCTCCGAAGTATAACCGAGTTCCTCGCTGTTCGTCGCCGGATCGATACCTGCGGAAAACGCCCCGAGCGCGGAAAAATCGGCGGTTTCGGTAAAATCGAAGTTTTCGACGAATGCGCTCTCCTCGGCTTTTACAGGGGTTGCCGCTATGGACGCCGCCGCGCCAAACAAGCAAGCAACAAGCGCAAAAGCGGTCGTCAGCGACAGCGCCAACTTCGTTTTTCTTTTCATGATCATTTCCTCCTTTCACCGCAATCGCGGTTATTTACTTTTTAAGTTCCAGCGCCGTAAATTGGGCGGACGCTTCCGCTAGAATCTCCTCGCCTTTGAGCTCCGTTTTCCATTTGGCGCAATAGTCCGCCACCGTCATCGACGTCTGCCGCGTCGCGTACATATAGGCAAAACTCGCCATATCCAGTACCATGTCGTTTATCTTCGCGGAATCGAGCGTGAGATATTCGCCTACCTGCGGCGTCGTTTTATAGGTGGCGGTCTTCAAATTGTGCCGGGCAACTTTCAACGTGATCTTCGTGATCTCTTTTTCCTTCCCCTGCACTACGCCGTCGTATGAGGAGGATATCCACGCGCCCCAATCCCACGCGCCGCTGTTTTTTTCACGGTAGGTCTCCTTCGGAATGCTGCAATAGGTCAGATTAGAATCGGCGATGAGCGTATATCGGATACTGTCCTCCACGCCTACTCCCCAGCGCAGGGCGTCGTAGGCGACTCCGCGTCGGTAGGTGTCCGTTTCCTCGTCGTAAAAAGCGTAACAATCGTCGATAAAGGCGCATATCTTTTCCATCAGGACTTTATTCATCGAGGTCTGTTTCGAAACGGTGATGATGTTTCCCGCAAGTCCTTCGCCCGCCATATATCCCGCGAACTCGGTGTCCGCGTCTTCGGATACGGGCAGCGGATACGTTTCCCACCAATCGGACGTATCCGTTTTTTCCGAATCGGATTTGTTTTCGTTGACGTCGATCTGCGTGGAAGAGGTGATGGATCCCGGATACCATTGAATGCCTATTTTACCGTATGTGGTGCGTTTATCGTTGGCAAAGGTCTGAGAGTACCAGTTGGGATCGATGAGTTTCTCGTCGTTGATCTGCCTTAAATAATCGAGATAGGGCTGATAGGAACCGTCCGTGGTGGAGAATTTCACTTCCCCTTTGGAATCGATATAAAATCCGTAAGGCGCCACGGGCACCCGTCCCCACATCAGAGGCATCCAGGTTTCCAGCGTACCGAGACTGGTGCCGCCGCCCGCGGTGGTGAAGCCGTAACAATCCAGTTTACTGCCGCTGTTTTTGAAAACCTTTATATAGCGGGCAAAATGCAGCAGATCCTCGGGCGTATTCGGCATCCACTTTCCTCCGTCCGTACACGTCGCGCCGGCGGGGACGTATACCTTCGACGCGTCGGAAGTCTTGCTGCCCTTTTCGTCGTAGCCGTCCGTCAAAGCTCTGTATTCGTTCGCCCAATCCTCCCGGATTTTCAGCGACCAGGTGGGCGGACTGGAAGGCGTCCAGATGGCGTTGAGCCTTCCGTTCGCGTCGGTGAGCACCTGCTTGGTGAAGGATTGGCTTTCGGTGGAGAGAAGCTCTTTGAAATGAGGCATCTTTTCCAGATAGGGCGTCCAGTCCTCCAGCAGCACCCCCTGCTTGCGAATCGCCTGAAAGGAAGTGAAATCGGGAAAAGAAACGATGTCGGGCTTATCGGACGAACTGAACCCGATCATGACCGAATTTATGAAGTCGGTCGTGGCGTTCAGGGAGATATTTAAACCGTAATGTTCCGCGATCCATGCCCGATAAGGATCGTCGCCGGGCGTAGGCGTATTCGTCCAGCCGTTAAGCAGCAGGGTGATGTCGTATTTTTTATTTTTTCCGTTCTCCCCGCTGCTTTCGGAAACGTTGGGTTTCCCGCAGCCCGCCGCGGAAATCAGAAAGACGGCGGCGAGCGCCGACGAGAGCCGTAAGATGAATTTTTTTCTTTGCATATTGTTTCTCCTTGAATTGAATTAGCCCTTGACCGAGCCGAGATATACGCCCTTGGTGAAATATTTTTGAAAGAAGGGATAGACGAGAAGAATAGGTACGCAGCCGATGACGGTAAGCGCCATCTTCACCGTCATATTGTCCACTTTGCCGAGATTGATGATCCCTTCCCACTTATCGATATTCCCCTGATTGATCTGGTTGAGATTATTAAAGGTGATCTGTATGTAATATTGCAGAGGCCACAACCGGGAATGGGTGGGCGAAACGTACAGGAAGGCGTCGAACCAACTGTTCCATTGCCCCACCAGCGTAAACATGCCGATGGCGGCCATCACTGGCTTGGACATGGGGAGAATGACGGAGATAAACGTCCGCCATTCGCCGGCGCCGTCTATATTCGCCGCCTCCTCCATTTCTCTGGGCAATCCCTCGAAAAATTGTTTAATAATGATGACGTTCCATACGTTCATGATATTGGGAAGAATATACACCCAGATATTATTGGTAAGCCCCAGAGAATCTACGACTACATAGGTGGGAATCAATCCGCCGTTAAAGAGGATACAGAACAAAACGAGCTTGATGACCGCATTCCTGCCGGGTAAAGCCTTTCTCGAGAGAGCATAGGCAAACAGTGCACAGAACGCCAAACTCGTCACCGTTCCCACCACCGTTCTGAACACCGAAACACCGATCGCCCGGGCGATATATCGTCCCGCCGTCATCACCTGCACATATGCCTGTATGGTAAACTTTTTCGGAATGGGCAGGAAGTAGGAGGCATTGATGTCCGACGGGGCGCAGAAGGACACCAAAAGGGTGTAGATGAGAGGATATACGCAGAGCAAAGCCGTCGCCGCACATATAGCGTGAATGAAGATACCGTACGTCTTTTCGCTGATTTTAGTCGTCATGGCGTCCCTCCTTTACCACATACTTACTTCACAGGTCTTTTTGGAAATATAATTGCAGACGAGCACCATGATCAGACCGATCGCCGACTGGAAAAAGGACATCGCCGCGCCCAGGCTGTATTGAAGTTCCCTCATTCCGTACCACACCAGCCAGGTGTCGATGACGAGCGCCTGATCCTTGGTGGTGGCGCTGTAAAAGAGCAGCAGTTGTTCCCCGCCCGCCCCCTTTAAAATATTGCCCAGAGACATTACCGTGAGAAAGACGACGGTGTTGCGAATGGAGGGGAGCGTGATATGTATCACCCTTTGCAGCGGCTTTGCGCCGTCTATCTTCGCGGCCTCGAACAGCGAGGTATCCACCCCGGAAAGCGCCGCGAGATAGAGAATGGTACCCCAGCCCAGCTCTTTCCAGACCGACGTGAGGATAACGATCGTCAAAAAATATTTCCTCGACACCATATAATCGACGGAGGTGCCCAGCATGGAGTTGATCATTCCCTCGGGACTAAGCAGAGAATACGTTATCGCATAAACGACCACCCAGCTGAAAAAATGAGGGATATAGACGATATTCTGGAACACGCTGCGCAGCCGGGCGCTTTTCAGATCGTACAGACAAACAGACAAAATCAGCGGCGGGATAATCCCTACGATCAGACGCAGAACGCTGATATAGACCGTCCGGCCGATTACATTGAGCATCAGCGTATCGGTGAAAATCGTCTTGAACTGATAGAGTCCCACCCACTTACTGCCCCATACGCCGTCTTTGAGATTGAAATCCTTGAAAGAGAGAATGGTTTGGAGCCAGACGGGATAAAGATTAAAGACGAAAATGAGGGCGAGCGGCACCGCCATAAATCCGTAAACAGGCAAAAATTTCCTGATGAGGCGAGCCGAATTTTCTCCAAGCTTGCGTTCGATGACGCCGTCTGTCAGCAGCGCCAGCCCCAACGCAAGTAGAACGGGCTTGATTTCAAACGCGTTATAAAAGGGAACGGAAGCGCCGTAATAATCGTAAACTTCCGCTGAACAAAAGAGCAGATATATATACCCCGTGAGGAAAATCCCTCCTACCGCCATACAGGCGAACGCCGCCGCGTCCGAAGCGCGCCTTTTCTCCTTCCATACCGTATATCGAAGTACGAACAGCGTCACGAGCAGGACGAGAAGAAGTATTCCCGCGAGCGTCATGACGCATATAAACATAGGATACTGTACGGTGACGACGTTGCCCCACGAATCGTACGCGGTATACGAGCCGCCGTTGAACAAAAGCTGAAACAGCTCGAAGCCCCTGTACGGAATATTGAAACCGATATCCAGCTGATTTTTGCTCATCAGTGTGCAAAAAATGAGGCATATCAAGCATACCGCGGGCACGGATACCGCGACGATTCCCTTCGCCGCTTCCGCCCCGATTCCCGCCTGCCTTTTCAACGTCAATTCCTTGTTTTTCATTTTCCCTCCGCTGACGGCGCCGTCTTGTTCTTGTGAATGTATCTGTATTCGTTCGGCGTCATACCCAGGACTTTTTTGAACGCGTAATGAAAATTTTTAATATCCGAAAAGCCGATGGCTTCGCTGATCTCCACGATCGTCTTATTTGTTTCGACGAGATATCTGCATCCTTGTTCTATCCGATAGCGCAGGAGGTATTCGATGACGGAAGTTTTTCTTTCCTTGCGGAATATCTTTTGCAAGTATCCGCTTGTGAGTCCCACGTGACTCGCCACGTCTCCGAGCTTTAACCGCTTAGAATAGTTATCCGCGATGAATTTCACCGCCATCATGACGTAAGCGAGGTTGCGATTTTTGCTCGGTTTGCTGTTCACGCCCGCCTCGTACATGCGCGCAAGGTCGGTGAGGAGAAAGTATAAGCACCCCTTCACCGCACCGTCGCAAAACGCGTCCCGCGTCTCGTATTCTTTCCGCGCTCTGCTTATCGTCGCGGGAATCGCGGGACAGCCAAGCGTATTGAAGGGAGTGATCGGCTGAAATACCGAATAGTCGAAATCCAGAAAGCTCTTTAAAAATATAATGTTTATCAGCCGAAACTCGTTTTCCTCGCAGGTGGGGCGAATGGAGTGTTCGCTTTCGTCCGAGATAATAAAAAGATCCCCCTGCTTTAAATTGATGGTTTCGTAGTTTAGTTTTTGTACCGCCGTACCGTGTTCCACGTAGACAAGCTCGACGAATTCGTGGCTGTGTTTGAGTACGGATTCGTAGCCGACGCTGTCCACGACGGCGTATTTCTTTTCCGACTCGAACATTTTTATATTGAAGATCATGAACAGTCAACTTCCTTTTTCTTTTGCGGCTCTATTCTGTACGTATTGCCGCCCAGTTCCAGCGTACCGTACATGCGGTCGCTGTAAACGGAGATTTTGTCTTTGGTCATGGAAATTTTCACGCTTCCTTCCGCCAGCGGCAGTTCCGCCTCAAAACTATCCAGTCCCGCAAGACAGGGCTTTAAAAGAAATTCCCCTTTCGCGGGCGCGAGTCCTACGATATATTTCCCGATCAGATACAGCGGGCTGGCGCCCCAGGCGTGACATAAACTTTTTCCGTATTTTCTCCCGTACATCGCGTACTTTTCCCGTCCTTTCTCCCGACAATCGTAAGCCTCCCAAAAGGTTGTGGCGCCCTCTTCCAGCATACCGCCCCAATACTTTCTAATCTCTTGCAGGACATATACCTGCTCCCCAAGCTGACAAAGCGCGGAAAACTCGTAAAATTTCATGTACGGCGTCGTAATGGGCGGCACCGCGTCGTTTTTGAGGACGTTTTCTTTGATGTATTCTTTTCGTTCTTTTCCGCAAACGTCGTAAAGCACGGCGAACATATTGGGGTACCTTAAAATTTTTCCGTCGGGTTTTCCGTCTTTCAGGGAATAGACGTAGGCCTTTCGTTCCTCATTCCAAAACATATTCAGCTTTTCCGTCTTTTCCTTCCAAAGTTCCCTATACGCGGCTGCTCTGTTCGTTTCCCCGAACGCTTCGCTCAGTTCCGCGCAGTTTTTCAAAGCAACGATCATGAGGATCTGTTCAAAACAGACCTCTCCGCTATTGTCGAGTTCCGCCCAATCGACGAATACCCAATCCTCCTTTCTCGAATCGACAAAACCGTTTTCGTCCGTTCTTCCGAGCACGTAATCCATTATTTCGTATGTCTTTTTCAGGTTTTCCCTGACAAAAGACTCGTCGCCCGTATACCGATAATAATCGTACATTCCCATGATCCAGAAAAAGGAATAGTCCATGATATGATTGAGATACAGATCGAAAGGAGACTTTCCGAACAGCGCCCGCATCGTTCTTTTGATCACGTCTTTATCGAAATAACTGTAATAGTGCATAAGATAGGCCTGATAGGCGTCGCCCGACCAGATCCACCTGTCCCGCTTGACGCCGTCGATGAGAAATTCCCGCGTATTCAAAAACAGCGTATATTCCGCGACCTCGTAGATACGATTGATCAGCTCGTCGCTGCACCTGAAAAAACTTCTCTTTTCCATCGGCAGGTATTGAAAGAGCGCGGAGATTTCTTTAAATGTCAGCTCGTCCGCCGTCACGTAACGGAACGCCTTCGCCGCTTTCGTGGTAAAAGTATCGCCGGCACGCTTCCAATCTGCGGAAAGAAGCTCGCAGTCCTTTGTATCCTCCGCCTCGTACAGGCTTTCCCCGTAATACACGACGGGACGCTTACCCGCGACGGCGCCGGAAAATCGGACGCAGGCAAAGAGTTCCCGCCCGAAATCGTAAATCAGCCTCCCGTTGCGGCGAATGACTTTTACGGGCTTTTTTTCCTCGACGGCAAGACGGACGCGATTGGGCGTAGAACGCCTCCGCATCAGCTCGTTGTCCGTCTTGGCGGGGAGATAGGTGTGATCGTTGCAAGTCACCGCCCAAGTTTCATCGGAATTTATCTCTTTTCCCTCTATGTAAACGCAGGGGATTCCCTTATCGTTGTATACGCTGACGACGATTTCGCTGCGGCCGCTTTCTATTTTCACTCTGCCCTTGAAATCGTAAACGTATTTTCCGTTTATCTGCACATTGAACTTGCCCTCGGCTCTTATGCGTATTATTTCGGAGACCGAAAGCTCCACGTTTTTGATAAACTTGACGTTTTTATAGCAGGAGTACAGCTTCCAGAACGGAGGAATGAATACGTCTCTTTCATACCGATTCGCCATAAATTTGTTCGCGGTTTCTATCTCAAAGTCATCGGGATACCATATCCATTTCGCTCTTGACATGCTCACCTCAAAGCGTATCGTTTCGATACCTGTCTTTCATAACAATACTCTAACATACTTTTTTCGCTTTTTCAATAGTAAAAAAAGAGCCAAAATCTTAAATCTTACAATTTTTATTCGACGTTCGTAAGGAGCTGAATATTGCAAAAATACTGTCATATTTCGCTCGTTTTTCCTTGAAAACAGTCTAAAAAATCACATCCAAATGGTAAAAAGAGATACGATTTTCTTTTTATTCGGCAAATGTATTTACAAATTCACCATTGAAAAATACCTTCCGCCTCGCCCTTTTCTTTGCGCGCTTACGTGCGATAAGAGAAGGAAAGAGAGGACTTGTTTTGTTGCAAACAAGTCCTCTCTACAAAAAAATGCCGGCTCGCTCACGCAAGACGGCACTTATAAAAATGTATCTTCCGCTTGCTGCGACACAATCATTACGAATCACCCTCTGAAAAGATTTAGGTAACGCGAAAAGAATACACTTCTACCGAGAAGTATACTTTTCACAAGAGTCATTCGATTGCGTCGCAGTTTGATTTTACCATAATTTCCCGGCGAAGTCAATCCCTATGTATATTTTTTTACCATTTCTATTTGATATATATCAAAATATAGTGTCACACATCTTTATCAAACTTTCCGTTTATATCACTATACTTATTTATCCAAGGTTCACCCAAACAAAATTTCCCCCAAATCGTCACGCATCCCCGTCATCGCGGTTTCTTGCCGCTACTGCCTTTACGCCTAGTGTTTGCGACCAGTTCTCATTTAGGTAATTAGCAAATCCGTTCCAGAACTTCCTTCCGCTTTTCTTTCTCTGCCAGCCGCTTATCGCTCCGGCGAAATAATCCAATTTAAGCGCAGAGTTGTCAAGTTTTCAATCGGCATAGATCATCTGCCGGCATTCAATATTATACTCAAAGCTACAATTTCCTCTCTCGTCGATGATATCCACCAGTATAAAGTCCTTGCCAGCTTCTTTATAGACATAATCTATCGAACGTTTTACCACGTCATTTTTTTACAACTCATACTTTTCAATAAATTCGTCGTCTTGTCATATTCCCAAAGAATCAAATGCTCCGGCTTTCTATCGTCGTAAATCTTCGTAAGTTGTCCTTTCTCATTATAGACAAAGCTTTTGCTTACGATTGCATTATAACAGGATCTTTACGGTATTTTCTACAAGCGGCGGGAACAGACATACAGTTCCTTTGCTCTTATCTCTTTACCTCCTTTTTCAAAGTTTTTATATATAAAAAGGCAGACATAGCTTGGAAGAATAAACATATCCTCCAAAACTTCTGTCTGCCCTGTTGTTGTCCTCGCTTTCGGGACGGTGTTTTCAGTCGGCTTTTCACTTTATGATTTTATTAAATTGTCGCTTACGGTTTTTGAACGGCAGGCTTTTCTTTTACTTTAATGAGTATTTCATTCGCTGTAATATTTGCTTTTACGATTGCCCCGCACTTCACACACTTCACCTGCACATTACTGCATTCTTCGCCTTCCATGAGTTTATGTCCGCATTCCGGACAGTTTACATATTTCATTCTTCTCACTCCTTTCTTTAATTCATCTGTTTTACACTCCTCTTTAATGTTCTTCTCTCCGTCAATTCCCTCCTCGTTTAATTTTTAAGCCCTCAAAATACAAACGTATGTTCGCCTTTTTATTATTATACCTCTTTTTTTTCATAATGTCAATAGGGAAATGACATATTTTTCCATAATATTTTCTTATATGATAAGTCGAACAAATATCGTCTCATATACGGTTATCTCGCAATCCTTTACTCGTTCGTCAGCAACTTATGCGGCGTAATTTTACGAATTTTCAGGGAAAGCAGACATGCAAAAGCAAATGTGAAGACAATCAATCCAATTCCCGCAATCATCATAAATCCGAAAGGAATCGTAAACGTACATTTCACAATGCCGATGCCGCTTAAAAACAAACCCGTAAGCGGATTGATTACAAATGCGCTGATCGCCAGCCCTACAACAGTCGACAAAACGACCGCCGGCATAAACGACAAAGCCGTTTGTAAGATCAGCTGCCTCGTAGTAAAACCGAGCGCTTTCTCAATCCCATAGTCCCGCTTCTTGCCGTTGAGCATCGTTCTTATGAGCAAGTACAGTACAAACGCTATCACAATAGCGCTCAGTACGAGGATCGCGATTACGATCAGCGTCATCAGCGAGACGTACACCGAACCCGTTCCCTCGATCATTGCCATAATATTCAGCGCAACGTTTATCTCATTCCCGAAAAATTCTTCCGCGTGGGCGTTGAATTCGTCGATGTCCGTACCGTCTGAAAGATTGAGATAGTAACTCATGTTCTGCAATAATCCGAACCGTTCGTAGCCCGCACGAGTCAAAAGACAGTCTTTTCCCAAATTGTTCGTTATTTGCGTAAATCCGGAAATCAAAAATTTTTCTTCTTTTCCCTGCGCCGTAAGCGTGATTTCGTCCCCTATCTTCAAACTCGTTTCTTTGGCGTATTTCGCGGCGATCGCCAATTCGTTGTCGTATTTGGGGTATCTCCCCTTATAAACGGCGGACGGATTGTTTATTTTTGAAAAATCGCCGCAGATCGTCGCCAGTAAAGCTACTCCGCCGACGTGACGCACTTCCACATCGTTGTAGAGATAGATCTTCTCCACCCGATCGTCCTCGTTCATTTTTTTCAAGAATTCTTCTTCTATTTCCGCCTGAACGTTGATGCAGCTATCCGCCGTTTCCCCGACGATCAGAGTCAAAAAAGGCGTCATGTCCATGATGACGTTTTCGGTCATTAGTCCCGAAAAGGTAACGATGAGCGAAAGCACGAGCATCGTGATGCCTACGGTTATATTCTGCTTAAAGCCGGAAAACGTCGTCTTTAACGCCAGCGCTAAATTTAAAGGCGCTTTTGTCTTTTCGAGGGGAATACGATTGCGCTTGAAATTATGCGTCTGAACTCCTTGTCTCAAAGCGACGATAGGCTCCGCTTTTTTCACCCTGCGCGACGACAACCATACCACGCCGGCAATCGTTCCGCCCAATAGAAGTATCGTAATTAAAAAAGGCAAAGGCAGAAAGCGAAGCGTATAGGGAATCCCCGTCTGCGAAATCATCATCGCGTTTACGAAAGGAAACAGCGCGTACGAGAGAACGACGCCCGCGATTGCCGCGATCAAAGAAACGCTCAAAAACTGCAATAACAGAGAAAAAACCAGCTGTCGGCTCGTATACCCCACCGCTTTCAGAGCCCCAAGATTTTTCATGTTTTCCTGAATGTAATTGATGATATTCGACGCTATCACGACGAGCGCGATAAGGAGAATGAAAAACGCCATGGCGCTCATGATCCCCGAACAAATCATTTGCGATATATATCGCGACTGCGCTACCGTCGTATAGGAATTGCTCGACGAACGGGCGGTCGGATAGGCCGCGGAAACAGTATTTTTCAGCGTCGCTTCGTAATTCTGACTGTCCGATCGATCACTGATACGCACGGAAACAAGCGTCGAGTCCGGCGCGAATCCCGTTTCTTTGAGTTCGGCGTATTTGTCTTCGGTGAGGATCAGTTCGCAGAGCGAACAATTATGCGACCCCAACATGATACTGTTGAAAAAACCGCATACCGTATATCCGACTTTGTTGCTGCCGATAGAAAGCTGTACGGTATTTCCTATCGATATTTCCTCCGACTTATAGATCATCGGCATATAGATACCGCTTTCAATATCCCCCTCTTCCACGATTTCGACTTTTCCGACCGACCGGGTAAGCGCGGTCTGTTTTGCAAGAATCACGCTTTCCGAATTGATCTCGCCGCCGTTATACCCGAACGTACAGACCATGTGCATGGATTCGTCCAGACAATACTCCTGTGTCCGCGGATCGTCTTCGAGCGTTTGCGTGAGAAAACCGCCGATTTCGTCATGCTCGACGTCAATGACAAGCGTAACGTGTTCGGCGTTGAGTTTCTCGTGGTAACGCTCAAAGTTGGCTTTGTAGTCCATCGAAAGCATCAACCACATATTCAGCATCAGCGAGGCGAGCAAAATGAGCACGGTGATCGCCACCGTCTGACCTTTCGCCTTACGGAGATTGGAACGGGCGAGCAATAGCATTTTTCTCATGTTACCACCCCATATCGTTGAGGAAGGCGGAAAGTTTTTTATGCCGTTTCGCATCGCCGTGGCGGTATTTGCCCAGATCGCACTCGCCGAGAATCGCTCCGTCCTTTAAGTATAAAATGCGGTTGCCGCGCCGTGCCGAACGCATATCGTGCGTGACCATGACGACGCTCTGTCCCTCGTCGTTGAACTTCGTCAGAGTATCCAGAACGTCGAGTCCCGTTTTGCTGTTCAAAGCGCCCGTGGGCTCGTCGGCAAAAAGAATTTCGGGAGAATTGATGAGCGCGCGGACGATCCCCACGCGCTGCGCTTCGCCGCCCGAGATCTGCGTGGGAAATTTTCTCTGCGTTTCTTCCGGGATATCCACGGCCCGGAATAACTGTTTGGCGCGGGCGGCGAGTTTACGTTTGTCCTTAGCGACGAGAAGTCCCGCGGCAAGCACGTTGTCCGTCACGCTCATGCCGTCGAGGAGATAGATCTGCTGAAAGACAAACCCGCAATGCTCCCTGCGGAATACGGCGAGACGGTCGGAATCGAACTCTGAAATCACGGTATTCCCGAACAGGATCTTACCCAAAGAAGGCGTATCCATTCCCGAAAGGGCATACAAAAGAGTGGATTTTCCCGCGCCGCTCGCTCCCATAATGACGGTAAAATCGCCCTTATAAAGCTCTAAATCGATATTTTTCAGAACGTGTTGCTGTACCCCTCCGTTAGAAAAGGTTTTGCAAAGTTTTTCGGTTTTCAATAATATTTGTTTCATAAAAACCTCCTTTTGTCACGTTCTATTTTAGTCTTTTAAATCTTAAACGTCTTTAAACAATTCTTAAATATTTCTTAAATCGCCCCGCTCAGCCGAACGGTTACAATCACACGCAAGCCTTTCTCCCCGTTTTCCGTTTTCAGACTGCCGCCCATTTCTTTCATGAAATAATCGGAGATATAAAGTCCCAATCCCGCGCCGTCCTTGTCCGTCGCATTGCTGCCGCGCCTGAATTTTTCCGTGAGCAAAGGCAGCTCTTCCTCGGACACCCCGCCGCCGAAGTCCTCGATCGTTACGGTAAGCGCGGTATCGCTCTTCTTTATAAAAATTTTGATTTCCGTTCCCGCATATTTATACGAGTTTGCGAAAATATTGTCGAACACCTGCTGCAACCTTAGTCTATCCGCCACGATCAGACATTCGGGAATATCGGGAATTTCCGCGCGCTTCAAATAATCCGCATTCTTTAACAGCTCTTTTACGACTTTGCTCCCGACGTCGGTCGGCGACACGGAAATCTGCCGTAGCTCCTCCAACGCCGCAGTGAAGAGATTGCTCACCAGCGTGTCGATCTGATCGGCTTTGCCGATGATTTGCAGATTGGTTTCCCGGATCTTTGCATCGTCCGAAAGCGCCAGTCCTAGTTCGCTCGCCGCCTTGATACTCGCCACCGGCGTCTTGATGTCATGGGATAGTTTCGCGACAAGTTCCTTCTTGCTCGCGTTCGCTTCCGCTTCGGCGAGCCGGGCTTTTTTGAGTTCGGAACGCATGATATCGAAACTTTCCGTAAACGCGCCGAAAATATTATGCCTGTCCATTTCCAGCGGAATATCGAGATTCCCCTCCGCGATACGCTCGGCAAACCCTTTCAGCTTTCGGAAAGGGCGGACGATCACCCGATGCATATAAACGGCGTAACCCGTACATATAACGACCTGGACGGCAGTTACGGCCGCTAAAACGCCGATCGCCTTGTTTCTCTGCGTTTGCAGAGTTTTTGCCCCGTCGTTGTAAATAAGAACCTTGCCGACGATCGTTCCGTCGACTTCGATATCGAGAATCGTGTCCCTGTGTATGATCGCCGTATTTACGCTTTCGCTCAATCCCAACCTCGTTCTGTAAAGTACCTTGTCGTCGTTGTCCAAAACGACATAGTTAAAATCGGTGGAATTGTGATGCGCGTCCAGAGCGTTAAAATCTTTCGTCACCGATTGCAGGACTTCGTTTACGGCAACGGCGTCCTGGGAAAAATCGGGCGTCTGGACGGCAAAAATCACCAATACGATCAGTTCGGCGAGAAGCGTCAGCAAAACGCCGACAAGAAAAGCCCGCGTTTTCATGGTTCGCCTCCCTCGAAACGATACCCGTCGCCCCAGACGGTTACAATATATTCCGGTTTATTGGGATCCCGCTCTATCGCTTCGCGCAATTTGCGGATATGCACGTTCAACGTTCCGTCGCCCGTAAATTTATCCTGCCAGACCTTTTCAAACAGTTCGTTTTTGGAAATCACCCTGCCCTTGTTCTCCACGAGATAGCATAAAAGTTTATATTCGAGAGCGGTCAGTCTGGCAATATTTCCGTTCACAAACAGCTGCTTGCCTTCAAAGTCCAGTTTCAGCCGTTTATCGATATAAGAAGTCTGCCTTTTCTGGCCGTACCTCTTCAACACCGCTTTGACTTTGGCGATCAGAACGCCGAGAGAATAAGGCTTTTGCACATAGTCGTCGCCGCCTATATTGAGCGCGATGATTTTATCGTCGTCGCTCGTGCGCGCCGAAATAAACAGAATGGGAACGCCTACGCTTTTTCGCAATTCCCGGCACAGATCGAAGCCGCTGCCGTCGCCCAGATTGATATCGAGAAGCAGAAGCTGCGCCGTATTTTCCAAAAAGAAGCCGCGACACTCCTGCGCGCCGTAACACACCGCCGTCTTTACGCCGAATAAATTGAAATATTCCGCCGTGCTGTCGGCGAGCAATTTTTCATCGTCTATAATCAAACAATCGTAATTCATAATAACCTCTATTCCTATTTTAGCATATTTCGCGCAAAAAGTCCTTCGGGCATTTCTTAATTTTTTCTTAAATATTTCCCTTCCGCGTAAATTTACGCCTTAGACAGTCGTAACGACAAAACAAAAAGCCCTTTCCTGCGAAAGGGCTTTTGTTTTAAAACCATGAGCTTACGAGGGCCGACTATTCGTCTGCGTTTTATTTTTTACTTTTTATATACTTTCTTACCGCAAAAACTCCCCAGACGGCGATTCCGACCGCAGCCGCGCAGTCCACGGCGATCAGCGCGATCTGCCAGGCGGGTAAGGTATAGCCGCTTACCACTCTGTTCATGACGCAGCTGTTCGCGACCGTATACATGATATTTTTCGAGCACTGCCGTATCACGTAAACGTCGGCGGCGTTTGAGGTATCGGGCGTCCAGCGGTTGTCCGGCATGGTGGTGAGATTGAGATCGCCGCCCGCATAGTGCATCTGTTTGGCGTTCATATAATTACTTAAATTAAAATCGCAGATCACCGTACCGTTAAAGCCCCACTCGTTGCGCAAAACCTCGGTAAGCAGGTTGTAGTTGCCGCCCGCCCAGACCGCACCGATCCGATTGAAAGAGGACATCACCGCCGTGGTTTTCCCGACTTTCACCGCTTTTTCAAAAGGTTTCAGATAAATTTCCCGCAGCGCCTGCTCGGTCAGCCATACGGAAATGCCGTTCTGATCCCGATGCGTTTCCTGGTCGTTGACGGCAAAATGCTTTATATACATATAGACGCCCTTTTCGGCCGCGCCTTCGATCTCGCTGGCGGCGAGCATACCGGAAAGGAATCCGTCCTCGGAGAAGTATTCGTAATTTCTGCCGCCGAACGGGCTGCGGTGAATATTCGCGCCGGGCGCGTATAACCCGCTGTACGGCATTTTGTCGCCTTTGGCGTTCCCCCAGATTCCCTCGTTGCCGATGGAAATCCCCACTTCGCGCATGAGTTCTAAGTTCCAGGTGGAGGCCATCACCGTCTCGGAAGCGTAGGAACAGGTGCCGTAATAGGCGCCGGTCATGTCCATGAAGTTGACGAACCCGACCGGTCCGTCCGATTCGTAGGTCGCCGCTTTCCCCACGTAGAGAATGTCCAGGGACTGGAAGTTGCCGTTTCCGATCATGGTGACCATATCCGCGACGGTTATCTGATTCATAAAATCGTCCCATTTGCCCGATTTATAGCTCTCTCCCATCAGGTTTTTAAGCTGAATCGGCGCGAACGCAGGCGCTTTCGCGGCTTGTTTGGGCATCTCGTACTTGGAGACGTCGGGATTGAGGCTGTCCGTCTTTTTCAACTGATCGATAAAGGCCTCATCTACGATTCGATCCGCGGCCGCGGCCTTAGAGGTGGGATAGGTGCCTTCCCAGTCGGTGCGCGACATACCCTTGCGCGTTTTGCCGTTTACGGTGACGTCGGATAATTGCCCGTCGATGCCGTCAAAGCGGTTTTCTACGCTGTATCCCGTAGCGGAATCGTTTTTATACCGCATATCCTCGGAAAGTTCCATGCTCAGATCTTCCACCGACTCATGGGAATTTTTGCTTACGCAAAAAGTATACTTCCCCTTTTCCAGTTCATACCCCTTGAAGCCGTTGCCGTTGGCGTCCGCATAGTCGTAAGAAGCGATATCGTAAGGATCTATTTCGATTTCCACGGTGCAGGAATTGGGTTTGCCCGTTCCCGCCTGCGAGGAAGGATACAAGGTAGGCGTTTTCGCAAAACCGCAGAGCACTTTATGCGATTTTTCGATGCCGTATTCGTTATATTGGGGTACGGCGTAAATTTCCACCACGTCTTTTCCCGCATAGTCGCCCGTATTGGCGACCTCCACCGAAACGGTAAATTTACCGTCTTTCAGATCGCGCTCCTCTATTTCCTTTTTATTGGTCACGCTCCACGAAAACTTCGTATAGGAAAGCCCGTAGCCGAAGGGATAGACGACATGAGCGGAATACCAATCCTTCCACTCCCCGGTCGAACTGCCCGTAATCTTACCGCTGTACGTTTCCGTTCCCTCGGTGTATCCGCGCGTCTCCCAATACCGGTAGCCCACATAGATACCCTCTTCGTAATCGACGAAATAATACGGATACGGCACGCCGGCGGACTTCATGTACTGATCGCCGGAGATCGTATATTTGCCTTTTCGTTCGTTAACGTTGTTATTGCCGAAATTGACGAAGGAAGGATCCTTTGTGAAATCGCGCGCGTACGTGTCGGCAAGCCGGCCGGAAGGAGTCACTTCGCCCGTGAGCACACGGCCGAGCGCCATGATCCCGCTGTTGCCGGGGCCGCCTATCCATAAAGCGGCGTCGATTTTGCCGTTATAGGCATAGTGTCCGGCGTCGTCGAGGAAACCAAGCTCGAGCGCGGCGCTGCTGTTTATGAGCACGACGATATGCTCGATATTGTCCAATTCGCCGATCCTTTTGAGCAAGGCGCGTTCGTTGTTGTCCAGTTGGAGATAGTGATCCTCGGCGTTGGCGCCTTCTACCGCGCCGCTGCCGCTTTTATTCTTCATCGTGCGCGGCAAATCGAAGCCCTCGCCGTTGATGCGGGAAAAGACGACGAGCGCGGTATCGATCTCCTTATCGCGGCAGCTGTCCCATACCGCCGAACCGTAACTGTCGACGGGCGTTTCGCCCGTGTGGAGGAATACGCCCGCATTTTCTATGGGCGGATTGCTCGGTCTGCCCGCTCCGGAAGCCGACGAATTTTCATAAAAGGCTTTCAGCGCGGTATTATATTTTATGCCGACCGCGTCCAGACTCTCAAACAGGTTCTTTCTCCCGTCGGTATTGCCTGCGCCGGATCCCGAACCTCCGTAGACGAGATCGACCGAGTTCTTGCCGAACACGTTCACCTTTGCGCCCGCCTTTAAAGGCAGAGCCTTATTTTCGTTTTTCAGAAGGACGATTCCTTCCTCGTTGATGCGTTCGTTGAGCGCGTTGGCCGCCGTATACGCCTCTTCCTTGCTGTCGAAGTCGCTCTGATACGCGGTTTCTTCCGCGGCGCTGCTGATCGCCTGCGGACGCCCGATCAGCGAATAGAGCAGCTGTTCGAGCACGCTAAAACAGAGGATCGTGGCGACAAGGAGAATCACCGTAAGCGTTCCGCCCACGCTGCCCCAAACGACGACGCCCGTTTTTTGGGATTTCGTTTTTCCTTTCATCTGCGCACCTTACTCATTCGGATAGGTCGTATGCATGATCGTCGCCGTCGTATTGATTTTGAGATAATCGATCATGGGCGCTTTGGCGTTCATCGTGGAATAGGAGGGAGCCAGCGATTCCGTATTGTATACTTGCAGATAGACGATATTCTTTCCTTCTTTCAAAGAAACGCCCGTGGCAATCGGGAACTCTCTCGGAATATAGTCCGCTTTGATAAAGATGGAATCGTATTGGATACGCGTCTTACGGTCTAGCGGCTCGTAAGTGTCCTCGTCGAGTTCGGGATTGACGTAAATTTGCAGTTCGTCGTTAAAGAGTTCAAAGTCTTTGATTTCGCCTGCGAAAGAAAAGGTTATCACCGCGTCGTCCACCGCCTTATCGCTGGTAAACTCAAATTCGAGAAAGAGTTCGTTCACATACAGCGCCCTGATAAATTTACCGCCGCTCATCTTATCGTTGGAGGTGATGAGACTCGCCCCCGAAGGATTGGCGGACGTGTCGCCGCCCGTGACGTAAGACAAATCGATATTTTCCGCTTCGAGAATATAATCCTTTGCGACGGCGGGATTTTCGCCGGAATTTTCGTCGGGCGCCGTGCTCTGGCTGCCGCCCTGGTTTTCGCTCTGGGTATCGCCCGGGGTACTGCCGCCGCTCGCGGAATTATCGCCGCAGGCGGTAAAGACGGCGACGGACGCGCACATAATCACGGCGCAGAGTATGCCGATCATTTTCTTTAATTTTGTCATAAAAATATCTCCTTGGAATATTCGGAAACTACGGCAAGGACTTCGGCGATGCAAGCGCCGCCGAAGTCTTTTTGCTGCCGTCAGTCGCTGATAATAGTCGGGACTGTTTTTAATTAATCGTTATGCTTCTTCTTTTTCAAACCGATTACCGCGCCCGCGCAAAGGACGGTGACAAGCGCCAAACCTGCCGCGCCCGTTCCGAGGAGCGAACTGTTGCACCCGCCTTTTCCTTCTTCCTGCGCGGTTTTCAGATCTGCGATCTGCTTTTCGAGCGCCGTAATTTTAGCGTTGAGCTCGCTTTCCGTCGTTTTAAGCTGGTCTTCGGTGATCGTGCCTTCTTTGAGTGCGTTGAGCTGTGTTTTCAATTCTTCCAGCTGAGCGCTCAATGTTTCCACCGTAATCTCGGGCTGCCCGGAAGCTTCCGTCGTTATCTTAAAGGTGACGAGCTTCTGCACAGTGAGGTATTTATCGATCGTCGCGGTGAACGTTACTTTATACTCGCCGGCTTTTGTCGCTTTGCCGGACACCGTACCGCGGGAAGCGTTGAAGGAAAGCCCTGCGGGCAGTTCGCCTTCGGAAATAGCATAGGTAATGGTACCGTTGATTTCTTTCAGCTCATCTTCGCTGAGAACGACGCTGTAATTGACGCTCTCGTCAAGTTTATAGGCGATTTCCTTTCTGATTTCTTCCTGACCGGCAGATCCCCAGCCGCCCTTGACATAAGGCTGCGTGCCTTCGCCGAAATATTTCGTCAGCGGCACTTTATTGCCGTTGGCAAGCAGATTGGAATTCGCCGCTTCGTACAGAAGTCTCATCGCCGTGTCGCGCACCGCAAAATACTGGGTGGGGCTGACGACCTTTTCCGCGTTTTCGGCCGTACCGGAAGGCACTAAGACGGTATTATTGGTCGCGTCCCATTCGCCTTCGAGAAGGTTCTTGGTGGCGTAGGAACCGAGAGGTCCCGTGCCGCAGCGAACCATGAGGTTGCCCGACCAATAGGTGTTGCCGCCCGCGTACATATCGGTGATGGAGAAACCTTCGAGCCCCCACTGTTTACGGGTAAGTTCCACATAGAAAGAGTAGTTCGTCACGGAGGGCATCATACCGATACGGTTGAACGATCCCATCGTGGCCTGCGCGCCGCCTTCTTTGATAGACGCTTCAAACGGCTTTAAATACTGTTCGCGCATCGCTTGTTCCGAACACCAGGTGATCACGCCGCCGTTGAGCTGTCTGTTCTGTTCCTGATCGTTGAGAGCGAAGTGCTTGATATACGTCATGCAGCCCTTAGAGGTTGCGCCGCCGACTACCGCCGCCGCGATCTTGGCGGCCTGTACGCCGTCCTGAGAATAATACTCGAAATTTCTGCCCGAGAACGGCGAGCGATGGGTATTCATGGAAGGCCCGTACCAGCCCTGCACGTTCTGGAAGAGCGATTCGTTGCCCACCATCACGCCTTGCAGCTCCGCGAGTTCCGTATTCCAGGAGGAAGATACGAGCACCGCGCCCGCCCAGAACGTACCTTTGGAAAGCTGGCCCGCGCCGTCGGCGTCCGTCGCTTTGGGTTTGCCGATCGCGTCTACCGCAGGGGTGTTGAAACCGTCCGAACTTACGAGATTGACCATTTCCTCCCAGGTAAGCTGATTCATGAACTGCGTCCACTTGGCAGTATTCGCCAGGGGAATGCCGGCCATATCCCAAAGCTGGATATCCGCTACGTCCTTTTCTCCCCGCTCGGCGGCCTGCGTCCAGTCGGAGGAAATGTCTTTCGCTTCTTTATACCAGGGATCGGTGGGCTTATCCTGCGCCGCCCGGTAATCGGTCTGCGCGTCGAGGAAGGCAATGGCGTCGTCCGTAAACTTGACGTCCGCGTCGGTGGGAGCGTCCGGAAAAGTCTTTACAAAGCTGCCGCGGCTCATAAATTCGAGCGCCGCAGCGTCGCCGCCGGCCATGATATCCCCCTCGCGGCGCGTATTCGCATACTGGCTGTTGAGGATTCCCGCGCTGTCTTTCAGACTGTCGTCCTTAGAGAAGAGGTTGTCTATATCCGCGCCCGTCGTGGGATCTTTCGTCCAGGCGATACCGTTGGAACCTTTTGCGGCCGCTTTCTTCATCACTCCGTCCGGAGCGCTTTGAGCAACCGTCAAAGTCACGGCAGTCTCGCTCTCGTGAGAGTTTCTGGAAACGTGCAGCTTATAGGTTCCGGCTTCGAGCTCATACCCCGCAAACCCGTTGCCGTTGGCGTCCACGTCGTCGAAGGACGCGAGGTCGTAAGGGGTGAACGTAAGCTCCAAAACTTCGGACTGACCGGGCTGCAACAGCATGGTCTTCGCAAAAGTAACGAGGCTTTTGCTCGCCTTTTCAATGCCCCCGGACGTATAGACGGGATCGGAGTAAAGCTCCACCGTATCCTTGCCCGCCACATTGCCGGTGTTCGTGACTTTGACCTTTATGGTCTGCTGGTCGTTCTTGGTCGCCTCGGTGGCGGTAAGCGCGTTCGTACCTACGAGTTCCCAGGCGAAATCCGTGTAGCTCAGACCGTAGCCGAAGGGATATAAAACGCCATTATAACGATTGTAGTATGTATCCGTCGCGTCGTATACGGCGTCGTCGTTATGAGGCATATAATCGGTAAAGTCGGTGATCGCGGTCTTGCCGTATACGTTCTTGCCTCCCTTTACCGCGCTCGTCGCCAGATCGTCGAGCACGCCGTCGTCCGCGGCCGTTTCATAAAATCTGTAACCGGTGTAAATCCCCTCCTCATAGTCGAGCGAAGCATAGTTGGGGCCGGCGCCGCCGAAGCCCGAATGTCCGTTGTCGTATACGTTGCCGTTCTTATCCTTGACGAGCATGGAAGCGCCGACGTTGGAGCCGTTGGAAACGTTGAACCAAGTGGGATCGGTGTCGAATCTGGCAGAATAAATATCCACCGTTTTGCCGGAAGGATTCACTTCGCCGTTCAAAATCTGTCCGAGCGCCATGATTCCGTCGGCGCCGGTAAGACCAATCCAGAGAATGGAACTCACCTGGTCGTCGTCTTCGAGCTCGGCGATTTCCATAGGCGAAGGCGTATTGAGAACGACGACTATTTTATTGAACTTTCCGCTCTCTTTAACGTACTCTATGAGCGCTTTTTCATTGTCTTGGAGCATCAGGGAATGAGCGTTTTTGTCCGCATAGCCGGGAAGTCCTTTGTCGGTGTCGTTGATGGCGATATCTTTCATCTCCGAGCCGCTTCTCGAAAAAACGATGACGGCCGCGCCGTTGTAAGTGCCGAAGGAGCCGGCAAATTTATCGAGGCCGGAAGGATCGCTTTCAATCGAGGGGTTGCCGTTGTTGGCGTAATACGCTTTCAGCATGGGGTTCATTTTAAAGCCCGCCGCGTCCATACTGTCGTTGAGCGTCTTTGACCGGCTGGAAGATCCGCCGCCTGCGCCGCCGCCCGACTGTAAGATGTTGTCGCTGTGGTCGCCGAAGACGCTGACGTTGCGCTCCGACGCTTTGAGGGGCAGAGCGTTGTTCCTGTTTTTGAGCAGAACCGCGCCCTCTCCCGCGAGCTTGACGTTCAGTTCGGAAGCGGCGTCCTGCTCTTCTTCCCACGTCGCGAAGTCGGTCTGATAGTTGGGTTTGGCACTGCCCGTCCCGTCCGCCGACGCGAAGAAAGTGTTGGGCGCAAACGAAGAACATACCGCCGCGGCCAACATGAGCGCGGTAGCGGCTTTCACAACGTTTTTGCCGGTCTTGATTTTTGCTTTCATTCTTTTTCCTCCATATAAGAATTGATTTGCTTTTCAAATCAGCAGAAAAAGACTATCACAAACGACAAAAAAAGAGGCGTGTTTTGTCTTGACACGTCTCTTTTTTGTCCTGAAATTATCTGCGAAGGATCTTCACTGTCTGCCCAGCGGCATCACAACGCCCAGGCTGTATATTTTCCCGACGCTGCCGATATTCACCTCTCCCCCGTATTTTTTAACGATATACGCGATGCTCTTCAATCCGTAGCCGTGGAAAGCGGCGTCTTTTTTAGTCGTCTTGGGGAACCCGTTCTCGTACTTTATCTCCCGCTCGCAATAATTTTCGATGACGACGCTTAAAAGGTTGCCCGTGCGCGAAACCCGCATCGAAATGACGCGTTTTTCTTCCGGATAATTTTCCACGCACTCTATCGCGTTATCCAACGCGTTGGCAAACAGCGAGTATACGTCCCCCGCTTCCATACGGGCAAGCGCCTCGCCGTCCACCATATACGTGAAATGTATCTTTTTGTTTTCGCACAGCAACCCCTTTTCCATCAGCAGATAATCCAGCGTGCGATTGCCCGTGGCGGCGGTATTGGAATAGATCATCACCGCCTGCTCGGCCTGTTCGAGCAGTTTATTCGTCTGCTCGCTGTCGTTGAGCGATTTGATGTAAGTGATCTGCTTTTTCAGGTCATGGCACTTGATATTGATGATCTGTACGCTCTCTTCGTAATTTTTTCTGAATTCGCCCTGTCGTTCTATAAAGGTTTCCAGCTGCTTGTTTTCGGCCATAACGTCCTGTTTTTCTATTATATTGACGAGGAGAGCCAGCATGATAATGGAAATGATCGCCGCGTAGATACAGTAAAAAGTCGTAATCTCCTTATTCCCGGACTCTATATGCGCAAGCACGATATTGAGGATCTGGCGCGCATATACGAGAAATCCGAGGATCACCGCCGACAGAAGAAGCATGGGCAAATTTTTGATTTTTACCTGTCCGGTGGCGTTCACTCTCCGACTGTAAAAATAGTAAATAAGCGCTGTCAGGCCTAAAAAAACGGGCAGTTGAAAAACGGTTACCCAAGGCCGGATATTGAAAGACGAATGATAAAGAGAATTGATATTTTGAACGGTAAAGCTCAAATTCGACACGAAGTGCTGTATGGTATAGGCGGAAACCGCATAGAAAAGCGCCGTTTTCCAGGATACGGAATAACAGAACCAGATGAGCAGAAAAACGAGCGCGAAAGTGAAAAGATAAAAATGGTTAAGTCCCCAATTCAGCCAGTGCAGCCACCGCATTTCTCCCGGCCACACGTCGAACATCACCGTAAAGACCGCGACGCAGACCAGAAGCCTCGGCCAGAAATATTTCCTTCGCCGCTGGGAACAGGCGAGGACGAGCGCCGCTATGAGCAGTTCCATGGAAAAACAGGTTACGTACGACAAAATTTTGCTCAGTTCTTTCATTTCGTCACTTCCTGTTGATATATTCGGCGAATTTTTTCAAAAGTTCGGCTTTTTTATTGCGGCTTATCTTAACCGACGAATCGGCGACAAGCACGTTGTCCCCGTTGATCCCGTTCAGATAGCGGAAATTTATGATATAAAATCTGCTGCAACGGAAAAACCAGTCGCCCTCCAACTGTTTTCCGAGATCTTTCAAGGACGCTCGCGTAACGATTTCCTCATCCTCGGTATGAATCGCGGTCATGTGCCCGAAAACTTCCATGTAACAAATATCGGACAAAGGTATTCTTCTGGTGCCGCTGTCGGTGGATATAAAAATTGCGCTTTCTCTCTTTTTAATCAGACGAAGCGCCTTATCGAGTTTAAGACAGATGGTGAAACTGCTTACCGGTTTCAAAACATAGTCAAGCGCTTCCACTTCATACCCTTTTATAGCAAACTGAGGCATATTCGTAATGAAGATGATACACACGTCCGAGTCGAATTTTCTCAGTTTTTTCGCCGCTTCGATTCCGTTTAACACGGGCATTTCAATATCTAAAAAAACGATATCGTACATCGCCGCGCCGTCGCCAATAAAATCGACGCCGTCACGGAACAGGTCCACTTTAAATTTTTCACCTTTCTTCTCCGCGTAATCGAGAACAATACTTTTCAAAGATTCCGCGTCTTTGCTTTCGTCCTCGACGATCGCTACTTTTATCATTTTATGTTCCCCCTTTCCCGGTAAAAGTTTTTTGTTTCCTACATAAACAGCCGACGTTGCTCTTATCAGCGATTTTTTAAGAACCGTATATATTGCAGCCGTCTTACACTCGTCCGTTCTGTCAGGCCGCGGCGGTTTCGCCGCACGCCCCCTATAAGTTTTTTTTGTGTGTTATATAATAACACACAATCCCCGCGGGGATTGCCGTCGCTCTCGCGTTTTTCATGCAGATTCAGGGTGTAAGAATTATTTAATAGACGATATGAAGAACTTTATTCTTTGGAATCGGCCATAATTGTATAAATTATAGTACACATTTTACAGATTGTCAATACCTTTTTATGCGTCATAAAGTTTTTTGAATGATACTATGGCCGCCTCCGCGGACGAGATAATCTACGCTTATAGAAAAAACTTCCCCGTATATACAGAATAAAACATATCCGCTCCCCCGTTAAAATCGGGGGAGCGGATATGTTTTATATTCTCGTGACGATAATTTTGGAATACGTCTTTAACTCCCTTCCGTATCCGTATCGTTGGGAGCGGGCGGCGTCCCGGCATCGGCGCCGCCGCTTTTGACTTTTTTCCTTATTACAAAGTATCCCCAAACGCCTACGCCTGCAACGGCGGCGCAATCGAGTACGATGATCAGTATTTTCCACCAGGCCATCACATAATGGTCCACCTCGCCGTTCAGAGCGTTTGAATTTGCTACGGTATAAAGTATATTCTTTGTGCAGTTCCTCAGAACGATTAAGTCCGCCGTATCGTTTGCATTGCACCAGTCCGGCTCGATGGCGTCTATGAGCGTCATATCGTTGCCGAGGTTTAAATCCCCGCCCGCATACGCCATCTGCTTCAAATTGCCGTACGTCGTCGTATTGAAGTCGGTGATAACCATTCCTTTAAATCCCCACTCGTTGCGGAGGATTTCGGTGATGAGCCTGTAATCTCCTCCCGTCCACTTTGCGCCTATCCTGTTGAACGAGGACATTACCGCCGTTGCGCCGCCTTCTTTAACCGCGAGTTCAAACGGTTTGAGATATATTTCGCGCATAGCCTGTTCGGTTACCCACGAACCGCTCCCGTTGGAGGAACGATGGGTTTCCTGTTCGTTTAACGCAAAATGTTTAACGAAGCAGTAAACGCCTCTCGAACGGCATCCGCGTATTTCCGCCGCCGCCATTTTTCCGCTCATTATCCCGTCCTCGGAGAAATATTCAAAATTTCTTCCGCCGAACGGACTTCTGTGAATATTTACGCCGGGAGCATACCAGCCGGAATAGGGCAGATTATTTCCTTTGCCGTCCGCGCCGATAATTCCTTCGTTGCCCACCATTTTCCCCAGCTCCTCGATTAAATCGGTATTCCAGGTGGAAGACATCACCACTTCGGCGCAATAGTAGCAAGTATCTCTATACGTTCCGCTCGTATCCATAAAGTTTGTAAACCCGGTAGGTCCGTCGGTGTCGTTAGTTTCCGGCTTACCGACAGAAGGGAGCTTATTGGTCTTGAACGCGCCGAGATTGCAAAGATTTTTAAGTTCGCTTATCGTCAGTTTATTTAAAATCGTATCCCAGTTTTTGTTGTCGTAAGCTATGAAATTGCCGTCGTCGAGTTTTACCGGCTTGCCGTTCGTATCGTAAGTCAGTAAATCCCGCAGGACAAGCGGACTCGACGTATCGCCGAACACGGGTTTATCCATCTCATAATACCCGTCGGCTTCCGTATTGTTATGGGAGGTATCCTTAATCGCGGCCAAAAGTTCGGCGCTCACCGTTCTCTGCGCGTCGCTCGGAGACGTGGGCATCGTCCAGCCGTCGCGGGATAACAGTTCCTGCAAGTGATAGTCCGAACTTAATACCCCGGAATCGGTGTATCTGTTTTCCACCGAATTTCCCGTTTTGGGATCGTCGTATATGACGATGTCTTCTTCCACGGCGAACGGCACTGTAAAACGCTTCTCATGCGCGTTAGCACTTATGTATAACGCGTAATCGTCGCCCGCCTCCAACTCGTAGCAGCTATCGCCGTTATTATTCGCGTCCTTATAGTCGTAGGAAGCGAGATAATACGGATCGAAGGTAAGTTCGACGATATCGTAGTCCTTACCGTCCGCTTTAATGTTTTTGGTTTTTGCGAAATCCAGAAGCACCTCTTCGGATTTTTCGATTCCGCCCTTTTTATAGGGGGAATGCCCGTAAAGCTGCACCACTTCCTTGCCGTCGCGCCTGCCCGTGTTGGTCACTTTCACCTTTACGGTATAGCGATCGCCGCCGTCGTAAGAAGAGAGCGCCGCATCGCGTATCTGCCCGTCGTCGACGATTTCCCAATGAAAGGTAGTATAGGAAAGTCCAAAGCCGAAAGGATACACTACGTTCGCGTTATACCAATCTTCCCCCTCCGTTACCCCGCGCGTTTCGTAATATTTATAGCCGACGTAAACGCTCTCTTCATAGTCCACGAAGTAGTACTTATCATTGCCCGTACCGAGATATGCGTCTCCGCTTACCCCCTCCTTGCTGCCGGGATGGAGATAATCGCCGAAGTTTATCCAGGTGGGATCCTTTTTGAAATCTTTCGCATAAGTATCCACCAGCCGGCCGGAAGGATTGACCTCTCCGCTGAGGATTCGGCCCAGCGCAAGACTGCCCGCCGCGCCCGGAAATCCCATCCAGATCGCCGCGTCGATTTTCGGCTGATAGGCGTAGTAGCCCTCGTCTTCCAGAAAAGCCAGTTCCATAGGCGAGCCGCTGTTGATCACCACTATCACCTTTTTGAAATCGGCGGCGCATACCGCCTGTAATAAATCCGTTTCGTTTTTATCGGGTTGAAGATAATGATCGTCCTGATTCCTCGCCCCGTCTACGCCTTTCATGCTGCGGGGAAGGTCAAACCCTTCGCCGCCTATTCTCGTAAGTACGATCAGCGCGGCGTCGTTATAATCGGAATAGCTGGCTTTCACCGCTTTGTCGTAACTGCTCTGCGGCGTTTCCCCGGTGGAATAAAAAACCGAATCGCCGTTATCCAGATCGCTGGAATTTTCGCTGCGCCCATTGCCCGAACGTTTGTTGTCCGCGTAAAACCCTTTCAATACGGGATTCGTTTTAAATCCCGCTTCTTCCAGACTTTTATAAAGGTCGATCGCCGACTTGCTGTTGCCGCCCGACGAACCCGATCCGCCGTACGCGAGATTTACGCTGTTCTTACCGAATACGCTTATTTTCTCCCCGCCGTTCAAAGGCAGCGCGCGTGTGTCCGTGTCGATCAGTTCGTTTTTGAGAAGCACAAACCCCTCTTCGCATACTTTGGCGTTGAGCGCGTTGGCATCTTTCAAAACCTCCGCTTTCGAACTGTACTCGGGCTCGTAAAGAGGTTCCACTCCTTGCGCAAATACCGCCTGATCCCTGCCCAAAACCGAACCCAATAAGTCGGGCATTACCGCCATGGCGACGATGGTGAGCGTCAAAAATAAAACGACGATAAATCCGCCCACGGACGACCAGACGATAAGCCCTTTCCTGCCGGTTTCCTTTCTATCTTTCATGTTTTCACCCGCCGTCAATTAATTTTGTTTAGGCAGACCTTTGGTCCCGTCCCAAGTCACCACTGCGTCAGTTTCAACAGTAATGCAGTCGATCATGGGTGCGGTGCCCTGATAGGTTCCCGCGCCTTCGCCGGCGGGGTTATCGCTGTTTGCCGTCACGAGACTTATGACGTTCGCCCCCTCTTTCAAAGGTACGTTGTTTATGGTGACGCAGGTCACGGCCGCGCCCTTGACCAGCTCCACCGCCGGGTAATCGAGTTCCTCCTCCCGCGCCGCGGAATTGGTCAGCTTGATTTTATACATGCCCGAATTAAGATTGAACGTAAACTCGGAAGCCACGTACACTTTAAGCGTCACGGTTGCGTCTTCGCTGCAAGCAAGCGCAAAATCCACGTGAAGCCCGTTCTTATAGAGATAAGAAACCACCTTGCCGCTCACGCCCTCGTTTGTCGTGGGCACCACCATAGCCGCGCCTCCCGCCGATCCCGAAAGCCCGGGTCCCTCCTGATTGCTCATATCCACGTTTTCGGCTTCAAATTTGTAAACGGAGGATCCGGTTTTCGTCTTCGTCCATTTGGCATATACGGTGGAATCCGCCGAAACCGCGCTCTGCGTATAGGCGTTTCCCGCCGAACAGGCGGCGTCGGTAAACCATCCGTCAAACGAAAATTCCTCTCTCGTGGGAGTGAATGCGAGCGTTCTGCTCTTTTCGCCGCTTTTCACTATCTGCGTATAGGTTTGCGCGGCTATCCCGTAATAGTTGAGATCGTAGGTAAAATTGACGTAACTCGCACCGTTCTGCTTCCACGAAGCGTAAAGAGTCAGATCGCCGCCGCTTATTTTATCGAAATCATAAGCCGCCGTGCACGCCGCGTCCGTATACCATTTATCAAACGTATATCCGCTGCGGACAGGCGGGGCAGGTTGGGCAATAGGCATATTTTTTTCATATTTCTCGGTGGTTTTCGCCGCTTCTGCGTAATTCTGATCGAACGTCACGCTGCCGCCCACGTCTTTGATTTTTATGGTAAAGGTCGCGCTTTTGCCGCCGAACGTCACCTTTACCGTTTTACTCGTCGCCGGATTAGCCATACTGACCGCCGCGATCTTCACTTTGCCGTGAGTCATCGGAATATCTTCCGTGGATTTATCTTTATAAGTAACGCTGATTACGCCTCCTTCGACAGAAAACGTATCGCCCACCCAATATTCCGTTTTTTCGGGATTCGTTTTAATCGTTATCTTGCTTACCTTCGCCTCTTCCGATTCTACGCCGGAGGCGACCGTCTCACTGCCCGAATTGCCGGCGTGGGATTCCTCGTTATTCCCCCCGCAGGCCGAGAGAGAGAAAATCAATGCGAAGCCTAATAAAAGCGCCGCCCATATCCTTTTTTTCTTCATGCTCATACTCCTGAAATATACCTTAAAATAAGTCGGTTCCGTCTGTTTTTCGGACAGACAGAACCGCTTATTATAAATTGTCGATTACGCGCCCGTAATGTTTATCGTAACCGTAAGTTTGCAATAAATCCAGCCGTCGTAGGCAACCGCAAAATACAGCGAATACGTTCCCGTTTCGGCGGGAGCCGTTCCCGCTATGGTCAGCGCCAGAGGATCGAACTCGCCGAAAGCAAGACTGCTTGCGCCCATATATTTAACGGTGTAATCGGTACCGAGATCCGCCTCTTTGACCGCGCTCTCAATCGTTGAGTTGAGGTTTGTGGGAGTAACGCCCGTCCAGCCCGATTTTGTCCAGGCCGTGCCCGCCGCCTTATCGATCGTTACGTGAATGCCGTCTTTATATTGCGTATAATCGGCGCCGTTAAGCCCGCCCAAGCCGTTTACCATCGAGTAAAGTATTCTCTGCGCCGCCTTTCTCACATGGAACCACTGCGTCGGGGACGCAACGGTTTCGTACGCCGAACAATCCGCCCCTATGCCGCCGGCCGCCCTTGCCGCTTCGGCAGCGAGAGCATTTTGTTCCGTTCCCGCGACCTTGACGGTTTTAGCCGCCGCGTCCCAGGTGCCTTCGGGGAAGGAAGCGTAGCCGCCCGCGCCCTTTCCTATCTTCTTGTCGGCGTTGCCGAGAGGAAGCTCGTTGCCCGTACGTACCATCAATCCCGCATATCTGTACTGCGCATAATCCATATAGTCGGTGACGTTGTGCCCCGTATATCCCCATTCGTTGCGGGCAAGTCCTTCGAGGAGAGACCAGTTCGTGGAACAAGTCGCTTTGCCGATTCTGTTGAACGCCGTCATGAAACCGGAGTTATTGCCCTCTTTCACGGCGTATTCGTAAGGTCTGCCGTAAATTTCGCGGATCGCCTGTTCGGTCGCCCAGGTCATAACGCCGCCCGCGTCGTTACGGTTGGTTTCCTGATTGTTCATCATAAAGTGCTTGGTATAGGTCACAAGCCCTTTCGCCGACGCCTGTTCGCAAGCCGAAGCCGCAAGTTTTCCGGCAAGCAAACCGTCCTCGGAAAGATACTCGAAGTTTCTGCCTCCGAACGGCGAACGATGAATATTAACCGAGAACCCGTAAAGGCCTTCGATGTTGAAGAATAACGCCTCGTTCCCCGTCATTCTGCCGATTTCGCCTAAAAGGTCTGTGTTCCAGGTACATCCCCATACGGCGGGAGTACACCAGTTGGTACCCATTTGGTTTTCGGGTTCTGTCGCGCCTCCGAACATGCCGCCGTTCCAGAACGGATGAGCCGCCGCGTCATAGGCGCCCGACGCATTTTTGCCTATCGACTCGATTTCCGGCTGACCGAAACCGCCGTAAGATATCAGCGTGGTAAGTTCTTCCCACGTGAACTGATTGAGATATTCGTCCCAGGCACGGGTACCCGCGTCGGTTGCCGCCGTGGCCGCGCCGTTTACGATCGTCGGCTCGGTGTAGGATTTACCGAACAATTCATAAAGCTGCGTTGCCGTCTTACCGCCCGTTCTGCCGCCGGTATCGGCCGCCTGCGTCCAACCCGCGGGAACGGAAGACACATACCAGGGATCGGCAGATTCGTCCATATAACTATAATAAGTCATCTGGGATTCCAGTTCGTCCACTTCCGCCTGCGTCCACGTTCTGTCCGCTTTGGAGGCCGCTTTGGGCAGCTGTAATCCGTTTGCGCGCGTCATCATATTGGCTTCCAGCGTATCGTTGGTCGATTTATATTCTTCCAGCCCATCCGCACCGGTAAAGAGCGAGGAAATTTCGGCGCCCGTAGTATAATCTGTGGTACATTTCATGTCGTTTTCTATGGTACGGGTGATAGACGCGATTTCGTGATGGGCGTCGCTGCGGACGGAGATCGTATAGTCCCCCTTTTCACATTCATAACCGACAAATCCGTTATTATTGGCATCGTTCCAGTCGAAGGAAGCCATATCCTGAGCGACGAACCTGCAAGTTACCACTTCGCTCTCGCCGGGCTGTAAGATACGGGTTTTTCCAAACGCGGCCAGATTGACGGCCGCCTTTTCGATGCCGCCCTGCGTATAAGGCGCGGTGTAGTAAACTTGTACCACGTCCTTGCCCGCCGCATTGCCGGTATTGGTAACTTTGACTTTTACGGTGATGGTGGAATTGGACTTGGAAATAACGCCGGTAGGCGCAATATCGTCCGTAATCTCATGACTGAACGTAGTGTAGGAGAGCCCGTAGCCGAAGGGATAAACGACGTTGTTTTTATACCAATCCCCCTTCTCCGCCTCGCCCTTGGTTTCCCAATAGCGATAGCCTACGTAGATGCCCTCCCGGTATTCGACCGAGTTGTATCCGTTGCCCTTGCCGGGTTTCGTTGCCACCGCCTTGGAATCGCCCACATAAATATACGTATCGAGCGGATTGCCGTTTTCGTCCTTGATCTGATTGTTGGAGCCGAAGTTGAAATATGTGGGATCCTTAGTGAAGTCCACGGGATAGGTATCCGCCGTTCTGCCCGAGGGATTGACTTCGCCGCTTAAAATTTTGCCGATTGCCGCCGCGCCGTCGTTACCCGTGTGCCCTATCCAGAGAATGGCGTCTACGCCGAGATTAGTCGACGTTTTTTCCGCGTTTACTTCGGCAAGTTCCATCGCATTGGAGGAGTTTACAAGTAAAATTACTTTTTTGAATTTACTTTTCGCGTGTTTAATGAGCTCTTTTTCCACGTTGGTAAATTCCAGGTAATGTTTGTCGTCTCCGTCCAGTCCGCACGTCTTTTCGTCGCTGCCCTCCGATCCCGAACGGGAAAACATAACGATCGCCGCGTCGTCGTAAGATTTGTATGTAGCCTGTACGTAAGACGGCAATTCGCCGATTTCCTTCGCGTTTGAGCCATAGTAGTTAAGCGTTGCGGGATTTACCCGGAAGCCGGCTTCTTCAAGTCCCTTTTTAAGCGTCGTCTGAGGCACGCCGTACTGTCCCGGTCTGCCGGAGCCCGAACCTCCGCCGCCCATCATGATGTTGGCCGTCTTAAAACCGAGCAAAGTCACTTTCGCCGCTTTTGCAAGGGGCAGGGCGTCGTTGGCGTTTTTCATCAGCACGTCGCCCTCCGCCGCCACCTGAACGTTGAGTTCCTTCGCCGCCGCGCGTTCCTCTTCGAGCGTCGCATAATCGGGATAATACTTCCCGTTGTTTACGAAGCCCTTTTGCTTGCCCGTAACCGACGTTTCGCCTTCTTTAAGATACTCGACGGGCGTAGGGTTGTCGGACGACGTGCTGTTTCCGCTGTCGCCGCATGCCGCCATAGGCACAAACAGAGCCGTTGCGCACAAATAAGCCCCGATCGACGTTAAAAGGCGTTTCGATTTTTTCACCATACAGTTCCTCCATGAAATCTGATAATTTTTCGGCTTTTGAAACCTTTTTCAGTATATACCGATAACGTTTTTAGTCAATAACCTTTTCATAATCATAATTTTTTTTGACACGAATGTAACGTCCGCACACTTATAACGGCCGTTGCGCAACATACCCCGGAAGCGTCCGCAACGGCCGTTTTTCGTAAAAAAAAGAGCGCAGAACCGCGCTCTTTTGACTTTTTAAATTATCTATGATTTATGTACGCTCTATCGGCAAAACCACATGGATTTCAAATCTGTCCTCAATGATATCGACGGAACAATCGCCCCCGTATTTATCGCATAAGTGCTTTATACTTTTTAACCCGAAACCATGATAACCGTTATCGTCTTTGGTCGTTTTAGGAAGGCCGTTTTCTATAACGGGCGCTTCCTGGAAATAATTTTCTTCCGTAATAACTATTCTATCGCCCACAATGCGGGAAGATAAACTGATTATTCTTTTTTCCGCGTCCTCCAATCGCATAACCGCTTCTATGGCATTATCCATAATATTGCCGAACAAAGAATAAATTTCCTCGTCGGCCAGATATAAAAATCGTATGCCATCGACAAGACATGTAAAAATTATGCCGTTCTTTTCGCATATCAGCCCTTTGCTGGTCAGCGTAACGTCTAAGGCGAGATTGCCGGTTTTAAACATACTGTCGTACACCGCTACGGTCTGACGGATACCGTCCAGTTCGCGCTGAGTTATTTTCCCGTCCAGCGCGGATAACTGGTGTTTTAAATCGTGCGCCTTTATATTCATCAAATCCACTATTTCTTTTTCCAGCCGGAACTGCCCCTGCGCGTCGTCGGCTATACGCCTTATTACGTCCTTTTCGATTTCCGCCTTTTTTGCGGCAAGCCAGCCGAATTCTATATAAACCACTAAAATCGCCGTAACGATGGAAAACAGCATAATATAAACGCCTCCGTTTCCATATCCGACGGCTTTGAGCGCAAACGAATTTAAGAATATCGTAATGGCGACGGCAAACGCGCTCACCGAAATCTGAACCTTATTGTCGAGCATGGTTCCGCGATAGTCGGCTTTTTTTATAAACAGATAAAAAATCACGATATAGAATACCGCCGTTATCGCGCATAAAATCAGTGCGCCCGCATACGGATTGATCCGGCCGTGAATCCCCTTTATCGAAATCGTATAAACGCGCTGGCTCATGTGCTGCATACAGTATCCCGCCGTGGCGCAGAACAGCATCGCCCAGATATTGCACTCGAAACATATCCCGACGCTTATAAGCGAGAGCAGATAGACGGCGAAGGCGTCCAGAGTCCAGACGGTAACGCCCGCCATAGAATCCAGCGTAACCCTGTCCATAACCACTTTGAAAGAAAATTTATATACGATTAAAACGAGCGTGCAGCAAATTGTCCGTATCGCAAAATATTTTCGATGCGGCATCTTCCACGCCACGAGAAATACAGCGATCAGAACGGCCGATAAATACCCCATATTTCCCCAAATCTGTTCAAAAGTCATATTGCCCCCTTGATCTACCGCTTATGACTTGCAATAATTATTATAAATCCGCATAAAATCACGTTTTCGCGAATGCGCTATGATCAATTCCTCGTTCCCTACGATTACGGTATAGCCCGAAATTTTCCGGACATATTTCAAATTGATCAGATAACATCGATTGCAGCGGGCAAAATCGCACCCCGTCAAATTCTGTTCCACCTCCCGCAGCGTTCCTATGGCCTCTATATTTCCCGTCAGAGTATGATAGGTAATATTATGCGCGGAAATTTCGATATATAAAATGTCGTCGATTTCCAATTTAATTTCCGTACCCGCCCTAACGATGTAAAAGTATTTCTTTTCTCTCCGGTTGCAGTAATTGATGATTTTTCTTATCTTCAAGACAAACGCCGGATACGTGAGAGGTTTGAGAATGTAATCCAGCGCGTCCACCGCGTAGCCTTCTATTGCGTAGCGGGAAATGTTTGTGATGAATACCAGCGCCACCACCCTGTCCATTTCGCGCAATTTGCGGGCTGCCGTCATGCCATTGATGACAGGCATTTCTATATCCATAAAAACAATATCGAATTGAGCGCGGTAATTCGTCAGGAATTTTTCGGCGTCCTTATAAACAGTCGGATGAAACGCCACGTTATATTCTTTACGATATCTTTCAAAGCACTCTAACATGTTTTTGACGGGTTCTTCCTCATCTTCCACAATCGCTACGTTAAACATCGGCTTCTCCTATTTTATAAAGTCAGAGGCTTTTCGTGTTGTCCGCAAAAGCCTGAAATTCCATGCGTCAAAATCGCCTTGTTGTTTATATAGTAGCATAAATTCCGACAAAAAGCAATAGACGAACAGTTTTTTTTAATATTTTTTACAAGTTTTAATAGAAAGTAAAAGATAAGGATAGAAGCGAAACCGTACATTTCAAAAATATTCATAGCGCTGTTTATCCGCCAGTACTCTTGACGATAGCCAATTCAGGGGTATATGAAGGCGAATAAGGGGCAGTTACGAAAAATCCAACCGAGGGATTTGGTTTTCTGTTTGCCTTTGGCTTTTAAATAACCTAAAACGCCCTATCTCGCGTCAAAAGCCTTTCTCGGCAAAAAACGTTGCTGTACCTTTATGAAAAATAGCAAATACAACGAAAAAACCTAAATCGAACAAGTAGTTCGATTTAGGTTTTCACTGGTGGAACTGAAAGGCGCAAAAACGCACATCCAAATATACAAGGTCAATCGGCACGAATTATATTGCCAAGTGGAACTGCCGCTGTCGGATTATCCGCTTTACGGCAAGCAGTTAGTCGCAAGGGGTTAAAGGTTCGTCGGCTTGCCCCGCTGCAAGGGCTGTCATAGCGTCTCTATAGATACACATTGACAGCCTTTTCGCTTGTTCTTTATCGGGCGGCAGTTTGGCGTAAATGTTTTTGCTTTTATCGCCAAAGTAAATAACACTTATTCCAAGCGATATATTGTTTTGCATAAATTAAGTTTCCTTGTTATCTTTCATATTTTGTATTAGACTTTTAATTTGCTCAATTTTACGATTATATTCATCTTCTATTTTTTCAATTTCTCGTTGACATTTGCGCTTTACTTTCTCAATCTTTTTTTCTTTTTCCGTAGTTTTATCTGCTATAAATTGCTCCATATTTTCTTTTGCTTGTTCGCACATTAAAAATGTTTCATAAATGTACGGGGCAATCGCTTTGGAAAAGTTTTCAAAAGTCTGTTTTTGTCCTTGTTCCAGTTCTTTTGTACGCCGCGCAAATAGTCCTTTAACTTCGTTAGGTTTTCTAAATGCGACCATTCCAATTTGTATAAAATTAGGATTTGTTGGCGGCATTTTTACTTTTTGCATAAATACGGGTGCTGGATATATCGGTTTCCCCGTATTTCTTATTCGTGTAAATTCTTCGTTGGATACATCGTAATAGTTATCGTCATCGTCAATCATTAGAAACCCACCTTATATATTTTCGTGTTTATATATTATCACATTTTGCCGAAATTAGAAAGGCATTGTTCCGTCGTTTGCTATTTCTATGAGCGTAAGCGGTTTTCTTAATTCGCCCGTAAACTTGTTGACGGGAATATCCTTGCTTTTGTCAAAGTCATAGACCGCAGTAATACGACGGCAGAACGCCGCCCACGTTTTCGGCTCGTCGCGCTGGATATTCGTGTATTGCTCTTTTAATGAGAGATTAGAAACGATATACACCGTATCATAGCAGGCCACGCGGTTATAGTGCCGTCCGCGTATTCTTATAGGTTGCCCGTCCAGATAATCAAGTATTTCGCTTATCTTGAACGAACTGCGGAACTCGTCCAAAAATAAGACCTTTTCACCGTTGTAATCGTCTATCCAACCGAACTCGTAATTTGTTGTTCGGTAAACGTCGTCATAGCCGTGCTTATGAAAGACATAACTTGTTTTGCCGCACCCCGCCGAGCCGTAAATATAATAGACTTTCATATCGCGGAAAACGCGCTTATACTTGTTTTCCAAATGCGACTGCCGATATTCCTTTGCCCATTTCATAACGCGGATAAAGCGGTTGCCGTGCTTTTTGGATAGGTCGTAAAAACTCATACCGTTTTCAATGTCGTGCATAATATCAGTTAAGTCGGTGCGTTCGCCGTCCTCGATAAATTCGCCCCATTCGTAATATTGTGAACTGATGCGCGTTTGCTCGTCCATACAGTATTCGCGGGCTTGCGAGCGTTTGCCTTTGCGTTGTTCGATATGCGCGTCCACGCCGATAGTTTCTTTGGACAGGCATTTTTTAATGGTAGTAAACCATTTCGGTTGCGTGAACTCAAAATATCCTTGATAGTGTTCCGTTCCCGTTTCGGGTGCGCGTTCCCGCTGAAAGACCACATATCGCAAGTCGGGAACGGATTGTAGATAGGTCAAAAACTCTTGTTCGGTTTGCACGGGGTTATTTACGGTAAAGCACCAATCGCGGGCTTGCGAGTTTCTTTTGCTTTCGGGGATTTCCATTGTATCCATAGCGGATAAATCTATCTTGATTTTATCGTCCATAATACCCCCAAACTGTTACAGTGTTACGGGGTGGACTGGTAATACTAAGTCCACCCGCACACGGGCGGCTGTCGCCGCCCGTGTGTTGCCCGTGTCGGTCATCGGCACAAGAGAGCGGCGGGCAAAACGTAAACGATAATTTCTTGCTTTCGCTTGTTCCGTTCGTCCGCTTGCCGTCGTTTTTGTTCCCGCCGCAGTAGGCGAAAATCTTTTATCAGTTCCTTTGTTACAAACTTTGTATTCTTGTTCAATATCCCGATTTTTGCCTTGTAGTCCAAAATCACGTCGTCTGTTATCTCTTTGAAAAAGCGGGGCGGCAGTTGCGTGTCGCTTTCTTTCATAGCGTTGAGAATATCTATATTCTCGAATATAAGCGCAAGTTTTTCCTTGTGCAGTTCAGTAAAGTCTAATTTGTCCATAGGTCAACCGCCTTGTCGTTGTCCTTGTTTTCTTTTGGGAACAGCGGATAACATGCACACCGTGCGAGCATTGCCGCCTTGTCGTTGCCCGTTATCGTGGCAAGCGTTGTATGATAGTTGCCCGTCATACCGTTGTAAAAGTATTCCTTGCCGCTGAAACTGTCCACGCAGTCGTAAATATTGCCGTTGTGTGTGTATTCCGTTTTCACGCCTATTTTCGCATTGCCGCTGTCCTTATAGCGGGCGTATTGCCGCACGCCTGAAAACTCCAAGCAATGCCATACCGTTTTAACAAGCCGCCCGTGCCTATCGTAAAAATCGCGTTTGCCTTGTACCTCTATGAGCTTATCCGCCAAACTCCGAAAGCGTTTGTCCGCGCTGTCGTCTATTTGCGTGTCCGCCCACATCTGAACGCCGACTTTTCTTTGCCGCTCGATATATCGCAGGAAATAGTCTGCAACCCGTTCGGAAGTCATTGACTTGCGGCTGTCTAACTTGCTTTGTATTTCGGGCAGAAAGATTTTCGCATACGGCAATAAATAACTGACTTCGTGAACGCCGTCATATAGTCCGATTTTGTCAAAGGCTAATTCCATAGACACGCGCGGCAGATACCCCAAACCCCTTGCAATGAAAATATCGTCCACAACATACACCAAATGTCGAACGTGCGGGGCAAGCGATAGATTATCCCAACCGCCCGCGCGCAGCCGCTCGATTTCCTTGCGGCATAGTTGCAGGTCGCCGATCGCGCGGGGCGGTATCATATATTCGGTAGCGAAATGCGCAAGTAAAGTCGTTTTTCCAACGCCGCGCTCGCCGACAACGTAAGTCAGATAGTAGATTTTGTCCGTCATAAACAACCCATAAATAAATAGAGGGAGGACACGCGCCCGCCCTCTGTTATGTTAGTTTTTACTGTTTGCCCTTTTTGGACGGCTTTGCGGCTTTCGCGGGCGGCGGCGTTGCCGTTTCGTTCTTTTTCAGATTGTCGTAGATAAAGAACGAATTGCGTTTGCCGATATTCCCCATATGCGCGTATGCAGAACGCTGTCCGTTGCGATAGGACTTGATTTGTTCGGGGGTAAATTGCTTTGCGTATTCCTTTTTCTGTTCGGTGGTATAGGGAACGTAACGCTGTCCTTGTTCGTCCATTTTCTTATTCTCCTTGTTCGTAGGTTTATTGCCCGTTATGTTTTCGCTTTTCGATACCATAACGAGCGCGGGCGTTTCGTCCGCGCTTTTCAAAAAAGTGCCTTGATAGCCTTGCGGTATTCTGTTATTCGCTATAGGTTACGCCTCTTTCTTTTTTCCGTCTGCCGCGCCGTCGTCTTTTGCCGCCTTTGCAATCAGCAGTTCGACAATGGTATTCGTCGCGCGGGGCAGGAAATAAAAATATTCGTCGTCGTTGAACATTTTGAGAACGACCGCGATATACTCCGAGCCGCTCTTTTCCGATACGCGCTTTTCGAGCGTGAAACTCTTGAACGGCTCAACGTTGAGTTCTTTGCAGGTCTGAATGAGTTCGACGACCTCTTTGTCGCACCATACGTCCGCCGAGCGTCCGTTGATAAGTTCCACGCGCACAAAATGATTTTTTCCGCCGCGTTTCGAGGGCTTTGCCACAATCTTGATTTCCTTGACGACCTTATTTAAGTTTTCCATTTTTCACTCCTTAAAGTTGTTATTTGATACTCCGCGAATACCGTTGCGCACCGATAAGCGCGAAAGTTTCCGAAAAGATTTTAACCGCCGTGCTTTTCCTTGATTTTTTCAATGCCTTTTCCGATGAGCTTAAACGGCGCAGAGATAAGCCACCATAACCCTTTGAAAAGCCAGCCTATCAGTTTGCCGATAAAGGATATAATTACAGGCAAGAGCGGGGCAAGCAAGATAAGCGCGATGATTGCAATGACGGCAATCAATATCCATTTACCCCGCTTGTTGACTTCGGGCTGTATTTCTTCCTCGTTGCTCGGCTTGTCGATTCCTGTCTGCTTGTTGTCGATAACGCCCAAATTGTAGGTTACGCCGTCCGTTTCAAATTTCAGCCGCAGTATCGTAACGTTGCCCACAAGCGTTGACATTTCAGTAGTAGAGCCGTAGCCGCCTGTCAACGAATAACTTGTTTCGGCAAATCGCAACACCCACTTTTTGCCTTGCAAAGCCGCCTTGCCCTCGTCGGTGATTTTGTTCGCCACGTTCACGTCGATTATCGCGCCCGAATACACGTTTTGCGTCAAATCGTTCTCCGCGATAAACTGTTCGACCGTTTCTATCCTGTCCCATTTATACGTGCCAGCCCAAAGACCGCCGCCCGAATGTTCGACCTTATCCGTGTATTTGAGATATGCGTACTCGTCCGACTTTTCCTTAAAGTATTCGTTTGTGCCGATACCCAAACCCGATTGCCAAGTATATTTTTGCGTCGTGTAATAAACGTCTGCTTCAAGTAGTTTGTCGATAGGCTTATCCGTGTTGAACGCCACAAAATGACTGTCGCAAGCCCCGACGTACAGTTTGAAACCGTCCTTATACCGCACGAACCCGACGAATTTATCCGTTACAACGATTGTTTCAATGTCCACGACGTTACAAAAAGGCTTTCCGTTTATCTCGCTGAAACAGTATTGTTTATTGACGGCGTAATTGACTTCGGTGATTTTGTTATCGTTGCCCGCTTGCTCGTCTATGCTTTCGTCGAACGGGCGGTAAATGGAACTTATCGCGTAATAGCGGGTAGGCTCGGACAAGACCTTGAAATCCGTTACGACATATTTGTAAAATACGCCGCTCGAACTCAATAGCCGCACTTTGTAATTGCGAAAACTAATTGCGTCGTTTATCGTAGTCGAAATGTTTATAGAACTTGCGTTGAGGTTTTTTGCCTGTCCGCTCGGCTGATAGACGTAGAGAAATAATTCGCCGTTCACGCTTTCGGCAATCTGTATCAGTATCAAAGAATAATCGTCTGCGACAGCGGGGTAAAAACTTTCGTCGAAACTGCCGTCCTTTCTCAAATCGTCCAATACGCCCGAATAGTTGTTTTCGTTTTCTGCCGCGTATGTAATGCCGATACTTTGCGCCGCCGTAAAGACGGAGCAGAATACCAAAAGGAAAGCAAGCGCGGCAAGCCAAAATTTATGCGTTTTTGTCTTTGTCAAAAGGTAATCACCTCCTTGTCGAGCGTAATTTCGTAGAGCGGAGAAACCACGGAAAAGCAGATTTTTACGCTTGCCTCACCGTTGTAGGAAGTAACAACAAGTGCATACATATTTTCGTAAGCCTTGTTTAAGCAATCTTCTATTTCGCTGTCAGGGTAGACCGCTTGCAATATCTTGTTGATACCGCCTTTCGGCGTTAGCGTAAAGGAGTTTTCGCCGCGCTCTATGTCAAAGCCTTTCGTCAAATCTTTCTCCGCTTGAAAAGAGTGCATTTGCCCGTCCATAGCGAAATCGAAGTCTTTGCCCTCGATTGCATTCGGTACGACCTTGACGGAGTAGCCCGAAATTTCCTTGTTGAACGCGCCGAACGTGTATTTCACGTCAACGGTCATAGGCGTTTCCTCTGTCAGTTCGTAGCCGTCGGCGGAGGACAGTACGTTTTTGCCGTCCACCGAAACGTAAAAGGTCTTGAAATCGCTCGTAAAGCCGCCCGTAAAGTACGCGATACCGACGCAGACGGCAATGAACAGCAAAACAAGTATTGTATAGGCAATAATTTTAGCCGCTTTCATAGTTGCCCCCTTTGTTCATACCGCGCCTCAAAAATTCATTTCCGACGCGCTCACGTTGACACCCGTTACGACCTTATCGTCAAACCGCACTTTGATTTCTTTCGTCAGCCCCGACGTGTTTTCCGTAATAACGATATTGAAATAGCAGTCGTCAACGAACGAACGGAACTTATCGTGATATCCCGTCGTTCTGCCGCTGTCCAATCTTTCGGTAGAGGCATAATAACTTTCAATGGACTTAATCGTCGTTACGGTCAATTTGCCTTGCGCGTAGTTGACCGAGATAAAATTGTCTTTCAGACTGTCGAGCGTTACGTTTTTGTCCAAGTCGTACCATTTATCGTTTCCGCTTTTGTTGTAATGCTCCATATAGCCGAGAACGACCGAGCCGACGCCGTTCACGGAACAGGAAATACTGTTGAACTGACTGCCGACCTGATTATACGGGTTAGAGAGCGACACGTCGAACGTATAAGTCTGACCGATACCCATTTTGTATTCGCCCGAAGTCTGGGACAGAGAACCCGAAAGCGAAACGTCCGTAGGCATACCGATAAACGACACAACGCACGTTGCCGAATAGCCGTTTTCCCTTGTCGTTGCGGTGATAGCGATATTGCCCGTAAACGGTCGATAGCAAGTTACCGTTGCCGTGGTACTGCCGTCCGTTTCGGGCGTTACGGTAACATAATCCGACACGTTCAAAGTAACGGAACTGTCCGCCCATTCGCAAGCCCAATCCACGGCTTTATTCTCCGCCGTTGCAGGGAGTACCGTTGCGGTAAGCGTTTTGCTGACGTAATTCAGATTGTCCCACTTGTAAGGCGTTGCCGCGCTCATAGCAAGCACGACGTGTTCCGAATTATTGATTTCTGTCGCAAAGTCGTTTTCCAACGGCGGCGCGTCCTTTTTCGACGAACAACCGACCAGCGCGAGGGAAAGCGTAACCGCAAGTACGACGATAGCCGCCGCGATTGCCAAAAGTTTCTTGTTGTTTGTCTTTGTCATATAAAATTCTCCTTATAAATTTTCATTGTTTGTCTGTTTCAGACCGGCAAAGTATTCGCTTATCTGCTTTTCGTACCGCTTTATCATTACTTCGCTTATTCGGTGTATCAATGCCTCTTGCGCGTCCGTCATACCGTTTTTGTTGAGTTCGGACACTTTCACATAAAGCGGCACGTTTAACATCATAGAGCCGTCAGAGTTCCGTAAACCGATATACGCGACCTTTTGAAAAAGTTCTTGCGCCATAAACTTATTCCTTGTCCGCGAATGGATTTTGCTTACCGATTGCCGCCCAATCTATCATTTTTACCGCCTCGTCCGCGCCGAAATAGTAAATGAATTGCCTTGCCGTCTTTTCGTCTACCGTTTCGCCGTTTAGCAGTTTGTCGATTTCCGACACCGCAACGCCCATTTCCCGCGCCAAGATTGCCGTCGTTATCCCGTGTTTGTCGAGAAAGGCTTGCAACAGTTCTTTCTTGATTTTCATTGTTCACACTCCCGTTTTGTAGTAAGCAAGTTTTTTGCCTCTACCTATAAGCACGAAAACGGGGGTGTGGCAAGGTTTTTCAGAAAAGTTTTTTGAGTTTTTTATATATCGTCGCAAGTTGCCCGGAAAGGGCTTGATGAGATACGCCCGTTTGCCGTTCGATTTCCCGCAAACTCATATTGCCGTAAAATACTTTTTCCAAAAGCGCGCGTTGCTTGTCCGATAATAGCGCCATTGCTTTATGTATTCGTTCGTCGTCCTCTTGCCGTATGAGCGCGGACAGCGGATCGGCGTTGCCGTCCGCGAAGTCCACGCCCAATTCGTTTAGATAATTCAGCGAGATATGCCGCCGCGTTTCTTTCCAATGATTACGTTTTTCCTCTTGCAATAGTTGCAGGTGCAGGGCGTAAAGTTCGTCCGATACTTCGATTTCACTTGTTGTGCCGTCCGAAAATTCGTATTTGATTGTTTGCATTGTTGTCCGTTCCTTGATTTTCTGTTTTTGAAAAAACCGACTGAAACGGACAAATTTCGCAAAGGAAAGCCCGCCAGCCGAGAACTAAATCTCGAACTGACGGGCGCAAAAACATATAAAAAAGAACCCGACAAACTTTGGAACTAAACCGCGAGATTTAGTCCGAAAAATTTGTCGGGTTCTTACTCTTTCTAAGAGAGTTTCAACTCCTTGAACAAATGTCAGCCGCAAACGGACGTGCGCTTACAACCCCGTATTCGTTTGTTGTGAGGTATGTATTCGCTTGCTATGAAGTGTCGTTATATGAAAAAAGAATTGAGTGCGCCATATACAGCCCCCGAAAATAAATTTTGCTTTACTTTCGTACACTCAATTCTTTATTGTGGATAAAGTTCTTTTCTTGATGTTGTGTATCGTCTATTTGTCTGAAAGTTGTTTTTGAATAACGATTTTCCCGTCCTTGATTTCTATCGTCATTTTCGCCCCGCACTTCGGGCAATGTATTTCTATATTCGAGCCGTCGCTTGCCTTTAACAGCTTAAACCCGCAATCGGGGCATACCGTGTAATAGTTCATAATTTCCTCTATCTTTGTGCTTTTAATTTTTTGTAGTATAAATAACTTTGGGGCAGATGTCCAATCGCAAGGACTGCAACGAATGTCCCAAGCAGAATACTTCTTCCCCAAATAGCCGTGAAAATAAAAGCCAATACAGGAAAAAGTGCAAGTGGAATAGGAATAAACCAAAGTGGTTTATATAATAGTTCGTAAGTTCTGCCAAAGCAAAAATATCGTAACCAACCGATATAATAGAGCAAACCAAAAACACACATTAAAATAAACCAAATGTCAACTTTTTTCTCGAAACTCTTTTTAGAAAAAAGCAAAATAGCCAAAAAAGCAATTCTGCCCAATGTTTCTAAAATTGTTAATATCGTATTCCCTTTTACTGGGGGTATCGGCGCATTTTTAGGAGGTAAAACCGACATAATAACGGAAGGGAGCAAACTTAAAATAATTATAATAAGTCCTTTCCAATTAAAATTTTCCGAAATAAAATCTATCATTTTATGTCCTTTAATACACTTTTTGTTTCCTCGCACCACTCTAAATATGCCTCGTAAGTTTTAACTCCGAATTTTGCCGTAAGTAAATAGTATTTATGTGCGGGTTCACAGTCTTGTATCTTTTCAAGTTTTTTAACTGCCCCTTTCAAATAGGGCAATTCCGCAATTATTCTTTCTTCAAAAGCGTTAATATGGTCTATTGATATTTCGACACTTGTATTGTCGCCAAAAAAAAGTTTAAGCAAGGTCTCATAACGCAATTCATTTTTTTCAACAGGAAATCGCAACCATTCTTTTAATGCGTCTCTCCCTATTTCGGTAATGGAATAAACTATCTTATCCCGTCCGCTTTCGGTCGTTTCAACTTTTGTAACCTTATTCTCTTTTTCGAGCTGAGCAAGCGTTGGATAGATGCTGCCATAACTTGCATTCCAAAAAAATTTCAAAGTTTTATCTATTCTTTTTTTTATTTCATAACCCGTTAGCGGTTCGTGGCTTAAAAGCCCTAAAATGACATAGTCCGTTCTTTTTTCGATTGCCATTTGTTTTCTCCTGTGTTATAATAGATTTATTATATATCAGTCTGATATATATGTCAAGTGATTTGTATTGTGTTAGAGAAATCAAATCAATTGCTTGTGCTTACCGCCTTATGAGTGAATACCACCGCCTTGCGAAATTATCAACGGGCAAGCGGTTGTATTTTTGCTCCGCAAAAATCTCCACCGACAACTTCTTTTTGCTCCGCAAAAAGTATGTCCCGTTGACAATTCCGCTTCGTCGGTGTTTTTTGCTGGTTAAGGCGGTTAAGCACAAAAGCGAACGCCAAATATTTAAGCCGCAGTCCCAGCGACCGCGCAAAGGAGCAGTCTAAAATGAAAAACGCAGTTATCTATGCAAGATTTAGTTCCCACGCTCAAAACGAACAATCCATTGAGGGGCAACTCAAAGAGTGCCGAGCATTTGCCGAACACAATAATTTGCGCATTACGCACGAATACATAGACAGGGCTTTGACAGGCACGACGGACAAACGCCCCGAATTTTTACAAATGATTGAGGACAGCAAGCGCAAAGGCTTTCAATATGTGCTTGTCTATCAATTAGACCGTTTCGCCCGCAATCGTTATGATAGCGCGACCTATAAGGCAAAACTAAAAAAGAACGGCGTGCGCGTTCTGTCCGCAAAAGAAAATATCACGGACGACGCGAGCGGCATTTTAATCGAGGGCGTTTTGGAGAGTATGGCGGAATACTACTCGGCAGAACTTTCACAAAAAATAAAACGCGGTATCTCTATATCCGCGTCAAAGTGCAAATATTTCGGAGGAAGTGTTCCGCTCGGTTACAAGGTGGACGAGGCAAAAAACTTTGTTATCGACGAGGACACCGCGCCGCTTGTCAAGAAAATATTTGAAATGCTTGTCAGCGGTAAGACCTATGCGGAAATCGTCCGCTATCTGAACGAGCGCGGCGTTACGACCTCGCGGGGCGGCAAGTGGAATAAAAGCAGTTTCCACCGCATTTTTAGCAACCGCCGCTATTTGGGCAAGTATATTTACCAAAATCAAGAGATTGACGGCGGTATGCCGCGCCTTATCGACGACGAACTGTTTGCAGAGGCACAAAAGGTGCTTGCGAAATATGCCGCCGCACCGTCGCGGGGCAAGGCGAAAGTCGAATATCTCTTGTCGGATAAACTTATATGCGGACATTGCGGCAACAAAATGACGGGCATCAGCTCCACGAGCAAAAGCAAAAAGATACATCACTACTACAAGTGTGCGGGCAACAACAAGCGCACTTGCGACAAGCGGACAATCCGCAAGCAGTTTATCGAGGACGAAATTATCACCGCTATCGTGGGCGAACACGGCGTTTTAATCGACGAATTTATTGACCTTGTAGCCGCAGAAACCTATCTACTTATCCAAGCGGAGCAAAACGACACCGAAATCAAACGGCTTGAAAATCTTGTCGCGGAAAATCAAAAGGCGATAAACAATCTAATGCAAGCGTTAATGCGCGGCAAGATTGCCGACACGATTTTGTCGCAAATCGAACAGCTTGAAAACGAAAACAAGGAACTGAACGACACCATAGCGACCGAAAAGGCAATGCAGATAAATTACAGTTACGGCGATATTCGCAAATGGCTGTCGCATTTCCGCTCTTTGGACTATTCCAAGACGAAGAACCGCAAAGACCTAATCGACACGCTGATATATAAAGTCGTACTGTACGACGACAAAATGAAAATATTGTTCCACCTTAAAGGCGGACAACAAGGCGAATTATTGTTGAATATCATTTTTCCCGATTATCCCGACGTTCAGCAGGGCGACGGCGAGAACGCCCAAGAAACGCCCGAAAATGAAAAAGAAACCGATAAATCGGTTTCTAATCCTGACGTAAACGCAGGGTGTGCGTATACGTCGCGTTTGGTGGAGCTAAGGGGAGTCGAACCCCTGACCTTTTGAATGCCATTCAAACGCGCTACCAACTGCGCTATAACCCCGTTTCGATTGGAACGTGTTTTATTTTACAGGATTCTGTCACGTTTGTCAAGCAAAAAAGCCATCACTTTCATAAATTTTTATCTTCCGAAAAAGACAAATTTTTTTTTCTAAAAATCGTCCCGAAATTTGCAAACACGATTTTATGCTATACAGCAATCGGCACAAATCGCATATACTCCCTCGCTTTATAAATTTTTGAAATACGTAATTGATTTTTGCAAATCGGCCGCGCATTTGAGTTCCAATAGACAATCTGCTCCAATTTGTTCGGCAGCACGCTTATAAAAGGCGATGTCCACCTTTCCTTCGCCAAGATCAATATGGTCTTTTTTTCTGCCGTTTTCTTCCTTCACGTCATGAATATGAAACTCTTTTACCCCACGAAATCCCGTCTCTTCAAATATTTCCCGCGGCAAATTGCCGCACACCTCGTCGTGCCCGACGTCGAATGTGAATGAGAAGCCCTCCCGTTTTAGAACTTCGTATGTTCTCGCCATATACGACACGGTCGTAGAATTTTCGATCGCCAAAACTACGCCTCGCTTCACGCAGAACTCCCGCACGCGGGAAAGCGTCCGATTCAGCCTCATGATATATTCCGTGAATTCCTTTTCATAGACATAATTCTTTACGCCGCCGATCGTGACGACTGGCCCCTCCATCAAATGCACCACGAACGTGGAAAGCCCTTGTTCCGCCGCCGGAACAAGGTAGCGTTTCAAAAGCGTAAAATAGCTTTCCGAAACTTCCTCATAGGTTCCGAAATCCGCCTCGTCGAAAAAATGCAGAGTGATTCCACGGCTGTAATCCCGCATAAGACCGGCCATAAGCGGCTTATCGAGCAACGCTTTCCGACAATAGGAAAAATTCAGATTCAATTCCACAAAATCGAATCCCTGCCTCGCGGCAAAAGCAAAGTTATCTTCGAGACCGTCGAATTCGTACAGGATCGGCATTCCGATTTTCATTTGATGATTCTAACCTTATAAATATTTTCGATCCCCGCGAGCGAGGTCGCGATCGAAGAAGGATCCGTTTCCGTATCGATGACGGTATAAGCGCAGTTTCCTTTACTCTTATTCGTCATATTGACGATATTGATACCGTGATTTCCGAGCAGCGCTGTGAATTGTCCGATCATGTTCGGTACGTTTTTATGCAACACCGCAATCCGGTAGCCGTTTATCAACGGACCGGCGTCCAGTTCGGGAAAATTGACGGAATTTTTGATGCTGCCCGTCTTCACATACGAATCAAGCTCTTTTACCGCCATTACCGCGCAGTTTTCCTCGCTCTCCGCCGTCGAAGCGCCCAGGTGAGGAATAGCGATCACGCCCGGCACATTCCGCATTTTTTCGTTGGGAAAATCGGTCACATAGCGATGTACTTTACCGTTCGCCAAAGCGGCGCACATGTCCTCGTCGTCCACGAGAAGATCGCGGGAAAAATTGACGATACTCACGCCGTCCTTCATCTTCGCGAACGCCGCCGCGTTGAAAAGATGTTTTGTGCTTTCAAGAAGCGGGACGTGAACGGTTATGTAGTCGCATTCCGCGAACATTTCGTCGAGCGATTTCATTGCCACGACGTTATTTTTAAGGGCGAGAGCGTGTTCAATAGACAGATTGACGTCGTAGCCGTAGACGGTCATACCGAGCGAAATCGCGCTGTTGGCGACGAGCACGCCGATCGCGCCGAGTCCGATGACTCCGAGTTTCTTTCCCGCGATTTCTTTTCCCACAAACGCTTTTTTCCCCTTCTCCACCGTCTTCGCCACGTCGCTTTCGATCGTTTTCACCCAATTTACGCCGGCAAGAATGTCTCGGCTTGACAGGAGCAAAGCGGCGATGACGAGTTCTTTCACGCCGTTGGCATTCGCACCCGGCGTATTGAAAACGACGATCCCCTTCTCGGTGAATTTATCAACGGGAATATTATTGACGCCCGCGCCCGCACGAGCCACGGCGAATAAATTTTCGCTCACGGCCGCCTCGTGGAGGGAAGAACTTCTCACGAGAGCGACGTCCGCGTCCTGCATATTATCGGTGAAAATATAGTTCCCATCGAGCGCGTCGAGTCCGCACGCCGCTATTTTATCCAAACACTTGACTTTATACATCGTTATTTCCCGTGCTCCTTCTCGAATTTTTCCATGAACTTCACGAGCTTTTCAACGCCTTCCTTAGGCATCGCGTTATAAATACTCGCGCGCATGCCCCCTACCGTTCTATGCCCTTTCAAATTGAGCAATCCGTCTTCTTCCGCCTCCGCAACGAAACGCGCGTCGAGCGCCTCGCTGCCCGTGACGAACGGTATGTTCATTAAAGAGCGGTGTTGCTTAACGACGGTGGGTATGAACAATTTGCTCGAATCGAGGTAATCGTAAAGCAACTTCGCCTTTTCCTCGTTCGCCCGCTTCATTGCGGCGAGACCGCCGCGGGCTTTGATCCACGCAAATACCTTACCGCAGATATAGATTCCGTAGCAGGGCGGAGTATTGAACATACTCTTTTCTTTGACATGAACGGCATAGCGCAGCATCGTGGGCGTACCGGGCAGAACGTCTTCCGTAACCAAATCCTCTCGTACAATCACGACCACCGTTCCGGCCGGGCCGATATTTTTCTGCGCGCCGGCGAAGATCAAACCGTATTTAGTCACGTCGAAAGGTTCCGAAAGAAAACAGGAAGACATATCCGCGACGAGCGGCTTGCCTTTCGTGTTGGGCAGCGTATGAAATTTCGTTCCGTAAATCGTGTTATTTTCGCAAATATATACGTAATCCGCGTCGGGAGAAACGGGCAGATCGGAAAAATCGGGAATATAGGCGAACGTCTTATCCTCGGAAGAAGCGAGGATATTCGCTTTTCCGAAAATCGCCGCTTCTTTCGCCGCTTTTTTCGCCCACTGGCCCGTCACTATGTAGTCTGCCGTTCTGTGTTTCATCAAATTCATGGGCACCATCGCGAACTGGGTATGCCCGCCGCCCTGTAAAAACAGCACTTTATAATTCGACGGAATCCCCGCGAGCGCGCGTAAATCCGCTTCCGCCTGCGCAATAATCTTTCCGAAGTCCTTCCCCCTGTGACTCATTTCCATCACGGACATACCCGTACCGCGATAGTCGAGCATCTCCGCCTGCGCTTCCCGCAAGACGTCCAAAGGCAGCTGTGCCGGTCCGGCCGAAAAATTATAAATTCTGTTCATAACAACCCTCATAATAGAAAAAATCGTTTCTATTATTATATGCTCAAATCGCAGATAAGTCAAGCGAAATCGTTTTATTTATTTTCACAGCACACAAAAAAATGCAGATATTGGAAAAATGTCTGCATTTTTATTCATATCACTTATCCGAAAATAATTTTTGTCAAAGGAGCTTCTTCCATTCCCCCCGTGGATCGGCCTTGAAGCGAATAAATGAGCGGGCTTCTGAATACAGAGCACCGATCCATAGCGAGTCCCTTGCGTCCGGCGTCGAGCTCTTTGATCTCGTCTATCGAAGCTCGATTTTTCGATCGCCAAACGGCGCGTCCGGAATATATTCTGCAACATTTTATAAATTCTCTTCGCGAAGTTCTGCGGGAAATAGGAGTTTTTCCGAATCGAGCAGCAGCAATATGAAAATGCCGCCCTGCACCGTTCGGTTTTTGAAAAGTTGATTTTTTCCCGTCTTGGTGTCGTACCAGTCGGCAAAGGGAACGCGATCGGGCGTTTCCCTCAAAAAGTCGGCGAGGGGCGCGATCATGTTTTTTATCGATTCCTTGTCGCCGCACAGCGCCGCCGCCCACACCAGCCAGTCGCTCTTCGTGTAATCCGCGCGGCTGTCGAGCGGCGTGCCGAATCTGTTCCGCTTGGCGAGATAGTGTTCCGTTTCGCCCGAACAGAGCTCCTCGGGATAGAAACGAGTGCCAAACAGCTTATCGAAAACGAGATTATATTTGAGACTGTACGTCTCCGCCTCGCTCTCCATAGACAGCGGCGTATGTTTTCCTTGCCGATAGCAGATTCTCAGCCAGTTTTTTGCGTGCGTACGCGCTTTTTGCATATATCTGCGGGCGAGATCGTTTTTTCCCATCGCCGCGCAGATCTCGGCAAAAGCCGCGACTCCGAAACAGGCTTTCAAAGACAAATTCGCATTTTGGGCAAGATGTCCCGCGAAATCGTCCGTACAAAGCTGATTGCCGGGAATGAGACCGTTTTCGCATAAATAATCCGCCCAATCTTTCAGCAAATCGAAGTTTTCATAAAGAATCTTGTCGGCAGCGCCCGCTAAATGGGCCGCCGCCGTGAGGATCAGCATATTTCCGCACTCCTCCACCGGCATTTGTTTTTCCAAAGCGTACAGCCGCGAGCCTTTCGGATAAAGATAATACATAGGCAGGGATTCGGGACGGTGCCAATCCTTCATGTAAATTTCCGAGTTGTAACGATTCGCCTGATTGAGAGCGCCGTAAAGCTGCCCCAGACAATAGGGATAAACGCCCGCGTCGTGGGGCGCAAACTCGTATTCCCAGGCGGGCATACGCGCAAAGTCGAAAATCGGATAAAGCATACCGTTGACGAGCTCGGGATTATATAAAAGATACAAAGGCGCGCTGGGATAGGAGATGTCCGCCGTAGCCACGCACCCGTCGGAATTGCATTCTTTGGACAAAAACAGGATTCTGCCTTTTTTATCCCGGACGATTTTATGCCCCGCCATACTCTGTCTCAGCGACGCGTATAAAAGCAACAGATAGTCTCCGCCGTACTCCTTCGCGCGTTCTTTCAATTCCGCGTCGAACTTTTCGCATTCCGCGACGACAACATCGGCGGCGGCATAATTCTCGCGCAGGGCGTCCACGATCGTTTTTCCGTCGCGGAAATAGTAGGATTTTAAAAATTCTCCGTAGTAAAAGACGGAAACGAGATCGTCGAACGCGATGAGGAACTTTCCTTCCGTCTCTTTCCCGGTCTCTTCGTATGCGTCGGTCGCGGAGATATATTTGACGCCGTTTTCCTCGTAATATTCGCACCGGTTCGCCGCCAGATAGTAATATCCCCAATCGGCGGCAAATTCGTCGGAAGTATGAGAGAGAGGCGTTTGTCTGAGCAGACCGAAATAAGCGGCTTCAAACGACTCGAATTTCATCACGCCGCCCCGGAGCTCTTCTTTTCTTCCTTCCTGATAACACGTATTATAACACAGCCGCTCCTCGGCCGCCAGTTTTACGACGACTTTCTTCAAAAGACGACGAGGACGAAGCGTATATTTCAGAAAGCAGACGGGACAGGAAGCGGTCTCCAAATCGTCGGGCGGAAGCGGAGAAACAAATTCGACGCTTAGCTCAAAAGCCTCGCATGTAAACGTATACACAGTCGAAAAGGCCGCGAGTTCCAGGGAAAGCTGCGTCAGGCGCTCCGCGCCTTCTTTGCGGCCTAAAAATATATACTCTTTTCCGTCCGCAAAAACCGTTCCCAAAAGCGGTTTTTCCTCTCCGTGCCAAAAAACGGTGTCGCTCTCGTTCAGTATGTCGTTTGCCGACCAGATCGAGAAATATGGATCTTTTACAAATAAAGGATATGCCGGTAATTTTCTCATCGTTGTCTTTTTATTGCCTGTTTTTTATAAAGAATCTGCGGTCTACACGAATACCGGCCGCAGATTCTTTTGCAGGAAAGCCCTTTTTATCAATTATTTTCGCCGTATACGGCCGAGATATAGAAACAGTCTCCGATTTCAAGCGTCTCCGCGCCAAAGATCCGCAGCGGCAGCCCGGCGACGTCGGTCGCGGATAATACTGTGCCGTCCATGTTCGTAATCTTTCCTTCGCCGAAGAGAGCGACGGGGATCCTCACTTCCGTCCAGGCGTTGGCGGCGATCACCGTATCCGCCGCCCAGGTAGTGCCCATCGAAAAAGTTTTATCCGTGGGATTGTAGACGCGGAATACGAGATAGTCATACGCGGAGACGTCCTTGATCCACGGCAGGGAGAGTACGATATAATTATCCTGCGCCGTAACGACCTCCACTTTCAAAGAGCCTTTTTCTTCCCCGTATTTTATTTCCGTATCCAACGAGAGCTTATGAGGCGCGGACCAATACAAAGCCACCTGTTCCAGGCCGAAAGCCTCGTCGAAGTAGGCGATTTTATTTTCGACGACCGTCTCGGGCTCCGTAGGCGCTTCGACGACGGCATACATGGCCGAGAAATAGAAAGTGCTGCCCGCGGGGACTTTATTGGTATTATAATCGCTGAAAAGCCGCAAAGAAAGATTGGCGATATTCTCGCTGTTGATGACGATTCCGGCGACCGCAGGGTGCGAGACGTTTTTCGTGTCCAGATCGCTTACGGGAATCTTAAGCTCCGTCCAGGCGTGCGGCGCGAGCGTCACGTCGCCGAACCAGCAATAGCCCGAATACGCCTCGAAATCGTTGTCGTTATAAATTCTGACTACGAGATGGGTATAATCGCTGACGTCGCTTTGAATGATCCGGTCGAGAATGATATAATCGCCGCTCTCCTGAGGCGACGTCACCTTTGTCGAACCCGCTTCTTCGCCGTAGGTTTTTTCCGTACCGTAAGAAATCTCGAAGTTATTCCAAAGCGTCTTGACCTGCGAAACGCCGAACGCCTCGTCGAAATAGAGAACCTTGCCTTCCACGATCTCGGACGGCCCGACGGCGTCCACTTCGTACTCGTAATCTTTTCCGTTCCCTGCCGCGTCCTCCGCATGAATGACGACGATATACCTGCCGCTGTTGTGTTCTACCTGGAACCGGCTGTTTTCGACGGCGATTTCTATTTGCTCGGCGTCCGCCGACGCTTTATAAAAGACCTTAATCCAGCACTTGGAAAGATCCGGCTCGTCGATGATCGAATATGTAGGCAGGTCGTAAGTGAAGCCGACGATGTAATACGCCGGCAACGCATTTTCCGCCATATCCACCTTGGGCGCGGTGCGGTCCGCAAAGTCCACTCGGAGAACGGCTTTTTCTATCTCCGCGCCCGCCGTATAGGTAATGGCGTAAATCCCGGTCTTTACCGCGTTAATTTTATTGTAGGCGACAGTCACGCTTTCTCCGTCGGGATCGACGGCGCTTTCGACTTCAACGGTATAACCCGCCATGATCAGACCGTTTTCGTCAACCACTTCGTATTTCGGCAAATCGTAAGAGCCGAGCTCAGCCTTCCGCACTTCCGCAGGCACGTTGATACGCAGTTTTTTCTTGTCCGAACCGCACGCGACAAACGCGAGCATGGAAAGGACAATCAAAAGGATTCCCCATAAAACACTTCTCTTTTTCATCAAATTACCCTCCGCTTATTTTCAGGCGCGGCGCCTTTCGGCGCCCCGCAACCTTTTTATTTTCTCGCTGCCAGCATGATCTGTTCCCACGAAGACATCAAGGTCGTTTTTGTGTCCTGTATCACCCATTCCGCAGTATTGCCCTTATATAAGACCGCGTCGAGCCCCGCGCCGCTGCCCGTCGTATATGCCGTATGGCCCTGGCGATAGACGAGCGGAGAGGAAAAATCGATGCAGACGGGAATATAGTCCGAAAAATTGTCGTAGCGCGATTTTACGAAGCCGGTGACCGTTCCTTCCGATTTATAACCGTAAGGCATCGTCAGCCCGCCCAGATATTTCGCGTAAATGCGCTGACCGAAGGAAGAGGCCATGAATTTCAAAAATTCCGCGGCGAGTGGTTTATTCCTGCTTTTTGCGGGGATCGCGCAGCAATGATCGAACGTGGCGCTGTAAACCATTCTGCGAGCCTCGGCGATCTTGGCAAAGTCTTTGGCGGAAACGCCTTCGTAAGACTCTTTGCCGGCATCGACGGCCGCGATCACCGCGCTGAGCGTTGCGTCCGTCATGTTTTTGTTTTCCAGCGTTTTGACGATCGAGCTGATGACGGGCGTCTTGATCATGACGAGATCCTGCGGCTTGGTCATCAGATAGCTCTGCACCTCGTTTTCCAGCCATTGGCCGTTTACCATCATCGCCGATTCGGTCATATCTTTCCCGGCGTATCCCTGACCGACGAAAGCGATCTGCGATTCCTGCCAGGTCATGGAATCGGCGTATTTGTGCATGAACCCGTTTTCTTTTTTCAAGAGCCGTTCGGCGACCTTGACGGCTTCGAGCCGCCCCGGCATATCCAGAACTTCCCCGTTTTCCGCCAGCGTGCGCACCGTCGTTCCGTCCGGCTGCTGCTTCTGATAATAGCCCCAATAATAATCGATGTAGTTATCGTATCCTTCGTACTGCGCCCACCATACCCAATGCAGATAGTCCCAGTAACTGATCGAGGTACTGATCGAGAAAGGGTATACCCCCTTTTGTTTGATCTCCTCAGCGAAAGAGACGAGTTCGTCCGTCGTATTGGGCACCTCGTAGCCGTCGGGAAAAATCCGGTCGAGAACGCTCCGGTTGAGAACGATGCCGCAGACGGGATCCGCCCAGTTCATCTGATAGATTTTTCCGTCGTCCGTCAGGAGCTTCTTATAAACGGCAGGGTTCATCGCGTCCTTGATCGCTTTGGTATTCCCCTCGGGTACGGAATTATATACGGAAGATAGCTCCGTCAGATACCCCACGTCCTGTGCGTTGAACATCGAGCCCACCGCCATCACCACGTCGTCGTTTTGCGAGTTGTCGTTGAGAAGGGAAATCAGCTCCCCGTTCACATAGCTCCTTTTCACCTGCACGGAAACGTCGAACGCGGAAGCAAATTCTTTCGCCATCTCGTCCAGCCATTTGGTTCCGAATCCCGCTTCATAGCAGATAACGCTTATCGAACCCGAAAGTTTCCCGCCCCCGCCGCTTTGAGAGGTCTTTCCCCGATCTCCCCCGCAGGCCGTCAAGGAGGCGACGCAGGTGAAACTCAGCAACAAACAACATAATTTTTTAAACATACCTATCTCCTTATTTTTGCAGTCGTCAGGCCACGGGCAGCATAAAGACGCCCTCTCCGACGCCGAGCTCTATTTCGAACTCGTTATTCAACACTTGATAATCGTATACGGCGCCCTTTCGGTATATCCGCACTTTCGACGCCTTTTCAAACGTGAGCCGGATTTTGTTTTTTATGCCGTCTGCGGGATCGGTGAAATTTACCACGATCAGCCCGTCGTTTCCCGCGTCGTCCTTAAACTGCCCGACGAGGGCGTCCTGCGCGGCTTCGACGCTTTTTAAGACGTCGATCTTTTCGAGCGGAGCGGAAAGCCCGTCGAAATTCAGGTTGTATCCTTCTGCGTTCTCCGATCCCAGGACGGGCATCGTACCCTTCCAGCCGAAATTCAGATAGACGTGATCGAAAGAATGCATTTCCGAGTTGACTTGCTTCGCCCAATCGTACACGGGATACGTCTTGCCCGATTCCTCATAGTCCACGCAGGAGTGGGAAAAACCTTCGAGAATGGAAGTTCGATAGGTAAAATAGGTAAACGCCTGGATTCCGTAGGCCATATAGACGAAAAACTGCCATCTGAGATCCTCTTCCGTCACGGCGCGGTAGGTATAATGCTCGGTAGCCTGCAAGAAGAAATGCGGAACCGCTTTCACCCGTTTCGCCTGCGTCGCCACCGTCTCGATACAGTTCAGCCAGTTGGCGCGCAAAGCGCTGCCGCCGTTGTGCTTATCGAGCGGATAAATGTCGGCGGACAGATACCTGTGTCCCTCGTCGATTTTGGAAAGAACCTTATCGACGTATTCCGCAACATACTCCGCATAAGAATGTCCCTCGAAGGTCGAGGTCGCGGAATTGGGAAAGAGGTTGGCGAATACGTCTATCTTATTGCCGTATTTTTTGATATGTTCGTCCGCGAGCTCGGCAATTCTCGGGATATTGTAAAAATAAGGTTCGTCCCAGTAGTTGATCGCCGTCACGGCGGGAAATCGGGAATAGTCGGTCTGATCCGCCGCCCAAGATTCCGCCGCGTATTCCATCGTCGCGGCGTTGCCCAGCGTGAGGATCGTCTTCAATCCCACCTCTTCGCAATAGCCCAGCACGTCTTCATAAGCCTTCGTACCGCGTTTGACGAACAGATCGTCTAAAAACAGGAAGGTGAGCCCCATGTCTTTGGCGAGCCGATAATCTTCGAGCGTATTCCTGGGCGCGTCCCAGCCGCCGATCATCATTTCTTTGTCGTCCGCATAGACCGGAAAATCGGATTCCTGTTCCCCGCAGCCGGAAAGCCCCACCGCGCTTAGCGTCATCGCCGCCGCCATACACATACACACGATTCTTCTTCTCATTTAAAACCTCCTTAACCTTTTAATCCGCCCGAGAGCGAAATATCCATAATAGAATTCTGAAACACGGCGAACAGCGCCACGATGGGAATCATACTCATTAAAATCCCCGCGAACAACACGGGCATATCCAATGTGCGGGTATTGATAATCTGGTACATATACAATCCCGAAGAAAGGGTGGGGAAATTTTTCAAAAACAGCAGCGGCGTCGTATAGTCGTTCCAGAAGCCGATCGCGGAAACGATTCCCAGAGCGGAAACGACCGGAATCGCCTGCGGAAGCATGATTTTCAAAAAACAGGTAAAATGTCCCGCGCCGTCGATAAATCCCGCCTCGACGTAACTGCTCGGCAAGGATTTGAAAAAGGAGTACAGAATCATAAAATTGAACCCGAACCCGCCGGCGAACGCTATGAGAAGCAGCGGCGATTCGATGATGCCCAAAGCCGTATATACTTTGAACTGCGAAGGCATGGTTCCGACCACGGGGATCATCATCGTCACGATCGCGATCCAATAGATCAGTTTACCGCCTGGGAATCTGTATTTTGCGACCACATACGCGACCATCGTGGAAACGGCCATGCCGCCGAAGACGCCGCCCGCCGTAAACCAGACGGAGTTAAACAACATTGTGAACATATTGCTTCCGTCTATATCGAGAATCTCAAAGGCTCTTAAATAATTTCCGAATTCCCAGGTTTTGGGAAGCCGCACTTTGTTGGTAGTCATGTACTCCGCGGAGTTTTTCAGCGAGGAAAGAAAAGCCCATGCCAGCGGATACAGCAGGCTGATCGCATAGATCAAAAAAACGATGAAGAAAATAGGGAATACGACGCTTCTGCCGATATGCTTTTTCTTTGCCATCAGTATTCCACCTCCGGGTCCAGACGTCTGAATACCGCTCTGACGACGATCACGATGGGAATGCTCACGAGCGTAAAGAAGATGCCGAGCGCGGCGGGATATTCCAACGCGCCGCCGCTCTGCGTTTTCTGGAAGATAAAGAAAGCGATCGTCGTCGTGTCGTTCGCGCCTGCCACCGTCCCCGCTTCGCTGAACAAAAGAATCGGGCCGCTACTGTTGAACAGCCCCGTAAACGCCAGAATAATCGTCATCGAAACGGTGGGCCAAACCATCGGAGTGATGATATAGAATAATTCGTGGAACCAGCTTCCCCCGTCTATTTCGCAGGATTCGAGCACTTCGGCCGGGACTCTTTTCATCGCGCCCTGATACAAAACCATATTGATGCCCAGTCCCGTCCAAACCGTATACACGATGATTGTCGCCGTGGCCGTTTTCGCGTCGCTCAAAAGCGGCGGCAATTCGTAGCCGAATAACTTTTCGAGCAGCATATACAAGGGCCCGAACGTCTGGATAAAATTTTTAAAGACGGTGACGTACACCACTGCGGAAATGATCGAAGGAAGGAAGAAGATCACCCGGAAGGTGCCGTATCCTCGTATCTTTTTAAACAACAGATAGGAAACGAGATAAGAGGCGGGGATCATCAGGAACACGTTGGAGGCGAAATACTTCAAGGTGTTTCTCACCGCCACTCCGACAGTGGAATTGGGCAGGGAAAATTCTTTAAACATTCTCTCAAAATTACCGAACGACCAAGCGTATTGTTCGACATAATTTTCGTCGTAACCCAAAAATTCCCGGAAGGCCAGCATTATGGAATTGAGATTTACCGCCACATAAAAAATAAAGAAATTGATCACCGCGGCCAAAACCATCAGATAGACGAAAATATATTTGCTTTTTCTGAACGCTTTCGGCATATCGTCGAACTGCTTCATATAACGTCCCAACAGTTTATTCCGCACCTTGTACCTCCCCGCTCCAAAATCCGCTTAACCGGCGCTTTGTGAAAATAGTTTTTACAAATATGTTCCTCTCTTTTTCAATTTTATTATAACACGCTTTTTTCCTCCGTCAAGAGAAAAAAGACTTCGGATTGTTTGCTTTTCTTTTCTCAACCGTTTCAAAAATATTGAAGCGATCAGAGAAAAACTTTTTGGTTTTCTTCTCTATTTAGAAATTCCCCGCGCAAAAAAACAGAATTTTCGACATTTTTCTCCATCTGCTTGAAAAAAACCGGAAATTATGTTACAATGATTTTGAAATCATATTCCTGCCCGGAAGGAGGCGTTATGGATAAGCATCTGGAAGCCGAAAATATCATAGATTACGCAATCTCCAACCCCGCCGACGAAAAGGACATCTGCCGGTTAGGCCGGGCGCTCTCCGTGCCCGAACGCATAAAAATCATGCGCGTTTTGCAGGAACGGCCGCACAGCATTATGGAGATCGCCGCCGCGCTGGACCTTCCCGTCTCCTCCGTTTCCTTTCACATCAACGTACTGGAAGAAGCCAGACTCATTCGCATAGAATATAAACCCGCGCCGAAAGGACACATGAAACTTTGCAGCATCGGTACGATTTACTCCACCGTTTCCTTTACGAAAGTCAAAGAATGGGAGGAAAGCGAAATCACCGTGGAACTGCCCGTGGGCTGCTATTCGCAGTGCAACGTTTCCAAATCTTATATGGCCGACGATGCGGGATTTATCTTTCGCGAAAGCGCGTCTTCTTACATGCTCTTCGTTCCGGACAGAATCAAGGGACAGCTTTTTTCTTTTCAGTCCGGTTACGTCGTCTATAATTTCCCCAATCTCTTCATTCTCAACAACGGACACAGGAGACTTTCCTTTTCTTTCGAATGTTGCTCGGAAGCGCCTTATTATTGCGAAAACTGGCCGAGCGATATTACGGTTTGGATCAACGACGTCGAAATCGCCACCTTCTGTTCGCCGGGAGACTTCGGCGGCAAACGCGGGCTTTATACGCCGAGCTATTGGCAGATCAACAGTACGCAGTTCGGGCTTTTGAAAAGGTTCTCCATCGACGACAACGGGTGTTACGTCGATAATATCTTCGACAATAAAAACCATTGTTTCGACGATCTCAAATTAGAGACGGCAAAATTTATCGAGCTGAAAATCGGCATCAAAGAAAACGCCAAACATGTCGGCGGAATTAATATTTTCGGTAAAAAATTCGGAAATTACCCGCAGGATATTTTGATGATTCTATCCAAACCGGATTGATACGCTTTCCCATCGGTACGCTTGTCCGACGGTATTTTGACGACAAAAAACGCACGGACTTTTTATCGTCCATGCGCTTTTTATATTCATTCCTTCCGGAAAGAGTTTTTTAAGTCGTCCCGGCTCAGAAAGCGTGTTTTAAAAACAGCAGCCGTTCATCAGCCAACAGGGACACCCGCAGGCACAATTACACACGTCGCAACAAGGGCAACAATTTTCGGCGCAGCGGGACGGATAAGCCGTTCGGGAAAGATCGTATTGATAGCGCGTTTCCGTCGGGACGGGATTCTCCGCGATGGTCGTCTGCACGGGATTGCTGCTGATCTCGATCGGAGTCGCGCCCGAATTGTCTATCACTCGGGATACGTTGGTAATCGTAATCATTTTAGTTTACCTTGACGTCAAATTCCACCGTCGCGTTTGCGCCGGCCGCCAGATCAGGCAGAGGGAAACCTGTCGCCGGGTTATAGGCGGGATAGGACGTTCCTCCTATTTTTACGCTGCCCGACACGAACGTGGTGCCGGCGGGAATGGGATCGGTGAAGGTAAGATTCGTTTTTGTCTGCGTACCCGGATTGGTGATTACGGACGTGTAATGCAGAGTTTCTCCCGAAGCGGCGACAGCCTTATCGACGCTCTTGACGTTCGTCATGCGCGTGGAAACTACCGCGAGGAAAAGATCGTTCGTATCTTCCGCATAGGTTACCGGGCCTCTGACGGGATCGTTGACCGTATAGTTGATGGTAGCGCGGTTTACGACGGGAGTTTGCGTCATGGGGCTATCCGCGCGGATCGTATACGTCACGGTAACTCTTCCGTCCGCGGGAATCTCGGGCAACGGAAACCCGGAAGCGAGATCGTAGGAAGGCTGCGAAACGCCGTTGACGACGACGCTGCCCGGCACATAACTTGCGCCGCCCGTCATTACGTCTTTGAAAAAAGCGTTTTGCAGCGTGACGCTCGAATTATTGGTGATGACAACGGTCTGCCGCGCCGTTTCGCCTTCGCTCAGAAACGTGCGGTCGGAACTTTTCACTTTACTCACGGAATGGGTGAGTATTTCCGTATTGACAGTATTGCTCTCCTGCTCTCCGCTCTGTGTGGACTGATCGGGCAGAATATAATTGTACTTAACGTTGGACTGATTGGTTATTGTCATAATGAATGAAATCTCCTGTAAAAATTTTTAGTCGATGGTTACCCGAAACGTAACCGTGGCGCTTTGGCCGGGAAGTAAATTGGGAATCGTGAAACCGAGCGCCGGATTCAACGCGGGAACTTCCGCGCCGTCGATCGATACCGAGCCGGGGACAAAAGCGGTGCCCGCGGGCGCCGGATCTGAAAAATATACGTCGGTCACGGGCAAAGTTCCCTTATTGGCGATCACCGTCGTATAAAGCAGTTCTTCTCCGCTCGCGGCGACGCCCTTATCCACGCTTTTCACGGACGTTATTTCCATCTGGATAATATAGCAAACGGCGTAATTGGAATTGGAAACGCCCGTGACGGTATTCCCCGGGAAAGGACTGAACGTATACACGGCCTGAGCGACGTTGAAAAGAGGATTTTGCGCGGGAACGGAATCCGCGCGGACGGAAAATTCGATTCGGGCAGCCGCGCCCGCCGCGAGAGGTCCGAACGTGACGGGAAGACTTCCCGCATACGACTCGCCGTCTATTCTGACGGAACCGGGCACCAGCGCGGCTTCGCCGGGCAGCAGGTCGTTGATAACGATCGTATCCGCTCGGATCGAACCTGTATTGATGATATTCAACGTATATCCGATCTCTTCGCCCACTTCCGCATAGGTTTTGTCGACGCTTTTTTGCAGTTGCAAAGCCGCGCCTTTACTGTCTATCTGCAAGGCGAGACAGTTGGGGACGTAGAGATCTCCGTTCGTCTCGAAACGCACCGCCGCGGTAGTCTGGCCGGCGGTAAGCCGTGAAGAAACGTCCACAGCCGTAATATCCCAGCCTTGACGGCAACCGGAAGTATTCGTGCCCGCGGCGGCGTCGGCGTTTCTCGTGCCAAAGGTGCCCGAGGTATCCAGCGCTCCGTTTTCATCGTTGATCTGGGAGGCGAAAAATTTATCCGCCGGATTATTCGGCCCCGAAAGGGCCGTAAGCGACGCGGTATTTCTGCCGAACAACAGTCTGTCGTTTGCGAGGACGGCGTCCCCTTCCTGGGCGGAAACGAATAGCTTTCCCGTGACGGGAAGCGCGTCGGGGGTGATAAAATCGGTGAGCGTAATATCCGTGCTCCCCGAAGAGGGAGCGACCACTACCCCGCCGCTCCATAAGGTGAGATCGCGAAGCGGCAGGGACGGGTTTTCATACACGACCGCCAACGTCCAGCCGGCATGGTTGGTCTCCGAAGTGCGGGCGTCCAGAACTTCGATGAGCGCGGGGACTTTACCCGCGGCGTACGTTCCGCCTCCGCCGTTCTTCACCAGCGTCGTCACGTCGGCGGTGCGTACGTAAAAACCGACGGTGAGACCGTCTTCGGTGATATTGAAATTTTGTTTTGTCGTCGCGGCGGGAGTAATAGGGTTGCTGCCGGAAGGCGTGATAAATTCTATGGGATTATCCAAAAGCGCGGAGATATTGTTCGCGCCCGATCGGTACAGCCCGCCCCATATCAATTCCGCGTATAAGACCGTACTGCCGGCGGGAAGGCCGAGGACGGCGGAGGAACCGTTTTGCGTATAGTCCAGCGTCGTACCTGCGGGAAACGCGGAAACTTGCAGCGAAGTATCCCGGCTGATAAACGCCCCGATCGACCCGAGCCGGCCCGGAGAGGCGGCGTTCGCCGCTTTGCTCAGCCCCAGTGTGTTCCCCGTGAAGACGATCCCTCCGTTTTTTATTGCAGAGTATCTTTCTATAATAGGCATATATTTAAACCTCCAACAAAAAAAATATTGCATGACGATCGGGCAACAACCAGATCATTATGCAATATCTTTATATAGTTGTTGTATATTATCCTATGTCAAAGCGGAAAATAACGTGCTTATACACAGTATAACAGACGGGAATCATTTCTCCGAAAGAGTATCTTTTCTACGAGCGTTTTCCTTTTCGTACTTACACTTTTTTGTCGCGGGTTCGGAAATAACGTTTCCGTCCACGTCGAACCGCGAACCATGGCAGGGGCAATCCCAGGTGTTGGTGTCCCCGTTCCATTTCAATTCGCAGTGCATGTGCGGACACATGCGCCCGATCACATGCAAGTTACCCGAAAAATCCCGGTAGACCGCGCGTCTTTTTCCGTTATGGAAAACGATCATGCCGCGTCCCGCCGGTATGTCCGCCGCCGTTTTCGCCGGCAGACGGAAATATCCGAGAAAGATGCCAGAGACGTTGGTCAGCGCATTGGAAATAAAGGCGCCGAAAGACTTTTTTATATGCCTCTGCGGCGAAAAGAGCTCGGCGTAAGGATTGTCGTTACCAAGCAGCATATCTTTAAGAAGCTCCGAACAGACCATCGCGTTTGTCATGCCCCATTTATTGAACCCCGTGACGACATATACGTCGTCGAGATTTTTCGCGTACTTTCCCGCCATGGGCATACCGTCGAACGTCATCACGTCCTCCGCGCACCATTCATGCGTGACAGTCCCCTCGCCGAACGCGCTTTGGGCATGTTTTTCGAGCAGATCGAAATGTTTTTCGCCTTCGAACCTGCCCGTGCGGTGATCCCCGCCGCCCAGAAGCGTGCCCTGCGCGTAAGGACGGACGGATAAGCCGTCTTCACGCTCGTCGAGATACATGTCCGCCGTATATTTTTCCTTGACGGCCAGCGTATAGGACATGGACTGCCGCAGCTTCATGAAATAACCGCCGTGCGAATTGATAATCGGATAATGCGTGGCGACTATTATTTTCTTCGCCCGGATATCCCCTCCTTCCGTGTGCAGTATCTTACGATCCGCATCGATATCCACCACGCGGGTAGACTCGTAGATCTCGAAGTTTACGGGCAGCGCCGATAAAAATTTCAGCGGATCGAAGAGATATTGTCCTCCCATTTTCACCGCATATCTTCCCACCGCTAAATTCTCCTGCGCAAATTCGCATTCCGCTCCGATTTTGCTCAGGACTTGAAATAACCTTTCTGTTTTACAGCGTTTGTCATGGGTAAAGATATACCCGTCGCATTCCCGCCAATCGCAGTTTATTTGATAACGTTGCACAAGTTCTTCAAAGCCGCGTATACCGTCGAACTGAGACCGATAATACTGTCTCGCGGCATGCTCGCCGTAGCGGTCGAAAAGCTCCGTGTAAACGTTGCCCTGATGGGAAGAAATCTTAGCCGTCGTCCGTCCCGTCGTGCCCGAAAACAATCTGTCCGCTTCTACGAGCGTCACCGCCACCCCCGCTTCGGCGAGCCGAAAAGCAGTAAGATAGCCGGCGATACCGCCGCCTGCGATCACCGTATCGCGTTCGATATTTTCTTCCAGCCGGGGATACTTCTTCGTTTTCTTTTTCCATACCGATCGATATTCCATTTTTTTTGCCCCTTTACGCTTCTTAGTTTGCCCCCGAACCCGCACCGTCATACGTTTTTTTCTTTCGGCATGAAAAAAAACGCCCGCGCTATCCCGCAGGCGTTTTTTCTGTTTTTTCAGGTCTGAAACCGATTACATTTCCGTCCTGTTTTTTCGTCAGGGTTTCGTCTTGCCGTCGGGCTTTCGAAAATCGTCTTTTTTCTTCAACGCCTTGACGATCACCACGACTCCCCAGGCGATAAGTCCGGCCGCTATGACCGCGTCCGCTACGTACAGACAAATTTGCCAGACCGGAAGTTTATAGCCGAGCACGTCTACGTTGACGAGATTGGAATTTACGGTGGTATAGAGGATATTTTTCGTGCACTGCCGCAGAATCGTGAGATCGGCCGCGCTCGATTTTTTCGGCGTCCAGGTCGGGCTGCCGACTCCCCAAAGGTTCAGATCGCCGCCCGCATACACCATCTGCGCCACGTTCATGTACGGCGTTCCGTAGTTATAATCGCAGATCACCATGCCTCTGAATCCCCACTCGTCGCGTAAGATCGCCGTGAGCAGGCGGTAGTCTCCGCCCGTCCACATGGAACCGATACGGTTAAAGGAGGACATCATGCCCCGCGTTCCGCCCACCTTCACGGCTTTTTCAAAAGGACGGAGATAAATTTCGCGCAGCGTCTGTTCCGTGAGCCAGGTGCAAACGCCGTTGCGGTTGGTTTCCTGTTCGTTGCAGGCAAAGTGTTTCACCATCGTATAGAGCCCTTTGCTCATCGCGCCCTTGATTTCATAGGCGCCCATCATACCCGAAAGGAAAGAATCCTCGGAGAAATATTCGCCCGCGCGACCGCCGAAGGGAGAACGATGAATGTTCATACCCGGCGCATACCAGCCGCTGTACGGCATACCGTCGCCGCGGAGATTTCCCACCAGCGCTTCGTTGCCTACCGCTTCGCCCAGATCTTCGAGGAGCTCCAAATTCCAAGTCGCGGCCATGATAGGCTCGCAGCAATAGTGACTTACCTGATAAATGGGGCTGGTGTTACCGATGCCGATGAAATCCGCAAATCCGGCGGGCCCGTCGGCGTCCGTCGTCGCGGCCTTGTCGATGCTGTCGATCTTGGCCGTATTGAAAGCGCCGTTATTGACGAGATTGACCATCTCGTCGTACGTGACTACGTCGAGCACTTTATCCCAAAGTTCGTTATTCTCGTATGCAACCCCGGAGAGCGCCTTGAAATTGATCGCGTTGCCCTCTTCGTCGTAGGAAAGCGCCGCGCCCATCGTAGGTCGGGTTTTATAGCTGTTGGGATTATTCGACGCCGTGGAATTGATCGCCGTATTCAACGCCGCGGAAAGTTTTTTCTCTTCTTCCGTTCTCGCTTTGGGGAAAGTGCCCGCGAAATCGCTTCTCGAAAGCACGCTCCCGAGATCGTCGTCCGCGTCGTCGTAGCGGTTCACAACCGCTTCTTCGCTCACCGGATCGGTCGTATAACGATAATCGGCCGCAAGTTCCAACGTAAACTCGTCTATCGCCGTATGCGAATTTTCGGAGAGATAGAAGGTATACGCGCCGTGCTCGAGCTCATAGCCTTTGAAATCGTTGGAATTTTTGTCGTCGTAATCATAAGAGGCCACGTCGTACATATCCACGGCGACGCTTACCGATTTCTTCGCGCCCGGCTCGATCAACGGCGTTTTGGCAAAGCCTGCCAGTACGACGGCCGACTTTTCGATTCCGTTTGGATAATAAGGCGCCGAAACATAAATCTGCACCACTTCTTTGCCCGCCGTTTTGCCCGTATTCTCCACCTCGACGTCGATCTTGACCGTCTTCTTATCATTCAAAGAAGCGGAGTTCAGCTCGGAAGTATTGGTGATTTTCTGGGTAAACGTCGTATACGATTCGCCGCTGCCGAAGGGATAGACCACGTGATCGGCATACCATTTGTCCGCGCGTTCGGTCAGATCGGCGATCGCGGCGTAGCCGTCGGGTATGTACTTTCCCGTTTTGATTTCCGCGTAAGCCGTTTCATACCAGCGGTAGCCTACATAAATGCCTTCCTCGTAATCGATGTAGGAATAGTTGCCCCATTTTTTTTCGGAAACGTTCGTATACGTCTGATTGCCGAAGTTTTCCCAGGTCGGATCCGCTTTGAAATCACGGGCGAACGTATCGGCCGTATGACCGGAAGGATTCACTTCGCCTTTTAAAATTCTGCCCAGAGCCATGACGCCGGTGTCGCCCGGTACGCCCATCCAGATACATGCGTCGATCTTCTCGTGATAGGCGTAATGAGTCTCGTCGTCCAGAAATCCGAGTTCGAACGTCGTCGAGCTGTTGAGCACCACGACGACTTTTTCAAAACCTGCCTCGCAGACCGCTTTGATGAGGTCGCGTTCGTTTACGTCGAGCTGCAAATGGTGGGCGTTTTCGACCGCGCCCTTTCCGTCCTCGGCGGCGCGGGGAATGTCCCAGCTTTCCCCGCCGATCCGGGAAATGACGATGACAGCCGCGTCGTTATAGTCCTTGTAACTGTTCTTCACCGGATCGGTATAATTCGTATAGGGCGTTTCTCCCGTGGAGAGAGCGCTCGCGCTTCCCGAGACGGAGAGAGCGGGAGCGTCGGAACGCTTTGCGCCGGCCGCGTCGGAAGTATAGAAGTTCCAAAGGGTAGGATTGACTTCAAAGCCCGCGCTTTCAAGACCTTCTTTCAGGCCCTTGATATGCCCGTCGTTAGTACCGGCCGCGGACCCCGTTCCTCCCGTGACGATATCGACCGAATTATGACCGAATACGCTGATCTTTTTCGCGTCTTTCAACGGGAGGGCGTTATTGTCGTTCTTTAAAAGCACCATGCCCTCTTCGTTGATTTTTTCGTTGACTTTTTCACCGTTCGCGCGCGCCGCTTCCTTCGTGTCGAAATCGGCGATGTACGCCTGCGCGTTCTCGTTCGACGAATCGAGGATCGCGCGTTCTCTGCCCAGCGCCTGGCAGATGATCCCGTAAAACATCGTCGTCACAAGGACGTTGGCTGTGATCAGCACCGCGAGCAGGATCGCCGTTACGATGATCCATACGCGCACGGCGACGCTCTTAAACACTTTTTTTGCTGCGTTCATTTTTTCCTCCCTTCGATCAATAGTTACCTTCTTTCTTCGTAAAGTTCAATCCGGCGTAAGTGGTTATTTTCAGACAGTCCACCATAGGCGCGGTCGCGTTCATCGTGCCTCCCTGCCCGATCTGGTTGTTGGAGACGAGGCGGATATGATTCTCACCCGCTTTTAGATCGATCGTCACTTCATAATCGGCGAAAGGCAGATTGAATCCGCTGCCCTGAGGCGGAACGCCGACGAAATCGATCTGGCCGTACCTCACTTCTTTGTCGTTCACCAAAATATCGTACCTTGCGACGTCGCCGCCCGCCGCGGCGGAATCGCCGATCGAAATATCTTTGATCTCCGCGGACAATCTCAGAATCAGCTTGACGCCCTTGATGGCGCGGTCGGAAGCGACGGTGAAATCAAGTTCGGTGCCGTAGTTATTCAGACAGGTGACGTAATGGCCGTTGCTCGCGCCCATATCCCCGCTTTCGTCCGTAAAGATACAGCCGGTGCCGAGCGGACCGCCGCCGGAGAATCCGAAGCCGTAAAAGTCGTCGAGATCGAGATCCTCCGCCTCGAACACATAACTCATATTCCACTGCGCATAGTAAGTGACGGCGGCGGAAACGGGCTTTGTGAAAGTCACGTCGGGATCGCCCTTTGCGGAAGAACTCCAACCGGCAAAACTGTAAGCGCTGTCGGGGTTGACGGGATCCACGGGCTTCGCCACGACGGAACCTGCTTCGACCGTCCGCACGACGGCTGCGGGCGCGTTCGTATAGTTATAATCGAAACGAACCTCTATCGCGTCCACCCATTTCGCATATACGCTGACGTCCGCAGTCGCGGCAGCCGATAAATCCGCAGGCGTTTCGCAGGCCGCGCTCGTATACCAGCCTTTAAAGATCTTTCCCTCCGCAGTGGGCTCGAACGTTTCGACATACGCGCCCTCCACGACTTTTTTCTCCACGGGTGCGGGTGCGCCCTCATAGTTATAATAGAAAGTATATATATACTGCGTCGCTTCGGCGCTCGCCCACTTTGCATACAACGTCATCGACGCCGTCACGGGCGCGCCCGTATAGGGAACGGTGAGCGCTTCGTCGGTGAACCAGCCGGAGAAGATATAGTCGGGGCGAGTCGTGGTATACGTGCCCAGCACGGTTCCCTCGTCTACTGTTTCCGGCGCGATCTCCGTACCGCCGTTCGTCTGGAAGGTTACGACGCAAAGGTTGATCCATTTCGCATAGACGGTGCGATTGGAGGTTATCTGCATCTCGTCCGCGTTATAGGGAGTCATACATTCCGAGTCCAGATACCAGCCGCCGAACCGCGCGCCGTCCTTTTGGGGATCTGCGGGCTTTTGCGCCGTCTGGCCGGAAGTGACTTTTACCTCCACAATCGTGGAAGAACCGTCGTTGTAATCGAAACTCACCGTATAGACGTCCACATGCACGTTCCATTTCGCGTAAAGATAGAACGAGCCGTCCGTCGTCATTTCTTCCGTAACGGGCGTGCCGAAAGAAAAACGGTTCGGTTCCGTACAGGCTTCGTCCGTATACCAGCCTCCGAAATCATAGCCCGCGCGTACGGGATCCGCCGGCGCCGTAACGGTGCCTCCTATTTCGATTTCCTGCGGATCGGGCTCCACGACGCCTTCGCCGGGAACGGAGAAAACAACTTCTATTTTACGCACGACAGACTCGGAAGTGTGAGAATCGCTGCCTTTATCGCCCTCTTTATTACACCCCGCAAGCGCCAGCGTCGAAAAAGACATCGACAGGCAAAGCGCGGACGCGAGAATCTTTTTCAAAAATTTATGATACATTCTGCCTTTATACTCCTTTTATATCTTTTTAATGTACGGTAAAAACAATCGTCTATACAGTTTTTATATAATCACAACAAACTCTGACAGTCGAGTAACCGAGATTATTCAACAGTCAGAGCTTGCCGCGATTGATCAGTCTTTACATATCACTATTTACGACTGATTCCAAACCCCAAAATTTTTATTATTCGTGCTTTTTACGACGAAGCGCAAATACCAACGTGAGGGTAAGTCCGGCAGCCATCACGATCGCGCTTTCGCCGATCACGCTTCCGCAGCCGCCCTTGCCGTCGCTTCCGTCTTTGCCGTTCGCGCCCGCAGGTCCGGCAGGTCCCGCGGGGCCCTGTTCGCCGTCTTTGCCGTCCTGACCGTCCTGTCCGTCGGCTCCGTTGGTAACGGTGAACGTATAAGTCGTGTTATCGGTAAGAGTGATCGTATAGGTGTCGACAAGACCGTCCGAGCTCGTCTTGACGATGCTCTTGATCCCTATGCCGTCAGCTCCGTCTTGTCCGTCCGCGCCCGCAGGGCCTTGTTCGCCCGGCGTACCGGAGGCTGCTACGTCGATCCACGTAGCGCCGTTGTCGGTGCTGTATTGAAGAGCGCCGGCTTCGACTCTGAACGAAACGCCGGGGACGCCGGCTTCGGCCGTCACGGTCAAAGTGACTTCCGTTTCGTAATAGGTGTGCGTCATACCGCCCCAAGAGGACGCGGCGCGATCGACGACGAGCGCGATCTTATAGGTGCCCGCTTTCGTAGGCGTACCGGTAATCGTTCCGTCGGCGGCGAGCGTAAGGCCTTCGGGCATCGCGCTGCCTTCCGCAAGCGCATAACTGACCGTAACCTGCGACCAGCCTCCGGTGGAGGGTTTGATCGTTTCGGAAGAAACTGTTCCCGTATAAGCCGCGCCCACCTTCGCCTCGGTCGTATCCAGCGAGAACGCGCTGGCGATCGTCAACGTAAAGGACTGCGTTTTGGTAACCCAGCCGTCGGCGATTTGAGCAATCTCAAACGTATACGTTCCGGCTTTGACGGGAGTTCCCGACAGCTCGCCCGTTGAAGAAACGGTTACGCCCGCGGGAAGAGCACCGGAAACGACATTGTATTCGATGCTTGCCGCGCCTTCCACAGCCGCGCCGACCGAAGCGTTCTTCAACGCGGTGCCCTGCGTGCCGGTAAGTTTATCGTTGCCCACAAATCCCGACTGGTCGAGATTGTTCTTCATTGTATTCGCGTTCGCGGAGGTGTAGAGCAGTTTCATCGCCTCGGTGCGGACCGCGTACCATTGCGTGTAGCTGAGCATGGTGTCGCCTTCGGCGTAAAGGACGTCGTTTTCCTTATACGCGGCGGAAGCGCCGCCGTTGATCGTGTTGATGTTGCCAGGATTCTTGTCGTTCATGGCGCCGCCGCTTACGTAAGCGCCCGATTCGTTTACCGTCCATTTCGTACCGTTGGTAATCTTTTCGGTAAACGTCACTTTGACGCACTTATTTTCTTCGTCCCATTCGCCCTCGATGTTGCGGCCGAAGGAATTGATCCAGGAGCCGAGCGGCGTGATGCCGACGCGGGCTGCCATGTCGCCGGAAGAACCGGGGTTATAGCTCCAACCAAACATATCCGTCACGGAAGAATGAGTGAATCCGAATTCGTCTTGGAGAAGTTTCACATACAGATTATAGTTGGCAGTCGTCGCCACGAGACCGACCTTATTGAAAGCGGACATGGAGGCGTTGGCTTTTCCTTCCTTGATCGCAAGCTCGAAGGGCTTGATGTAGATCTCGCGCAGAGCCTGCTCCGTCATGAAGGTGGATACTGTGTAACGGCTGGTTTCCTGATCGTTTGCAAACAAGTGCTTCATGTAAACGATTGTACCCTTGTCTGTGGCGCCCTTGATTACGGAAGCCGCGATCTTACCGCCGTGCAGACCGTCCTGAGAATAATACTCGAAGTTACGTCCCGCGGTGGGATTCCGATGGGTATTCAAGCCGGGACCGTACCAGCCCTGCACGCCGAGCAGCAGAGATTCGTTGCCGACGAACTGACCCTGTTTATATGCGAGTTCGTCGTTCCAGCTGGAAGCGATGTTGACTTCGCAGCACCAGAACGTACCCGAAGAGAACTGCGCAGGACCGTCGGCGTCCGTTTCGGCGGGCTTGCCGATGGCTTCCAGAGCGGGAGTGCTGAAACGATCGGAAGAAATCAGGCCGACCATTTCTTTATAAGTGAGCTGATTCATGAAGGCTTCCCATTCCTGAGCGCCGTAAGGAACTCCCGTCATATCGGAAAGCTGAATAGCGGTCTTACCGTTCACGCGGGCGGCTACGTCCGCGGCCGAAGCCTGCGTCTTGCCTTCCATGTCCGCCGCCGTCTTATACCAGGGATCCGTGGCCTTATCGTTGAAGCTCGAATAGTAGACCTGCGAATTCATGATTTTGATCGCATCATTCGACCATTTGAGATCGGCCGCCGTAGGAGCCTCGGGATAGGTGCCCGCAAAATCTCCTCGGGAAAGGATCGTCATCTGGGATTCGGGAGAGACGAAAGAATCGCGGATCGTCGTATAATACTCAGGATCCGATCTCGTTCCGTCCCACGTACCGTCGCCCGTGAAGAGATTGGTGATCGGCGTGCCCGTCGTGGAATCTTTCGTATACTTTACCCCTTCCGCGACCGTGAACGGAACGGTAGTCTGCGCGCTGTGCGCATCGTTGTAAACGCCGATCGTATACGCGCCCGCTTCCAGTTCGTAGCCCGCGAAACCGTTCTTATTGGCGTCGCTGTAATCGTAAGAAGCCATATCCTGGACTTTAAAGGTCACCGTAAGAGTCTGGGATTTGCCCGCCTCGATCACGTCCGACTTCGCATATTCGACCAGCGTGACTTCGGATTTTTCGATCCCGCCCTTCGTGTAGGGAGCGTGGAAATAGATCTCCGCGACGTCTTTGCCGGCGATGGAGCCGTTGTTGGTCACTTTGAGTTCGAGAGTCATCGTCGCGCCTTCCGCGGTGTCGATGGCCTTATCGAACTCGTTCGCGTTCAGGATTTCCCAGCTGAAATTGGTGTAGGACAAACCGTAACCGAAGGGATATACCACGTTGTCGGCATACCACTTATTCGCCCGCTCGATCACATAGGGAATCGACTCATAGCCTTCGGGTATGTAATTTCCGGCTATGATTTCCGCATAGGCCGTTTCGTACCAGCGGTAACCTACGTAAATGCCCTCCTCATAGTCGAGCGTCGCATAATACTGCGCGCCGTTGTTGGGACCATCGACAGCGATAATATTGCCGGCCATATCGGTGACCTGGGCATATTTGAGATAATCGGGAGCCGTGAAGCTGGAATCGGCGGGAGCGACCACGTTGACACAGGTGGCGCCCTGGGCGTTGAGCTGTTCGGGGACATAGAAAGCGCCGATATAAAGCTGCTGCTGTTTATTTCCCTTCGCGTCGAGATCGTATTCCCAAACGCCGTCCACTTGTTTGAGCTTATAGCCGCTCACGAGCTGCGACTGGACGTTCCCCTTGAAGTTCGCCCACGTGGGATCCTTAGAGAAATCCACGGGATATACGTCGGCGGTGTGGCCGGAGGGATTGACTGTGCCGTTGAGTACTTCGCCGAGAGCGAGAGCGCCGGTTTTTCCCGGGTGTCCCATCCAGACGATGGAATCCACGCCCAGATTGGTCGGCGTCTTTTCTTCGTTGAGCGGCGCGAGTTCGATAGGATGCGCCGAATTGACGACGACCACTACCTTGTCGAATTTCTCCTTGGTGTATCTGATGAGTTCTTTTTCATTGTCGTCGAGGCTGTAATAATGATCCATCATATCCTCGTGACCGTCGACGCCCCAAAGTTTGGCTTCGTTGAATTCCGAACCCGTACGGCTGATGATGATGACTGCGGCCCCGTCGTAGACGTTATAGGAAGGCTCCACCGCCTTAAAGATCGACGTATCCGGTTCAAGAGTCGCCGTGATCCCTTTATAGAGACTCACCAGCTTGGGATTGACTTGGAATCCCGCCGCTTCCAGACTTTCCTGCACCGTTACGGAACCGGAGACGCTGCCGCCGCCTGAACCGGAACCGCCGAGAATAATGTTGTCGCTTCTCGTTCCGAAAACGGAGATACGTTTCTCGTTTTTGAGCGACAGGGGCAGCGCATTGTTCGCGTTCTTCATCAGGATATAGCTTTCTCTCGCTATATCGGCGTTGAAATCGTCCGACGCCGCCTGCTCTTCCTCATACGAATTGAAGTCGCAGTAGTACGCTTTTTTGGCGTCCTCTGCGTTCGCAAAAGAAAAAGCATTGACGATCGGACCGGATATCGCAATAGAAAAACATACCGCGCATGCCAAAACACCTTTTCCGACCTTTGTTTGAATGGATTTTTTCATTCCATTCCCTCCTTATGTTTTTTATATTGATGATCCCGCCGGCACTTCCGCCGAAAGGATCATAAATATCTTACGCTTTCGCGGCGTCTCTTCCCGCCGCCGACCTTTCTCGGGCATATTTTCTCCCCAATACCAGTCGCAGACTAATTATATAATTTTTCAAAGCTTTGTGCTGTTTTTGGCGCTAATCGCTCTTTCTAAGGTGCAAATTGTAATTTAATCGTCGTGATAATCCATAGAAAAGAAATAGATTTTTTCAAAAAAGCCTTACGAATCGCCCGATTTTACACAACAACGCGGCTTCTTCGCAAGAAAAAAGCGGCCGGGCCGCCTTTTGTTTTTTCGGACGTCTTTGTGCCTTTTTGCGCTTAGGGGAGCCGCTAACCTGCTCTTTCATTTTCCGTCGGCGTAAACATAACGTCCATATTGAATTTGTTTCCCACGACGTCAAAATAAATTTCCCCCTTGTACTTCCGGACGATATTGCGCATGCTTTTACACCCGAAGCCGTGATAATCGTCGTCGCCTTTGCTCAGCGGCAGGCCGTCCTTGAATTCGACCTTGCCGCTGAAATAGTTTTCCAAGTGTACATACACGATCTCGCTGCGTTTTTCGATCCGCATGCTGATATATCTTTTCTCCGGCATCGAGACGCCTTTCACATAATTGATGGCGTTATCGAGAGCGTTGCCGAATAAGGCGGCGATGTCGAGCGGCTCCATAAACAACAGCAATTTTCCGTCGAGCAGATAGCTGAACTGAATTTTATCCTGTTCGCAGATCATATTTTTTTGCGAGACGACGAGATCGAGCGTCGCATTGCCCGAGTCCACGAGACTTTCGTAGGCGGAAATGCTTTCCTTGATGTGAACGATTTCACGCCGGTACTCTTCGTTGTCCGTCTTTTTTTCAAAGAGGATAAGCTGATGTTTGAGATCGTGGAATTTCGTATTGATGACCTCGGTCAATTCTTTGGACAGTTCGTGTTTCTTCTCTTCGGCGTTCAAAAACGAGTTCAGCTTGTCCTTCTCTTCTTGCAACTTATTCTGCCGGAACAGTCCGAAGATCAAAAAGAGAACGAGAACGCAGGAAATGATCGAATAAATGGAATTTACCGTGTATTCGAGTCGGGCGGCGTCCATGTTGGAGACTCGGTTCTCAAACCAAAAATTGATCCCGATCATCATAGAGGTCGATAATACCGCCAAAAAGATCAAAATATAATCTTTCCGACCGGGGATTCCTTTCTTTCTGTTGGGAAAAATCAGGAGAAAGAATACCGCGGCCGCCGTGATCACATAATAGCCGGGCATGTGTAAAAGGACGAGAAAGTTTGTCGGATCGAAGAGAATGGGAAAAAAACTGCCCAATATTCTCGCCGCCTGATAAGCGATATGCTGCGAAGCATAGGTTCCCGTCGTAATGGCCACCGCCGTCCAGCCGTTGATCTCGAACAAAATACAGATGCATACGCCCAAAAGGATGCTCGCGCCGAGATAGCTGAACATCTTCCACCAATACCAGCGGCGGAAGATATAGCAAAGACTCCAAAAGACAAAACAGCCCAAAAGATATACCGCCAAAGAGATCAGCAACAGGCGGAAAAAACATTTTTTGCGCGGCAGGATAAAGCTAAACGGCAAAAAACAAATCAGAAGCTGCAACGAGAAAAAGAAAAACATGTTATATTCGGAAAACATCTCTTTCATCGTCAATAGCCTCTTACGTATTTTAAAAAGTCTTCCTTAAATTTTTTTGCCATGCCTCTGCTCAAAACAAGGGACTCTTTGCCGATGCAGACGCCCTCTTTGCTGATTTTCGTTATGTAGGCGAAATTGACGAGATTGCCGCGGTTGCATTTTGCAAAATCGTATTTGAGAAAGGTATCTTCGATCTCTTTGAGATTGCCGCGGCAGCAGTACTCTTCGTTCTTGGTGTGATAAACCAGATTATGGCCGATCTTTTCGATGAAACACACTTCGGATACGGGCAGACGCACGATTTCGTCGTTGGTTTTGACGACGATCGATTCCGTGGGCGGCACCCGGTTCAGTTCGATCGCCTTTTTGATCTTGTCGGTAAAGTTGAAATAGGAGACGGGTTTTACCAAAAAATCGACGGCGTTGACCTCATAACCCTTGATCGCGTATTTTCCCATATTGGTTACGAAAATAATCGCCACTGCGTTGTCCGTTTTCCTTATGCGTCTGGCCGCGTTCAGTCCGTCCATCATCGGCATTTTTATATCCATAAAAATGATATCGTACATGGGCTGATATTCGCTGACAAAGGTCAGACCGTCGTCAAAAAAATTGATCTTGCACGTATATTCGCCTCGGGAATCTTTTTCAAATTGCTCTATATGGCTTTTGAGCAGTTCCCGATCCTCTTTATTGTCCTCCACCACTGCGATCCGAATCATACTGTGTATCTCCCTAATCGGCATTTTTCTTCCCGGCTATCATCGTCCGCACGCATATACTTCGGCTCGATTCCGACGGCTTCGGCAGGCAGTTTTTCGCATAGCCGGAGTATATAACGCGTATTTTATACGAAAAAGTGCAGAGAATAATATATTACATGAACTTTTTCATGTAAATTTTATCATCTTTATAGACTCCTGTCAATACTTTAATTAAAATTTACGCAAAAATTTTACATTATAGTAAAATTTTACCAAAATTTTTTACAGATTAGTTCATGTAATATATTATTACATGAACTAAGCGACGGGAGATCCCGCCTTTTTTATTTAATTTTTATCCCCGGCTTATAACAGACTGCCCACGCGGTTCATCATCTCCGTTTTATGCTCGAAAAGAGAATGAGCGTAACGATTGAGCGTAACGGTCGGATTTTTATGTCCCATAAGCTCCGCTAATGTTCTCACGTCCATTCCGCATTCCATCGCCCGCGTTGCAAACGTATGACGCAGTACGTGAAAGCTGCGGTGCGGAATACCGAGATTTTTCAGCACCAGTTCAAAAGTTTTCTGATAGGAACGGACGATGACAGGTTTGCCGTTATCCTCCACGACGTACGCGGTTTTCGCTTCCTTTCTCCATTTTTTCAGCATAGGCAGAAGCTGTTTTGGCAGAGGAATCCGCCTTTGCGAGCTTTTCGTTTTCGGTTCTTCCGTAACGCGCCCCTGCTTTCGGTCGTGACAGGACTTTGCCACGGTGAGAACGCCTTGCTCAAAATCGATATCCGACCATTCCAACGCCAGCAATTCACCGATCCTCAGGCCCGTATAGAGACATAAAACGATGCCGTACAGTTTCGGCTTTTTCCCTTCAAACGCGAACAGTTCTATTTGTTTTTGTTCCGCCACGGAAAAACATTCGGCAGCATGTTCCTTTGTTTTGGGGCGTTGGATCTTGTCCGAATATTGATTTTTGGCAATGCCCACCCCTACCGCCTTGCGGAGGGAACTTTGCAGAACCGTCACGATCGCGTTGACCGTATTCGGCGACAGACCTTTTTCCGACAAGCCGATGACAAATTTCTGCAATTTCACCGCGTTCAGATTTTCTATTTTCGAAGCTCCCAACATCGGAGAAATATGCAGTCGGACGAACTGCGAATATTTCTCAAACGTTTGGATCTTGACCGCCGGTTTGACATATAATGCGAGCCACTCTTCCAACCAATCTTTGTATTTCATACTCTCTTCCTCGGTAGGTACATAGATTTCGCGCCGCCGCATTTTATCGCTCGCGTCACGCCTCTTCTATCCTATCCCATCCGCATGGTTTTGTCAATGAATCGCCGGCAAAAAACCGCCGTTTTCGGCGGTTTTTTATATTTTATAAATATAAAAAGAATTTTTAACTCCGCAGTCGGCGACGATTTTTTCCTTTATGTTATTTATTGGAAAAAATTTTCTTATTTTCTATATAGGCGCTGACCGAACGGAAGTTTCGGAAGTGACGATAATTTTTAATAATTTTAAGAGATGACAAAGGTTTGTTTTTATGATATAATAGCCATGTAAAAAAACACAACCGATTTATAATTATTACTTATGAGGAGAAAAAATGCACTATATGAATCACTACGCTTCCCCTTTGGGAGGGATTACTCTGGCGAGCGACGGAAAGGAATTGACGGGGCTGTGGTTCGACGGGCAAAAGTATTTTGCGGCTACTTTGTCAAAGGATCATCAGGAACAAACGCTGCCCGTCTTTGAGCAGGCAAAAAGGTGGCTGGATATTTATTTTTCGGGGAAAGAGCCCGGCTTTACGCCCCCGCTTTCCCTGAACGCTTCTCCTTTTCGGCGGCGCGTCTGGGAGCGCCTAATGCAAATCCCGTTCGGCAAGACCGTCACTTACGGCAGTATCGCCGGGCGGATCGCCGAAGAAACGGGAAAAAACGTATCGGCGCAAGCGGTCGGCGGGGCGGTCGGGCACAATCCCGTCTCCCTTATCATTCCCTGTCACCGCGTCGTGGGAAGCGACGGAAGTTTTACGGGCTATGCGGGCGGGATCGATAAAAAGATCGAACTATTGCGCTTGGAGGGCGTGGACGTTTCCAAAGGGCTCGTTCCCAAAACCGATTTTAAGGGTTCATAACCACCTGAAATTCTTTTACTGAAAATAATTGCGGCGGACGCATTTCGCGCCCGCCGCAGCCCAACCGTGAAGAGATATTTTTTACCGTCTCTTTTTATTTTTCGAGACCGGTTCCGTCGATTCCTCCGCTGTTTGCGCCTTCTCTTTTTGCTTTTTGCAGGCGCCGCGTATGACGAAGAATCCCCACACCGCAAGCCCTACGGGAATCACGACGTCCAGCGCGATGAACATGCTTACCCACCATTCGAGATGATAGCCGACGATGTCGACGTTCATGGAATTGCTGTTGGCGACCACGTACAGAATATTGTGCGCGGAATTACGTAATATCCGCACGTCCTGCGCGTTGCTGAAATCGCAGTCCGTCCAAAGCAGATCGTTCAAAGAGGCAAGAATCAGATCGTTGCCGGCATACAGCATCTGACGGGAGTCCATCACCGAATTATCCGTTTTATAATCGGAGATGACCAATCCGCGAAATCCCCATTCGTTGCGTAAAATCCGCGTCATAAGGCGATAGTCGCCGCCCGTCCAGCGGGTGCCGATTCGATTGAACGAACTCATCACTCCCCTGCTGCCCACATATTTGTCAACGCCGTCGGCCGTAGCAGTCGCCGAGTGCGCGACGGTATCGTCGCCTTTGACGGCCAATTCAAAAGGTTTGAGATAGAGTTCCCGGAGCGCCTGTTCTGTGCAGAATGTCGCCACGCCGCCTCTCGCCGTCTCCTGATCGTTGAGGACAAAATGTTTCAGATCGGTATACACGCCCTTCTGCGCGGCGCCGTTAATGACGTTAACCGCCAGACGGCCGGAGAGAATGGGATCTTCCGAATAATACTCGAAATTACGGCCGGAGAAAGGGCTCCTGTGCAGGTTTACCGCGGGAGCATACCAACCCGTATAAGGCAGATGATTGCCGTTTACGTCTCCCCAGACGCCGTTGTCGCCTACCGCTTTGCCCATCTGATAGGCGAGATCTTTATTCCATGTGGCGGCGATGAGGATCTGGCAGGCAAAAGTCGTATTGCCCTCGTAATGAGAGGACAGACCAGGCATAAAGTTTACAAAGCCGATGGGCCCGTCGCTGTCGTTCGTAAGGTTTTTCTTGATCTTTTCTATGGCCGCGGTCTGGAAGGCGCCCGTATTGACCAGTTCGAGCATTTCCGCGGGCGTGAGCATATCGAGGAGCTGTTTCCACCTCGGATCTTTATAATCCGCGCCGATGAGGTCGAAGAGCGTGAGCTCGCCGCTTGCGCCCGTCGTGGGCATCTCGGCGCCGCCGATCACAGGGTTGTTGTGCGTTTTGTCGGAGATCGCGTTCTTTTCCCCGTCCAGATAGATGCGCTCGCTCTGCGAAGGAGCCTGGGGGAACGTACCCGCGAAATCGCTTCTCGACATACCTTTGCGCGTCACTTCGTCGCCGTTTGCCAAAGTGACGTACACGTCCTGCAACCGGTACTGCAAATCGTTGAAATCCGTCGATCCGTCCCCTTTGACGCCGTTATATTTTTCGCCGTACGTATAGAGATTATCCACCGGCTCGCCGGTCAAAGGATCCTCGGCGTAAACGATCTCCTTGCCGAGCGTGACCTCTTCGGCGGCAAAAACGTTGCCCTTGCCGTCTACGTGCGAATTCTTCGCGGCATAGAATGTATATTCGCCCGCGTCCAGTTCGTAACCCGTTTCGCCGTTGCCGTTCGCGTCGTTATAGTCGTAGCTCGCCAGATCGTACGCGTCCACGGTAAACGTTATGACAGCCGTTTCCTCCGGTTTCAAAAGAGGCGTTTTCGCAAAATCCACCAGCTGTACCCGGCTCTTTTCGATACCGCCCTGTATATACGGCAAAGTAACGTAGAGCTGAACGACGTCTTTACCCGCGACCGAACCCGTGTTTTTGACCGTTACGGTGAACGTGAGTTTGCTGTCCGCGTTTTCCAAAGCTCCGGACATGGTCATGGTCTGCTCGAATTTCGTATAGCTGAGCCCGTAACCGAACGGGAACACGACGTTCTTGCCGTACCAATCGACGTTCTTGTCGTATTTGGATTCTTCATAACCGCGGGTTTCGTAGTAGCGGTAGCCTACGTACACGCCCTCTTCATAGGCCACGAAATAGTCGGAGGACGCCGAAGTGCCTTCCATAAACGAATTGCCGTTTTTCCCTCCGTTGACCTGCGTATTGTCCCCGAAATTCTGCCAGGTGGGATCCTGAGTGAAATCGCGTGCGAACAGGTCCACCGTTTTGCCTGAGAAATTCGCTTCGCCCGTAAGCAGTTTGCCGATCGCCGCGGCGCCCGTGGAGCCGGGTCCGCCGATCCATACCAGCGCGTCGATACGGGGAGCGGAGGGCCGGTTGTTGTATTCCTTGATAAAATCGCACTGGAAACTCGTCAGCGTATTCAGTACCACGATCACTTTATCGAAGCGGGAAGTGACCATATCCAGCATATCGTACTCGTTCTTATCCAACTGCAAATAGTGATTCCCTTCGATCCCGCCCGCTTTCGTATTCTGCGTGCGCGGCAGATCGAAACTCTCTCCGCCGATGCGCGAGATTACTACGATCGCCGCGTCGTTGTACGATTGAAAACTGTTCCTGACTTCGGACGTGTAATTCCCGACGGGCGTCTCGCCTATATCGAGCGTGGGCGCAGAGGTTGAGCCCGTACCCGTGGCGGGGTTATTCGACCGCCCGCCGCCGCTGGCATTGCTCTCATAAAAACTTTTAAGTTTGGGGTTATATTCCAGCCCCGCCTCTTCCAGCCCGTCGTACAGCGTCGCGGCCGAAGTCCCGTCGATCCCGCCCGAGCCCGAGCCGCCGAGGACGAGGTCCACCGAGTTCTTGCCGAATACGCTTATCTTTTTTTCGCTTTTATCGAGCGGCAGCGCGTTTCCTTCGTTCAAAAGCAGGGTAAATCCTTCTTCGGCAATTTGGACGTTCAATTCGTCGCCCGCCTTTTTCGACTCGGCTTTGGTCTTGTAATCGGAAGTGTAGATCGCCTCCACGCCGTCCGCCATAACGGGCATCGGACCGCCTAAAACGGTGCCGATGATCGAACGGAACATCGTCGTGGCAAGCGTCGTCACGACGATGAGCAGAGCCAGCAAAACGACTGTGATCGAAAACCATACTCTTCCGCCGATACTTTTGAAAATCGCTTTGATGATCTTCATGGTTATTTCACAACCTCCAAATTATCGTAGACGGGCGACCAGGTGAACGTCGCGTCGCCATAGTTGGTAAATTTGATATAGTCCGTCATAAAGCCCACCGCTCTGTACGTGCCGCCCATGACGGTGTTGCTGTTGTTGACGACGAGCTCGATCACGTTTATCCCCTTTACGAGTTGTATGGCTCCCACGGTATGTTCCGCGAATACGGGAGTGAGGTTCAGACTGTAATCGATCGATTTGCCGTTTACTTTGATCAGCGTCGCGTTTTCGCCCGTTGAGGCGATGGTTTTGGCTCCGCCCTCGACTGCGAAATTGCCCGCAAGCGTCACCGTAACGTCTTTCGACGAGACGATCTCGAATCTCAGCGTGCAGCCCATTTCGTACTGATAGGATACGTAATAGCCGTTATGCGCCGTCAGCGCACTGTTGAGCGGATAATCGTCCTTGACGACCGTTCCTACCGTGCCCGTATCCTTGACGATACAGGCGGCGCCGTTCACGCTGCCGGAGTAACCGTAGTACGCCTTGTTCGGATCGAATTCGACGTATTCGGCATGGAAAACATTCGTCTCGACGCCGTTATGCTTCCAGTGCGCGTAATAACCCGCGTTGGCGCCCAGTTTTATGCCTTTCGTGAAGTCTACCGCCTCGCCGCCGAGCGCCGTCGTATACCAACCGACGAACGTATAATTTTCACGCGTGGGATTCTCCGCCGGAGGCTGTACGTTTTCGTTGGAAAGCAATTTGTAGCTATGATATACGCCGTAAGGATATTCGGAAGGATAATCGGTGTAATTCATATTGAATACGGCGGTATACTGCTGTATGGTCCACACCGCGTACAGCGTCAGGCTGCTCTTGGGGGAATAGGGGAATCTGATCAAAGCCGGCTTGTCTTTCGCCGGATACTCGTCTATCGTCCAGTCCTCGCCCCGAGGAGTTTCCGTCGTCCAGCCTTCCAGCTTATACCCTACTCGTTCCGCTTTGGGCGCGGCGCTCGCTCTGATCGTCTTGCCCTCTAAAACGGCGACTTCGGTGGGCGCGGGCGCGCCTTCGTAAACGCCGCAGTTAAAAGTGACTTTGTACTCCTGAATATCCGCGTCCCGCCAGATCGCGTAGAAGGTGTAATCGCCCTCGATGGGATAGTTTTCAAAATCGACGGCTTCTCCCTCGGGACTGACCGACCAATAACGGAAGGCGTACGCGTCTCTGACCGGGGTGGGCGGCTCGGTGACTTTTTCTCCGTAAGAGATCGTCTGCTCGATAGCGGCGCCGCCCTCGTAATTGACGTCGAACGTGACCGTGCAGCTGCCCACGTCCCACTGCGCCACAAGCGTCACGTCCGAGACGGGGGTATATTCGAGGGGCACGACTTCGCCGCCCTCTGTTTTCCAGCATGAAAACGCGTATCCTTCGCGGACGATTTCGTCCGGCAGCGTCACGCTCTTCGTCTTTTCCACATACAGCCTTTCGTCGCGGGAAACTCCGTCGTTATAGTCCAGAACGATCGTCCATTCGTCGGTGTTTTCGGGAGGATCGTCCTTCGTACACGCGGAGAACCCCGGCAAGAGAGACATCACGAACGCCAACAAAACGGGGATCGTAAACCTAAATCCTGATTTTTTCATACATCCAGTTTTCTCCTATTCATTCCAGAACCGTAAAGATCAAGCCGATTCAAGCTCCGGCGTATTCCCGCCGGAGCCGTAAGTCGTATTTCTCGTGAAATCGATCAGTTTCTCTTCTTTCTGCGATCGATTACGAATACCGTACCGGCGAGGACCGTCAGCATCGCCGCCATACCCAAACCGGTGGCAGCCAGATTGCTCTTACAGCCGCCCTTGGCCGCGTCCTTTCCGTCCGCGCCCGCCGGGCCGGTCGGGCCGACCTGGCCCTGTTCGCCCTTATCGCCTTTTACGCCGTTGGGAATTTTGATCGTCTTGGTTTCGCCGTTGGTAAGGGTAATCGTAACGACCGTTTCCGTCTCGCCGTTGACGTAAGTGATATCTGCGATCCCGACGCCGGTCTCGCCCTGTTCACCCTGTTCTCCTTTCTCGCCTTCGGCGGAAATCCCCGTGTCTTCGCCGTTGATCCACCAGGTGCCGTCGATGATCTTGATCGGATTATACTCCCAGAGCGCATACAATTCGTCGGGAATCGCCGCCGTGCCGGGAAGCGCTTTGCCGTCCGCGCTCGCGGCCCAGCCCGCAAAATCGTAACCTTTGTTAGGAGCCGCGGGTGTACCCAGATCGGCAATCGTATTACCTGCGCCTACCTTGTGAATCTTATCGGTCGTGAAACCGTCGAAATTGACGTGATAGGTCACGAAATCGGATACCGTCATATATACCGTCCGTGTAATCGAAGAGGTACTGCCTTTATAGAACCAGCCGAGGAACGCGTCCTCGCAGCGCACGAGCTCCTGCGTGATAGTGATCTCGTATTTTTCGCCGACGTTCTTGATATTCGCGATTGTACCGGTGATTTCGCCGGTGATCTCGTCGATGGAAAGTCCTTCGGGAAGTCCCGACGCGGTATATTTGACGCTGGTATACTTGCCTGCGTTCGCGCCGTTGGTGGGATCGCCGCCGGGCACATAGTTCACACCCTCTTGAAGTTCTACAAAGCCCTTATAAGAGATCGCGAACTCGCTGCCGTCCACGGGTGCGGAGATAGCGATATTCAGCGTTGTAGAGCCCGTTACGCCCACGAGATTGCCTTTGCCGCGCACGGAGATCGTGACGGGATAAACGCCGGGCGCCGCGGGGGTCTGGCCGGAGATAATACCCGTCTTAATGTCCAGTTTCATGCCGGCGGGCACTCCCGATACGGAAACGTCATAGTTGCCCGCGCCGTATACGCTGTTCATATCCGCGAGGAAGTTCGTGAGTTCGTCGTTGCTGTAAGCCGCCAAACCCGGTTTGTAATCCTGCAATTTATCCATAACGACCGTCTTGTTTCTGAGCAGCATGCTCGCTTTAAGCCCCGTCATGGCGTTGCTGTTCGCGTATGTATAGAGCGCCTTCATCGCCGTGGTACGCGTCCAATAGTACTGCGTAGGGCTCTCCGTCGTAGAAGTGCCTTCGGCGTCGGATTTTACGAGCACGCCGCCCTTGCCGCCGCGGAGAGTCTGGTCCCAGGTCCCTTCGGGAAGTTGAAGGGGAGGGAAAGCGAGGAATCTGGAATTTAAAGGCATGGTGCTGCCGCGGACGAGATTTTCGGGCGTCCAGCCGGAACCGGTGTAGAAGGCGTCGGTGACGGAGATTCCGTCGTAGCCCCATTCCTTTTCATACATCTGAATGGTGATCGCATGAGAGGACGAAGCGGCGATGCCGATCCGGTTGAAGGAAAGCATGATGCCGTTCGCGTTGCCCTTTCTCACCGCCAGTTCAAACTGTTTGGCGTAGATTTCGCGGATCGCCTGTTCGGTGGCGAACGTACATACGCCCGAACGGCTGGTTTCCTGGTCGTTGAGGAACGCGTGCTTCATATAGACGTGCGTGCCCATATCGGTCGCGCCCTCGATCACGGAGGCGGCGATCAGTCCGCCGTGTACGCCGTCCTGCGAATAATACTCAAAGTTGCGCCCGGAAAGAGGATTGCGGTGGGTATTGAGACCGGGACCGTACCAACCGGTGACGCCGAGGAAGATGGATTCGTTGCCCACGATGCGTCCCTGATCGTATGCGAGCTCCTGATTCCAGGTGGAGCCGATCACCGATTCGCAAGCCCAGGCATACCCGTTGCCGTCGGGAGTCGTCGACCATTCGCATCTCAGCTGACCGGGGCCGTCGTGATCCTCGATCGCGGGTTTGCCGATTGTGGTGATCGCCGCCGAGCCGTAACCGCCGTCGTTGACGATCTGCGTCATTTCCTCCCAGGTCAGCTGGTTCATGAAGGTCGTCCATCTGGCGTCCGTAAGCGGGACGCCTATCATGTCCGCCAGTTCGATCTGATAGATCCCCAGTTCGTTGACTCTGCCCGTGCCCTGCGTCCAGGACGCGATGTCCGCGTTCGTCTTTATCCAGGGATTTTCGTAATCTGTCTCGACGGCAGTCGTCAAAGGATTGTCATAGTCCTGGTACACCGCGCCGTATTCCTCCTGGATATTGAGGGAATGGAAGGCTTCTTTCGTGAATACGTTGGCTCTGCCTTTATCAGCGATCAGCCAGCCGAGCTGGGTTTGCAGCTCGTTGGGATTTCCTGCGGAATATTCTTCTTCGAGCGCGACCGAGGCGTCCGCGCCGGAGCCGAGGATCAGCTGATCGCGTTTGAGATAGTTATCCTGTCCGTCTACCACCCAATTCTGCGCAAGGGTATTATTCCGTTCCCAGGCGTTCTCCGTCTGCGAATAGATATTGTTGGGCGTAGCCGCGTCCCCGTCCTCGTCCCAGGCGAGTTCGGCAGCGGCTTTCAGCGTTTTGCTGTCGAGCACTTCGTGGGAGTTTTTACGTACGCTCAGCACATAGTCCCCCGTTTCCAGCTCGTAACCGGAGCTGCCGTTTCCGTTGGCGTCGTTATAGTCGAAGGACGCGAGATCCTTGACGGCGATTTCGAGCGTCACATCCTCGCTGGCGCCCGCCGCGATCATTCCCGTTTTTTCAAAACCGACGAGATTGACGGCCGCTTTTTCGATTTCTCCCGCGGTGTACGGCGGCGTGCTGTAAAGCTGTATAACCTCTTTGCCCGCGACGGAGCCGGTATTTTTGACGGTGACGGTGACTTCGACAGTACCGTCTTTATCCTCGAGATCCCCTTTGACGCTTTTGATCGTCTGCGTGAAATCGGTATAGCTGAGTCCGTAGCCGAAGGGATAGACGGCCGCCGCCGCATACCACGCGTCGGCCGCTTCCTTCCCCGCTTCCTTTTGAAGATCGGCGTAGACGGTTTCGTAATAGCGGTAACCCAAATAGATGCCTTCGGCATAATCCAGCACTTTATAGCCGCCGTTGGTGATGCCTTCCGTCGCATACGTCGCGTCATAGCCCATAGAAACGGAATCTTTGACGTTGACGGCGCTCGTGTCGGCGCCGTTGAGTATGGCGTTGGACTGCGCGTAGTTGCCCAGGTTGTACCAGGTCGGATCGGTGGCGAAATCGCTCATGTAGAAATCCACCGTGCGGCCGGAGGGATTCACTTCGCCGTTTAAAATTTTGCCCACCGACATGATACCGTTCCAGCCCGGCTGGCCGATCCAGAGGATTGCGTCCACGCCCTCGTCGTGTTCCAGACAGCCGAGTTCCATCGCCGAAGGACTATTGAGAAGAACGATCACTTTATCGAAATTCTTTTTGGCGTACGCCATCAGCTCCTTTTCCGAAGTCGTCAGCTGCAAATAGTGATCGGAAATATCGTCCGTGACCGCGGCGCCGGAGGCTTTATCGGTAAGGTTATAGGAATCGTTGTCCTGTCCTTCCGCGCCCGATCTTGAAAACACCACGAGCGCGGTATCCTCGAACCCTTCCAGAGAAACGCCATGCAGGGAACCGTCGGCGGCGGGCACATAATGCGAACCGTCGAACTCGACCGAATCGGACGTCGCCGCGCTGACTTTGTTCATATAATGGCCGCCGTCATAAGCGTTGCCGCTGTAAAGCAACGTCTTGGGCGAAAGCGACGATTCCTCATATCTCGCTTTGACAGAGGGGTTGTACTGAATATTCGCCGCGTCCAGACTGTCGAACAGCGTCAGCGGCGCGTCGGGCGTGTTATCGCCGGCGGGTTTCGTCTGGCCGCCCGAACCGCTGCCGCCCGTCGCCAGCGTATCCGCCTGGGAGCCGAGCACAGTCACTCTGGCTTTCTTCGCGGCGCTCGCGGCCAAAGGCAGCGCTTTCGCCTTGTTTTTGAGAAGCACCGCGCCTTCCGCCTCGATCTGCAAATTGAGCTTTGCCGCCGCGTCTTCCGTCTCCGTCATCGAGTCGTAGTCCGCGCGGTACTTTCTGTTTGGATCCAGCGAATCGGCGATATTTGCCGAGGTGCTTAAAATGCTGCCGCCGGCCAGTACGCACGAAAGCGCCATCACCAGACTGAGAGAAGCGACCGAAGTCTTTTTAAGTCGTTTGCTCTTGAATGTTGCCTTCATTTTTTTCCTCCATAAATTTTTTTCGGATAAAATACCCTTTCGACGCGGATTGTATCACACTAAAAACGCAAAGAAATTTTTTTGGTATACTTTTTACATTTTCAGGTACAAAAAAACGACGCCGCTAAGGCGCCGTTCCCGTATACGTATATTTTCAGGAAGAAATTTCGGGCAGCATAATCTCGATGACAAAACGATTATCCTCGCATTGGATCAACACGTCTCCCCCGTAACGATTGACAATAAACACGATACTTTTTATTCCGTATCCGTGCATGCCCGGCTCTTCTTTTTTCGTCGTCTGAATCTCTCCGTCCTTGACGACTACGGGTTTACCGCAATAGTTCTCCATACAAATATAAAGCATTTGCTGGCGGAGATTTACTGTGAGCGACATGATCCGTTTTTCGACGTCCGGCTCCGCGCTAAGGCTTTCGATGGCATTGTCGAGCATATTTCCGAACAGGGAATATATATCCGCCGCCTCCATCATATCCAGACCTTTCCCCTCCGCCATATATGTAAATTTGATATGGTATTTCTCACATAGAAGTTTTTTCTCCATCAGCACGATATCCAGCGCGTCATTCCCCGTGCGGGCGATACTGTCGTAAATGAGGATCGCCTCCGAGATTTCGGCGATCGATTTTGCCCGGCCTTCCCGCGTCTGCATATCCAGTTTATTGATCTGATGTTTTAAGTCGTGGCATTTGATATTGATGAAATCTATCGTCTCTTTGGAAATTTTATGCTGATTGCTTTCAAACAGCAGCATCTGTTGAAGCGTTTTGTTCTCCTGCGTCATTTTCCCCTCTTTGAAGAGACCGGTCTGTAAACAAAGGCACAGCGAACAGCCTAAAATCGCATAGATCTTACAGATCACGGAGGGAACGAACTGCGAGCCGGCATCGTCTACGACTACGCTCAAAACGAGACAGATGCTCAGATTGACGACGGATACGATCACCACCCGCTTGTCCATATACTGAATTTTCTCTTCGAAAACCGCCCGTTTCACCAACGCGAAATAAAAGAAAACGGCGCAGCCGATATACGGCAAAGTCAAAAAGACAGAATACAGTAAAGTACGGCTTATATTCTGAGTGCCGATCGCAAAGATCAAAATATGGCTGACCGAACTGGCGATGTGCTCGATCGAATATCCCGCAATCGCCACAAAAAAGATTTGCGACCATTTCATAGCGAAACAAAAATGGACAGCCGGGACGGAACAGAAAAAAAAGATCACGAAATAGAGCAGGCGCAGCGGGATACTTTTAGGCAGGTATTCAAAGGCTATGCTCGCCAAAACGACTACCCCCGCATAACATACGACCGCCGTCAGCACCCGCAGGAAGAATTTATTTCGTTTCTCCCCCTTTATGAGAAAGACCGCTTCGCTGAGCAAAAGCTGTCCCAGAAAATAGAGAGAGATTATGATCTGGTCCCGCATTTTTCACCTCGGAGGTACTCCATGAACTGTTTGGTAAACGTTTTCGCGCACTGCCGGGTAACGGTGAATTCCGCGCCGTTAACGAAAATAGAATTCCGTACCTTTTTTTGCACGTAACGAAGATTGACCATACTCCCGTTCGCAAATTTTACGATGGAGGTACCCTCCAATTCCGGTTCGATCGTCTTCATCGTTCCGCGGGCGCGAAATTCGCCCTCCCGCGTCGTGTAAACGATATAATTTCTGTCTTTCAGGATATAGTAGATATCGTCGAACGGCAGTACCCGGAAGGAATCCGGGCCGAGACGCAGCACGTAATGGGTGTCCTTGCCGCCTTTTTTTTCCAATCTTTTAAAAATGTGCCGTATCTTATCGACAAAGCTGAAATACTCGACCGGCTTTACGATAAAATCCAGCGCGTCTACCTCGTAGCCCTTGATGGCATACTGAGCCATGTTGGTGATAAAAACCAAACCCACGTAAGGATCCAGCGCGCGCAATTTTTTTGCGGTTTTCATACCGTCCAGATGCGGCATTTCTATGTCCATAAAAATAATGTCGTACACGGGCCGATAATCGTCCAGAAAATCCAATCCGTTGTGAAACACGGAGCAGACGACGTCCTCCTTTGTTTCCTCGCGATACTGTGCCACATGATTCAACAATACGTTCGCATCTTCCTCGCTGTCTTCCACGACGGCAATGTGTCTCGTCTTCTTTTGCATCTTCCTACGCTCCCTTCCCTGTGATGAAACGATAAAACAACACGGGCGTCCGATATTCTTTTATATAATTTTTTTGATTCGCACCAATTATAATATAGAAATTCAAATTTGTCAATAGGGAAATAACGACGATTTTTTATATTTGTTGAGGCCTCATCGTTTCGGCGCGAGACCTTCCGTGTCTACCGCCTTAGGTTGAACGGATATAACCGATCTCCACCGCAGCGGGCATACCTTTCCCCTGTCGTTTCTATAAAAGTCATTATCCTTACCGCAACTCGTAAGTTTCATGCGTATTTATAGAAAAGTGCTGCGTATATAGAAATAATAGCCGAATACAAAGAGACACGATATATCACTCTCTTAATTCGACAATCACTACGAATTTCAACTTTTGTCATATTTAAAATATAAAATATAAACAAGAGGAAATAGCCAGCAAAAGTTTCCTTTAAAAACAGCCGCGAATTTTTTACCCGCGGCTGTTTTTGCTATACCTTTTAAACTGTGTCATTATAATCTCAAAAACCCCAACGCTTTTTCGATGAAGAACAGCTGCAAACCGGAAATCCTTCACCGTAATTTTACCAATGTAACTGTATGCCGTTTTGCATCAGAAATTCTTGAAAAGAAGCAAGCCGCGCTTTATCGGCGCGGAGTTCTGCGATCTCCGTCCCGCTTTCGATCGCATACGAGGCCAACAGTCCCGCCGCTTCCCCCACCGTCCATTCCACCGGGTGAAGCCGATAACAGCCGCCCGTCAAATGCGTGGTGCCGATATTTTTACACGCGGGAATAAGATTGGTCATTCTCACGGGGATCATCGCGCCGAGCGGGATCGTGAATCTCTTGCTCGGTTTATAGAAAAACGAATGAGTCCTCGTCGTAATATGTAAATCAATGGGGTAGCTTCCTACCCCGACCGAGTCGTAAAAATCGGGATTCCCCGTCGTAATATCCTGTTCGCGAACGGTATATTTCGCTTTGATACGCCGGCTCTCGCGGACGTAATACATTTTCGTCAATCCGTTTTGCGTTCCCACGGCATCGCCGCAGGATTTGAAAAACGGGTACCCCGTTCCGCCGTCCGCGCGCGGCGCTTCCGTTTGTAGCCAGTAGAAAAAACATAACGTGAACTGAGCGGCTAGCCGCTTATTCTCTTCCGCGTTTTCATCGTCGAAAGTATTTCCTAAAAAATAATCGTTCTGCGGCCAGTTCAAAAGAGTAACGTCATATGGCTCGTATCCGTCTTTGAAGTAAACGGAATTGACGATACGGCGATAGTTATAAAGCCCGAACAATCTCTTTCCGTTTTGGTCATATTCGCCGGGATACATACCGAATCGCTTGGCTTTTCCCGTCGAAGAGTCCGGCCCGTACATGCTGAAAATGGGATATTTGTCATAGGGCTGAACGAGTTTTTTGAACGTTTCGTATTCCTGCGGTTTCTCGCCGACATACTCCCCCGTTCTTCTGTTTTCAAAGGCGAGAGTCCAGGTAACGGGCTGCCGGTCGTCCGGGCGATAAAAATCGGCGGCGGACGGTTCTCCCGTCATTTCGCGGCTTTCCGCGCCCGTAACGTATTCGCACCCACTTTTCGCGATCAGTTCTCCTTCGTCGCTGCCGTCGAGAAAGTATCTGCCCTTGACAAGATACTTCTCTCCTTCGACAATCATACGGAGCGCGCGGATCTCGGTTCCCGAAGTATCCGCCGAAAGGAGCTTGCTTTTCAGATAAATTTTTAAATTTCCCTCTTTCACGTACGGTTCGAGAAGTTCCGTCAGCAATTTCAAAGCCAGTTTCGGCGGATGGGCAAGCCTGCTCACCGTGGAACCGCCCGGACAAAAATATTCCTTTGTCTTTAACTCGTCGATGATATAAGGATTGGTGCGGTAATAATTTCTCACCTGATTGCGATACTCGCGGTAAGACGCCGTACAGCCCGTTTCCTCGATCCAGAGATGCTCGTCGGGCGGCACCGCCTGAGAAGTCAGCTGCCCGCCTATCCAATCGCTTGCTTCAAAAAGCAAAACGGATTTACTCTGCTTTGCCGCGGAATAAGCCGCCAATGTGCCCCCCAGACTCCCGCCGTATACGACGACGTCGGCAAATAATTCCTTCATAACCGTTCCTCTCCGAAATAATAGGCGCCGAGCATTCCCGCATTGTTTCCCGCTTTTGCGCGGCGGATATCGTATCCGAGCGAAGCGGTGAACGCCCCGAACGATTCTCCCATACCGTCGACGACTCCGCCGCCGAGAATACATACTTCGAAAGGCGCAACGAAGGAGATTCTATCTAAGGTGATTTTCAAATATTCTTTCAGCCGCCCTACAAGCTCGATCGCGGCGGCGTTCCTCCGTTCGTATTCCGCAAAAAGTCGATCCTTTTCAATCCCTGCCGCCAATGCGAAACGGTTGATGGCTCTGCCGGAAAGATATTGTTCCGCGCAGCCGAATTTGCCGCAATTACATTTTTTTCCGTCGGGAACGATGGAAATATGCCCGAACAAAGCGAAATCATTCTTCTCGTCCGCTTTTAGACTTCCGTTCACCGCGTACGCGCCGCCTACCCCCGAGCCGAACGTCAACATGACGACGCGCTTGCTCGCATAGCTTTTATCGAGCGCGATCTCGCCCAGTAAAGCCGCGAAGCCGTCGTTCAAAGCCACGGCCGGCAGAGCGTAAGTTTCTTTCACCCAGGCGCAAATATCGAAACCGGCATATCCCGGGAGATTATCCGTCGCATACGTCACGACTCCCCTGTCGCTGTCGATTTTTCCCGCGGAGGAAACGCATATAGCGGAAACGGTCGGACAAATCAGTTTATCGATCGATTCTTTCAAGGAAGCCACCACGCCGGAACAGCCGGCCGAAACGTTGGTCGGCGTAATTGCCGCTTGGAGAATCTCATAGTTCTCCACCAGTCCGCTTTTGACGTTGGTGGCGCCTAAATCCACGCAAAGTTTCATTCCGCCCGTCCTTTATCAGCCTTTGACGCTTCCCACGGTGAGTCCGCGCACAAAAAATTTCAGCACGAACGGGTATACGCAGACGATGGGAAGAATACTGATGATGATCATCGCCGAATCGATAAATTCTTTCTGCTGATATAATCTCTGATCGCCCAAAATATCGGGCACGGAATTGATCCGGTTCAAAATAAACATCGCGAGGGGATAATATTGTTCCGCGTTGATCAGGTAAATCAGAGCGTTGAAATAGTTGTTCCAATAAGATACCGCCGTGAACAGCGCGACGCTGGCGATGGACGGTATGGAAATGGGCAGAAGAATCGCCGCGAGAATACGCGCGCTGCTCGCGCCGTCGATACGGGCGGATTCCTCTATTTCTGCCGGGATCCCCTCCAAGCCGTTTTTCAAAAGGATCAGGTTATAGACCTGGACGAGAGACGGAAAGACGAGCGCGGCGGGAGTGTTGAGCAGACCGACCATTTTCATCACGAAGAAGTTGGGCACCAGCCCGCCCGAAAACAGCATGACGATCATAAAGAAAATCATAAAGACTTTACGAAAAGGCAGATCTTTTTTACTGAGCGGGTACGCCGCCATGAACATGAACGCCACGGACAGAAACGTTCCGATCGTCGTCACGCCCACGGACACGCCGAAGGCGCGGAAATAAGCCGCGTTGGCGAATACCTGCCTGAAATTGAAGCCCGTGAATCCCTGCGGCAGGACGACGACCGTCTTACCGTAGGTGGAGAACGCTTTGGAAATGACGTTGAAGAAAGGAACGAGACAACAAAGCGCGATGATCGCAAGAAGCACGTAATTGACGATCGTCAATCCGATATCTTCGTGCGTATGTACTTTCTTTTCCGTACTGCGCATATTACCAGATTCCCTCCTCGGTTACTTTTTTGGAAATGGAATTTGCCGAAACGATCAGAACGAGCGAAATGACGCCGTTGAACAGCCCCACCGCGGTGGACAGTCCGTAATCGCCCGCGTTCTCCCCGAGACTGATCCGGTAAATATACGTGCCGATAATCTCTCCCGTTTCCCGCGTCGTCGACGAGATCATGGTATACACCTGCTCGAAGCCCGCCTCCATCAGATAGCCGAGACGGATAATCAGCATGACGATAATCGTCGAAACGATCATGGGAATGGTAACATGGAAAACCTGCTGCATTTTCCCCGCGCCGTCCAGTCTCGCCGCTTCGTAAAGACTGTTGTCGATCGCCATAATCGCGGCGATATAGACAATGGAACTGTACCCTATTTCTTTCCAGCCCGAGAGCGCGACGACCAGCCAACGGAAAATTCCCGGCTCGGCAAACCAGTGGTAACTGATGCCGAGCAAATTGTTGACGGGCCCGTTCACGGCGAGCAGGTTCTTGAAAATACCCGTAATGACCACCCAGGACAAAAAGTGCGGCAGGAATACCATACTTTGCACGAATGTGGAAAAGCTCTTGTTTTTCACTTCCGCGATCATCACCGCCAAAATGACGGGAAGGGGGAAGAGAATGACGATTTTCATAACGCTGATGATCAGCGTGTTGACGATGTATTTATAAATATCGCGGTCGCTGAAAATCTTGGCGAAATGCTCCGTCGTCCAATTTGCGTGAGAAAACGCTTCAAACACGTTGGAGTAACGAATAAAGTTGATTTTATCCTTGAAGGCAATCAGAAGTCCCACCATCGGCAGATAGGAAAATACCAGAGCCAGAAGTACGGCGGGCAGAAGGAACGGATACATTCCCCTGTATTTTTTTAATTGCTTTTTGGTGTATTCCTTCATACGATTATTTTCCGTAGTACCAGTTATTGATTGCCGAAGTAGCCTGCGTGCCGCCGTCGGCGTTGAACTTATTCAGATAGTCCTTGTATTTGGACGAGCCGCCGTCCGATTTAATCATGATGAAGAACTGATCCTGCGCGTAAAGCTCTATTTTTCCGCGCACCGACGCATACTCCGCGATGGGCGGGGCAAAATCGGTAATATTGTAAACGCCGACGTCGTCCGCGTCTTCCATCAGGATCGACCAGGCGCGATATAATTCCGGCTGTTTCTTCACCCGTGCGAGCCAGTACTGCGTGTATACCTTTTCGTTGCTTCCCGTGAGGAAATAGCTCGCCGTGTCCTTTTCGGAAAAGTGTTCGGAAATGGGCGCATATCCCGTCGACTCGTTATATGTCCAGTGATAGTTTTCGTCGCCGATCACGATCGAACGGAAATTGTGCGTTTCGTCCGTGTCCGTCAGTTTGGAGTTAATCCAGTCAATGACGTAGCCCGCGTTCTCCGCCATATAGAAGGGGATCGCCGTGATATAGGTATAGCCGCTGTTGCGGTACACTTTATAATCGCCGTCCGCGTTTTGCAGGGAACGGAGATAGCCGAGCGTCTCTTCCTGCGTGGAAGCCGCCTGCGTCGAGGTGATGATCCCGTTGGATTGAAGCCCCGTTACGACTGCGGAAACGCTCCATATAGAAGTGGCCACGGCGCCCGCTTTGCCGGAAGAAAATTTCTGGATCGCGTCCGCCGATTTCTGCGTGGAGATCTCGGCGTCGATCAGACCTTCTTTATACAGCTGCGCCATATAATCGATATAATCGCCGTACCCGGGCGCGTCCATATAATAGCGGACTTCTTTTTTGCCGTTCACCGTATATTCCTGCCATTCGCTATAAATGCCGAACGCGGAGGAAACCGCGTATACGAGCGGCGTATACATATCGAAAGTGAGCGGAATGATATTTTTGGAAGTCTTGATCGCCGAAAGAACAGTATGAAGTTCCTCTTTCGTCGTGGGGAGGGACAGATTGAGTTCGTCGAGAATATCCTGCCTGAAAATGACGGGATTTTCGATATTGTCGCTGGAAGCGCGTTCGGGAATCCCGTAAATCTTGCCGTTTACCCGCACCACGTCCCACGACTCTTCCGCGATCACGTCTTTTAGAACGGGACCGAACTTATCTATCACTTCGTCCAGAGGGAGCAGCACGTCGTCCGCAATCAAGTCGGCAAACTGCGCCGTCGTCAGCTTCATCGCGTTGTACGGCGTATGGTCTATCATTCTGGTGTTTAAGGAAGAAGAGGCATCCGCCGCGGGGAGCTGGGAATACGTGACTTTATATCCCGTCAGCTCTTCGACGACTTTCGCGTTCGCGTCCGCGTTCACTTCCTCGATCGTATAGCCCGAATTAGGCATCAGTACGCTCAGATCTATTTTCTTCGTGAGATCGATGTTCATGTTCACGCCCAGATCCTCGTTTTTGTCGCCGCAACTTGCCATTCCGCCGACGACAAACGTGACCGCCGCCAATACACCGAGTAATTTCATTGCGAATTTCTTCATAAATTGCCCCCATTCTTCTTTTTACCGACCAGATATAACGTAAACGTGCCCGCCGCAAACAGCCATGCGCCGCCTATAACCGAACCGCAGCCCTTTTTCGTCTTTCCCGAATTTTTTCCGCTCTGCGAATTTTCTTCGCCGCCCGTACCGGTTCCGCCCGTGCTCTCGCTCGTACTGTCGTCCGGTGGCGGAGTCTCTTTCTCTTTTTCGACGAGCAGCACGGCGTTGCTCACTTTCCTCTCCCTGCCGTCGGAAGGTCGGTTGCAAAGCGTAAGTCCTTTGCCGTCGTTAAAATCGAACAGGAATACGGACGAGCCGCCGCCGTCGAGTTCGAGCGCGTATTTTGCGCCCAGCTGCTTCGCCGTCTGCGCTTCTTTATCGACCGTGCAGCCGACGCTGTACCCGGCTTGCCGTCCGTCCAGAACGCCTAAAAACATCGTTCCGTCCTCTTTCACGCCGAGGAAAGTACGCGGCGCGTTGCCGTTGCCGTCGTTGTCGGTATGGCAGTTCGTATTGACGACGCCGTCGTTTACGAGAATGTCGTAGCCGCCGACGACGTACCTCATATTTTTAAACGCGCCCGCCGGCTTTTGCACGAGACGGATCTCCGTGCCGTAAGCGATCGTATCGTAGAGAAAGCGCGAGATCTCGTTTTCACCCTTGACGACGAGGGCGAACTCCCCGCTTGCGAGCGTCAGCGATTTATCGTCCGTGACCGTTCCCTCGCTCATACGCGTCGCCGTGCCGGAAGTCGGGAATTGCAGGACGTTGGGATCGTCCGTGCGGACTTTGTATTTGCAGGCGTCTTCCACCGTCACGCCGCTTGCCGAAGTATACACGGCGACTTCGCCGTCGGCAGGAGCCTGGTTGATCTTATCTATTTCGTAATAGACAGGTCCGGCGGCAGAAGAAATTTCCACAAACTTTTCCGTTTCCGTCATTCTGCCGACGACCGTGTTGCCTTTGTTGTCGAATCCCAGGCAATGCTTGGAAGCAAAACTCCCGATCGTGTAGACGACGCCCTCGATGACCAGGCTTTCCATATTCTGCCCCGAAGTCAGATCGAAATAATCGCCGTTGGTCGCCAGCATTACCTTTTTGCCGGTGGAACGTTCGTAATCCGCCGCAATATCGCTGACGCTCGTGCGGGCGGCCTTTCCGTCGGTGCCCCGGACGTTATGTATGACGAACTCATAATCGTCTTTCGCCGCAGGGTTGTATTCGCCGTAAAAAAGAACCTGCTTCCCGCCGTCCGTGTATTCAAATTTTTTGTAAACTATCCCGTTTACGGTCTTTTCTTCCGACGGAGCCGCAAACGTTTCCGCATTTGCCGCCAGTGCCGTCAGAGGAACAACCAAAGCAACCGCTACGGAAAGAATCGATATCCATAATCTTTTCCGCATTGCCTCCTCCTCGTTTTTATTTCTTGTAAATCCTGAAACCCACGCCGAATCCGTCTTATACGGGAGCCGGCGGTTCTCCGCTTTTCGGGACGGAAATCCGCCTGTCTCTCATAACTTACGTTTCAGTTCCGTTCTCAGGCGATCGTGACCTGCTTTCCCACATCGCGCAGGTTATCTATCGCCCACTTACGCGCAGCGTTCGTCCCGGAGTTGGGGATAACCAGCAACGTTTCCCCTTCCTGCAAGGAGTCAAACGCTTGGGTGAGATATCCCGCGGAAGTGCACTTCGTCTCATCGGTAATACCTTCCGTATGATCCGCGTCGCGGTATCTGCCGTTGGCGCCGTCGTATACGCGCACGATCTTGCCCGTTGCGTCGAGGACGATCGCTTCGCCGTAGCCGTTGGCGTTGAAGCCGCCCTCGTAGCCGAACGTATACACGGCGATCATATTGTCTTCCCACGCCACTTTCGTATCGATCATGATCTTGAAGCTCTTGCTTACCGTGCCCGCCGTGACCGTTCTGTCATTGAGAACGACGCCGGAGATCGTTACTTGCGCACCAATGGTACGAAGGTTGGACGTTGCCCAGCCGCGCGCAACGTTCGGCGCCGCGTTGGGTACGACGAGCAGCGTTTCCCCTTCCCGCAAGGAGGCAAAGCCTTCGTTGAGATATCCCGCAGAAGTACACTTCGTCGCATCGACGATACCGTCTTTATTGTCCGCGTCGCGGTATCTGCCGTTGGCGCCGTCGTATACGCGCACAATCTTGCCCGCCGTGTCGAGGACGATCGCTTCGCCGTAACCGTTGGCGTTGAACCCGCCTGTATAACCGAACGTATAAACGGCAAGCATGTTGTCCGTCCACGTTACTTTCGTATCTCTGACCACTTTCAGCGTAGTGGAAGCGGCGCCCGCCGTAATTATTTTAGAGCCGAACATATAATTCCCGATCGTCATTACCTCGCCGATATTTCTGTTGCCGAGGAAGAAGGTATAAGTTGCGTTATTGTTGAGACTGTATCTGGGAGCGATCACCAGCGTTTCGCCTTCGGTCAGGGAAGCGAACGCCTTGCTGATATAGTTGGACTGGGTAAGCCCGAGTTCCGTCGGCTGAGAGCCCTTATCATTCTCCGCGTCGTAATACTTCGCGTTAGCGCCGTCGTAAATACGTACGATCGCACCCGTCGACTCGTTGACGACGAACGCCTGGCCGTATTTGTCGTCGACGATTTCGCCCGTATATTCCTTCGTATAGATGACCAGATCCACCGCTTTGTAATCGGCTTCGGCAAGCGCCGTATTCTGTCTGATGACGATATCTTTGACGGAAATGGTCTTGTCTCCGATCGTGACGTCGGTTACATTCCCCGCCACTTCGACCGTACGGGTAAACGTGGTCTTGTTTCCCTTCGCGTCGGATACTTCGAGGGTAAACGCATACGTGCCCTCCGTATCGGCATTATATCCGCCGTCCGACACGATGGCGGGCGTGAATCCCGTTTTGATATCGTCCGCGGGATCGAAAGTACCGTTGTCGTCGGTGATCGTTATTCCGGCCAGTACGCTCGCTTTGGCGTCGGCCAGGGAAGTGCCCTGCGCCAGCGTGATTTTGGAGGGAGGAGTGACCGTAGGGCCTTTATCGACGTAATTCGTGAGATATTCCGTCGGTTTGTCTTCCCAATAGAGCCGGACGGACACGCCGTACTGATAGATTACGTTTTTATTGATGAACGATCTGCCGTCGTAATCAAAGCCTTCGCCCATCATGCCCGTCGTCACGACGACCGCGTAGCCCTTTGCGGGGATCTGCATATACCGGAACGTCGCCGTCGCCACGGAATATTCCGCGCCGTTATAAGTGAAATTTTTCACGGTCGAGCCGACTCGCTGCGGGTTTTCGGCGTTCATGAGGTAGCCGTTGGCACCGTCTCTGCCCTCGATCACCGTGCCGTGTTCGTCGACGATCGCCGCTTCTCCGCCGCCGCCCGGAATATCCAGAACGATCGTGCTTTCCGTCGAGTTATAGAACACGCCCTTCATATACGTCTCGTAAGTTTTATTTTCCGTGAGCGAATAAAAGAGATCATGTGCGAATTTGAGCTCCGTGCCGCCCGTCCATTTCGTGTCGAGCGCCTTTTCCGCTTGGAGAACGAGGCTCGCGGGAGGCTGGACGACTTTCACTTTTCTCGTCGCCGTACCGCTCTTGCCCTTAGAATTGGTCGCCTTATAGGTGATCGTGTATTCGCCGATCACGTCTACGTCGAAATTATCGTCGCTCTCGATCGTGGCGGTCAACCCCGTATCGTACTCGTCCGTCACACTCACGCCGTAAAGGAGATTGTATTCTTCTTCCGGCGTGCCCTGCGTGATCTCGATCTCCGCGGGCGTCGCCGTCACGACCGGCGCGGAAAATTCCGCGGGCTGAGACGCCGAACCGCTTTCCTTCGGATCGGAACCGGACGAGGCGACGTCCGTTCCGCACGAAGTCAGTCCCGTACACGCGGCCATCGTCACCGCCAGCACAGCCAACACCAATTTGCTCTTTCTCATCATTGTTTCCTCCGTCATTTTTAATGATTATCGCAACAGTTTCCCTGTTAACAACTTTTGTAATTTCCCTTTAAGACCGGTTCTTTTCCGGTACGGAAAAGAACCCCGCGGGGTTGTTGAATCGTTCTGACGCTTGTTTTATCAGCGCCTGCGCTTTCTTATAAGGATCGCCGCCGCGGCCGCAAACGGTATCAGAAGGCCGCCGAGCGCGAACGAGGAACCGCAGCCGCTTCGGCATGATTTTCTCTCGTCTCTTCCCGAATTGCCGGAATTCTCCGAGTTTCCCGAATCGCTCGAATCGCCGGGATCGGGAGGTGGAACGGGCGTTTCCGTAAACGACAGGCGCTGCGCCTTTATATCGAGAAGCCCGTTAAGCTCGGTCAACGCTTCGGTGATCCGCCTGGCCGAAAAGCCTTTGGCGTACTTGGAAATGTTCGTCGTTTTATAGAGGGACGCGATTTCCGCTTTCACGGCGAGAATTTGCGCCGAAGTATCCGTTTCCATCTTCAAAATTTCGTCGAACTTCGCTTTCAGCGCCGTTTTATTTGCGTCCGTCATGCCTTCGGCGGGGATATATAATCTGTCCGCGCGGTCGAGAATCCTATCGAAATACGCTTTCATGACCTTTTCCGGCGTATCGTGCGGCAGTACCGCCGTCCGGGAATTGAAGCCCGCTTTCAGGACCTCCTGCACGTCCTCGTGGCCGATGATCTGCGTGGAGCAGAAGATGACGTATCCGTTCGCGCCGCCGAGATAGGAGGCTTCGATCTGGTTGACGTTTTCATAGGCGGGAAGCCCGCGGTAGGAAGAGGCGAGCCCCGTATAATAATAACTGCTCGTTCCCGCGATGAGGATCATATCGGAAACGCCTTTTAAAACGTCCGTGGACGAATCGAAATACGCCATCGGCGTCGCGATATCGATCCAGCCGTTTCTGATCCAGGTCTGCCAATCCTGTTTCTTCTCCGCTTTCGTGGCAGTGATCGAGCTGAACACCGCGGTGGAAATGACCAGATCGCCGTCCCCTTTCACTTCTTTGTATATCCTGCCGACAAAATCGGTGACGGCGGACATGCGATAGGCGCACCATTTTTCGTAGTTTTCTTCCGCGGCGGGATTATAAGCCTTATTGAGCACCCATTTGGAAAAATCCTTGATCATCTTTTCCGTCGTCGAGGAGGCGTTGAGTTTGTCTTTCACGCCCACGCTTTCCGCAAACGCGAGCATGGAATTTTTCGTGAAACCCGTGTCCAGCTGCGCCGAAGAGACGGGATAGCGGATATAATCGAGATTGATGCCTTTCAGGAGCGGATTCTTCGCAAACATCTCCTTATAATAGGCAACGAGAAAATCGGTCGTCTGCTTATTCGTCGGATCGATGAAAATATACGCGCCGCCCTCTTTCCGTTGATAGATCGTGCCGTCGTCGTTATATACAATCCAATCGGGGTGCTCGGCGAGGAGCTTGATCTCGGTCGTCAGGCCGACGTAAAAATTCTCCACCCAGGCATGCACCTCTATCCCGCGCTCGGCGGCGAGCGCCGTGAACGCGCTTACATAATCGCGATAGCTTCCGTAACTTGCCGACGCAAAATTCTTGTGATATTCCACGTAATCGGACTTGAACATGGAATAGCCGTTGTAGAAAGTTTCGAGGAAGATGAGATTGATTCCCGTCTCTTTATAGGTATCGAGCGTCGCCGTCAGATCGGTCAGATTCTTTTCCGTCGGTCTGTGCCAGGTCGCGCGCGCCGTCACAGGTTTGCTCTCCTCGCACAGAGCGAGCAGTTCGTAAGCCTTATTCTCCGCGGCGAGTTTCGCGCTGTTATAGCCCATCAGCATCGCCGTCTTTTCGGTATCCGTCCAGTCCCCGCTCTCCGTTTTTTCTTCGATCGAAGCCTTATAGCCGAGCAGTTCTTCCATCAGCCCGTTCACTTCGCCGATCTTGCCGGAGACAGCCGCCGGATCGATATCGTAAAGCTGGCGCACTTTCTGTTCCGCCGTCGAAACGATCGAATCGACGATCGATTTCGTATTGACGTAAAAACTGTTCAGGGAAGTCGTGACGGAAAACGTACGTTGCGCCTGATCGAGCGTAACCGTCGCCCCGAGCGGTACGGAAGCGCGGATAAAATCTCTGCCTTTTCCGTGACCGCTGATTACGTAGCCGTCTTTGGGAATCGCCGTCACGTTTACCGCCCGTTCTACGACCACGCCCTCGGCGTCTACCGCCGCCTCGAAGCCGTATACGTTCGTACCCGTGCCCGTCGAGCCCTGATACGACCAACCGTAATGATAAATGATCGTCTGGTTTTCTCCGCGATAGGCGGCAAAGGGAGAAGTGGGCGTTTCCATTCTGCCGTCGTTGTCGTTGAACTCGTCCGTCGGGCTTTCGGAATCGTAATAATCGTAATTATATGTATAGGTAACGGGTTCGCCGCCGAAGCGGACGTAATCGAAGCCGACCATCGTCAGTTTATCCCCGAGCGAAAAACGTTTTCCGGCGACGAGAATTCCGCGGTAGCCTTCGCCGTAAGAGCTCAATACAAATCCGTTGTCGGGAATCATCATGCCCGAAGCGTCGCCCTCGCCGAACGCGCGGAAAGATTTTACGATGAATTTCCCGCTTTCCGAATCGAATACCGCCGCCAGTTCCGAGCCGTATGCGTTCGTGCCCGTCTTATCGCCGAAATCATAATCGTAATAAACGACCATGGGCATACTTCTGTTGCCGTTGAGAAGATCGATCGCGACTCTTCTCCCCGAATCAGATTCCACCGCTTTATCGGCGAGCGCAACTTTCGTTCCGCCGAGCGTAAGCACGGTGTTTTCCGCCGCCGTAAATTCCACGGAGACGGGTACGGATAACACGTAACCGCCTACGGGAATATACGTGCTTCCGTCGCCCGCCGTATTCACGCCCGTCACCCGGTAAACGCCGTCGTCGCCGCACTCCACCGTATACTCTTTATAATTCCCCGAACGGCGGGTGGTGGTGTACGGATAAGCCGCGGTGAAAACGACCGTCTGCGTACCGTTCATCACGCTCGTTTTGACCGTTTCGCTCACGGATACCAAAGCTCCGTTTTCCGCATAGTCCGTATACGTGACCGGATCGGTCACCACGTCCGACAACGTTTTGCCGCCGCCCGTGACCGTCACGCCGCTCTTTCCCCAGTCGCCCGTGATCTCGGCGGCGCTGGTCGAAACGCCGCCCGTCATGTACGTCGCGCACGCCGCCAGAACCGCCGTAACGCCGCACACCGCCAATGCCCGCAGCCATCTCTTCTTTATCGTTCCCGTCATAACATCATTCTCCTTCTCTATTCGCGGCCGTCGGTTTCTTCGACCGTCAGACCGATTTCAAACATTCTTTTCCAGGGCATTATACAAGAGGCGATCGTATATTTTTCCGCGACTTCGGGAAAATTGCCGCCGATATATCGGAGAAGCAGTTTCTTTGCCTGTTCGCTGACCGCGCCCCGTTTTTCGCCGGCGTCGAAATAGTGATACCCCAGTTCCGGCAATATGTTATCGCACATATATTTACGTACGTACCCGCAATATCCGACGTCTTCGTATACCCTTTCGGCGAGAAATTTTCTATGCGTCTGAGTGTCCCCGTAAAAATGATACAGCACCGCCTGGCAGATCACTGTTCCCAGACTGTTCGAGGACGTGTTCCAGCCCGCGTATCCCGCCAGCGAAAAAATCCCCGCCTTTTCCGAGATCAGCTTTACCCAGTCCTTATCCCCGCCGTTACAATAAGCGAGATCCGCCGCAGCGACCGCGCGCCCCTTTGCGATATAAGCCGCCATCGTCTCGGTAAACGCCTCTAAATCCCTTCCCGCATACGCCGGCGAATTTTGCTCGGAAACGTTGCGCATCTCCCCTGCGGGCAAATTGCAAAACAACAGGATATCGGCGTGTTCCCGATCGTCCGTGTACCGTGCTCCCGCGTTTTTGATCTGAGCGGCGATACTTTTATAAACTTCCCGATCCTCATATAAAGGGATTACGTTTTTACATTCCTCTTTCGGATAGATGGGACAGATACTCGGCGCGGCTTGTTTCATATCGGCGACCGCCGCCGCGAGCAGCGTCATGCCGACTTCGTCCGCGCCCGGATAAATATCCACGTCGAGCCCCCGTTCTCCGATAAACGCCTTCACTTTGCGCTGATCGATCGCCGTATAGCCATAGGGCGAAGAATCGTCCTGCGGGACGATGAATTTATCGATCGCGCCGCCGACGAGCGCCAGCGTTTTCAACACGAGCGAAAGATTGATCTTTCTGCGGGCGAGATAGTCTTGCAGATTCCCGCCGACCGCTTTTTCGTATTCCGTTTTCTTTTCCTCGTATTCCTCTGTTCCGATCAACCCCGCCCGATATGTATCCGTAATTCTGCCGAGCAGGAATATTTCTCTGCCGCAGGTTTCGTAATAGCCCGGTTCCTCGTCGGCGCTCGAATAGGACGGACAGCGCATGATCAGCGAAAACGCGTAAATTTTCAGGGCGGGATTGTTTTCTTTCAGCCGCCGCAACAAATCCAGTCTGCCCTCTAATTCCGCTTTCGACAAAGCATGCAGTCTCGAAGGCACGATCCCGCCGTAAAGGAGCATATCCACGGACGCGATCAAATAATCCGCGCTTTGACATTCCCTGCAAAGAAACGCTTCTATCTTTTCATGATCCGCCGCTCGTTTTTTCTCCCCGAGCGCGGCATACGGAGGTCGGACGAAGGTATATTCCCGGTTATTCTCGCTCAGAAAAGCCGCAAATTCATAATTGCAGGGCCGTTCGTCGAGCGGCAGGTAAACGATTTTTTTCATCTCAGATTGAGTTCTCCCAATAATCTGGCGGTAATGACGGAGGGACGGGTGATCGCGGAACCGACGACGACCGCGTACGGATTGAGTTCCGCAATTTTCCGCATTTCCTCCTTTTCAAAAATCCCCCCTTCCGCGATCACTTTGGACTTTTTCACCGAACGAATGACTTCCGCGATAAAATCGATATCGGGCAAAGCGGCGGTTTTCGTCTCTTCCGTATACCCCCGCAAAGTCGTCGAGATATATTCAAAGCCCAGCCGCTCCGCGTTCAACGCTTCCTCTATCGTCGCGATATCCGCCATGATTTCCATCGCCGGCGCTTTTTGACGGACGTAAGAAACGAGCTCTTCCAGAGTCTCCCCCTGCGGACGGGCGCGCAGAGTGGCGTCGAGAGCGAGGCAGTCCGCTTTCGTCGCCAGCACAAGATCGACCTCTTTCTTCGTAGGCGTTATATATACCTCGCTGTCCGCATAATCCTTTTTCACCAGCCCGATCACGGGTACGTCTATTTCCTTTTTAATACTTTCTATATCGTAATACAGCGCGCGAATGCCGCACGCACCGCCCATCACCGCCGCGCGCGCCATTAAGTGCATGATGCCGCATCCGTGCAGCGGTTCTTTTTCTCCCGCCTGACAAGATACAATTAAACCTCTGTTTAACATAACCGTTTCTCTTTTTCCGTTTCTATTTAGCTGCATTATATCACAGTCGTTTGCTCATGTCAATAGATTTTCAAAAATTTATTTGAAAATAAAATAAATTTTCATTCATGCAGTCTATTCAATATGAAATAAAATTTTATTCTCTACTCTAAAAAACGTTCGGAAAGGGAATGCTTTCCCGGTCCGAACGTTTTGAGCTGAACTTTTCAATTTTTCATTTTTTGAGGAGCAGAGTTTTGATCTCAAACTGTTTAAAGGAAAGTAAAATATTCTTTCCTCTGGCGAGAAATACGGGGTTTTCTTCCAGCATATCGCAGGCATAGACTGCGTACTCGTCGTTTAAATACAGTTCGCAGCCGCAAAGCGAGCCTTCCGCTTCGTAGAGGCGAAGAACGACGCCGTCGCCCTCCTCGGCGAACTTGATCGTTTCGACGAGAACGTCGGGAACGCTCACGCCCCGGACGGGCAGATTCAGCGGGCCTTGACAGCGCACGGGCTTACGATTGAACGCGTAAGCGGGGAGAACGACCTGTTCCGCCGTGAAGCCGCCCTCGTGCGGCAACAGGGCGTAATTGAAATATTTCGTTCCCGTTTCGCCGACGACGTCGGGGCGTTTTCCGCTTTTTAAAAGGGACAAACCGATCGTTTTGCCGTTCGCGGACACGCCGTATTTTCCGTCGTTGAGCACCGCCACGCCGAAACGCGGCTCGGACAGATCCGACCATTTATGGTTGCAAACCTCGTATTTCGCCTGTTCCTCGCTCGTGCCGCGCGACGTGGGACGGTCGATGCAACCGAACTGGATCTCGCTTTTCAGCCGGTCGGAGAGAATATTCGTCGGGAAGTACGCCTTGACGAATTTATGCTCGTCCTTCCACTCCAACTTGCTTTCAAAAGCAATCAGCGGGCTGTGCGCATAGAACACCGTATCCTGTATGAGTTTGCTTTTGCCCGCCAGCAGATATTCGGTACGGATACGAAGCTCCACGCTTCCCGTCGAAGAAATTTCCGACGAAAGCACCCGCACTTCACACGCTTTCTTTTCGTAGTCCGCGTCTATGTCCCAGTTATCCCAAAGGTACGGCACGTCTTCAAAAACGGCTATCCGATTGAGCGGCGCTTCCGCGATCTCCCGGCCGCCGAATTTGAGAGAACTTATCTTTCCCTCTTTCAGTTCCGCTTCGTAAAAAGGCGTGCGTAAAACGATTCTTTCCGCGTCTTCTTTTACCGCGAACGGAATCTTCGTTTCCGTCCCTCCGGCCGTCCGTTCCCCGTAGGAATACGGCTGGAAATCATAGATATCCACGCCTACCGTATTTCCGTCGAGATCGGTGTAGTGTTGTCTGCCGTCCTTGCACGGCAATACTTCGCTGCGTGCGAAACAAAGCGTATTGAAATACTCTCCTTTTTCAAATCGTCTATTGAGCGCGGTCAGCGCGGTTTCGTTTTCTTTGAGCGCCGTTTCGTATACTTCGTGGATACAGGTTCCGGGGAGAATATCGTGGAATTGGTTGAGGAGAAGAACGTCGTAAAATTTGTCCGTTTCTTCCTTTAAATCGCGGCGATCCTGTCCGACGGAAAGAAGCTCCGCGTCCGAAAGCGCGTTTTCCAATTTCCTGTTCAAGCGTTTCATTTCGTGATTGGCGGTGAGCGTGCCGCGGTGAAGTTCGAGATAGAGTTCCCCGGCATATTCGGGCAGCCGTTCCGAAGCGAGTTTTTTCATGAAGTCGGAAACGGTGGTGTGTTCCACGTTCGCGTAAGGATAAGTCTCCTGCGTTTTCAAGGCGTTTTCCACCATGTCCGCGTCCGGGCCGCCGCCCCCGTCGCCGTAGCCGTAAGCGACGAGCATGTGTTTTGTCATGTGTTTGTTCAGCCGTTTATCGAGACGGGACGTGAGAAACTCCGGATCCGCTTTGCTTTGTATGGTGTTGAAATGAACGGTCACCTCGCTGCCGTCGATCCCTTTCCAAAGAAAGGATTCGTAAGGAAATTTGTTTGTATCGTTCCACGAAAGTTTCGTCGTCAGGAAATAAGGCACGCGGCAGCCGCGCAGGATCTGCGGCAGCGCCGCGCTGTAACCGAAGGTATCGGGCAGCCAGAATACGTCCGCTTCGTAGCCGAGCTTTTCTCGCAGGTATCTTTTCCCGCGCAGAAATTGGCGGATCATCGCTTCGCCGCCCGTGAGATTGCAGTCGCACTCCACAAACGTGGCGCCGTTCGGCTCGAACCGTCCTTCCTTTGTCAGCCGCTTTATATCCTCGAAAAGGGAAGGATAGTCTTTTTCGATCCAGCTCAGATAGAGAACGGAGGACATGATAAAGCGATACTTCGGATATCTTTTCAATAGCGTAACGGCATTGGCGGCGGTTCTGGCGGCTTTGCGGCGGGATTCCTCCACCGTCCACAGCCAGGCGGTATCGAGATGGCTGTGTCCGATCACGCCGAGATAGGGCAGACTTTTATCCGCGCGCTCCGGTGTTCTCTCCTTCAATCCATATAAAAACCTTTCGATAATCGTATCCGCCGCTATAAGTTCCCGAATGTCGGGCGTGCGTTCCGGCAATACCGTAAGCGTTTCAAACAGTCTTTCGTAAATCCCGTACGCGTCCGCTTTCCGCACGTCTCCGTCGCGGAAAGAGACGAAAAAGGAAGTAAGAAGTTCGAGATCCGCGACAAATTTTTGAACGACGGGATCGATCTCGACGACGTAAATTCCGTTGTATACGCGGTCGGGACGATAGCCGTCGACGGCAAAAGTCTGTTTCTTTTCAAACGGCATCGTACCGTAAAAAGTATGCGACGCGTATGACTCCGCCGTAATTGTCGCACCGTCTCTCACTTCCGCCAAAGACACATATTTATGACGGCGGAAAACGGCGTCTTTTCCGCCGGGAAGATAGTCGCTTATGCCGAACGGCTTTCCGTCGGCGAGCAACAGCCGTTCCACGCCGCCGTCCTCCGCGTAAAGATACGGGGCTTTGTTCCCGCCTTTTTGATAAGTAAAGGAAAATTTCCCGACGGAGAACTCCTCGCCCCATTTTTCGCCCTTTTCTATTTTCTTGCCGTTTAAAAAAACGGTCTGCTCCTCGGAAGCGACGACGAGATAGTCTTTATAAATATCTTTCAGCCGGGCTATTTTCAGCACCAGCCGATCGAGCTGTTTCAGATTGGTCATCATTATATTTTCTCCCCCCCGCGGCGGTTAAATAGATTTATCGGACACCGCCATAGACGCGTTCAAGGCGCGGCGGCTGGATTCCTCGCCGATCGACTCGAACACGGCGGTGCAGAGCATATCCACGATGTACGACTGCGCGACAACCGTGGCGAGCGAGCCGCCCTCGTAGGCGACCTCTTTCCGGCAGGTAAAGAATGCGTAATCTGCGTATTTCGCCAGCGGCGACTTATCGTAACTTGTCAAAACGATCACGGGCGTTTCGTTTTTACGGGCGATTTCCGCAAGATTGATGATGTCTTTCGTCGCGCCGGAAACGCTGACGAGAATGATCACGTCGTTTTTGGTCAGATTAGAAGCTATGATCGCCTGAATATGCGTATCGGTGGTATTTTCGACGTAGATTCCCGCGCGGATCAATCGATTTTTCAGCATTGCGGGAGCAATGGCGCTGCTTCCCACGCCGAATACGCATATTTTTTGGGCGCGGATAATACATTGCGCCGCTTCCCGGCATTTTTCGTAATCGAACTCTTTATATGTTTCGAGAATGGCGTCCATCATATCGTCGGCGACGCGCTTCGCGGGACATACGTCCTCGTTCGTCGGCGCGCTGCCCAGCTCCTGACTTAAACTGAGCTTGAAATCCTGAAATCCCTTATATCCGAGCTTGCGGCAGAACCGCAAAAGCGTCGCTTCCGCCACTCCCAGCCGCGTCGCAAGCTCGGTGATAGACATATAAATAATCGAGTCTTTCTTGATTTGTTTAATGCCGTCGATGAGCCGCATATCCGCTTTCGTCGCCACGGCGCGCAGGCTTTCCATTCTGTCAAGTACTTTCCCTATCATAAAACCTCCTTCCAGCTCCTGTAAATTTTCCGTTCTTCGTCCACGGAAAACGGAATTTCGAGCGAATACTTTTCGTTTGCGTATTTCATCAAAGTAAAATCCGCCGAAACATATTTCGATGCGTTCATAATGTCCCTGAACCGCTCTATCTTTTTTTTCTCCGCATGATCGCGTAAAGCGAAATACAGTTCGCATTCCGCTTCCGTATAGGTAAACAGCTCTTTCAGTTCTTCCGCAAACGCCGGGAAATTTTGTTTGAGTATCGGAAGAGCCAAGCGAAGTTTTTCGTAGTAAATATCCGCCGCGCGGAAATTCTTTCTCTTTAAAATGTGATAAATTCGGGATTTTTTCCGCATGACGTTGCTCTCGTTATGTCGAACGAATATCTTACCGGCTTCCGCCTGCTTACCGAAATACTTTTTTATCGCTATATCGAGCGCTTCGTCCGCGCGGTAGCCTTCGCAGTCCCAGGCGTAAGCGGCCATCGTATAAAGGGGAATTTTACTGCTTTCGTATAATTCGGACAAATTCGCGATGTATCCCCCGTGCATGCGATGGAGAAACCTTCCTCTGCCGTCGATTGCGCCCAGGTATACCCGACGTTTCGGATCGAAGTCGTTGACCGGATAATTGTCCCAGAGAATCGGCTTTCGGCCGAACGAAGCGCATACGGTTTCCCCGTCCTCTTCCGTCACGGCTTCCGCGACGGTGTTGTATCCCGTCCAGAATACCCCGATTTCGGGAGAAAGAGATTTACGAAGTTCACGGCGGTAAGGAGTATCGTAATTTTGCATATATTCCGTAGGGCAAAAGTACCAAGAATGTTCTTTGCCGAAATACGCCGAAAGTCGGTTCGCCAGTTTCGCCTGCGCTTCCGCGGGCGAAGAAAAGAGTTTCTTCTCTTCTTCTGTCAGGTTGGGATCGATATCGTCCATCAACAGCGCAAACGAACGGACGCCCAGATTTTCCAACGCTTGCAATTTAGCGCAAAGCGCCGCGAAATCTTCTTCCCGGTCGAAACGGAAATCTTTTCCGGGGCTGACGGCGAACACAAACTCCACCTCGTTCGCTTTTGCCGCGGACAACAGTTCGATAAATTCCCGTATTTTAGGTTCCGGGTACGGCTCCCGCCACCGCTCGCGGTGATACGCGTCGTCCTTAGGCGCGTAAATATAGGTATTCATGCGGACGCTTTTTAAAAATGCCATCAAAGAAAGCCTCATTTCCTGCGTATACGGTTTTCCGTAAAATCCCTCTATTACGCCGCGTATAGGAAAAGCCGGATAATCTTTGACGAAAATTTTCTCCGTTTGATCTTTTTTATAAAATTTTTCTGTTTCTTCAAGAAGATATCCTCGGGCTCGTTTGTTTCCGTATCTGCCCGTCATAACGCCGTCGTCTTGCACATAAAACGAGTAACCGTCGTAGGGCAGAGACTCGTCCTCCTTAAACTCCGTCCCTTTGATTGAAATTTTTTCATCAATTTTGAAAAATTCTTTTATCATACTTCCCGTCTTATTTTGAAATTTTATTTCATTTTATACCAAAAAAGACAAAAAGTCAAGAGCTTTGAGCAATTTAGGCATATTTTGTACGTAAAGACAAAGATCGCTTCTGAATATAAAAAACTTGCATCTACAACAAAAGCGGCGTCTTACAAGGTTTCTTGCAAAACGCCGCTTTTCAATAATTGTTTTTCACTAATCTACTTTAAAATTAGATATCGTTACTTTTATTGCGACTACTGCGCCTATATGTAGCCCCGGGAACTTCAGACATAGTATCATTGTTAGCGCCGCCATTATAAGCCACTTTACTATCAACACTCTTTTCAACGGAGTATGTCATGCAACGCTAAATCTTCGCTTAAACAAATCCCAGCCGCTTAACCGCTCCGAATCCTATACCAGTTCTCCGTTTGGCTCTATCATATATCCATTATATACCAATCCCACAGGGTTTGTCAAGCTCAAAGAAAACAGCGCCTTACAAAAAACTTGCAACGCACTGTCTTTTAATTATGTTAACTCGTTTTAATCGTTAATTTCTATTAAGGAACTTCAATAGGTCTTACATGATGTAATTCATTTTCCAACATTTCTATATAATTATTTCCCAGGAAAAGTATAGAATCAACATCTCTCGCATAAATCTTTCCTGAAGGAGTCATAGCAAGCCCATATCTTCCGTCCCATATTTCTCCAAATTCTATCATATCTTCCCCTATTCTTGGTTCAAAGATTTCTTCTTTCGTCATGGGATTTGGACTGGGCGGAGTAAATATTTCTATTACATTGAAATTCATAATCTGATATGCAGGAAGAGGTTTAACTCCTGGAATCGAATATTTTTTTAACTTTTGAAGTTCCTCATATGTAAAATTATAAAAAGTAGGATATTTTATATATAATCCACCAAATTCGCTTAAAAATTTTTTTAAGGTTGACGGCAAATAATATCCTTCGTTAATAAGCGCTTGTTCATAAGGCGCTATATCAATTTCTCGTCCAGGTTTCCACCCCGCCTCTATAAGAGCTTTTTTTACCTCTTCTGAAAACATGTCATTTCTCCTTATCCACTTACTACTAACAGTACACCTTGCAAAGATTGCATACAGTTTGCGCACATAGGCATAAAAGTGAGCGTTTTTACTTTTATTGTTGTAACAACTAAATTTCCCAATTGAACTCCCGCATTTAACGCATTATTAACCGCATTAAATTCCGCACAATTTTGCACTACCCAACTCGTTCGACTTACCAAAGGCATATTAGTTGCTAAAACAGGATTAATATTATTAGAAATAAATCCGCTATCGCCATAATAAATGGAACCACTTTTTATATCTATTGCAGCCGAGGTTGCACGAGGTCTTTTACTATTGGGAAGTTTTTGCAAGTCTTTCGCTCTTGCCAGCGCAGCTTCTTGCGATGTTACTACAGCATTGGCAAGTTGTTTATTAGCAATTGCGTTTCGTACGGCTGCAACCGCCTGACTTACTCCAAATGAGAGCATCGCAATTATATAACTTATCGCTACCGTTTGCGACCAGTTCTCGTTTATGTAATTCCCAAATCCTTCCCAGAATCCGCTTCCTTGTTTTCTACTTCGGTATCCCGCTATCGCTCCTCCTATTCCCAGCGTGAT
>DBFWLO010000023.1:0-195174 GCA_048465415.1 Candidatus Scatosoma sp.
ACGCTAATAGAGTTGCCGTGCAAGGTTATAATAGAGCGCGTTATTGATGAACATGGAAATTTTATCAAAACAAAAAAGGCGCAAGCGTTTAATGGACGATACGGGATTTTGTATATAGACAAAGAAAAATATACGTTACCCTTAATTGATATTTGTACGGAAAAATCATATAATCGCGAAGCCGCAGAAGCGAGATTAAAAGAATTGGAGGAGAAATGAAGCCAATATTAGACGTCGCATGCGGCGGGAAGATGTTTTATTTCAATAAAAATGACACGCGCGTTCTTTTCTGCGATAACCGAAAGTTAAAAACGCAGTTATGTGATGGGCGAACGTTTGAAGTCAACCCCGATGTGGTTTGTGATTTTACCGCATTACCGTTCGCTGATAACACGTTTTATATGGTATCGTTCGATCCTCCGCATTTGGTACATAAATCCGAAACACCGTTGACAGGGTGGCAGCAGATTAAATATGGTGCTCTCCAAGAGGGTTGGGAGGAGATGATACGAAAGGGGTTATCAGAATGTTTTAGAGTTTTGAAGCCAAACGGAATATTGATATTTAAATGGAACGAAACGAATATTCACGTAAGTGAAATATTGAAGTTAACACCAGAAAAACCTGTATTCGGGCATAAAAGTGGGAAACGGAGCAACACGCATTGGATTTGTTTCATGAAAGGAGAGACGCCATGCGAGCGAGAATAGACACGGTAACGGATAACTTACGAAGAGGGACGGTGCATACGATTTACACGCCGACGGCAGAAGCAGACATCTGTTTGAACTGTCCGTTGAAAGAGTGCAGCAAAGATAAATGCGAACGATTCCGGGAAGAGAAGAAGAAACTGAAAACGAAGTGAGGGTGATTGCATGAAGCAGGGGCATTGGCTGACAATCGATAAGGCATTCAAGGGCTACAAGAGAAATCTTGCGGCCCTGAAAAACTTTCCTTTCCCTTATACGGCAGGGGTGGATTATTCCAAGCCCAGGATAACGGGGGACGGATATAAGAACGGACAGGAACAAATGATAATGTCCTGCATCGAAAAGAAGGAAGACCTGGAAAAGCAAGTGCGGCTGGTGGAAGAAGTCGTCAAGTGGTTGGAAATAGAAGGCTACGGACGGGAAAGATACATAAAATACCGGTATCTCAAAGGAACTACGAATCTCCATGCTTGTTTGGAAATTGGTATATCTGAAAAGACGGGGAAGAATTGGAAACGGGATATATTTTATAAGGCAGAATCTATCGCGGAGAGAATCGGAATATTTTTAAAAAGTGAAAATGGGTAAAAAGATTGCCCTTTTTTCTCGTTTCCCTGTGTTATAATGGTATCGTGGGAAAGGTAGAGATACCCGACCTGGTTGACATTTTAATCCTTGTAAAGGCACTGCGTATTCCCCTGCGCGGTGCTTTTTACATGGGAAAAAGGAGTTGAGAGAATGTGGCCAAGCGATTAAGCGAAGAGGAAAAACTGAATATTATCGCTATGGTTGCGACGGGGCGAAGCTACCGGGAGACCGCGAAACAGTTTGGTATTTCTCTTGCGACGGTATCGGCCGTTTGCAATTCTGAACAGTACAAACCGAACGAAACCGAACACGAAAAAAGAGTGCGCGTTCAACAGGATATTATAGATAAAATAGAGGGCGAATACGGGAATATGTACGTTTTGCTTTCCAAACTTCTGGCTCAGGCGGGGAAAGATAATGCGATCGAAAGTTTGAACAGCGTCAGCGCGTTAAAAGCTGTGGGGATTTTGATCGACAAGATACTTGCGGTAAGAGATTTTAAGACGAAGAACACTTCTCCGATAGACAGTGCCGAAGCGCTCAATAGAATTTGCAAAGCTATTGAAGGTGTAAACGGAGGCAAAGAGGATGAGTGAGTATTATTCCGAGAAACAGAGGATCGTCCTCCGTAAGGCGCATTGTCGTTGGAATATCTTGTATGGAGCGACGAGAAGCGGAAAAACGTTCGTATCTTACAGCCTGGCTTTATTGCATCTTAAAGAACATTATAAAGATAATATTCTATTTGCCGGGAAGACGTTGAACACATTGGATAGAAACGTATTCGATGAGATGCGCAAAATTTTTGGAAACGAGTATATCGGAAAAATCGTAGATAAGAAAGAAATCACGATATTCGGAAAAAAGTGCTATTGTGTGGGGGCAAACGACGACCGAGCGATAACAAAAATTCAAGGACTGGGAATTGGTTACGCATATTTGGACGAGTTGACGACATATCCGGAAAATTTCTTCCAGATGCTGAAATCTCGTCTGGATGCGCCGAACGCCTGTTGCGACGCGACTTGTAATCCGGAATCTCCGTCGCATTTTGTCAAACAGTTCATCGATAAAAAAGACTTGGATATCTACGCGGAACATTTTTCTATTTATGATAATCCGTTTTTGTCAAAAGAATTTGTTTGTAATCTGGAAAATGAATATCGAGGGACAATCTATTTTGATAAATGGATTTTGGGGAAATGGGTGAAATCGGAAGGCTTGGTGTTTCCTCTGTTCCGCAGGGAAAGACATTACTTAAAGCCGGAAGAATTTGTGCGGACTTACGGTCGTCATAGAATTTCCCGTATCATTTGGGGAGGAGACGGAGCGACGACGAACGATGCTACGGCATTGATACCGCTTGCAATTATGGATAACGGCCAAGGCGCGGTAATAGAGCCTTTTTATCACAATCCGAAGGTCAATGGCCAGCTCTCCAACGAGCAGTTGGTGCCGTATATCAAAAAATATGTCGAAGATATGGAAGGACGTTACCACTTTGAAAGAAATGGTACGGAGTTTTATATGCCGATCGATTGCGCGGCATCGGATTTAGTGCTCACACTGGCGTATCATCTGCCGGAATACTTTAACGTCCATAAATACACGAAGAAAGACATACAACTTACGACGGATATCGTAAACGATGCTTTTTCGAGAAATGCGTTGGTGGTACTGGATTTTGGTGGATATTATAATTATATCCGCGGGGAGTTTGTAGAAGGGGATATGCAGCTTGTGATAGATTTGGAGAGCATGACGTGGGATGAAACGAATCCGTTAAAATACGATCCGAAAGTACCGAACGATTGCGCAGATGCGTTCAGATATGCGGTGTGCACGTATTATATCAATCCAGATAATCTCTGGGAAACGCCGGAAATGCACAATTACGGCGGAGGGTAAAAAATGAGTGAAACGATGGAAATACAATTTGATAATACATTCAGTCCGTGGCAGGCGGGGAGCGCCTTCAATACATATTGGCAATACTCGTACTTGTCGCGGGCGGCGTTTTATGCCAATGTGCGAGCGGAGTATCGGGAATATATGGTGCGCTGGGTGCAGAACGCGCTCTGGTGGTATGACGGCTGGGTACCGTACTTTCATTCTTCCACAGAAGGGATCTTCTCCACGCGGATCGGCTCGGCTCTTGTAAACGGTGCGGCGAAAAAGGTAATCGGCGGACGGATATTCTATAAAAATGCAAACCGGGAGAAAGAGAATAAAGGCGAGATCAACAAGGCGCTGCATTTTATTTCCTCCGAGTGGTCGCCACAGACCAGATTTGCAAAAGAAATCAAACGTGCGACAGAATTTGCGGCCGCTGCGGGCACTTCTCTTTTGAAGCTCAATAAGGACGACGAGGGACTCTGGGCGGAAGCGTTGCGATTCGATAGCTTTTATCCGGTTGTAGGCGCGCGTGGGAAACTGTTGGAAGTATATTGTTTCTTACGCAATTTTACACAACTGAAAGATAACGATGGAAGCAAAACTGGAATAACTTCGTTCTATGTAGTGGAGCATCGTTATTTCGGCGACTATCGCCGACTGAACGGAGATACGATAAGAAACGCACCGCTATGTAAATACGAGATCAAACGCAGTAACGGCACGATCGTGAACGGTCAGGATTTCAGTCTGAGCGGAGAGACGGTAGAACTTAGGAACCTGCCGAAAAATATTCGGAGCAATATCGGCAAAGCGTACGCGGGAATTATGTTCGATAAACCTATTTTATTGCCGTTTCACGACCACTTGGGCGCGGTGCTGGTAAATTGGACGGACGGCGTATCAAACATTCCCGAACTGCCTTTCGGAGATTCGTTGCTGGCGAATATTATGCCATACCTGCAATCGTACGATTATTATTTCTCGGCGTTCAATACGGATATGTATTTGGGGCGAGGACAAGTGCTCGTGCCTGCATTCATGAGTAAAGACCGAAGCAAAGGCTCGGAAGGGTATTACAGCGGCAAAGGCGGCATGATGTTTACGAAAGTCCCGACGACGGTGAATCCGGACGACGGGAAACCGACGCCCGTGCAGTTCGATCTTCGTTCGACATCTTGGAAGGAAATTCGTGATATGCTGATGCAAAATATCGCCATCAACACACGTATGAATATTTCCACCATCGCCTCGTTTTTACAGGATAATACGGCGCAGAAAACAGCCCGAGAGATTTCGACGGAGGAAAGCGAAACGGCGCTGTTTGTGGACGACAAGCGAGAGATATTGGAACGTCCGATAAACGAGCTGCTGCGGCTGGTTTTGAGGTTTTACGGTTATGAGGACGACGTAGTGATACGTTGGTCTCAGGCGGGGCTTTCCAATGTTTACACACGGACGGACATGATTGCGACGGCTGTGCAAAACGGATTCTGTTCGCAGTACAAAGCGGTGCAGATGTTCGACCAGGACGATGACGAGTACCAGATTGCGGAGGAGTATGCGCGTTGCATCAAGGACGGAAAGCCGTCTTCTCCGGGCATGGATTACCCGCCGCAGGGAGGAATAGTGAATGGCGAACAGCGTTTCAATGGCGATTACGGAATCGGAGAATCGGATCAAAACGATTCTTAAATATGCGTACTTTTCACGGGAAACCGAATTCGTGACAGAAAAGAAAGTCCGCAAGGTGATTGATGCTACGATAGAACGCTTACCTGACATTTTAAAAATGGATGTGCGTAAAAGTCTCACAGCATTCGCAAAAAAGCAAAAGGAGATATATATCCGAGAATTTGGAATTTCCCCGATGTTTGTATTGTCTGTCTTGTCGCTGATGGGAATGAGAAAAATTGCTGTACCTAAATCGCAGGCGGAAAGAATCATTGAAAAGAGCGATGTTTTCCGCGAGGGGAAAGAAAATCATATTCAAGATTTTTGCCGAGATTATTATAAGCGGATAAAAGCTACCGTCAAGCGACTTTGTGAGGAGGAAGCAAAAGACCCGAACGATAAAAAAGCATGTAACTCCATGCGATATACGGCAGAAATGGTTGTCCGGGAACAGGAGCATGAAAAGAACTTATCCGATTTACGAAGTAAGGGAGTGAAATGGGTAATCATCTCTTCGCATGCGGATTGCTCGAAACGCTGCGCGCCGTTCCAGGGCAAGGTCTTTTCACTGGACGGCACAAGCGGAATCACGGATGACGGAAGGCATTATGTACCGATAGAAACCGCGACGGACATTTATTATACAACCAAAAGCGGCAGAGTATGGAAAAACGGGCTATTTGGCTTTAATTGTCGGCACTATGCAATTCCCTATCAATCGTATAGAAAGTTTCCGGAGGTGTCGGAGTGGGAAAGGGATCGAAAATATGAGGCGCATATCACACAATACGATTTAGAAAAACAAATCCGGGATGCAAAGCTGGAATCGGAAATGTATCGCGGCATAGATAACCGATACGCCGACGAACGATATACGGAATCTCGGATGTTGATAAAAACGTACAAGGCGTACACAAAACAAGAGGAACTTATCGTTCATCGTAAAGACCTGAAAATTTTATAACGGATAAAAAGCGGAGTTTGAGGAAAACCCCGCTTTTATCATACAAAACCGCCCGGCACAAGGCATTAAAAGGGTGCGCGTTGACCGTTTATGCTGCCATAGGTGGGCTGTAAGGCAGTCGTAGAAGTTGGCACAAGGTATTAAAACGAAGGGCGCAGGCATTGAGCAAATCCATGGATAAAAAAGAAAGGAGAAAGAAAAACATGTTCGGATTAAAGAAAAAGACAGTCGAAGATATTCTTTCGGAGATCGGTAAATTGGACGAAACAGAGCGCGCAAAGCTGCTGGAAGCATTAAGCGGCAGCGCGAGCGAAGCCGTTGCAGCAGAATCGCAGGAGACACCCGAAATCGAGCCACAGACGAGCGAGGCGATAACGGACGGACAAACAGACGCACCAGCAGGGGAACCGTCCGCAGAGGGCGAACAAACGCCTGAAACGGAAGACATGGAAGCCGAGTCTATGCCGGAGGCAGAGCCAACGGCAGAAGAAGTAACAGCAGAGGAAACGCCCGTTGCTGAAACGCCGCTTATGGAAGATTCGATTTCGGAACCCGCCCAACCCGATCCGTTGCCTGTGGAGGACAAGTCGAAAGAGTTAATCGAGGCGCAAACAGCGAGGATAGACGCGCTCGAAAGCCAGCTTTCCGCGATGAAAGAATTACTCGACAATATTGTATCCAACCAAGACAATCAGAATTTCGGACAAAGCCCGACGGCGGATTTTAACGAAGACGCACAGTCTTTGAAAACCAGCGCGGTTTTACAAGGTTATGCCGGAAGAAGAGCAAACGATTACAAATAAAAACAAGGAGATTTAAATTATTATGAGTGCTATATTTGCAGATATCAAGACCCCCTATATCGATACATTGACTACCAAGAGGATACTTTCTCCGGCGGTCAAAGAAAATATTTTTCAAGGCGTATTCACCAAGCCCGACGAAGCGGTAACGGAGAAGTACAGCGAGGACACGGACGCATCTGAAATTCAGGTGCTGCGCGTGAAACCCAACGCTAACGACGCGCGTGAAATCGGCGCGCCGACCAACGGCGGCTGGTTTAATGACGAAGAAGCCGTAACCTCCGCAACCGAGGCATACGGGATTCAGATCATTCAGGCGATCGACCGACCGATCGATATCCCCACTAACGCGCAGGACATGGTTTCCGTAGATCTTCTCGAAGCGGAGACGCGGAATCTTGCGGGACTTGTCAATCGTAACATTAACGCGGCAACATTGGCGGCGCAGCTCGCAAAAAACTTCAATAACGTCGCGGGCGTGGATAAAAGAAATTCCAACGCCGAGGCAAAGACGATCACGGCCGTGAAAAGTAACTGGGTGACGGTTGCTTCCAATAAGTACACCGACGCGTTTATCGACGCCGCATCCAAACTCGACGAGGGCAACGAAGCGGAGGGCATCGACGCCTATCCTACCGATATGCGTTGCTGTATTATCCGTCCCACGGCCAAGGCAGCCACGATCAAGGCCATGACCGCGCTTTACGGCGGTACGGGCGTATTCGATATTTTAAAGCGCGGCGCAGTGGATACCGAGAGTAAAACGAGCATTTCCACTACGGGCTATATCGGGAATTTTCTCGACATGAATTTCTATTGCGGCAGTTCCGTGACGTTCAAGCTCATGGAAAAATACCTGGGTCTTACGGCTAACGCATTGGATAAGCTCGTCGGCGTCATGGTATCCGCAATCGGTACGGGTAGAGCGTTGGCGTTCAATTCCAAGATCAAGCAGGTGGATACGCAGAAAGGTCAGGGCATCAGATTGCAGCCGAAATACCGTTTCGGCGTAGAGTGCTGGGACGCGCTGTCTATCGTGCCTATCTTCTCGTCCGCGTTCACCAATCCCGTTACAGCGGCAGACAACGCGCTCTATGTACGCGGCAGCGGCTCGCGAGCGAACGCGTAAACAGAAACGTTTTCAAAAGGGTTTGAGCGTATCAAGCCCTTTACCAATTTAGGAGATATTTTATGAGAGAATATCGCCAAAATACCAAATATAATGAAATTATGTCCGATTCGGGGGAAGAACAGACAACGGAAACCGGGACGAAAGATGCGGGCGGACATGGAACAGCTTTCTAAAAATAAACAATGAGGTAAGAGATGACAGAGGAAAAAGAAGGCGGGTATTGGTTTACCACCGAAAAAGGGATACATATTCACGTACAGGACGGACAAACACCCGAAGAAGCGGTTGCTCTTCATTTTGGGAAAGAAAAAGCATTTCGCCAGAATACTCCTTATGAGAAGTTGACAAAACGTGATAAAAGTGATACAATAAAAGTCCCTCTAACAGATAGCGAAAAAGAAGAACTTGAACGCTATAATCAAGAGTATCACAACCGACCAAAACAAAAGGTTGTCCGTAATCCCGAAGATGCGGCGAAATGGAAACGCTATGACAACGATTACGACAGCTTTTCCAAAGCCGAACCCAATATTACGGCAGATATGCGAGAGATTTCAACGCTTTCAAAAATGCCGCTTATAGGACTTTCATATCGATTCAAAGAAAAAGAAAGTTATGATCGGAAAGTACGCGATAAACGTATCGGAACGGGCAGAGAGGACGCTATCGGCGACGCCATAAGATATACGTTTGAACATCCTATGGAAAACGCAACAAACGCGATTAAAAACAATTTAAGAATGCTTGAAGAAAAAGGCTATAAGATTGCGAAAATTGATAATAAGTGGAAAGATGACGGCGCATATAATGGTATTAACGTTGATATTATTTCTCCCGACGGCGTTCCAATGGAAGTGCAATACATAACGGAGTTTAATTATCTCATAAAAAATCAAATGCACGACTATTATGATTTATCCAGAGATACAACTGTTCCCGAAAATATCCGTAACTTAGCAAGTCAAGAAATGCAAAAAATAGCTAAAAAATGGGCGCGTCCCGTCGGCATAGAGGAGGTCTGATTATGTTGAGCGAAAAAGAAATAGAGATTCTTGAAGAATTGGGAATTAATCCAAACGAAGAAATGACCGCAGATGAGGTTGATCGGGATTTCGATTGGGAGGATTAAGATGAACTTAAAAATTCATCAAGCGATAGAATTTGCGACAATAAAACATGCCAATCAGAAGCGGAAAGGAACGAATATTCCCTATATTGTACATCCTATGGAGGTCATGCAGATTTTAACCAAGAACGATTGTTCGGAAGAGATAATCGTCGCCGGGATTTTGCATGACACGCTCGAAGATACGGATACGGAACTTGAAGAAATTAGGGAGAATTTTGGGGCGTATGTCGCCCGACTGGTAGCGAGCGAAAGTGAAAATAAAAGTAAATCGTGGGAAGAACGAAAGCAGGCAACGATAAATCGTCTTTCCTCTGCGCCCGACGACGAGGTGATTTGTTGTCTCGCCGATAAGTTGTCAAACTTATACAGTATTTATTATGATTATTCGAGGATCGGCGATAAAGTATGGGAGCGTTTCAGACGCGGAAAAGATAAGGTAAAGTGGTACTATACTTCTATTGCGGAAGCAACAAACCGCCTGTCCGATCGAAAGATTTGGCAGGAATACAACGACTTGCTCCAAAAAACGTTTTAATAAGAAAATCGGATAAATTTAAAAGCATTTTGCAATTAACTGCAAAGTGCTTTTTTCATGCCTAAAAGGAGGAATTATGTTGGTAACTTTTGAAGAAATTAAAAATGCTCTGGATATTGATTTGCCCGCCCGACTTCATAAATCTATATCTGCTGCGGAGCATTGGCTGGAACGCCAGGAAGACATTGTTATTTCTCATATTGCCGAATACGCGTTTTATAAATACGCGCAGACGGAAAAATATCTTCAAGACGAGCAAAAGAAAGAGGTCATCAAAAAGTCGATTATAGAACAAGTAGATTATGTGCTTACATCGGCAGTAGACGTGACGAAAATTATTCCAGTAGCTTCTCGTGCGGGAAGTTTCTCGGCTCTCAATAAACAGTCTCTTGACGGTTATGAAATAGCGCCACTTGCCCATAAATTACTGCTCGAAAACGGATTGCTCTATACAGGGAGAAATTAAGATGTTTCCATATATTTTTCATGCGCAGGTTTTGGACGAACACTTAAACCCGACGGGCGAGGAATTTCTCTATGCGAAGATCGGAAAGGATTCCAAACGCGGCGAAAGCCTTGTAAACGGCTTCAAAACGGGCAAAAGTACAAAGACCATAGAAGCAGACGGGGAATACGATTTCGAGCCGCAGACGGCCATTAAACTCGTTGAGGAGCATAAGAGGATGCGAGTTTCAGACGCGGGGTGTCAGATCGAGCCGAAGAATGATTTTCAGGTCTTATCCGTGGGCTGGGACAACGCCGAAAAAGTAACCATCATTTCTTTGGAGTAAATCATGACGGATAATATTACAAAGCCTTTGTTTTGGGCGGAACTGTTTATAGACGAGTTTCAAAGAGAGGAAAATTCATCGCTATGGGGCGGGAGCGTGCCGAGGGACACGGGCAGAACGCAGGATAATTCCATTCGGTTTATGGGATCGAACGAGGAGAATGCCACGATCCTGATCGGCGGTGGTGAGCCGCCCGATGACGACCGATTTTTCCACCCCAAGAACGATCCGCCGTTGTCCTGGTACGCGGGAGAGCTGGAAGAGAACGAAAATACAGCGTTCGGGAACCCGAACAAACACAAGGGATTCGTGGAGAAATTCATCGGCAATGAGTTTATGACTTCTTTGTCCGAACACGGAATAGAAGTAACGAAAATAGAAATCGAAGAGGAGAAAACAGACGATGCTTAATGAGATTATACATGATCTGAATAAAAAGCTGTCGGCAAAGGGCGTACACCTTTACGACAGCTTTTCTTTTAAGGTAAAAAAGAATCGCGAAGCGCTGAACACTTATGGGAATATCGCGGTGTTTCAAATCAATGCCGGCTCTTTACAGCTTTTAGACGGAAACCGGGGCATGACGGTGGAGGCGGTTTTGCATTTCGCCTTTCGCGTGGAGGAAAATACAGCGTCGCCGACGAAGATGGAGGATGTACTCGATTATCTGGTCGCCAACAATAACGGTGTAATTACGGATACCGAGAATAAAGAAAGCGTCGCGCAGGAACGGGAGCCTTTCCGCTATGTATTTACCTTCGATATGTATAAGTCTACGGGGGAAATCAAGGCGATGTCGTATGCGGATATGCCCGACAGGTACGTTTTTTATGATCTGCCTTTGCAGATTATCCTTTCCAAAGAATTGATGTTCGGCGATGATTTTAAGATTTATTTTCAGACAGACGCGGGATATATGCCGTTGAAAAATGTTGTCTATTGGGAAGAAGCGCCGATAGCGAGCTTTGAAAGCCCTAATTTCGTTAACGAAGGAATCCAGAAGAATCTATTTGTGGCGAGGTCGTGGGAACTGAAAGGGAAGCTGATGCTCGATGATACGAATGCGTTATGGCGAAAAATAGAGTATGAACTGCATAACGCGCCGGATACCGTTTATACAATCCTTTATGAAATCGGCGGCTCTATGTACCAGGCGGAAACATATCTTTCTATCTCTCACGGTGGCAGCATGAGGCAGTTTGTGGTCGTGGATTTCATCTTCCGGCTGCAAGGGGAGTTGAAGGTACTTTCCGACGAAGAAGCGGACGCGGTGCGGGAAGCATTGGCGTATGCGTAAAGGAGGGAAATATGTCAAATATAACTTTAACGGTACGAGTAAAGAACCTGAAACCGAGAACGCCCGAAGGGAAAGTACAACCGAAAAAGAATACTGCCGACGAAAAGGTCGAGGAAACATCCGACTTTTACGATTGGGCGAAACACTCTATGACTGCGAAGGCCTTGAAACAAGTCGGTAAGAATACCGTCGGGTATGTAGGCAGTCATATTTCCGTATGGACAGGGAACAGTTACTACGGCAGCGTGTATCAGGGCATGTCGAATATGACGAGTATGGCTATGGGAATTGCCGCTAATCCTGTTTTAGGTTCTATCTCTGCGATTACTTCGCTTGTCACCTATATTATTGACAGAAACTTTAACTTAAAATGGGAAAATCGTGATGCGGAACAGGCGGCCAGGCGGAGCGGGAATTATCTCACGGGAAATAGCCGATAAAGAAAAAGCTCTCTATTGCGGAGAGCTTTTATTGTAGACTATTTATTTTCGTTTTCGTCATAGTAAATGTCTTGTTCTAATTTTTTTATATGCTTATCCATTGAGGAAAGTTTTATAAAAACAATTCCTAATACGAGCAAAGTGATTAAAAACATTAACGAGTAATAGTTAAAGGAATTATGAGTTACTTCATAACCTACCCTTATAAATTGAAATAATGAACCTATAAAAGAAAGAATACTAAGAATAATAAACATCAAGTTTACCTCAAAAATTTATCGTAAGGAGTTAACTTCATTATATGAGCTATTTACTTTTATTTTCATCGGGTTCGACTTCATTTATTTCTTTCTTTTTAAACGGAAATGCTTTTTGTAGGACTAAAAAAAGGTAGATGCAGTCGATTATGAGAAGCAGTGCCCAGATATAAAAAGAAATATGGGGAATAAGTTTGGCTTCCCATAACGAGTTTAATCTAATTAATTCATAAAGGATTGAAAAAAAGAAACCAATAAATAATAGTGCGGTTCCATTAGAAAAGATTTTTAATATTGCTGATTTTTTACGGAATATAGAAAGAATAAGTCCCGCCAAAATTAAACAGTATAAAATAATCTGAAATAAATAATAAGTAGTTTTATAATATTCAGCCTGATATTTTAAGGATATAGAATAACCATTGACAGCAGCTGGCAATAAAAGATTATTAATCGATAATGAGATTTGCGCTGACCTATTTAATGGTACGTAATAGTAAGGTAAAAATAAAGTCATAAAAAATACTGCAAGAATTATTAAACGAATAAAAATCTCGTACTTTTGACAAAAGTCGATAAGTCTTTTCACTATTTCGCCTCTAAAAATTTTATCGTAAGGAGTTAATTCAATTATATGAGTTATTTAATCAAAAATCAAGTGTTTTTCAATAATGAATGGCACGAACTTAATAATTTCACTTACGGGAAAGCATTTTACCCCGTAAAAGTAAGTGAGAAGCTCTCCGAGGAGTTAGACAGCGGAAAGCTTCATTTTTACACGGACAGTCGCCAAAACGACGGCAAAGAAATGCTTTATCCGCAAAAGACCATGTTTTCCATAGAGATAGATACGGGAACAGGCAAATCGCGTAAGTTTTACTTTTACGGAACGGACGAAGCGGAAAAACTCAATCCCTATCTTTGGAAACATCGAGTCTTGCTTGTAGAGCCTACAAAGGACTTAGAAGGGGTTATCCTGGACGGCTTGGGGTTTGCTCAACCCGAGGACAACTCGAAGCGTATGACCTTATACGACATCATACAGCGGCTTTTGGCGTGTACTCCATTGAGACGGGAAGGACAAAAACAGAAATATACTTTGATTTCGGAAGACGAAGCCCCGGAGATTATCGCCATATTAAAAGCCGAGACGGTGGAAGAGAAGTTGTTGCCGGAGTTCTTTTGGAGCAGCCAAACAAATTTGAAGGAGGCGTTGTGCGACATCGGCGCATATTGTAATCTTTATCCTCGCCTTACCTTAAATCCGACTACAAACGAATATACGGTGATCACCTTTGACGAGGTGAACAAGGTGCGGGAGTTTTTAGAAGGTATAGGTTATGTCGCTGAAATGGTGTCTCAGAATGAGGAACAGTACGTTTCGGAGTTGGAGACGAACGCACAGAACGTAATCTCCAAGTCCAGCGATACCAACACGATTGTATATCCTTCGCCTACGGGTTGGATAACAGCGCGAACTAATGAAGTTAAATTAACAACAGAGAATGCCGAGATAGAACTTCCTTTTAATATCAATAAAATAATAAAAGTGTTTCTTTGTGGTGAAGGGCAACATTACTTGTATTTTGATTCTGAACATTGGACGGAAGATGGAGTTACTGAACATTTTCCGTATCTTACCGACGCAGTTTCATTTGAAAATATTTATGATGAGAAAAGTGGAAAGAAATGGGACTGTGGAGTTGATATAACTAAGTTTATAAAAGAAAAATCAGAGTTTGATACTTTGAATATGGTAAAAGAAGAAAATATTTCTAAAACAATAAATAAATGTAATGTTTTTTATTATGAGAAAGGAAGCAATAAAATTAATTTTGGGAATACGGTTTCGAACTATTGGGGTGTTTCTACTCCTAATATTTATAACGTTATTGATAAGTTCATTAAAGATTTTAATCTTGAAGCAGAAAAAGGGAAAAATCCCTACTTTATGCGCTTGTATTGTATAACAAGTGAGGGCACAAAGCTATATGTTTCAGATAATACAACAATTACCGGGGCGAAATCTTCTTACCCAATAGATCCTCGGGGGATAAAATTCCGCATCGAATATGAACCCCTTGACACATCGTCAAAGTTCCGAGTCTCCAAGTCTCTGCCCGTGGATAAACCGTTTATTCAGAACTACAACCAACGCGCGGAAATAAACAGCGCGGAGGCGTTGGGGCGGAACATGAAAGGCACAGTCAACAAAATGGGCGTGCCGACGAAGAATCATCTTTTAATCGAACAAGACCTGTCAAAAGTGCCGCATATCGGGGACGCATACGAAAAGGACGGCAGAACATACATAATCTCTCAAATCGACTATGACTGTTTTTCTCTCTACGGTATGGGCGTGAACTTAACGCTGTCCCAGGATTGGAACATGCTTTCTCAATACGTAGGAATAGATAGGCGTTTTCGTTGGGAGCAGATTTATAATAAGCCCGTGGAGAGAAACTTATTCTATCAGGATTATCTCGTGATCGTGCCGTATAACAGCGAGAATACGGGAGAAAGCATATATCTTTCGGATATCTCGAAAGCGACGAATGTATTGACGTGTCCTTATGAAGAGAAAACAGAAGTCAACAACTGTTTTTTCGAAGTAGAAGGTACAGTGGACGGTTCCGGGGTATTGTTGTCGGTAGCGAGCTATGCGACGGGCGGGGCGATGGTTTTCACGGCAAAAACGCAGGATAATTTATCGGCGGGCAAGACTATGCAGGACGATCAATACTGTATAGACGCTTACTATTGCAAGAAAGACGGGACACTGGATCGTTTGCTCATACAACTGGCCACAGATATCAAAGCAGGTACGAATCAGCCGGATAAATTACCGATAGCAAGCGCGTTGGCAATAAACGAGCCTACTGGTATAGTAGCTTGGAATTTCTTTGAGGTGGATAAGAATAATTCGGAGCAGTTAAACTTCGTCTATGAATTGTCCTGGGTATCGCCGTGTCCGTATCTGGTAGTCGGGGAAAAGCTGTCGGCGAATAATCCGTTAGTGAGACAATGGACGGAAAACCGGAAACTTTGGTTTGTCCCTTTAAAAAAGCGACTGCCGCAAGGTACAGTGAAAGTAACAGAAGGGTATCGACTCAGCCAATACCTTCAAACTTCGGACGAGTACAGGTGTTTTGAAGTGACAAAGGAAAACTCCCGACAAGTACGATTGAAAATCCGAAGACCAGAGGTGCTTTCCTCTGCTGTGGGCTGGGCGATCACGGACGAAAATTACGGTCTGTATCTGGCGAGCAACGACAAGACAAAGACGGATTTCAAGATCATAGCGAGTCACGAATACCACGGTAAAACGTGGAGGATATAAAGGAGGTATTATGAAACAGAGTGTATTGAGGCTGACGCTGGACGAAGATTTAAACGTTACCTACGAAGCGGGAGCAAATCTATTGAACCAGCACAGCACGGCGCAGCAGTACATAGAAGTACGGCTGAAAAACTTTACTCTTTCGGAGGACGAGAAATTATATGTGGCCTTTACGTATACGGGGAAGAAGAATATTACGACCGCATATATCTATCTGCCGCCGGAGGAAGGAATCTACCGCACGGAAATTCCGTACGACGTATATTCCCTGCGCGGGAAATGGAAAGGGAACTTTGCGGTGAAGTCGGACTGGGTGACGGCGAGAGACGAAAACGGGTATGTATTGACGGACGAGAACGGAAACGAGATACAACGAGCAAGGCGCGCGAAAACGTCCAAAGAGTTTGACTTTGAGGAATATTCGGTCATTGAAAGCAACGGCTTGCCCGTGCCCACAGAAACGGATATTTTCAACTATTATCAGAACGCACAAAACGCAGTGAATAAGATCAAATCGCAGTCGGAGAAGATAGACGAGATTTTAAACGGAGAGACAAAGCTGGATTTGAACTATAACTCTACGACGGAAGAGTTGACCTTCTCGGTCATCAAAGAAACAAATTAAAAAATAAAGGAGAAATAAAAATCATGGCAGACATTACAAAACTGAACGGTTACAACTTAAAAGACGCGCAGGCGCGAAGCATCATCGACGACATACGCGCGGGGAATATCAAGGTCGGCAAAGCGACGACAGCGGACAGTGCGGCGCATGCGAGCAGGGCCGCCGTAGCTACTATTGCTCTTTCTTACGGACTCCCGGATGAAAGCGTTTCTGAAAAGACAATCTTTGGGAAATTCGATGAAGTGGAGACGTTGATTAAAAACGTAGCGAACGGAGTCAACCGTGGGTATGCGTTCGACAGCGTGGATAAACTGATCGGGGATCTGGAAGGACAGGCGAATAACACGAAGTATAAAATCGGGGACGAGTTATACATAAAGAGCGCAGATAAGCCAGACTATTGGGTGGCGGAAGTAGTAACAACGAAGGGCGCGGCAGTGACGAATATCACGGACGGAGCGACGGTCGGGTACTGGGTGTTGTATAAACTGGGCGAGAAAACGGATTTGACGCTGTATCAGACGAAGACGGACTCTTCCCTTGCGACGACGAGTAAGACCGTGCCGGGCGCGATAAACGAAGTAAGAGTTACTGCTAATCTTGCTAATTCCAAAGTATACGAAGTAGAGTCTTACGCGGTAGGATTGAATGATAAGTTTACAAAAATGGGGTATCGGATTCCTTCTAACGGAGGCAGTTTTGGCGATTTTGGAGGTACTCCTGTATATGTAGATTTACTGAATACGCAAGTGCGCGCGGCAGCATGTGATGAACTCGGTCATAGTCTCACCCGCTATATAGAATCGATTACGGTATCGGGAAGAACGATAACAACAAAGAACGGCAGAGGAGAATTGAGCACTCTTACAACGCAGGACACGACGTATGCGCAGGCGACTTCTACTGTGTTAGGTCTCGTTAAAATCGGGTACACGGCGAGCGGGAAGAACTATCCGGTCGTATTGGACGCGGACGGAAAGATGTACGTAAATGTCCCCTGGACGGATACGCTGTATACGTTGCCGGTAGCGACGACGACCGTACGCGGCGGTGTAAAGGTCGGTGCGGTGCGCAGTTCCGCAATCACCACCAATGCGGCGAGTTCTACGGACGGCCGCTACTATATGGTGGAGCGTGACAGCAACGAAAAGCTGTTCGTCAATATCCCCTGGGCGAATACGACATACAACGACGCGACGCAATCCGTTCATGGGCTGATGTCTGCGGCGGATAAGACAAAGCTGGATCATATCGGGATCAGCGTCGTAGGCGAAGAAATGACGATCACGCTTAGCTAAGGAGGAGAAGATGGCAGACATAGCGAAAATCAATGGACTAAACTTAAAGGACGCGCAGGCGAGAACGGACATCGCGGGGATCAAGAGTGGAACGATAACAGTCGGTAACGCGAGCAGCGCAGACAGTGCGGCCAACGGCATTACTCTGCTCCCCGCGCGGTATATCCGTATCACCGATCTCTCCACAGGGGTATATAAATTGACATACAATGCTACGAAATATATTTATTATAACGGCGCGAATAGTACATCAAGCATAAGCATTAACGGATCAAGCGGAGCGGTGATATTGACAGTCAGCAAACATTCTATTTCTTACTGGACGTGGAGTTACATCAATAATAACGGCAGCAGTACAATATATCTTTGTTATGGATATACAACTTCGAGCGCTGGCAGCTGGCGGGAAATCACCCTGCCGTCGGTTTCGACGGGAACACTGGCGACGACGGCGCTGGCGACTACCTCTGAGGCAGGATTGATGTCTGCGACAGATAAGACGAAAATAAACAGCGTCTTGCAATATAAAACGAGCGGAAGCTGTTCGGCGTTTGGCGGTACGGCGTATTATATCATCTATTCGGACGGATCCTATCATTATCTTTCAATTTACGGAATGACCGGGAATGTATCGGACGGAGGACAAGCGACGTGGAATATTCCTTCGTCGTTTTCGAGTACATACGGGATTACCGCCCGGGAAATAGGGATATCTCTAACCCAGGTGCAAAGCGGGGGAAGGGACGAATATAAAAACGGCGTAGACGTAGAAGGCATTACAGATACGGCGTTAATCATCAAAAGCAATACGAATACAACGTCGAGATTTCTATTCGTAGGGTTCGGGAGGTCATAACCATGCAGGAAAAAACATTTAAGAAACCGTTATCGGAATCGGACTACGCAGCATACGACGAATGGGCGGAATGGTGCAGCATGAACAGTTACGTAATCATGGACGATAATCCCAATTATTACTACTGCAAACGAAGCGAGGAGATTTTATCCGAAACAGAGAAAACGCAGCGGGAGATAGAAAAGTTAAAGCGAAAGCTGAGGGAGACGGATTATCAGGCGATCAAGTACGCCGAAGGGTATCTGACGGCGGAGGAATACGCGGAGACGAAAGCGCAGCGCCAGGTTTGGCGGGACGAGATCAATGCGCTGGAAGCCCGGCTCGGGGAGGTGCAATCGTGACGGAGGAAAGAACAATTACATTCAACGGTATGACGGGGCGATACGACGTTCCGTCATTTATTTTGTCCGTAAACTCGGATTTGCGGATCACGATCGATCTTTCTCCGTTTCGTGCGGCGGGTTTATATCGGGTGACGGCGATCCACGGCGGCGCGCCGGCGTATGTGTTCACGATCACGGCGAAAGAAAACGACATTGTGCTGCCGGCGGAGTGGCTGAATCGCGGCGGGGTGGAAATGCTGGAACTGTCCTTAAAGCAGTATAACGCCGCAGGAACGGTCTTAATCAACGGCGGGTATTGTATCGAGCCGTTGGAGATCGTGGCCGTAGCGGGCGAATACCGCGCCACAGCGTTATTGCAGGCCTCCTTCGAGAACGTGGAACGCATGGAAAAGGAATGGCAGGAAAAGTTCGAGGAACTCAAAGGAAGTATCGCTTCTTCTTTAACGGGATACGAGGAATCGAATGAAACGACTAACCGGGCGCATGTGGAAAATATTGAGGGATATAAAGGGCAAATAGAATCCGCATTGATCGCCTATCAGGCAGATACGGAAAAAGTCCTGCAAACGTATCGGGAGGATCTGCAAGCAACAACGGGCGAGTTTGCCGCGCACATGGAGGCGATGGATGCGAAGCTCGATAAGGTACTTTCGGAACTGGAAGCGGAAAAGGGCGTCAAGGAAGAAATCCTTGCAAAGATGCGGGATTATGTGGACAACGGTATCGAAGTGCCGTTTGAGGAGGAGAAAATCTAATGGATAAAATAAATTTCAGAATTCAACGTAATGGTAATCTTAACGACGTATTCGTCGAAGACGTGGCAGGGCCGGGGAACGGCAGGCACAATTATGAAATATGTCGTGCCGATACGGGTGAAAAGCTACTTGAAGTTCAATTCCAAAACGGCGCAAGAAAAGAAGAAAACGCCGTCGCGGGTGTTCTAGACAGCGATCTTTTGGAGATCGTTCGCCATCGCTTACAGTCTTTCCAAAAAGGCGAATACGCAACCCGTGAAAACGCTTGTGCACTCACGCACATCGAGGAGGCGCTTATGTGGATGTCGAAACGTGCCGACGACCGAACCGAGCGCGGTGTGCTGGGGACTATGAACAAATAAGGAGATGCTGGCATGAAAAAGAAAAGGATATTTAATATATTGATCGTGGCGGTGTTGGTGGCGTTTTTAGGGACGTGTATGGCCTTAATTTTTGGCTTCCGTCCGGCAGAAACGCCGACAGCGCAAGCGGAGGAGATTTCCGCCCCCGAAGATAGCACAGAAGCCCCGCAGGACAGCTCAGACGTGCCCACAAGCGACGAGAGCAATACGGACGGGGAATCTACCGACAAAGAGACAGGATTCGATTTAGACGCGTTTTTAAAGTGGGTGCAAAGTTACGCCGATGAGGCGGGAATTGGAGACGAATACGCCAAAGCGGTGGAGGCGATTAAGGCCGCTGCGAGCGAGAAACAAGTGACGATTTCCACCGTGGCGAGCGTCGCACAGTTGATCGTGTTCGTGGTCTATCTGATCTATACCAATGTGAGAAACGGGAAGTTAAAGAGACAGTTGAAAGAGGTATCGGAGAAGCTGGACGAACAAATCAAAGGCACGAATGGTTTGATTGACGAATCGAACGCGAACGGAGAAACGGGGCAAACCATGAAAAAAGAAGTAGAGGTATTGACGAGAGCTTTTACGCATTTATTGACGGGACTCGCTGTGTTGACGGATCGGTTTAATATTGGGGCGGAGAGTAAAGAAGCGGTGAAGCGTGAATTTAACCGGGCGGCGCGGGAGATAGACGGTGAAACCGAAAAGGAGCAAGCCGATGAAAAAGAAGATCAAGCATAGTAAAGAATGGTATTATTGGGCGTATATGATCGCGTACTGGGTGGGCATGGGATTTTGTATCGTGCCTACCCTCGTCGCCGCGGGTGTGGAATTGCCTATAATCGTCGTCAAGGAAGCGGAATCTACCTTGTCCGGGGTATTTATCGTGGCGATCGTTGCGGCCGCTTTGCCCTTGTATAAGGCGCTCATAAAGCTGTTGAAAAGCCCTTCCGCCGCGGTGATCTGCTGGATATTATTTGGGCTGATGTTTTTGGTCAATCGCATGCAGCCGCAGACGATCCACGGCCTGACCGTGGTTTTTATGTGGGCGGCAATCGGAAATACACTCGGGGTGATCTGTTTCAAACTGTCTGCATTATGGAAAGAATTATGGCGGGATTGCGGACAGGTGGAAATTACGGCGATCACTGAAGCGCTGCGAGGTGAGAAGCAATGATAGAAAAGATACCGGAAAAGAAAGAAGGGGATACGTTTGTCTATGCGCCCGTAATTCGGAAGGGGTGGAGCAGTAAAGTCATCGATACCGTACAGAGCGTCGCGATTGTATTTATCTTCTTGTTTGTGATTGTGACGTATTTCGTGAATTTCCGTTTCGATCTGAATCTTTCCATAAAAGATTTGACGATCAACTGTATCTGGTTTTTGGTAGGGAATTATGCGATCGGGATTTTGTGTAAGTCGGTGGCGCGGAGTAAAGGCCGGGAGACGGAGGCGTATAAGAACGCGCAGGAAAAATGCGAGAAAAGTATTGCGGAACTGAATGAGAGCGGGGTTTCGCCGCGGGTGCCCGGGTATTGCGAGCAAAGAGTAAAGAATATGGTAAAGAAACAAAGAAGCCATATTCTCGGTTATGCGGGGATTGCGTTTGAAGAGTATATGGAAAAATACCTGGGGAAAAGTAAACGGGAGATTTTAAGGGATTATCCGGACGCGGTATTTACCAAAACGCAGATGCAGGCAATCAAAAAATGTAATCATATCCGGGTGGGGAATTATAATCCCGATTTTCTTCTAGTCTTTGAAGCGGATTTGACGCAGAATAAAGCGCCGTCGGAGATGTATGACACCAAAAAGGCGAATAGCATCAACAATGTAACTTCTTTGTTTTCGAGTATCTTTTCGGCGTTATTTGCGTGCAGCATTGCCTATGATTTCGTGTTCAATTTCTCGGCGGCGTTGGTCTTTATGGTGATCATCAAGGTAGTGATGATTCTGATCAACATTGCCTTCAAGTTCCGGTTCGGTTGGGGGATAGCGGCTCAGGAAGCGAAGCAGAACGAACTACGGGCATCGGAGGCCAAAGCTTGCATGGAATGGTGTAAGACGAATCCGAAGGAGGAAAAGCGATGCTGACGTTTTCCATCTTTATCGCCTGGATCATCGTCGGGCTGATGTTGGACGACGGCGAGGATTAAACACTGTCTTGACATATTTGGAAACAGATATATAATAAATCAAACTGTATAGGAGTAAATCATGAAAGAGAGTAATTATATGGACAAAAATAAGAACAATACAAAGTCTTCCCCTATATCATTGGATGCTTGGAATTTTGGAAGAGCAAAGGACACTTCTGTAACAACTTCATGGACGATAGAAACCAAACAATCGTCGTCTTATGAAAGTCGTAATAATACAGGAAATAACTCAAACAACTAAAAAAGCTCGTCGAAGCGGTCTTTTTGCAGTTGACTGCAAAAATCGATTGTCAAATGAAACTTTAAGTGGTAAAATATAAAATATCAAACACGGGAGCGCAGAAAAAGAGAGTCGGGCTTATATGGCCTGGCTCTCTTTTTTATATAAAAAAGACCAAGAATATTCTTGGTCTTAGTGTATGCGAGAAAGGAGATGCCTGCGGTGCCATTCAGGAGCCTACTAAGTATCATTATAGCCTTGAAGAGGGCTTTCATGGTACATCACCTCCTTTTACACGTTCAGATAGATTATAGCACCTATGAGTCTGAACGATTATATTATAACCATTTTTTAGGAAATGTCAAGAGCGGTTATTGATTTTTTTTGTTTTTCGTGATATAATTGAAAAAATATTTATGTTAGGGGAAAACAGATGAGGATATTTTTAGACGAGTCAGGGAACACTGGCTGTATCATTTCCAGAAATAATGCTCTAACTTTTAAGCAGCAACCAACCTTTTCATTAGGAGCCGTATGCGTTGAGACACAAAAAGACGAAGAAGACCTTATACAAAAATATTTAAAGTTTAAAGAACATTTTAAAATTACAGGAGAAATAAAGGGGAGTAATTTAACAAAAAGAGAGAATAACGATAAACTTGATTATTTAATAGAAAATATAGTAGATGATAGACATTTTTATGTCCATTTATATGATAAACGTTTTTATTTGGCCTCCCTTTTATTGACGGCTCTAATAGGACGGGAGTTTATGGAGCATTATCCGGTACCTTTTTATCAAATCGTAAGTGGACTATCGTTTCAGAATGACGATTTCTTTATTTACTACTGTGATTTTATAAAACAGCCTACGTTAGAAAAGTATAGTCAATATTTAGATTTCTTGCTGAAATATAAATATAAATTTATAGAGGTTGAGATTTGTTCTATGTTTTTAAAAGTTGTAAAACAGGCAAAGGATTCATCCGATAAAAAAGAGCATTTAGATGACTTTATGACCTATGGTTGGTATGATGACAATAAAATAACCAATTTAATTAACCTTACCGCTTTGGGAGAACTGATAGGTTTTATACCAACATCACCTAATTCAAAAGATAATGAATATTTCCATGATAATATTAAGGAATTTTCAAAAACTCTCTCCGAGGAACTAAAACCTTTAAATGTTAAAATTCAATTTCCAGATAGTAAACAATCCATTTTAATACAATTAGCCGATAACATTGCAAGTATTGTTCGGCATTGTTATGATAAAATGCATAGAAATTTTATGGAACATAAAGAATGGTTGGATGAAAATGAGTGGATAATGGAAACTTCCGCTCGTTTGTTTAATAAAATAACTTCAAACCACATTAAATGGACTGTTCCACTTCCTGATTGGGCGGCAGCTTTGTGTGTCATGGAGATGTTTGAAGAGAAATATCCCAAAATATATAGAAAGAACTACTATTTTAATTCTTACTATCAAAGATATTTATCTGTCATATATAAGTGGGTAGACAATAATAGGATTTCTGATATTGAATAAATAAGTCAAAAAGAGGAAGTAACGTCAATAAATGTATTACCATAGATTAAAAAGAAAAAGAGGTATGTACGTTACATACCTCTTTTTCTTAGTTGTAAGACCAATCCGAAACAAAATCTATTTAAATAGATAAAGTTCGTTTCAGTCAATTCTGGTGACCTTATCGGGAATCGAACCCGAGTTTACGCCGTGAGAGGGCGTCGTCTTAACCGCTTGACCATAAGGCCATTCATTGTTTGCTTATGTAGTATAGCATATTTTTCGACGCAGGGCAACTGTTTTCGTACGCCAAAAATAAATTTTTCCAAAATTTTTTTTCTTTCATAATCCGAGCGGTAGAAGAAGGAAAAAGCCGCCTTTTTAAAATGTTTCGAGAATAAAAAGAAGACGGCGAAAGAAAAATCGCGCCTTCTCGAATAAAACAAAATAAAAATCCGCCTGTGCCGCAACTCGAATAAAAGCTAACCCGCTTTCAGCAGGTGGGTGCGGTATCTTGACGCCTCAGACTTTCCGTATAAATACAGACCTTGCCTATCGCCACGAATAGCCCGCTCCCGAATTCATAATGTGGATTACGATCAATCCGAGCTCCGTACACCGCAGATCTGATTTTATTATAATTTATTTCTCGCGTTTTGTCAACAAAATAACAGTGGTTTTTTCTTCCTTTGCAGGAAGAGCTTCCTATTCGTTTAAATCTCGTTTAATTTTTTAAGAAAAGGAAGAATTTCTTCTTCAAACAAAAGTCCGAAACGACTGTCGCCCCCGGCTTTTGCCGTACGCGAAATTGCGGCGGTAGTAAAGCCGGCTGAAAGCGCGACCGCTTCCTCCGTCGTCCGTCCCTTAGCGAGACAGCCTGTAAACGCCGCCGCAAAGACGTCGCCCGCGCCGTGGAAAAATCCTTCTATATGCGGCTGCACAAAACGGCGTACGTTCTCTCCGTCCGCATAGTATACCGCATTCTCCGTCCCTTCTTCCACACCCGTAACGATGGGGCAGGTATGCGCCGAACGGAGGAGATGCACGATTTTTTTCGCGGGGAGCCGTTCTCCCGGAAGCGGATAGCGCTCGCCGGAAAGAAGGCAGGCTTCCGTGACATTGGGCAGAATAAAATCCGCTTCTTCGCATAAAGAACGCATTTTTTCCACAAACTGGAAATTGAAATGAGCGTACAATTTACCGCTGTCTCCCATGACGGGATCGACGATAAAAGCGCCTCCCGGTTCCAAAAATTTTTCTTTGACATAGAGTACCGTCTCTATCTGAGAAATGTTGCCGAGATAGCCGCTGTATATGAAATCAAATTTCAGGCCCAGCCCTTCCCAGTGTTTTAAAATCGCCGGGATCTCTTCCGAGAGATCGAGGAAGGAGTATCCTTCGAAGCCGCCGGTGTGGGTGGAAAGAATCGCGGTAGGCAGAACGTCGCAGGTGACGCCGCAGGCGGAAACGATCGGCAGCGCTACGGTGAGGGAGCATTTTCCCACACAGGAAATATCGTTGATGGCAAGAACGCGCATAATTTATGACCTTCCTTAAAAAACTTTATGAAACTATTATAAATTTCTTGCTTTTTTTTGTCAAACGGATTAAAATAGAATAGTAAAAAAATTCCCGGACGGGAAACGGTTTTAGAAAAACGGAGAGGTTTTATTTTATGTTTATAACAGGCGAACCGAAAACGAGCACGATTTCGTATGCGGATTTCGGAAAATACGAGAACCGGGAAATTACGATTACGGGTACCGTTCACAATATCCGTATGATGTCGGATTTTGCGTTCGTAATTTTGAGAACGGCAAGAGAAACGATCCAATGCGTCTATGCGGAGTCTTTTTCCGATTATCGCATGCCTCCCGAACTCAAAGAGGAATGCGCGGTGAAACTGACCGGAAAAGTCGTCGCCGGCGAAACGAAGGACGGCGGCAAGCGTTACGAATTACAGATCCATAACGTCGAGATTTTGTCCCACCCGGCGGATATCCCGCCCGTCGTTATTACGAAAAAACAAGTGCAGTGCGATCTCAACACCGATCTCGACTATCGTCCCGTGACGCTGAGAAATCCCAAAGAACGCGCCGTTTTCAAGTTCCAGGAAGGTATTCAGCGCGGCTTCCGCGAATATCTGATGACGCAGGGCTTCACGGAGATCCATTCTCCGAAAATCAATTTTGCGGGCGCCGAGGGCGGAGCGAATCTTTTCGGGCTCGACTATTTCGGTAAAAAGGTATATCTCGCACAGTCGCCCCAGCTCTATAAACAGGCGTTAGTGGCTGTCTACGAACGGGTATTCGAGATTGCGCCCGTGTTCCGCGCCGAGCATCACGATACGAGCCGGCACCTCAACGAATATATCTCCATGGACTTTGAAATGGGTTTCATCGACGGTTTCGAGGACGTCATGAATATGGAGACGGGCGTTCTCAAATATATTATGAATCTCTTAAAGACGGAATATAAGAACGAGATCGATCTGCTGCACGCGGACATTCCCGAGATCACGGAAATCCCCGTCGTCAAGTTCATGGACGCGAAAGAAATCATCATGAAAAAATTCAAATATAAACCGAGCGATATGAAGGATTTCGATCCCGAGGAAGAGCAGATGCTCGGCAAGTATGCGAAAAAGCAGTTCAATTCCGACTTCCTTTTTGTCACGCACTATCCTTCTAAAAAGCGTCCTTTCTATACGATGGACGATCCCGAGGATCCCGAGTATACCCTTTCTTTCGATCTTTTATTCCGCGGCATGGAGATCACGTCCGGCGGCCAGCGTGTCCACGACTATAACGAGCAGGTGGAAAAAATGAAGCGTCTGGGTATGAATCCCGAAGAATTCGACACCTATCTGATGCTCCATAAATACGGCGCGCCTCCTCACGGGGGACTGGGGCTTGGCCTCGAACGACTGACCATGCATCTTTTAGGCTTCAAGAACGTCCGCGAAGCGGCGATGTTCCCGAGAGATATCAACAGAGTTTCGCCCTGACCGAAGAAACAAAAACGAATTTCAAAAGACGATAACGTTTAGGTAAGGAGGCGATCCGCCGTGAAAAAGGTGATTTCGGTAAACAATCTCTGCTGCGAACGCTGCGCCAACCGCTTGGCTTGCAAATTAGAGCTCTGCGAAGGCGTGGTCAAAGCGAAGGCAAATTATAAAAAGAACAGTATTTTCGTCGAAGTGCTGAGCACGGTTCCCGACAGCGAATTGCGGGAAACGGTGCAGAGCGCGGGCTTCGAAGTCCTGTCGATCGCGCCGCGGAAGGGACTTTTTGCCTGAAAAAGCAAAAACTTGCTCTTTTTCGCTTTACAAAGCAAGCCGAAATAAGGTATAATAGAAAAAATTGAATCGAGACAAAGCGTTTTGAGAGAGGACAACATTTCCGGTTTTACCGCCGCACAGAGAAATTCCGTTTCAGCTGAGAGGAAGAAGGCGCGTCCGGGAATTATCACCCCTCCATGCTGATCCGACCAACGTTTTCCGCCGCTTTTAAGCGCGAAGGAGAACAAGTAATCGGGTACGGTTTCGCCAACCGTTATCCGCGGCGGCAAATGTCAGTTTGTTTTGGTGGTGGATTGTATGCCGTTGTGTTTTTCCAAAACACGACGGCGTTTTTTATATCCCGATCAATCATTTCAGAAGATTTGCGACGAAAAAACGAGGAAAGGAGAACAAACGATGTCGATGTATAAAAAAGTAGACACCTCTTTGAATTTTGCCGAACGGGAAAAGCAGGTGGTGGAGTACTGGAACGAGAACCGCGTCTTTGAAGACAGCGTGAAAATGAACGAGGGGAAAGAAGAATTTTCTTTCTACGACGGCCCGCCCACGGCCAACGGTAAGCCGCACATCGGCCATATCCTCACCCGCGTCATGAAAGACATCGTTCCCCGCTATCAGACGATGAAGGGGAAGCACGTATTGAGAAAGGCAGGCTGGGATACGCACGGGCTTCCCGTTGAACTCGAAGTGGAGAAAAAACTCGGTTTCGATCATAAGACGGAGATCGAAGCGTACGGGATCGAGCCGTTCATTAAAGAGTGTAAAAAATCCGTCTGGCAGTATACCTCCGAATGGAAGGAAATGTCCGACCGCGTCGGTTATTGGTGCGATATGGAGAACCCCTACGTCACCTATCACGACGATTATATCGAGTCGGAATGGTGGGCGCTGAAAACGATTCACGAAAAAGGCCTTTTGTATAAAGGACATAAAATCGTTCCCTATTGTCCGCGCTGCGGCACGGCTCTTTCTTCGCACGAGGTGGCGCAGGGTTATAAGGACGTCAAACAGACGACCGCTTTCGTCAAGTTCAAAGTCAAGGGCACGGAAAACACCTATATCCTCGCCTGGACGACTACACCGTGGACGCTTCCTTCCAACGTCGCGCTCTGCATGAACCCCGATTCCGAGTATGCGGAAGTCGAGATAAACGAAAGCGGAGAACATTACATTTTAGCAGCCGCGCTGTTGACCTCTGTGCTCGGCGAGGAAGGGTACGCCGTCCTTTCCCAAAAGAAAGGCAAGGATTACGAATACACGGAATATGAACCTCTTTACCCTTACGGCAAAGAGAAATTCAATTTCCGCGAGAAAGCTTACTATGTAACCTGCGACGATTACGTGACGCTTTCGGACGGCACGGGCGTCGTACACACGGCGACCGCGTTCGGCGAGGACGACTACCGCGTCGGCAGGAACTACGGACTCCCCGTCGTACAGCTCATCGACGAAGAGGGAAAATTCCCCGAAGGCTGCGGCGAACTGACCGGCAAGGCCGCGCAAGCCGCCGATCCGCTCGTGATCAAAGATCTGAAAAAGCGCGGTCTGCTTTTAAAAACGCAGGAGATCGTCCATAGCTATCCCTTCTGCTGGCGCTGCGATACGCCGCTCATCTACTACGCTCGGTCGAGTTGGTTTATTAAAGTGACGGCGGTGAAAGACAGACTCATTGCCGCGAATCGTTCCGTCAACTGGATGCCCGACACGATCAAGGAAGGCCGCATGGGCAACTTCCTCGACAACGTCATCGACTGGGGACTTTCCCGGGATCGGTATTGGGGTACGCCGCTGCCCGTCTGGGTATGCCCGGACTGCGGCGAGATCGAAGTGATCGGCTCCAAAGCGGAACTTCGGGAAAAGTGCGGCGCGCCCGCGGATATCGAGCTTCATCGCCCCTATCTCGACGAACTCACCTGCACCTGTCCCAAGTGCGGCGGGAAAATGAAACGCACGCCCGAAGTCATCGACTGCTGGTTCGATTCCGGTTCCATGCCGTTCGCGCAGTATCACTATCCGTTTGAAAACGCGGATTTATTCGAAGAAACCTTCCCGGCGGATTTCATTTCCGAAGCGGTGGATCAGACGCGCGGCTGGTTCTATACCCTGCTCGTCATCTCCACGATCCTCTTTGATAAAGCGCCCTTTAAAAATTGTATCGTCTTGGGCCATGTAAACGATAAAAACGGTGTCAAGATGTCCAAGCATAAAGGCAACGTCGTCAATCCCTGGGGAATCCTCGATAAACAGGGCGCGGACGCCGTGCGCTGGTACTTCTACACCTCTTCGGCGCCCTGGCTGCCTTCGCGGTTTTATCCCGAAGCCGTTTCCGAAGCGCAGAGGAAGTACATGGGCACGCTCTGGAACACCTATGCCTTTTTCTGTCTCTACGCCGACATCGACGGCTACGATCCCTCGAAATACGATCTCAAAAAGTGCAAATTATCCTTGATGGATCGATGGATCCTTTCTAAATTAAACACCCTTATCGACACCGTGGATAAAGATCTCGCGGTCTATAACATCACGGACAGTGCCCGCGCGTTGCAGGATTTTTCGGATATACTCTCCAACTGGTATGTGCGCCGCGGCCGGGAACGCTATTGGGGCAGCGAGATGACGGAGGATAAAGCGGCGGCGTATACCACCCTTTGGCACGTTCTCGTGACCTTTGCCAAACTCACGGCTCCCTATACGCCGTTTATAGCGGAGGAGATGTATCTCAATCTCGTTCCGAATTTCTTTAAGGACGCGCCGAAGTCCGTGCATATATGCGAATTTCCTAAATGCGATATGTCCTTCGTGGACAAAGCGCTCGAACGGGGCATGGACGGGGTGCTGGACGTAGTCAATCTCGGCCGGGCGGCGAGAAACGCGGGCAATGTCAAGAACCGCCAGCCCCTTTCGGAAATGTACGTCGTTTCCGCCAAAGATCTGGGACTCGACGAGGGGCTGAAAGAGATCGCGCTCGACGAGCTCAATATCAAACGCTTTAAGACGGCGGAGGACGCGGACGAGTTTATCTCGTATAAACTCAAACCGCAGCTCAAAACGCTCGGGCCCAAGTACGGCAAAAAACTGGGCGCGATCAGCAAATTTTTGAGCGAATGCGACGCGAAAAAAGTCGTCGAAGCGGTCAAAGACGGCGGCGAATACACGATGGACGGCGATAAAGACGTCGTATTGAAGGAAGAGGATTTGCAGATCTTCACGGAAAGCAAAGCGGGCTTCGTGGCGGCGAGCGACAAGGGCGTTACGGTGGCGCTCAATACGGAACTGACCGAAGAACTCGTGATGGAAGGGATCGAACGGGAACTCGTTTCCAAAATTCAAACTTTGAGAAAAGAAGCGGGATTTGAAGTCACCGACCGGATCCGCATTTACTATCGCGCGTCGGGCAAAGCCCGCGCAGCGCTCGAAACGGGCGAGTTCGCGGCGGACGTGCTGGCAATTTCCGTGGAGGAAGGAACTGCTGACGGATTCACGAAAGAAGTGGACATCAACGGCGAAGCGGTGACGCTGACGCTCGTTAAAAATTAAAACGCTTTATGGGGAAGGACTTCCCGCGGCGACGCGGGAGGTCTTTTTTCGTTTTGGGATTGGTAAAAATTTAACATAGTTTTCGTCTTTCGGCGATTGCTTTTTTACGGCAATTATGATATAATAAATCTGTATCTTAATAAGAAAAATTTTTTACGAAAAATGCGTTGAAAAACGGAAGGGAAATTCCTTCGGCTTTCCCGCGCAGATATACGGATAACGAGTGATTCGGGAAGAAGAGGTTGCTGATGGCGAAATTATTGGGCATCGACGTAGGCTCCACCACCGTCAAGGTAACGGTGATCGAGCCTAAGACAAACGAAATTTTATATAAGAGCTACGAACGTCACTTTTCCAAAGTAAAGGAATGTGTTCTGGCGGAACTGAGAAAGGTAAACGGCCTGTTTGAAGGCGATACGTTCCGCGCCGCGATCACGGGCAGCGCGGGGCTCGGTCTTGCGGAAAAAAGCAAGATTACTTTCGTACAGGAAGTGCAGGCGGCGTTCGTCGCGATCCGCAAGTACTACCCGGACGCGGACGCGGCGGTGGAACTCGGCGGAGAAGACGCGAAGATCATTTTCATCACCGGCGGCACGGAACAGCGCATGAACGGAAGCTGCGCGGGCGGTACTGGCGCGTTTATCGATCAGATGGCCACGCTTTTGAATATTTCCGTTTCCGAAATGGACGAACTTGCCATGCGGGCGGAGAAAACGTATCCCATCGCTTCGCGCTGCGGCGTTTTCGCCAAATCTGACATTCAGCCCCTTCTGAACCAGGGCGCGGCGAAATCGGACATTGCGGCGTCTATTTTCCAGGCCGTCGTCGATCAGACGGTGGCGGGATTGGCGCAGGGGCGCCGCATCAAAGGCAAAGTACTCTTTTTGGGCGGGCCGCTGTACTTTTTGAAAGCGCTTCGCCGCGCGTTTACGGAGACTTTGAAACTGGACGGGGAACATGCGGTATTCCCGGACAACGCGCCCTGCTTCATGTCGCTCGGCGCGGCGCTGTATGCGGAGATATCCGACGCGCTGCCTATGCCCGAGATCATTTCCAAGATCGAAACCAGCCGCAACAGCGACGACATCGTCACGGGCGAACCGCTCTTTAAAAATCAGGAAGAATACGACGCGTTCATCGCCCGTCACAAGCGCAGCGATTTGCAGTTTGCGGACATTCAGACGTATGCGGGGGACGCGTATCTCGGTATCGACAGCGGCTCCACGACGACTAAAATGATCCTGATCACGGAGGATTACAGAATCCTCTATTCTCATTATCAGTCGAACAACGGCCAGCCGCTCGACATCGTCGTCGAGAAATTGAAGGAAATCTACGAACTCGGCGGAGAGAGAATCAATATCCGCGCCGCCGCAGTGACGGGGTACGGCGAAGATCTCATCAAAGCCGCGCTCAAAGCGGATTTCGGCATCGTCGAAACGGTGGCGCATTTCAAAGCCGCGCTGCATTTCAATCCCAAAGCGGATTTCATCATCGACATCGGCGGCCAGGACATCAAATGTTTTAAAGTCAAAAACAACGCCATCGATTCGATCATGCTCAACGAGGCCTGTTCTTCCGGCTGCGGTTCTTTCATTCAGACCTTTGCGAAAGCGATGGATATGGACATCGAGCCCTTTTCCAGACTCGGGCTTTTCGCGAAGCGTCCCGTCGAGCTTGGTTCCCGCTGTACGGTATTCATGAACAGCGCCGTCAAACAGGCGCAGAAGGAAGGCGCGAGCGTCGAGGACATTTCCGCGGGACTCTCTTCGTCCATCGTCAAAAATGCGATTTATAAAGTAATCCGGGCCAAGACGCCGGAGGAACTCGGCGAAAATATCGTCGTGCAGGGCGGTACGTTCATGAACGACGCGGTGCTCCGTTCTTTTGAAAAGGAAACGGGTAAAGAGGTCATTCGTCCCGCCATTGCGGGGCTCATGGGCGCGTTCGGCGCGGCGTTATACGCGATGGAAGCGCAGCCCGCGACGGTGCCCGTCAGCTCGTTGGCTTCCTCCGTCGAGCTTTCCGATTTCACCTACGCTTCCCGCTGCGCGACCTGCCACGGCTGTACTTCTAAATGCAATATCAATATCATCACTTTCGCCGACGGCAGAAAGTATATCTCCGGCAATAAATGCGAACGAGGCGCGGGAAAAAAGGTACGTTCGGACGAACTCGATATCTTCGCCTATAAGTACCGCCGATTGCAGGAATGCGTGACGGTTCCGGCGGAAGGAACTGCCGTCAAGAGTCTGGGGAGAGTGGGACTGCCTTTTCAGCTTGTGATGTTCGAACAGCTTCCCTTGTGGGCGGGATTCTTTGAAAAGCTGGGATTTGAAACGGTGCTCAGCGATAAGAGCTCGCGCGAGCTCTATTTCAAGGGCCAGCACACGGTCGCGAGCGACACGGCGTGTTATCCCGCGAAGCTCATACACGGTCATATCGAAAGCCTGCTCGATAAGGGGGTGGATTTCATTTTCTATCCTTGCGAAAGCTATAATATCGACGAACATGATTCGATCAATCACTATAACTGTCCCGTCGTCGCGTACTATCCGGAACTGTTGAAGGCGAACAACGAGCGGCTGAACTCGGAAAATTTCATCATGCCGTATATCGATCCCAACATGCGGGAAACGACGGTTCGGAACCTGCGCCGGGCTTTGAAGAAATATAAATTCAATAAAAAACAAATCGAAGAGGCTTTGGACGAAGGGTTTGCGCGGCTGGAAAAATATCACGCGGACATTCGCGAACGGGGCCGGAAAATAACGGAGAAAGCCCGCGCCGAAGGCCGGCAGATCATCGTGCTCGCGGGGAGGCCGTATCATGCCGATCCCGAAATCAATCACGGAATCGGGAAACTCCTCACGTCGCTCGAACTCGCCGTACTTTCCGAGGACAGCGTGTTCAGGGAAGCGCCGATCGTCAAAGTCAACGTGCTCAATCAGTGGACCTATCACGCCCGGTTATACAGGGCCGCGGAGTACGTTGCGCATAACGAAGACATGAACCTCGTGCAGCTGGTTTCCTTCGGCTGCGGAATCGACGCGGTGACGACGGACGAAATGCGTTCCATACTCGAACGGAACGGAAAACTCTACACGCAGATCAAGATAGACGAAATCAATAATCTCGGCGTGGTCAAGATCCGGCTCCGCAGTATGCTGGCGGCGATCGAAGAGCAGCAGGCCGTCCGCGAAGCGCGGGAAGCGCAGGAAGAAGCGAAGCTCTTTGTCAACGAGGAATCGGAAGCGTTGAGAGAAGTCGCCGCGGCGGACGCTGCGCGGGAGCTTTGACAGGAGAAATATATGCAGGAAAACGAAAACAAAAAGACGGTGGACTATACGGACGAGTTTCCGAAATTTACTCCCGAGATGAAGGAGACTTATACGATCCTCGTTCCCGATATGCTGCCGTATCATTTCGATATTATCTGTCACGTGGTAGGCAAGCGCGGCTATCGTATGGAAGTATTGAAGAACGATTCCCGCGCGGTCATCGACGAGGGCTTGAAGCACGTACACAACGATACTTGCTATCCCGCGCTCTGCGTCATCGGACAATATATCGACGCGCTGAAAAGCGGCAGGTACGACGTAAATCGTACGGCGGTGATGATCACGCAGTCGGGCGGCGGCTGCCGCGCGTCCAATTATCTTCCGTTGATCCGCAAGGCGCTGAAAGCGGAATTTCCGCAGGTGCCTGTCATGTCGCTCAACTTTTCGGGGCTCGAAAAGGGCAACGGCATTGAAATGACGCTGTCCCTTCTCATGGAGCTGGCGTTCGGCATCTTCTACGGAGATTGCCTGATGTCGCTTTACAACCAATGCAAGCCTTACGAGGCGCATGCGGGGGACGCTGATAAGGCGCGCGCGGAATGTTTCGAGGCGATCAAAAAATCCTTCGACACGAAGGCATATAAGCGCTATAAAAAGATAACGAAAAAACTCGTGGAGCGATTCAACGAAGTCGAACGCAGGAATGAAAAGAAAGTCAAAGTGGGCATCGTCGGAGAAATTTACGTCAAATATTCTCCGCTCGGGAATTCGCATCTCGAAGAATTTCTGCTCTCCGAAGACTGCGAACCCGTCGTGCCCGCGCTCATGGATTTTGTACTGTATTGTATCGTCAACAACGTCAACGACTCCAAACTCTACGGACGGAGCAAAGGAACGGGATTCGTCTATTCGCTCGTATATCAATATCTTTACCATATTCAAAAACAGATCATCAAGATCTTCAAAAAAGACGGCTCGTTCGAGCCGCCGCACGATTTCGAGCACTTGCGCCGATGTGCGGACAAAGTGATCAATCAGGGCGTGAAAATGGGCGAAGGGTGGCTGATTCCTGCGGAAATGGCCGCTTTGGCGGAAACGGGGACGGACAACATCGTCTGCGCGCAGCCGTTCGGCTGTCTGCCCAATCATATTGCGGGCAAGGGCGCGGTGCGCGCGCTGAAAAATCTTTATAAAGACGAAAACATCGTCCCCATCGATTACGATCCTTCCGCTACCCGCGTCAATCAGGAAAACCGAATCAAACTGATGTTGGCGACGGCAAAGGAGAATCTGAAAAATTCGTAAAGTATAGACAACGCCGGAAAATAAAACTTCGCGAACGAAGTTTTATTTTTTATCGGACTATGGAGTACACATGAACGAATTAATTACGCAAGAAGTCTGCCCGGAATGTTATGCCGCGGAGAAGCGGGTTACGCCGCTTAGGAATCCCGGGGAGTGTCTTAGAAATCATACGCAGTATATCTGCGGGACGTGCGGCCGCTGTATCTGTATCGAATGCGAACCGAACAGGGGCTTGCAACGGTGGAATTTTCCCTTTCACTCTTTGGAGCACGCAAAACTATATTTGCGCACTGCGGATTTTACAAACAAAAAAGCGTGCGGCATTTATCGGATCGGCAACGATAAGGGACGAAGCTCCTATAAAATTTTCGTGCAGCCGGAAGACCTGATCTTGTTTTTAAAAAGGAATCCCGATAAATACTGCAAAGAAATCGCTCCTTTATTTTCTGCCGACGAATATCGGGAATATCCGCGTACGGAAGTCCGCAAATTAAGGCGGGAAGAAGCGGAGCGATATCTTCGGGAAAGAAAGTCAAAAGGAACTGAAGGTTAATTAAAGGGGAAAGACGTTGAGCAAAAATAAAAAGAGTATTAAGAAAAATAAAATAAGCGACATTGTCTGTATCTGCTGTATCGTCCTTCTCTGCGCGGCGATGGCCGTGCTCGATTTCGTCGAGATTCATTATACTTCGGATACCATCAATAATAAATTCATTTCCGATACGGTGCCGCTCGTCATCGGATCGGTGGCGGTGATCTGGCTGATGGCGCGCGGCCGGAGTAAGCTGTTCGGTATGCCCGTCAAACTTTTATATCTTTTGCCGTGTCTGTTGGTGGCGGTCAATAATTTTCCGTTTCATTCCTATTTTACGGATAAAGTGGAGCTGATTCCTACCGGCGCCGATAAATGGATTCTTTTCGCGTTTTACTGCGCCTTTGTCGGTCTCTTCGAGGAATGTGTCTTTCGCGGTATCCTGTTTCCTCTGATGGCGGGAAGTTTTTCAAACGATCAGAAAGGATTTTGGAAAACTTTTTTCTTTTCTTCTATGCTGTTTGGCGCCATGCATCTTTTCAATATCTTCGCAGGCGCGGGAGTCGGGCCGACATTGTTGCAAGTGGTCTATTCGACGCTGATCGGGGGATTGTGCGCGTTTGTACTCGTTAAAACAAAAAATATTCTTTTGTGCGCGTTGACGCACGGCGTGTACGATTTTTGCGGCATGCTTCTCTCTACGGAAAACGGATTCGGAACCGGTGTCTTCTACGATTGGCAGACCATACTTGTTATGGCCGTCGTCGGCGTGGCCGTGGGATTATTCGTACTTTACGGAATCTGGAAATATTCCGATGCGGAACGGCAGGAACTTTATAAGAAACTCGGCTTTGGAGCTTTTTCGGAACCGAAACAGGAGTCTTAGCTCGTCGAATAAATGCCCGTTTCGCTTCGTTTCCCCGATCAATAAAAGTTTTAGTCTCTCCCCCTTCGGCGGGGAGGCTTTTTCGTATAAACCGCCAGAAAAAGAGACGTACTATGCCACACGTATTAATTATGTCAGACGTAATAGATGAAAGTCCTCTTTTTTATGTCTAACAGAGTAATTATGTGTGACGTAATACCATAGAACAAGATTATTTTATGTCATACATAGTACAAGTAAAAATAGAAAAAGGGGAAGAGAAAGAGGAATTCCTTGACAAAAGGGGAGGATTGTAATAAAATAAGATAGTTGTCTTTGATAGTAGGCCGAGCTTAGGACGAACTGAGAAGATACGGCGCGGGAGAATATATTATAAGTTTCTCATCTGAAACATACAGTTCCAAGAAACATGTAAGGAAGATTCAAAAGATGGATTTTATATTAACGCTGACCTCGGTGGGGATTTTACTTTTGTATTCTGTTCCGGGGTTTATTTTATCAAAGACCAAAGCGGTGAATACGGACGTTTTGCCCTCTCTTTCCAAGATTCTTATGTACGTCTGTCAGCCCTGTCTTACTTTATATACCTTTAACGACGTGGATTTTACCCCGCAGCTCTTTAAAGATATGTTACTCTTTCTTCTGGTTATCACCGTTTTGCAGGTGATAACGATCGGGATTTTTTATTTGCTCTTCCGCAAAAAGCAGGGGGACGTAAGATATCGGATCTATACGATTGCAAGCACGTTCGGGAACTGCGCTTTTTTCGGCGTACCCATTCTCGAAGCGCTCTTGCCGGGAACGAACGCCGTCGTATTTTCCAATATGTATTTCGTTTCAATGAGTCTTTTGGGCTGGACGGTCGCTTCCGCAGTGATCGCTCACGATAAAAAATACATCTCTGTCAAAAAGATTGTTTTCAATCCCGCCGTCATCATTATGGCGGTCGCTCTGCCCTTATTTTTTCTTCGGATTAAACTCCCCGGTCAACTTTATAACGCCGTCTCCGTCGTAGGAAAAATGACCACGCCTCTTTGCATGATCATCCTGGGGATCCGCTTGGGCAGTATGCGCTTTAAATCGGTGCTTGCCGGAAGAATGCAATATTTGATCATATTCGTCAAGCAAATGCTCTTTCCGCTTCTTGCTTTGGGCGTGGCTTATTTGCTGCCGTGGGAGGAATATATCCGACAGACTCTGTTTATTCTCGCCTGCTGCCCCGTTGCCAGCGTTATTCTAAACTTTGCCGAACTTTTGGGCGAAGGGCAGGAAGAGGCCGCTAATATGCTGCTGCTCGGCACGATGTTGTGTATCGTTACGATGCCGCTGATGCTGCTTATTCTTTGATGAAAAAATTGATTGCTATGCGTGACGTAGGTACTTCGTGTGACATAATTAACAGCCTCCCCAATGTTTCGGGGAGGCTGTTATTAAACTTGAGCGTTTGACTTCGCTGGCAAGAGGGGTGAACAAATAGACGAGAGGGGCTACTTAGTGTGCTTTTACGTTCTGCCACATTTTATTCGCGCGGGTATTGGTCGCGTCGTCGAAATATTGCATCACGACGCAGCGTTTCATGGTTTCTTCGTCGGGGTATTGGGCGAACAGCTGGCGGGTGAATTGTTCTTCGGGGGCGGAGAGGACTTTTCCGTCTCCAAAGAAATAGCTCAAATCATAGGGTTTTGCTGTGGCGTCCTTTTCGTCGGCGCCGTATTTTTCCTCGACGTAGTCGAAAACTTCGTCGCCGCCTATACAGCTCGTATAACCGATATAGTGCATATTCCTGATCGCATTTTCCGGTTTGGAAACGAAGTTGACGAACATGGTGGCCGCTTCCGTTTTAGCGCCTTTCATCATTACCCAGCCGTCGAACCAAAGATTGGAAGCCGCTTCGGGGACGCAGTAGTCGCAGCGAACGGGAGGAATTTTACTGATCTCGGAATCCTCGTCGTCTTCTCCGTCTTCCGTCGTTATCTTTTTCTCCGCTCTGTCCATAATCGCCACGGCGTCGCCGCTCCATTGATAAGAAATATCGATTTTGCCTTTTCTGATTTCGTTTTTGGCGTTATCCGTTTCAAAGCCCCAGAAATTGCTTTGAGATTTCATGTTTTTCAGAAGTCCTTCCACGCTTTTCATGGTGTCGCTTTCGGTGTCGTTCATAAGTCTGGTAACGTCTTCTTTATAAGCCTCCAACGTATACGAAGCGTCGTCGGCGAGCTTTTCTTTAAAAGCAAGCAGATCCTTCTCGTAATACATGCCCAGGCCTGCGAAATAAGAATCGCGCACGTTGTCCTTAGCGGAAATTTTATAATTTTTGTCGTATACGTTCCAGCTTTTTGCGTCTTCGGCAGAAATTTTCTCGTAATTAAACACGAATCCGGTGGTGCCCCACATATATCCGGCGGCATATTTCGACCATTTTACGCCGTTGATTGTATTGGAATCAAAAGTATCTTTTATAAAAGGCGATACGTTGTTTATATAATAATTGGTCGCCACGGAGGTGTCGAAGAAGGAATCGGGGAACTCTTCCAACCTGTTTTCCGACGCCAGCTTCATGATCATATATTCGGAGGGACAAAGGAGATCATAGGTTTCTCCGAGCTTGATCTGATTATACATCGTCTCGTTGTCTTGAAGGGGAATATATTCGACTCTGATTTTTTCATTTGTCTGTTCATAGTACCAGTCTTCAAATTCTTCGACCAAAGATTTGCTGCCTTTTTTATAACTGTCCGGGCCGCCTTCGTCGATGTATTCTTCCCAGCTGGCGATTTTGAGCACCGGCCCTTTGGGACCGCAGGCCGCCAGAGCGAGGAAGGAGGAGGAGAGAACGGTCGCCGCAAGCGCGGCGGAAAGGATTTTTTTCATTACTTTTTACTCCTTGATTTTTTATAAGAAACGATATTCATAGCGATAACGCCGATGACGATAATGAGGAAAACGATGGCGGTAAACGCCCAGTAGGAGGCTTTGATCGCTTCTACTTGCAGCCCTTTGGTAAGCCCGTAGATGTGTGTGCTGATCGTTTGAAAGGTGCTCGGCTTGGTGTATTCCGCAATTACATAATCGTCGAGCGAAAGGGTAACGGCGAGCAGGAACCCGGAAAGGATTCCCGGAAGAATCTGCGGAAGAATGACGGAAAAGAGCGCTTTGGTCGGCGTCGCGCCCAAATCGAGCGCCGCTTCGTATAAATTGTTATCCATCTGCCGGAGCTTGGGAATGATGGAAAGCACGACGAACGGCGTGCATAGCACCATTTGTCCCACGATGAGCGGAATGAAGGTCGATCGGTCGAGATGGAGGAAAGAGACCAAAAGCGCAAAGGAGATCGCCGTGACAACTTCGGCGTTTATGATAGGGATCTGATTGATGCCCGTGAGAACCGCGCCCGGCTTTTTCCTCGCATAAAAGATGCCGATGGCGCCGATTGTGCCGAGAACCGTGGAAAGCGTCGCCACGATCAACGCTAACCCCAGAGTTTGCAGGACGATGGGAAGAGGCTTATTGTCGAAGTTGAAAAAGTATTCATAGTGCTTGAAACTGAATCCCCACCATTCCGTGATACTGTTGCTGGCGTTGAAACTGTTGATGGTGAGAAGCAGGATCGGGGCGTAAATAAAGAGGAGAATAAGGGCTATAAAAAACCATTTCAAACAAGTTCTTATTTTCACCATAACGAAGCACCTCTCGTTTCTCCTTGTTCGTCGGCTTTAAAGCCGCCCGTCAGCCATGTGATCAGAAACATCAATAAAAGCAGTAAGAGCGCCGTGACGGAGCCTTTTCCCCAAAGATTGGAATGGAAGGATTCGTCGATAAAGGAGCCGAGAATGGTAAGTTTACCGTTTGTCAGCCAGTTGGAAACGACATAGTTGGTCATCGACGGCAAAAATACCATCGTAATTCCGCTTAAAATTCCCGCTTTGGAAAGAGGCAGGGTGATTTTCAGAAAGGCTTTCGGACCGGTCGCACCCAGGTCGCGCGCCGCTTCCAGATAGCTTTTATCGATCTTAATGATCGTCGTATAGATGGGCAGGATCATGAACGGCAGAAAATCGTAAACCATGCCGAGAATAGTATTGAACATGTTCCACTTCGCGTCGTTGTAGATTCCGATCCAGTCCAGGAGTTCTTTCAAGGCGTTGATGCGGAGCACGAAATTCACCCACATCGGCACGACGAATAAGAGCAGAAGCACCGATTTGTTTTTCAGACGGCAGTGGGCGATAATGTAGGCGACTGGATAAGCGATGCCGAGACAAGCTAAGGTGCTCGTCACGGAAATAAACAGACTTCTTACGATCGTTTTAAAATTGCTCGATTTTAAAAAACCCACGAAGCCTTCGCCGTCGCCGCTGAAAAATTCCCGAAGGTTTTCTAAGGTGAAACCGCCGCCGAAGTCAGTGAACGCGTAATAAACGATGATGAGCAGAGGAACGACGACGAATAAAAGCAAAAAGAGTCCGTAGGGGATCGCTAAAAGTTTACGGGAAAAATGCAGTTTTACCTTCGTCATTTTTTGAGCTCCTCCGGATTTTTCAGCGTCAGCCGGATCTTATCTTTCGGAATGATCAGACTGACGAGATCGTTTTCGTTCCAGAGATCCTCGCAGGCGAGAACATAGTCTTCTTCGTTTTCCGTCCTCACGATATAGCGGTAATACTCGCTCTTATAAATAAAGGAGATGATATGTCCCTGAGCGCCTCCTACGTCGGGGTTATCGCTCATGGTAATGTCGTGGAGTCCCACTTCCACGTTGACCTCGGTATCCGTGAGATCGAGCTTTTCGCCTTTGACGGTGATGAGGTAGCCTTCCTCGTCCAGATGACTGCCCGGATAGAGCTGCGTGACGTCGCAATCGAATTCGCCGTCGCCGAATTCCACGGTATTTCTTTTGGTGATAACGCCGGAAAACTTATTGACTCGGAAGAGCTTTTTCATGACGTGGATCCCGTCCGGCTCGATGACGAGGCCGATCGTCTCTCCGAGCCGGGGCGCGGCGGTGCTTTGAATTTCGATCTCGTTCCGGCCGCACTGTACGAGAATCTGATAATGGATTCCTTTAAAAATAACCGAGGTGACGCGGCCCTTTAAAACGCCCTGCGCTTCGGGTACGATCCTGACGTCTTCGGGGCGTACCACCACGTCGACGGGCTCGTCCTTTTCAAAACCGCCGTCCTCGCAGACAAAAGTCTTGCCGCAGAACCGTACGCTGTAATCTTTCGGCATGGTGCCGGAAAAGATATTGCTTTCCCCGATAAAGTCGGCGACGAACGTATTTTTCGGCTCGTTGTAGATCATTTCGGGCGTTCCGATCTGCTGGATATACCCGTCCGCCATGACGACGATCGTGTCCGACATCGTCAGCGCTTCCTCTTGATCGTGCGTAACATAGATGAAGGTGATGCCGAGCCTTTGGTGCATGGCTTTGAGTTCGAGCTGCATTTCCTTTCTCATTTTGAGATCGAGCGCGCCGAGCGGCTCGTCGAGGAGGAGGATTTCCGGCTCGTTAACGATGGCGCGGGCGATAGCGATACGCTGCTGCTGACCGCCGGAGAGCGTGGAGATACTGCGTTTTTCAAAGCCTTCGAGATCGACGACTTCCAGAGCCTTTTTCACCTTTTCTTCGATCTCCCGTTTGGAGAGCTTGGCGCTTTTCACTTTCGTCACGCCTTTTTTATCGACGTAGGTGGTTTCCACCCGTTTGAGTTTCAGACCGAACGCGACGTTTTCAAAAACGTTGAGATGGGGGAACAGGGCATATTTCTGAAAAACGGTGTTGACCGGCCGGCGGTTGGGCGGAAGGTTGGTAATGTCCTCGCCGTTCAAAAGAATTTTTCCGCTCGTAGGCATTTCAAAGCCCGCGATCATGCGCAGTGTCGTGGTCTTGCCGCAGCCCGACGGGCCTAAAAAGGTGACAAATTCGCCTTTGCGGACGTAAAGGTTCATGTCGTCGATGACGCTGACGCCGTCGAATTCTTTCGAGACGTTTACGAGTTCGATGATGTTTGCCGCGTTTTTTTCCATGGTGATTCTCCCGAAGGGGCGCTTGCCGCGTCCGCTTTTCGAATTTTTAAATTGTTTTTGACTTTTGATATAAAATTTCCTTGCGTTTATTGCTTTTTCGTATGCGCCGTGATGATCGTATAGCTGTAAGCGTTGACGGTTATCACGCAGTCGTCCGTTGCGACGTACCAATTTTTTCCCGTTCTCGAAACGGAAGCGTCCGGCGAAACTATTTTGTTTTTGCACCAAGCGACGGCGTTGTCCGTATCCAAAGAAAGATTTTTTTTGATACGCGCGTTCCCCAAAGGAGTGGTGTGCAGTTTATTTAAATTTTCGATGAGTTCATTATGCATGGCGGAGTCCTTTTAAAAGATTCAATGGATTTTATCTGAAAGAATCAAAAATTGGGCGGCGTGGAGATCCAGAGGAATCTGGCTTTGCTCTTGCCTTTATTGACGATGCTGTGCGGCTTGCCGGCCGGATAGTAAAAGGCTTCTCCTTTTTTACATATATAATGTTTACTGCCCAGAACCACGGCGATGCGGCCTTCGAGCACATACCCGAACTCTTCGCCCTCGTGGGGAATATCGCCGGAAGTGGAGACGCCTTCGTTGAGCTCGACGAGCACCGGTTCGAGCATATTTTTCTGCGCGTTGGGGATCAGCCATTTCCAAAGCACGCCGTCCGAATCCTTTTCAAAAAATTCGTCTTTCGTGAACACGACTTTTTCTTCCGTTTCTTCGCGGAAAAATTCGCAAAGATTGCTGCCGAGCGCCGATAAAATATCGGTGAGCGTAGCTATTGAAGGGCTGTTTATGTTGTTTTCGAGCTGAGAGATGTATCCCTTGGTCAGCTCGCACCGATCCGCGAGCTCTTCCTGCGTCAACCCCTTTTGGTTGCGCATCTGTTTGATTTTTTTACCTAAGTCCATGAGACGTCTCCTTGTCCTTTTTTCGGTCCGTGGGTTTTGTAAAAGTAAACTTTTTTCTTTGTAAAAACAATCCGCGGCGCGGGTTTGTTAATAATAAACGAAAAGTTTAGTTAAAATAAACTCATGCACTGCGGATTATTATATGGGAAAGCGATAAATTTGTCAATCGTTTGAAAGCTGTTTTTACAATATTTTCATAAAAATTTTTTTACGCGGCGAAAGGGGAGGAAAAAAGTCGTAAAAGAAAAAGTTCCCGTCGGTAAAAAACGGGAAGAAACGCGAAAAAAGGTCTACCCGAAGGCAGACCTTCATATTCATATAAATAAGTATCGAAACGAACGGAGGAACGAGTCCCGGAACCGTTACGCCTGCATCGCGTCGAGCTTCTTCGCAAGTTTGGCTTTTCTGTTCGCGGCGTTGTTTTTGTGAATGACGCCTTTGGAAGCGGCCGAGTCGATAGCGGAAACGGTCTCGGGATAAAGTTTCGCAGCTTCTTCCTTGTTCCCCGCTTCGACGGCGGTAAGGAATTTCTTGATCTGCGTCTTTAAAGCGGACTTAACGGCTTTGTTCACCTGGGTTTTCTTCTCGATAACCAATACTCTTTTCTTTGCGGATTTAATATTAGGCATGATGGTCTCCTTATTCTTTCCTGTTTTTCATAATAAAATTTCGATTGCATGGATTATTTTAGCATAAATAATCCGGCTTGTAAACTGTTTTTGAGTCCTTTATTCCGAAAATCGGCAAATTTTCGGAAAAATTTTTTGTTCGGGAGGGGAATATGAAGATTCCGGGCGGTGGGATCGGCTTTTTCGACAGCGGGCTGGGCGGTCTCAGCGTTCTTTCGGCTTGTTTGCCGGCAATCGGCAGGCTTCCCATCTATTATTACGGAGACAATTTGAGAGCGCCTTACGGCAATCTTCCGGCGGAAACAATCCGCGCCTACGCCGCCGAAGCCTTCGACGTTTTCGCTTCCCTGGGCGCGAAAGCGGTCGTGATCGCCTGCAATACGGCGACGGCGGTCTGCGCCGACGAATTTCGGAAAAAATATCCCTTTCCCGTCGTCGGAGCGGAGCCCGCCGTATTTCCGGCCGCAAGGAAGGGCGGGGAGATATTCGTGCTTGCCACCCGCGCCACGGTGGAAAGCAGCCGTTTCCGGCGTTTGTGCTCGCGCGCCGTAAACCGCTATCCTTCCGTTTCGCTTCGCCCGTTTGCCTGCGACGGCCTCGCGGGCGCCGTGGAAAAACATCTTTTTTTAAAAGACGCTTTCGATTTTTCAACCTTTTTTCCGTCGGGCCGTCCCGCCGGCGTCGTGCTCGGCTGTACGCATTACGTCTTTCTTAAAGAATTTGCGGAAAAATTTTACGCTTGTCCCGTTTACGACGGCAACGCCGGGATCTCCCGCGAGCTCGCCTCCGTTCTCGGCGATAAAACGACTAAAAAAAGGGAATCGTACCCACCCGGAACCACTTTGCCTACCCTTTCGCCACTTCTGACCACCGAGCCTCTTTTTTCTGCCGGACTCGCCGAAAATTCCTTCCTGTACGCGGATTTTTCGCTCCCCCGGCCGCCTTTGCTCCCGTCCAGCGCTTCCGCGCCGCTTTTAACCTCGTCGGAAAGAGAAATCGTCGCCCCTCGGAATCCGAACATTTGTGCGGACCGTTTTGGCGAAAATCGTGCAAAATACCCCGAAAAAGGGCGGTTTTTTCGCGTTTTTTTCCTCGGAAGCGGAAAAACGGTCAATAAATCAGCTTGCGAACAAATGTTCGTTGTAAAAAATGGGGCTGGAAATGGAGAAATGGGGGCAGGAATCCCAAAAATTTACTGATTTTTTGAAAAAAATTACTAAAAAGGCTTGACAATGGGCAAGAATGGTTATATAATGAAAACATGTCAATGAATATAGAGGGGAGGTGAAGATATGGCGAATTTGTTCTGCGGAATTTACGAGCATCAGCTGGACGACAAAAACCGGTTGCGTATTCCGGCAAAGTTCAAAAAAGGCCTGACGGGCGAACACGGCGAAAAGACGTACAGCTTTACCCGCGGCGTCAATCGCTGTATCTACGTTTTCCCCGACGAAGTTCTTGACGAAACGCTCGAAGAGCTGTCCAAAGAAAAGCTCGGCGAAGCGTCCAAAGCCTCCCTGTTGTTTTTCAGCTCGGTCTTTTCTGCCGAGGAAGACGGGCAGGGCAGAGTGGTGCTTCCCGCGAAACTCCGTCAGATGGCGGGGATCCAAAAGGACGTCGTGACCATCGGCCGCGGCAAGCGGCTCGAAATCTGGGCGGCGGAGCGCTACAACGATTACGTCGAAGACGCGGATTACGACGAGGAATTCAAGAAACTGGGGATTTAAAGATGTTGGAATTTTCGCACAAGCCCGTGATGCTGGAAGAATGTATGGAGGGACTCGATCTGAAAGACGGGGGGCTCTATTTCGACGGCACGGTAGGCGGCGGCGGGCATTCCTTCGAGATCCTCAAAAGGACTTCTCCCTCGGGACGGCTGATCGCCACCGATCTCGACGACGAAGCGATCCGGGCGGCAAAGGAACGGCTTCAACCCTTTGAAGGCAGATTCTCGATCTATAAATCCAATTATAAGGATTTTGAAAGGGTATTCGAGGAGGCGGGCGTGGACAAAATCGACGGCGCGCTTCTCGACTTCGGAGTTTCCTCCCATCAGATAGACGACGGCGACAGAGGCTTTTCTTACAGAATCGCCGAATCGCCGCTCGATATGCGCATGGACAGGACTTCGCCTTTGACGGCGGAAACGGTGCTCAACACCTACCCGGAAGACAGGCTCGTTTTCATTCTCAAAACGTACGGCGAGGAAACGTTCGCGAGATCGATCGCGCGCAGCGTCGTAAAATGCAGGGAGACCAAGCCCTTGAAAACGTGCGGCGAGTTCGCGGAATTGATCCGTAATAGCATACCCGCGAAATTCCGCTTCGGCGCTCCGTGCGAACGTAAGAGCTTTCAGGCTTTGAGGATAGAAGTCAACGGCGAACTCGACGGATTGTACGAGCTGGTGCTCTCTTTGACCAGGCGTCTGAAAAAGAACGGAAGGATCGTTATTCTCACCTTTCAGTCCTTAGAGGACAGAGCGGTGAAAGAAGCGTTCCGATATCTCGAATCTCCCTGTACGTGTCCCAAAAACCTTCCCGTCTGCGTATGCGGGAAAAAGCGGGAGATCAGAGTGCTCACGCATAAACCGATCACGGCCGGCGCGGAGGAACTCGAAATCAATTCGAGAAGCAAATGCGCAAAACTAAGGATCGCCGAAAGGATTTTATAAAGCCTCGGCGCGAAGAACGGGAAAGAAAAATATTGAAAATATACCTGGAAGGCGGAGAAACGTCCGCCGGAAGCGAGAGAAATAAAAAATACACGAAAGACAGGTCAGTAATGAGTTAATGCAGCGAGACGGAAGGAGAGAAAGAGATGGCTACGATATTCGATAACAAGCCCGCAACCGCATACACGCCGGTCCAGGAAGACGCGGCTATACATAACGCGCGTATCAAAGAGCGCTATGAACAACTGAAAAACGCCGAAGCGAACCAGCTTGCGGAGAGCATTTCCGAAGCGGAAAAGCGGTCTTATGCCCCTCCCCGCGCGTCCGTCGGCACGCTTGCGCCCGAACGTCCCGCCCGGACGGAATATCCCGCGTATACGGCGCCGGCGCGCGAGGAAACGGATGCGGCCGCGTTCGTGCATACGAAAGTCGATTCCCCGCTGTTTACGCCGGAAACGCTGGACAGAACGATCGGGCGAGAGACTTATGATTTTGTCCCCGTCGAAACGCCCGATATGTCCGCCGTCAGCCTCCAAGCGGCGAATATGCAAAGGGCGGAAGCGGCGATGGCGCAGGCGCCCGTGACGGCACTGCCGGCCGCGGCGGTCAACGCTGCGCCCCGGGAAGAGGCTTACGGGCTCAGCGCGTTCGCCGTGAAAATGATCGCGGCGTTTGCGGCGCTGGTGATCGTACTGCTTACCGTCATCGGCATCAATTCCGGCATTATCCGTCAAAAGAGCATAAAGCTCAATGCGCTGGAAGCGGAAAAAGCGACGTTGGCACAGAGAAACGCCCAGGTCGAACAGCAGATCGAAGAAGCGACTTCTTATGAAAAAATCGAGCAATTTGCAAAAGAACACGGTTGGATTCTGCAAGAGAAATGACGAGATAATTCATGTAAGGAGCATACGACTATCAAACACAAACAACTGAACACCGATTATTCTGTATCTGTTTTACGAAAGAGGTTATTTGCCGTTTTTATGGCGATAACCTTTCTTTTTTGCATTTTAGGCGCGAGATTCTTTTACGTACAGGTCATGTGGAGCGGAGAACTCGGCTATCGCGCGATCGATCAATGGATGCGCGAGATCCCCGTGGTGGCGGAGCGCGGCCTGATCGTGGACCGCAACGGCGTGGCGCTCGCGGAAAACAATACCTCGTATACGGTGTTCGCCCGTTCCAACGCGGTCAAAGACAAAGCCGGTACGGCGCGCTTGCTCGCGGACGCGTTGTCCCTGGACGGGGAATCGCTGCAAAAGAAACTCGAATCGGTGAAAGCGTCGGAGATCACCGTCGCCAGGCACGTGGATAAGAGCGCGGTGGAGACGCTGGCGCAGTCCAATCCCGACGGCGTATACTATTCCCGCGACAATACGCGCGTTTATCCCAAAGGGGATTCGCTCTGTCAGGTGCTCGGTTTCACCTCCACGGACAATTCGGGAACCACGGGCGTGGAAAAATATTATAATAAGTTCCTGGCGGGAAATAACGGCGAATTGCTTTACGAAACCGATCTCGTCGGAATCAATCTCAAAGGCGCGGTAGCCGCTTACCGTCCCGCCGAGGACGGCATGAATATTCAGCTCACCGTCGATTACGGGATCCAGTCGGTCGTGGAAAGCGTTCTCAAAAAAGCCTATGAGGAACATTCTCCCGTTTCCGCGGAATGTATCGTTCTCGATCCCGACACTTTCGAGATCCTGGCGATGGCCAACTATCCGGGGTACGATCTCAACGACGTGCCCCGCGACGAAACGGAACTCCTCAATTCGTTATCCCGCAATCGTATTGTATGCGATATTTACGAACCTGGTTCCACCTTCAAGGTAATCACGGCCGCGGCGGACATCGAAGAATCCCTTCGCGGCAACCGCAACGCCTTTTCCACGAGCTACGTATTCCCCAGCAGCCGCACGCGTACGGTCGACGGTACGACGGTGAAATGCTGGAGCAACCATGCGAACGGCAAACATTGCAACCAGACGCTCGCCGATGCGCTCAACAACAGCTGCAACCCGTGTTTCACCGACATAGCGCTCGCTCTTGGCACGAATACTTTTTACGACTATCTCTCCGCGTTCGGCTTCGGAAAGACGACGGGCGTGGATTACAGCGGCGAAGCGCTCGGCATGCTCCTCCCGGAGACGGCGGTCAGGGACTGCGACCTCGCGCGTATCGGGTTCGGCCAAACGATCGCGGTGTCCGGTATTCAGCTCGCCTGCGCGACGGCCGCGGCGGTCAACGGCGGATATTATTATACGCCGCACCTTGTCAAAAGCATTTACGCTTCCGACGGCTACGTTTTAGAGAACGTAGAGAAATCCCTCAAAAACCGGACGGTGAGCGAAAAGGCCTCTTCGACGCTCGCCGCGATGCTGGAAGGCGTGGTGCGGGACGGAAGCGGCAAGAAAGCCTACATAGAGGGCTACCGCGTCGGCGGCAAGACGGGCACGGCGCAAAAATACGAAAACGGGCATATCGCCGCTGGGAAATACGTATCTTCCTTCGTGGGCTTTTTCCCCGCGGATAAACCGCAGTATCTCGCGCTCGTCATCATCGACGAACCGCAGGGCGCTTATTACGGCAGCGCGGTGGCGGCGCCGTGCGCAAAAGAAATTTTTGAAGGAATTATCTCTCTGAAAAACATACAACCCTACCAAAGCGAATAAACATAGAAGGAAGGAAAAAAACAGCCGTCGGCTGAAAAGGGGTGTCTTATGCTTTTATCGGAGCTTGCCGCCTGCGTGAAAGGCGCGCGTATCGTATGCGGCGCGAGGAACATGCAGGCGTCGGAAAATACGCCGGTCCGCGGGCTTACGGCGGACAGTCGGTTTTGTTCGCCGGGAGATTTGTTTTTTTGTCTCTCGGGCGGAAAGACCGATTCGCACGTTTACGCGGGCGACGCGGAGGCGGGCGGCGCGGCCGCCGTGGTCTCGGAACGGGAGCTCGATCTGAAAATTCCCCAGATCGTCGTACCCGATTCCCGCCGGGCGATGAGCCTGATGGCTTCGGCTTTTTACGGCCATGCCGCCAAGAAACTGAAAATTGTCGGCGTCACGGGCACCAACGGAAAAACGACCACTTCCTATATGCTCGCTTCGATCCTGCGCCGGGCCGGGAAATCGGTGGCGGTGGTGGGGACGCTGGGGATCTATTACGGCAAAAAACAGATCGCCCCCGAACTGACGACGCCCGATCCGATTTTTTTGCATAAGACGTTTGCCGATATGGTGAAAAGCGGCGTGGAATACGCCGTGATGGAGGTGTCCGCCCACGCGCTTTATTACCGCAAACACGAAGGAATTCCCTATACGGCCTGCATTTTTACCAACTTTACGCAGGATCATCTCGACTTTTTCGGCGGCATGCAGAAATATAAGGAAGCGAAAAAACTTCTCTTTGAAGCGGAGAAATGCCCGATCGCCATTCTGAACGGCGACGATGCGACGGGGCGGGAGATCGGAGCGGAGCGTTCGGAAGCGGATCGGACGGGAAAGACGCAGACGATTTTTTACGGCCTCGATTCTCCCGCGGAGATTTTCGCCGTTCTCACTTCGGAGACGCTTTACGGCAGCGAGTTTATGCTCAATCTCTCCGACAGTCTCTGCCGCATTTCCCTGCCGATGCCGGGAAAACATAACGTCTACAACGCAATGGCCGCGGCGGCGTGCGCCTATCATCTCGGGATCCGTACGGAAGCGATCGCGGGCGGACTCAACGAGATGCAGCTGGTACGGGGAAGGTTGGAACCGGCGGGCAAATTCCGCGGCGCGGATATTTTCGTCGATTTCGCGCATACGCCGGACGGATTGGAAAAATCCCTTTCCGCGCTCAAAAGACATTGTAAAGGCAGGCTCATCTGTCTCTTCGGCTGCGGCGGCAACCGCGATAAATCCAAACGGGCGCTGATGGGGGAGACGGTGGCGAGGAAAGCGGATTTTTCCGTCCTCACCTCCGACAATCCCCGCTACGAGGATCCCTCGGACATCATCGCGGAGATCGAAAAAGGCTATCGGAGATTTTCCGTGCATTACGCGATCGTGCCCGAGCGGGAGAAGGCGATCTACTACGCCGTAGGGCTTTTGAAAAAGGGCGACGTCCTGCTCGTAGCGGGCAAAGGCGGGGAAGATTATCAGGAGATAATGGGTATAAAATACTCCTATAACGACAATGCTGTAATCAGGGAGGCCGTAAGCAAAAAGCCGGAAAACCCGCTTTGATGCCTTGATTTATGAAAAATTATTTTGTCGCCGCGCTCGTCGCGTTTTGCCTGTCTCTCGCCTTCTGCTTTCTCCTCATACCCATTCTAAGAAAACTCAAAGCCGGACAGAACATTCTCTCTTACGTAAAAGAACACAAAGGCAAAAGCGGTACGCCCACGATGGGCGGACTGGCTTTTGTTTTGTCCGCGATCCTCGCGGAAAGTATCTTTCTGAAAAAATTCGACCGCGTGGCGATCGTTGCGCTCACCGTCGGGTTTGCCTACCTGCTCGTCGGCTTCCTCGACGATTTCCTCAAAAAGAAACACAAGGAAAATCTCGGTCTCCGCGCCTGGCAGAAGGCGCTTTTCCAAGCCTTCGCCGCCGTGTTCGCCGGGCTCTTTTGCCTCCGCGCGGGGCTTACGACCTTGAATCTTCCCTTTACGGACAAAAGTATCGACATCGGCGTCTGGATGTTTCCTCTGGCCGTGTTCGTCTTTCTCGCCACCGTCAACAGCGTCAATCTGACCGACGGATTGGACGGGCTGGCGGCGGGCGTCAGCGTCCCGTTCTTTCTTTTTCTCGGGATCCTCATCGTGATCCAGGGCAGGTTTTCTTCCCTCGCGCTGCTTTCGTTCTGTATCTGCGGCGCGTTGACGGCCTACCTTCTCTTCAATATCTCTCCCGCTTCCGTCTTTATGGGCGACACCGGTTCTCTCGCGCTCGGCGGCTTCGCTTCCTGTATCGGTGTTTTCACGGGAAACACTTTATACATTGCGGTGGTGGGGATTATGTTCGTCGTTTCGAGCATAACCGTGATCGTTCAGGTAATATATTATAAAGCGACGGGCGGGAAGCGCGTCTTTCTGATGGCTCCCGTGCATCACCATTTCCAGGAAAAAGGCTATTCGGAGTGTAAAATTTCCTATGCTTACGCCGTGATCACCGCGCTTTTGGGACTCGTCTCTGTGCTGGCGATCCTTTGAGAAGCGAAGGCGTAAGAAAAATCTAAAATCAGACGGAGGCTAAGATGTATCCCGCAAGACAGACTTTTTTGGTGCTCGGCTTATCCCGCTCCGGGTGCGCCGCGGCGGAATTCTTACTCGAAAAGAAAGCGAAAGTATATATTTACGACGACGTGCCCGGCGACGCGGTGGAAAAATCCGCGCGGATCTTAGAGGACAAGGGGGCGGAACGGGCGACGAAGGAACAGCTTTCCCGCATGCACGAGATATGCGACGCGCTCGTGTTGAGTCCGGGTATCCCCATCGATCACCCCACGGCGGTGGCTTTCAAGCGCAGCCGCAAAGCGGTGGTGGGGGAAACGGAGCTCGCGGCGAGATATATGCGCTGTCCCGTCGTCGCGGTGACGGGCACGAACGGCAAGACGACCACCGTGAGCATGCTGGAAAAGATTCTTTCCGAGGGCGGGTATAAGGCGCAGGCGTGCGGCAATATCGGCTCTCCGATGATCAGACACGCCGGGCTCAAAGAAAACGAGATCGCCGTCGCGGAGATTTCCAGCTTTCAGCTCGAAACTCTCAATTCTCTCTGTCCTCACGTGGGCGTGGTGCTGAACGTCACGGAAGACCATCTCAACCGCCACTACAATATGGAGAACTACATATTCCTCAAAAGCAAACTTTTGAAAAACAGCACGGAAGCGGAATACGCGGTGCTCAATTTCGACGACGGAATCGTGCGCGGCTTCGCGGAAAAGACCAAGGCGCGTATCCTGTATTTTTCCGTTCGGGAACGGGTGCACGGCGCCTACCTCGAAAACGGGATGCTGTATTTCTGCGGCGAAAAGATCATGCAGGCCGCCGACCTGCTCACGGACGGACTGCATAACGTTCAGAACGCCCTCGCCGCGATCGCCGCGGCGAAAGTGATGGGCGTGAGTTCGGAAAGCATCGCCCGCTCCCTTTCCTCCTTCAAGGGGATCCGGCACCGCATCGAGCTCGTGGGAGAAGCGGACGGCGTAAAATACGTGGACGACTCCAAAGGCACCAACGTCGACGCCACGATCAAGGCGGTAGGGTGCATGAAGGAAGACACGGTGCTGCTGCTCGGCGGCAAAGACAAAGGCTACGATTACGATAAGCTGTTCGTGAAACTGCGTTCCTCTCCGGTCGTGCACGCCGTGTTGTACGGGGAAAACCGTTTTCGTCTGTTCGAGAGCGCGCTGCGCTGCGGCTTTGAAAGAATGACGCTGTGCGTGAACTTCGAGTTCGCGGTGCGGCTCGCCCGCATGCTGGCGGAACGCGGCCAGACGGTTCTGCTGAGTCCCGCGAGCGCAAGTTTCGACGAGTTCGCAAGTTATGAAGAAAGAGGTGATAAATTTGTCGCAATCGTCCGTTCCTTCGAAGAAGAAGCCTTCCGCGAAAAAGCGCGGGAAATCCCGGAAAAACCGGCCGACGCCGCCGCCCTTCCCGAGCCCGATGGCCGCGGCGACGGCGACAGCGCCCTCCTTCCCGCAGATACGCATGAGGACGGAAGCGCGGCCGGAGACGAAACGGAAGGAGAGGACGAGTAGAGTCGTTGGAGATCTCTCCATTCCCATTCTGACGCTGCTTCTTTCGGCGTTCGGCGTACTGATGGTCTACTCCGCAAGCTCGTATACGGCGAAAACACAGTACGGCGACGAGTTTTATTTCATGAAGAAGCAGCTTTTAGGGTTCGTCCTGGGCGCGGCCGCGCTCCTTGCTCTGGGCTTTTTCGACTATCGCAGGCTGAAAAAAATCAGATACATAGCCCTGATCGTACCGATGATCCTCCTGGCGCTCGTTTTCGTGCCGGGGATCGGGAAGAGCAACTACGGCGCGACGCGTTGGATAGGGATAGGCAGTATCACCGTGCAGCCCTCCGAGCTCGCCAAGTACGGCTTCGTCATCTTTGCCGCCGCCTATATGTCCGAGCACATGGAGGCGATGCGTACTTTCAGGGGCATGCTGCCGGTATTGGCCGCGGGCGGCGCCGTCTGCGTGCTCATCATCATCGAGCCGAATATGTCGGTGACGATGTGCGTGGGGCTTTTGATGCTGGCGATGATCTTTCTCGGCGGCACGAAGATGCGCAATTTTCTCGTCATTCTCATTCCCGCGCTCGTCGCCGTGCCCGTGCTCATTCTCATGGAGCCGTACCGTCTCCTGCGCCTGAGCGCGTTCATCGATCCCTGGGCTTCGCCGAAAGACGAGGGGTATCAGCTGATCCAGTCGCTTTACGCGCTCGGCAACGGCGGCTGGTTTGGAACGGGACTGTTTCGGTCGCGGCAGAAATACAGATTTTTACCGTTCGCCGAGAGCGATTTCATTCTTTCGATCATCGGCGAAGAATTCGGATTCGCGGGAATCTGTATCCTTTTTGCTCTCTGCGGCATACTTATCTATAAAGGCATCAAAACGGCGGCAGAGTCGGACGATTTCTTTTCCTTCCTCTTAGCTTCGGGGATCACGCTCGTGTACGGTATCCAGACGGTAATAAACGCGCTGGTGGTGAGCGGTACGATCCCCCCGACGGGACTGCCGCTGCCGCTCATCAGTTCGGGCAATACCTCGCTCATCATCACGATGGCGTCGATGGGGATCCTGTACGGGATTTCCCGCCGCAACGCCATGGACAGAGCGGGGGGAAAAACAGGCGCAAAAAGGGTGAACAAACGCCGTAGATAATTCATACAATGGAACATAAGGAGTTATATTGTATGGATAAATTTATTATAGAAGGCGGCGGAAAACTTTACGGCAGAACGGAGATCCAGTCCGCGAAAAATTCCGTACTGCCGCTTCTTGCCGCTTCTGTTTTAACCGATGAACAAGTGACAATACGAGATGTGCCCGCCATCTCGGACGTGGAAAATATGTTGCACATACTCAGCGAACTCGGTTGTAAAATCATCCGGACGAAAGACAGTGTGATCATAGACAGCGTGAACGCAGTTTCCCACGAAATCCCCGCGAGGCTTACAAAGGAACTGCGTTCTTCCGTTTTTATGCTGGGTTCCGTACTCACCCGATTCCACCGCGCCAAGATCTCTTACCCCGGCGGCTGCGACATAGGACTGAGGCCCATCGATCTGCATCTTTCGGGGCTCAAACGTCTCGGCGTGAAGATCGTCGAAGAAAACGGTTACATATCTTGCAGCGCCGACCGGCTCTCGGGCGCGGACGTACTTCTCGATTTTCCGAGCGTGGGGGCGACGGAAAATATTATGCTCGCGGCCGTGCGCGCGGACGGGACCACCGTTATCCGAAACGCGGCGAAGGAACCGGAGATCGTCGATTTGCAGAATTTTCTCAACGAAATGGGGGCGAAGATCAGCGGCGCCGGCGGAGGGACCGTTTTCATCGAGGGGGTGAAAACGCTGCACGGCGTGGAATACCGACCGATCAAAGACAGAATCGAGGCGGGAACCTTTCTCATCGCGGCGGCTTCCTGCGGCGGCGAAATCGAGATGGAAGGGGTGGCTCAGGAAAATATTGCGGCCCTTTTGCATAAACTGCGTGAAAACGGTTGCAAAATACATATAAAAAATGATAAAATAATCTTAAAGAGCGACGGCTCGCTCGTTGCCGCCGATCTGATCGAGACTACGCCGTTCCCGGGTTTTCCCACGGACTTGCAGGCGCAGTTTTCCGCGCTGTCCTGTACGGCCAAAGGCACGACGCTGGTGGTGGAGAATCTTTTCGAGACGCGCTATAAATATGCGGGCGAGCTCAAACGCATGGGCGCGGACATCACGGTGCGCGGCAGGAACGCCGTTATCCGCGGCGTCGACAGACTGCACGGCGCGTGCGTGACCGCCGGAGATCTTCGCGGCGGGGCGGCGCTCGTCTTAGCGGCGCTGAAAGCGGAAGGTCAAAGTTCCGTGGCGGACTTGTCCCATATCGACCGGGGCTACGCGGACTTTGAATATAAACTGAAAAAACTCGGCGCGCGGATCCGACGGGTGCGCGTGTAACGTTTCAGCGGGTTTCCCGGAATACAGCCCGACGAAGGATAGAAAAGCATGCATAAGAAAAACGTAATCGCAATTATATTAACGGCGGTCATTTTCATCTCCGCCGCCGTGCTCGGCGTCTCGTCCGTCTATCGGGTGAGCGCGGTCACTCTGGACGCCCCCGTGATTTCGGAGGCTGCGAAAGAGGAAGCGGCGGAGCTTCAAAAACTGCTGCTCGAACGGTATAAAAACGAAAGCATTTTTTTCGTCAAGGGGGAGGAAGCCGGGGAAGATTTCGCGAAGTTTCCCTATTTCCGTATGACTTCCTTCAAAAAGGCTTATCCCAACCGCCTCGTCGTCACGGCCTCGGAGGACGCGGAGGTTTATGCTTTTAAACAGGGGGAACTTTATTATATTCTCGGCGTCGACGGAACGATCCTGGGCACTCGCGCCGAGCCTTCCAACCGTTCGGACGGGGCGGACAACGTGATCGTCACCGGAGCTTTTGTTTCCGGCGAACGCGGGGAAAAGATCGCCGGAGACGCGTGCGTGCCTTGGTTTTTGGAACTGGGCGCCGAAGCCTCGCGGCTTTTGAACGGTTTCAGAAGCAACGTTTCCGCGGCGGAGATTTTCCAGCCCACTGTTTCGCCGGCGGACGTGACGTTTTGTCTCTTCATGCGGGAGGGGGTGAAAGTCAACGTGCATAATCCCGGAACCCTGACGAAAAAGAAAACGGAGGCGTTCGTGGAAAAGTATCTTTCTTTGGAGGATCAGGAAAGACTGGGGGGCAGGATCGAGGTGACGGACGACGCGCTCTCTCCCGGCGAAGTGATCGTTTCCTATTCGAGGGAGACTTGAAAAACGGCGGAGTGTCTTTTTCAGACGCGGCGAAAGCCGCGTTTTTTTGTGTTTTTTTTCTCAATTCGTTGACATCGCCGTATAAATAGTGTATAATAAGGAAAATGTATTCTTTCATACCTTCATTCAAATTGTTTTTACGGAGCGGACGGAAATTATGAGTAACGAAAGCGTTGCCGTTTTGGATATACGGTCATACGAAGTCACTTTCCTCATCGGAGCGAAAGGCGTCAACGGCACGTTCGTATTCCGCGGCAGCAGGAGCGAAAAATACGAGGGATATTCCTCGGAGGGGTTTTTGGATACGGCGTCCTTTCGCCGTGCGGTCATCGCGGCCGTCACCTCCGTCCGTCAGAATTACGAGGGTACGATCAAGGAGATCTACGTCGGCGCGCCCGCGGCGTTTACCCGGGTGTATACGAAAGGACACACCATTTCTTTTCCTTCCAAACGTAAAATTTCCGCCCAGGAAATCGATGCGCTCTACGAGAGCGGACTCAACGAACTGCTCGCTTCGGGACGATATATCCGGCGTTCGGACATGTACTTCGCCCTCGGCGACAACCGGAAATATTTCAACGCGTCCGATTTGTACGGACTTCCTACGGCTTCCCTGAAAGGGGCGCTTTGCTACTATTTCGTGTCCGACGAGTTTTTCGAGACGGCGAATTCGGTGCTCAAAGAGCTCGGGTTCGAGGAGATAAACTTTATTCCCCAGACGCTTGCCCAGGCCAACTATCTGCTGCCCGAAAAGGTGCGGGAGGGCTATGCGTTCCTCCTCGACGTCGGATTTCTTTCCACCTCCGTCTCGGTCATCTACGGCAACGGCATCGTCCATGAGGAATGTTTCGACTGCGGCCTCGGCTATATCCTCGTCTCGCTCATGCAGGGACTCGAAGTGGATTACGAAACCGCGGAGGAGATCCTCGCCTCGGCGAACATTTCCGGCGGTACGGTGGCGAAAGAACTGATGTGGACGGACGGCGGCGGCTTGGCATATTCGGTGCGGGAGATAAACGAGATCGTCAAATACGGACTGGACGAGCTGTGCGAAAGCGTGGATAAATTTTTTGAAAAATATTATCGGGACAAAAGTACGATGGGCTTTGCCGCCAATCCGGTATTCGTCACGGGCGAGGGCGTCGGAGGTATCAAAGGCGCGGCGGAGCACATTTCCAAACGCCTGAGCCGCATGACGGAGATCGTCTGTCCCGACCTTCCCTACTACGACAAACCTTTGTTTTCATCGCGGATCGCGTTGCTTTCTACGGCGCTTTCCGATAAGAAAAAAAGCGGTCTGCTTTATAGAATTTTCAACATTTTCGGAGGAAAAAAATAATGTTCAATAATTTCGGAGATAACGATAATTACGGCGTCGGCTACGGCGTGAATTCTTATGCGGAGCCGGCTCCCGCACCGGTCGAACCGCCGGAAAACAATCTTTCCGGCGTGGCGAAGATCAAAGTCATCGGCGTCGGCGGCGCGGGCAACAACGCCGTCAACCGCCTCATCGAATCGGGATTGAAGAGCGCGGAATATATCGTCGTCAATACCGATAATCAGGCGCTCGCGCGTTCCAAAGCGACCAAACGTCTCCAAATCGGCGTCAAGCTCACGAAAGGCCTGGGCGCGGGCGCCGATCCGTCCGTGGGCAAAGCTGCCGCCGAGGAAAATAAAGACGCTATCCAGAACGTGCTCAAAGACACCGACCTTTTGTTTATCACGGCGGGCATGGGCGGCGGCACGGGCACGGGCGCCGCGCCCGTGATCGCGAAGATCGCCAAAGATATGAAAATTCTCACCGTCGCGGTAGTCACTCTGCCTTTCACATTTGAAGCGAAACGGAGAATGGACAACGCGGTGGCGGGCGTGGAGGATCTGAGAAAATCCGTCGATTCCATCATCATCATTCCCAACGATAAAATCCGCGAAGTGGTGCCGAAGGGCACGCCTTTCCCCGAAGCGCTCAAAGTGGCGGACGAGGTGCTTCGTCAGGGTATCCGCGGCATCGCGGAACTCATCGTCAATCCTTCCCTCATCAATCTCGATTTCGCGGACGTGAAAACGACTTTGAAGGCTCGCGGCCTCGCGCACATGGGCATCGGCGTCGCCAAAGGCGAAAAACGCATCTCCGACGCGGTGCGCTGCGCGGTATGCAGTCCCTTGCTCAATACGACCATCGAGGGCGCCAGTTCGGTCATTCTCAACGTCGTGGGCGGCAAAGACCTGTCTCTCGACGAAGTCTGGATGGCGGCGGATCTTGTGAAAGGCGTCATCGATTTCTCCGCAAACGTCATTTTCGGCGCCTGCATAGACGAAAATATGTCCGACGAGGTGGAAGTGGTCATTATCGCCACGGGCTTCCCCGCCGGCGGCCAAACCGTCACCGGTACGGAGGACCGTTCCGCGACCGCGAGAAAGGTCTCTTCGCTGTCGGAAAAAATCGACAGGGCGTATAATAACGGTATGGGCGGCGCCAATATGGCGGCGGGCGGCGCGTCGCAGGCGACGCCTCAGGCCCAGCCCTTCACGTATGCCGCGCCCACGTCCAACGCCGGCGGTATTTACGGCGGCGCGTCCGCGGCAAACGGCTACGCGCCTTTAAACGGTTACGGCCAGACTCCGCCGCCGCAGCCCGGGTATGCGCAGGGCAGTCCTTACGGACAGACGGGCGCGCCGTATGCGAATCCCGCGTCTTACGCGGACTATAACGGTAATTACCGTCAGCCCGCCCAAACGGATCCGGCGGCGGACTACCGCGCTCCCGCGTACGGCGACGCACAGCCGGCTATGCCGGGCCCCGTCCGTTCCTTCGAGCCGGACGATCCCATTCCCGACGCTTCCCGGTCCGCTTCGGCGCAGGACGCGGATCGGAAACACCGTCCCAAATTCGTGGATTACTTCATTAAGAAAAATTCGGACAATAAATAAAAATCGAAACTGAAAACGCGGTCCCGCAAAAGAGAGACCGCGTTTTGTTATGTCCGGAGGTTCAGAACAATGAAAAACGTACCCGCAGAACGGCGGATACGCTTTCAAGGAAGAATAAATCAGATATGAAGAATAAGCGATTTTAAAGAGCCACCCTCCAACATGAGGGCGGAACGTCTGCTCCGTGCTCGGAGAGACGAGAGGAAGATATGCGATGAACCCCTTAAACGGCGCAGAAAATCAGACGGGGGGATCCGTTGGAGCTTTGGCGTTTTCGTACGCTTCCAATACGGCGGCTTTCATGAACTCCCGCGTTTCCGTATTGAGGGGGTGCGCGATGTCTTTGTACTTTCCGTCAGCCGTTTTCCGGCTGGGCATCGTGATAAAAAGACCGTCCGTACCCTGCAAAATTTTGATGTCGTGCACGACAAAGCAATCGTCTATGGTGACGGAGGCGACTGCTTGCAATTTTCCCGCGCTTTCGACAAGTCTGATTCGTACATCTGAAATTCTCATATTGCAGCACCCCATTATCGATATTTTAAATTATTTTATCACATTTAACTAAGAAATTCAAGTATTTTGAGAAAATTTTTTCGATTTAGATATAAAAATATACGATAACTGTCATAAACGTGGGTTATAGTTCATATAAATACTGCATGCAATCGGGTTATTTAGATAATATACATAAATTTTACTTTATCGGGATCGGCGGCATCAGTATGAGCGCGCTGGCCAAATATTTGCTTGCGAACGGCCGCGAGGTGTCGGGCAGCGACATGACTTCGGGAGAACAGACGGAAGAGCTGATTCATAGCGGCGTGAAGATCCATTTCGGCGCGGAGCCGGGGAACGCGGAGCTGAAAGCCGCGGAAGCGGTCGTTTATACGAGCGCCGTGCCAGAAGAAAATCCGGAACTGAGAGCGGCTCGGGAAAGCGGAAAGACCGTTTGGAAAAGGGCGGAACTTTTGAAACTGGTCTGCGGCGAGTTTTCGCACGTGACCGCGGTGGCGGGGAGTCACGGGAAAACGACGTGCACGGCCATGTGCGCGCATATTCTCAAAGAGACGAACGTGCCGTTTGCGGCTCATATCGGCGGCGAAGACAGCGAGTTCGGCAATTTTTATATGAGCGGACACGACTTTTTTGTCACCGAGGCCTGCGAATATAAAAAAAATCTCCTCGAAATAGAAGCGGATAGCGCCGTACTGCTCAATATCGACCGCGATCACATGGAATGTTATCGCGACGAAGCGGACCTGACGGACACGTTTCGTCTCTATTGCCAAAAGGCAAAGACGGCTTTTGTCTGTGCGGACGATGAAAAATGCCGCGCATTCAAGGAGTTTTATTCGTTCGGCATCGATAACCCCGCCTCGGACTATCGTGCGCTCGACGTTCGTCAATCGGGGGAAAAATATTCCTTCACCGTTTCGGAATACGGCAAGATGCTCTGCCGGGTGCGTCTGAAAGCGGCAGGGCGGTGTAATATTTACAACGCTTTGGCGGCGTTTGCGGCGATGCGCAGTTACGGGTTCGACGAAAAAGAGATCTGCCGGGGCCTGGAAACGTTCACGGCGGTGAAACGCCGCTTCGAGGGCATAGGCTCTTACGGCGGCGCGGCTTTCGTGTGCGACTACGCGCATCACCCGCGCGAGATCGCGGCGACGGCGGCGACGGCGGCGAAGATGTGCCGAGGAACGCTCTACGCGGTCTTTCAGCCACATACCTATTCGAGAACTAAAATGCTGATGGAAGATTTCGTCAAAGCGCTCCGTCCGATCAAAAATTTAATGATTTATAAGACCTATCCGGCGCGGGAATATTTCGACGCGGAAGGGAGCGCCTATGCTTTGGCGCAGAACGTGGGAAACTGTCTGTATGCGGAGAGCGTGCGGGAACTCAAAACGTGGCTGAAAAGCACCGTACAGCCGGGGGACGTGGTGCTGTTTCTGGGCGCGGGAGATATTTATTACGCCGCGCAGTATCTTTTAAAGGAACTCAATAAATGAAAACGCGGAAAAATCGGCGGATAGGGGAGAGGAAAACGAAAAAACTCTCTTCTTCCGTCGATTTTTTGCTTCAATACTATTGATAAATGCGAAAAAAAATGTTATAATACAAAGGTATAAACGGGAGGTGACAGCCTTGAAAGAGAATAACGAAAAAGAGAAAGACGAAAAAAGCAAGGAGAAGAGATCGGGGATCATCACCCGCGAAAGCGTGGGCGCCGTCGGCGCTCTGTTTTCCGCGCTCGCGTTTATCATTCTCGTATCGCGGTCCTTGATTTTCGGCAATATCGGCATTGCCGTCAACGCCTTTCTGCTCGGGTTGTTCGGCTATTGCGCCTATCCGCTTCTGATCGCGCTCGTTTATCTTTCCGTGACGATGTTCATCGGCAAGCGCTTCGTACGCAATCGTAAAGCCGCGGCTATGATCTCCGCCGCCCTGGTCTGCATGATGCTGATTATACACACGGCGGTCACCTATTCCTGGGATTTATCGGGATATCTCTCCCGCTGTTTTAAAGCGCCCGGGCTTGGCGAGCACGGGATCGATACGGCCGCCCCCGCCGGCTGGACGGGCGGCCTGATCGTCTATATTTTCGCAAAAATGACTACCAAAGTGGGCGCTTTGGTCATTTTCTCGTTGATTTTCCTTTTCTGCGCTTATTTGTCCGTTTATTTTTTCGCGGGCAAGACGTTGTTTCGCCGCCCGGAAAAAAAGAACGCGGCGGCTAAAACCGGACCTGCGGTATCCCAAGCCCCCGCGCGGCCCGTTGCCGTACCTCCGGCGGCGGAGCCGTACGCCTGCCGCGACGCCGCGATTGCGGCGGACGGTTATGGGACTCCTCCTGCGTCGCGGCCCGATTTCGTTCCGCCCTATCCCGATTATGCCGCGGCGCCGCAGATCCGTCAGCGGCCGGGGGTGGCGCTCTCCAACGACCATGCGTTAGGCGGACAAGCCGGAACTGTGCGGGGAACGAGCGGCGCGTTTTCTCCGTTCGGGGCTTCCGGGGCGGGAGAGCGAAACGGAAGCGGATTGGGCGGCTTAAATATGCAGAGCGGAACGGATCCTTCTTCGCCCGCCTATCGCGAGTATCAAAGGAGCAAAGAATTTTTGTTCGGCGGCACGCCGGCGGAGATCTATCGGAAAAATCTCATTTTCGACAGCAACTCCAACGTCAATAAACGGCCGCCGGCCGATCCCGACCAGCCTACCGTTTACAGCGGTTCTTTTGCCGACTCCTACTCGGCGGCGTACGCGGATTCAGTCAACGGCGGAGCGGAGCCGCCCCGGCCCGCGAAGATCGTCACGGACAACGCCCGCGGTCACGATCTCTACACGCCGTATACGCTGCACGAAAGCGATTCGGAACCCGGCTTCGGAGGCGCCCGAGGCAACTACCCGGAGTCTCCGAACAGTTACGAACCCGTTTCTCCCATGCCGCCTTTTACTCCGGCGCCGGAAGTGCCCATATTCCGCGCGGAACCGGTACAGACGCCTGCCGTGCATATTCCCACGCCCGAACCTCCGCCCGTCGAACGGGATCGCGCGGAACCTGTTTCTCCCATGCCGCCCATGCCTTCTTACGGCGAAGGCGCAGAAGGCCGGGAAAGACTTTCCCCGTCGGAAGAACGGCCTGCGGAGAGCGAATCCTCGCAGCGGACGCGTCCGAGCTTTATGGATATCTTTTCCGCGTCCAATCCGAATATCTACGGTCAGCAGAGAGGGGAGGCGGAAGCCGGCCGCATCTTCGCGGATCGGGAAGCTCCGCGCGACATGTTCCCCGGGAACTCGGAACGAGACGCGGCGGAAGGACGGGATTCCTTCGGCGAAAACGAAGAGGAACTTTGCGGCGAACGGGATTCGGAAAATAAAATCAATATTTTCGACGAAGAAGAGAAGCCGGCGGAGGATCCGTATACTCTGCGTTCGGATTTTTCCGATTCCCGCAGAGATCGGCTGTCCGAGCCTTCGGAAAGCGACGCTTCTTCTGTGCGCGGTATTCCCGCGGAGCGCTCTTCCCGTATGGATCTGGAACGGGGAACGAGAAGCGACCGCGGCGATATTTTCCCGTCGGAAAGACGCGGAGAAGCCTTTGAGGACGCCCGTCCCGTACCCGCGCCCCCGCCCAAACCCCGTGTCCGTAAGCCGTATCAGCCCGCGCCGCTCGATTATTTCGATTGCCGGGACGTAGAGCCGGACGCGAATGCGGAAGAAGCGGAGCATACCAAGATCACGATTCTGGAAACGCTCGAAGCGTTCAAGGTGAGCGACTCCACGATCGCTTCCGTCACGTACGGACCTACCGTAACGCGCTATAACGTAGTCATTCCCCGCAATGTCTCCGCCAAGAAAGTCGTGGCGCTCGATCAGGAGATCGCCATGAATCTGTATGCGAGCAAAGGGGTGAATATTTATCCCAATTTCGAGGACGGCGCGGTGAGTATCGAGGTACCGAATAAGAGACGCCAGTTTGTACAGCTCGGCTGTATGCTGACCGGGGACGGATTCGTAAAGTCCAAACCCACCTCTTTGGTCTTCGCGATGGGAAAGGACGTAGGCAATCGCAAAATCTACGGCGATATCTGCAAGATGACGCACCTTCTGGTCGCCGGCGCTTCCGGTTCCGGCAAGAGCGTCTTTTTGCGCACGCTCATCATCAGTCTGATCGTCAAATACTCCCCCCAGGAGCTCCGGCTCATTCTCATCGATCCCAAAAAGACGGAGTTTGTCATCTACGATCACCTTCCGCACCTGATGATCAACGAGATCATCACGGACATCAATAAAGTCATTCAAAGTCTCAACTGGGCGATCGGAGAAATGAACCGCCGCTACGGTCTTTTCGAGCAGATGAGCCGTTCGGGCACCTATGTCGTCAATATCGACGAATACAACGCCAACCTCTCCGCGGGAGAGGAAAAACTCCCGAAAATCGTCATCATCGTCGACGAGCTCGCCGATCTGATGCTCGCGGCGAAGAAAGAGGTGGAGGACAGAATCCAGAACCTCACGCAGAAATCGCGCGCGGCGGGAATCCATCTCATCATCGCCACCCAGCGTCCCTCGGCGGACGTGATTACAGGCGTCATCAAGGGCAACCTGCCGACGAGAATCGCCTTCTCGGTCGCGTCGGACGTGGATTCCCGCGTCATCCTCGACGCTTCGGGCGCGCAGAAACTGCTCGGGCTCGGCGATCTGCTCTATCTGATGGCGGGAATGAATACGCCCATGCGCGTGCAGGGCGCGTCTATTTCCTCCGAGGACGCCCAGAAGGTAGTCAGTTTCATCAAAGCGAACAACGAAGCGGAGTACGACGAAAGCGCTTCCGCGTATATCAATAATGCCAAAACGCAGGAAGAGCCGGAAGAGACCGAGGACGACAGCGTGGAGGAGGTCTATATCGACGCCCTGCGCTATATCATTCAGAGCGGCAGCGCCTCCATCTCCATGATCCAGAGAAAATGCTCGGTCGGCTATAATAAAGCCGGGAAAATCATCGAATGGATGGAGGACATGGGCTATATTTCCGCTTTCGACGGCGCCAAAGCGAGAAAAGTCCTCATCACCAAAGACGAATTCGAGCAAAAGTACGGTCCGCTTTAAGTTTGGAGCAAAAAACTTTATCGGGTAAGGACAGGAATCGGATTATTTCCCGCGAAACAGGGAAATAATTCTTTCGTCCGGGATCGGAAAAAATCTTGAAAATTTTTCAAAAAATTTTTTAAATATGGCGTACGTTTGTCAACTTTTGTGTGATATAATGGAAACCGAAGCAAAGGAAAAACGATGCTGGAAAATAAAAAATTCGGAGTGATTTCGCTCGGCTGCGATAAGAACCGCGTGGACAGCGAGAAACTCATCGGACTTTTGACGGAGCGCGGCTGTAAGCTGACGGACGATCTGTCCGCCGCGCAGATCGTCGTCGTCAATACCTGCGCCTTTTTGGAATCGGCACGGAAAGAATCCATCGAGACGATCCTCGAATGCGCCGGCTATAAAAGTGGCGTTTTGGAAAAAATCGTCGTGACGGGCTGTCTGCCGGAAAAATTCATCGGCGAACTATACGGGCCTTTGAAGGAAGCGGACGTGTTTTTGGGCGTCCGCGACTATGAAAAAATCTTCGAGGCGCTGGAAGAATCTTATGCGAAGAACGAGCGGGAAAACTATGTGGGAAAGGGCGGCGACTCTTTCCGCTCCGGGCGGGTTCTTACCACCGAACCCCATTACGCGTATCTGAAAATAGCGGACGGCTGTTACAATCATTGCACCTACTGCCTGATTCCAAAAATCCGGGGCAAATACGTCTCCTATCCGATGGAGGAGCTCTTGAAAGAGGCGGAGGAACTCGGCGAGGTCGCGGAGCTCGTGGCGGTGGCGCAGGATACCACCCGTTACGGCGAAGATCTGTACGGCCGCAATCGGTTTGCCGAGCTGCTGCGCAAGCTTTCCAAACTCGAAAATATCCGTGCAATTCGGCTTCTCTATTGCTATCCCGACGTGATCGGCGACGAGCTGATTGAGGAAATCCGCACCAACGAAAAGATACTCAAATATATCGATATTCCCTTGCAGCATTCCGAGGATCGGGTTTTGAAACTGATGAACCGCAAAGGGACGCGCGAAAACTATCTGGCGCTTTTGCGAAAACTTCGGGCGCGCGTTCCGGGGATCGCGATCCGCTCCACCTTCATCGCGGGATTTCCCACGGAAACGGAGACGGATTTCGAGGGGCTGAAAGCCTTTTTAGAGGAAGCGAGGCTCGTCAACTGCGGCTTCTTCGCCTATTCGCGGGAACCGGACACCGCCGCGGCGAGAATGTCGCCGCAGGTTCACCCTTCGACGAAACGCCGGCGCGTCCGCGAACTTTACGAGATTCAGCAAAGAATCTCCCGCGAGTTCCTTTCCGGCTTTGTCGGCAAAGAAATAGAAGTGCTCTGCGACGGCATCGATTACGAAAAGAACTGTTTTGTCGGCCGGGCGTATTTCAGCGCTCCCGAGATAGACGGAAAAGTATATTTCCACGCCCGCGAAGCGACGCAGGGCGAAAGGTATCAGGTGAAAATAAACAGTGCCGACAGCTATGATCTGTACGGCGAAACGGAGGACTACCGCTCATGAACTTACCGAATAAAATCTCTATCGCGAGAATTTGTATGATTCCCGTTTTCGCGCTCTTTTTCTTTCTGGACGCGGTGCCGTACAATCATCTGATCGCTGCGGTGATCTTTGCCTTGGCGGCGCTCACCGATTTCTTGGACGGGCACATAGCGAGGTCGAGAAACCTCGTCACCAATCTCGGCAAATTCCTCGATCCGATCGCCGATAAAGTGCTCGTCGCCACGGCTTTTATTCTCATGCTGACCGTGAAAAACATTTTCGGCATGTTCGGGGATTGGTGCTATATCGCAGGCAGCATCTGCATCTGCGTCATTCTCGCGCGCGAGCTCATCATCAGCGCGTTCCGCCAGATCGCCGCCGGCGCGGGACTGATTCTTGCCGCGGATAAACTCGGAAAATACAAAACGACTTTCCAGGACGGCTGTGTGTTTTTCCTTTTGATGTCGATAGACTTTTCGGGCACGGCGGGGGACGTAATCAATATCGTCGGCTTAGCGCTGTTCGCGGTCGCGACTGTGCTCACCGTTTGGTCGGGCGTCTCTTACGTCGTCAAAAATAAAGTGGTTTTGAAGGATACGGCGCATTGAGCTCTTTGTTTTTCGTCGGTCTGTCCGGCATGGATAAGGGATTCACGAAAGAGAATAAGGAAATTTTACGATGAAGAATGCGTGTATCGTATTAAGAAATTGCAGGGCGGGAATTTCTGCGGCGGATTTTTCCGTAACGGACGCCTTTCTCTCGGGCGGCTACTTTTTTTCGGAGACGCGTCTGCTTGCGGAGGACGATGAGACTGAACTTGAAGCCGCCGTGAAGGAGCTGAAAGAAAAGTCGGAAAATCTCGTCGTAACGACCGGAAAAGCCTCCCTTCATCAAGTAAAACAGCGGCTGAACGGTTTTTTAGAGGCCGAGTTTTTCCAGGGCACGCTGGCCGGCGCGGGGATCTTCACGCAGGGACGGTTCTCTTTGTTTCTGTTGGCGGCGGAAGCGGGGGAGTCGGGCGCGGAGTATGTGAAAAACGTATGCGTTCCCTTTCTCAATAAAAAATACGCGACGAGGTACGACCGCATGACTCTGCGCGCGGTCGGCGCGGAAGAAACGCTCGTGAAAAGGCTTTTAAACGAAGCCGCGCGTATGAGCGGGGACAAGTTGACGTATAATTATATAAGGAAGTACGACGAGGACGTCATCGAGATCCTCTACGACGCGTCCGTGCCGAAAATGCTTTCCGACGACGTATTGAGACTGCTTGCCGAAGGGCTCGGGGACAGCGTATACGCGCTGGACGATACGCCGCTCGAACGCCGACTGGTGCAGCTTTTGAAGCTGCGCGGCAAAAAGCTCGGCGTCGCGGAATCGTTTACGGGCGGCGGCGTCGCGCGGCGGATCGTTTCCGTACCGGGCGCCAGCGAAGTCTATTTCGAGGGGCTCAACACCTATGACGAGCGCTCGAAAATGAAGCGTCTCGGGGTTTCGGAATATACTTTGAAAACGTTCGGCGCGGTGTCGGACGAAACGGCCTATGAAATGGCGGCGGGGCTGATCGCCGGCGGCGACTGCGACGTTTCCGTCGCCACGACGGGGCTGGCGGGGCCGAAGTCCGATCGCACAGAGCTGCCCGTCGGGCTCTCCTACATCGCGGTGGGACTCAAAGAAAAGGTCTACGTCTATCGCTATAAGTTTGAAGGCACGAGAGAGGAAATCACCGAAACGGCGATCAATTACGCATTGTTTTTGGCCTATCGGCAGTTGAAAAACATATAAATTTCGTAAAAAAGATACAGGAGTAATAATCTAATGAGTGAAAAGACAAACAATGAAAAGTTGGGCAAAGATAAGTCCAACGGCGAAAAGATGAAGGCGCTCGACGCCGTGCTTTTGCAGATCGAAAAGCAGTATGGCAAGGGTTCGATCATGCGGCTGGGCGACGCGGCGGGACAGACGGAAATCGAAGTGATCCCGACGGGTTGTCTCACGCTCGATCTGGCGCTCGGAATCGGCGGTATGCCGCGCGGAAGAATCATCGAGATCTACGGTCCCGAATCCTCCGGTAAGACGACGGTGGCGCTGCACGCGATCGCCGAGACGCAGAAACTCGGCGGCGTGGCAGCGTTCATCGACGCGGAGCACGCGCTCGATCCCGTCTATGCGAAAAAATTAGGCGTGAATCTCGACGATCTGTACGTTTCCCAGCCGGATACGGGCGAACAGGCGCTCGACATCACCGACGCGCTCGTGAGAAGCTCGGCGGTGGATATGATCGTCATCGACTCGGTGGCGGCGCTGACGCCGAAAGCGGAAATCGAAGGGGATATGGGCGACAGTCACGTAGGCTTGCAGGCCCGCCTGATGTCCCAGGCGCTGCGCAAACTGACCGCGATCGTCAATAAATCGCACACCTGCGTCATTTTCATCAACCAGCTTCGGGAAAAGGTCGGCGTCATGTTCGGCAATCCCGAGACGACTCCGGGCGGCAAAGCGCTCAAATTTTACGCCAGCGTCCGCATCGACGTGAGAAGAATGGACGCGCTCAAAGACGGCGACGGCATCATGGGCAACCGGACGAAGGCAAAGATCGTCAAGAATAAGCTGGCGCCTCCCTTCAAACAGGCGGAGTTCGACATCGTGTTCGGCGAAGGGATTTCGCAGGAAGGCTGCGTCATCGATATGGGCGTGCAGTACGAGGTCGTCGAAAAGAGCGGCGCCTGGTTCAGCTATAACGGCAATAAGGTAGCCCAGGGGCGCGAAAAAATGCGTCAGTATCTTAAAGACAATCCCGAAATCGAAAAGGAAATCGAAGAAAAGGTCCGCGACGCGGCGAAGGGGAACAAGAACGCCGAGGAAGAAATTGTCGAAGGCGGCGCGGCGGCGTCCAAAGAATAAAAATCAAACGATTCAAATACGTGGCGCCGCCCGGCCGGGCGGCGTAAACGTACGGCGGGCGAAACGCCTGTGCCGTACGGTTCCCGGCAGAGGAAAAAAGCATGAAATACGGTTTTGTCAAGGTCGCGGCGGCGAGTCCCGAGCTCAAAGTCGCAAACGTGAAATTCAACACGCTGAAAATCGAGGAAGAGATCGCAAAGCAGACGAAGGAAGGCACGGAAGTGCTCGTTTTTCCCGAACTCTGTCTTTGCGGCTATACCTGCGGCGATTTACTGTTGCAGCCCCTTCTCGTCGAGCGCTGTAAAACGGCTTTAAAGGAGATCGCCGATTTTACGCGCGGGATCGCCATGCTCGTTTTCGTGGGCCTGCCGGTGAAAAAGGACGGCAAATTATATAACTGCGCGGCGGCGGTCTGCGGCGGCCGGGTGCTCGGAATCGTGCCCAAAACGCATTTGCCCAATTACGCGGAATTTTACGAGCGCCGTTATTTCGTGCCCGCGCCCGGGGAAAACGACGTTCCCTTCCTGCTCTGGACGGGGGAAGAGGGCGCGGAATATACAAAGTTCGGGCCCTTTCAGCTCTTTGCGGACGAAAATCATTCCGACGTGAAGGTGGCCTGCGAGATCTGCGAGGACCTTTGGCGAGGATATGCGCCCTCCACCGGTCACGCCGCGGCGGGCGCGACGATCGTCGTCAACCTTTCCGCCTCCGACGAGACGATCGAAAAGGACGCATATCGCAGAACTTTGATCAAAGCCCAGTCGGGCAAATGCGTCTGCGGATACGTATATGCCGACGCGGGCGTGGGAGAATCCACGACGGATATGGTCTTTGCCGGCCATAACATTATCGCCGAGAACGCCGCCGTGCTCACGGAGAACAAACCTTTTTCGGGCGAAACGGCGACGGCGGAAATCGACGTTTCCTATCTCGCGGCGGAACGCGCAAAGCTCACTACTTTCGAGGCTGCGGAAAATATCGACGGCTATACGGTGACTTTCGCGCGCTTTGTCGGCGAAGGGGAATTGAGCCTCCGTAAAATACTTCGCGCTCCGTTCGTACCCGAAGATCCTTCCCGCGCGGAACTGATCTTGTCCATTCAGGCGCAGGCGCTCGCGGGGAGATTGAAACATACCTTGGCTCAGACGGCGGTCATCGGTATTTCGGGCGGACTCGATTCGTCTTTGGCGCTTTTAGTGACGGCTCGCGCCTTTGAATTGTTGGGCAAAGACAAAAAAGAGATTCTCGCCGTAACCATGCCCGGATTCGGCACCACGGGAAAGACTTTTGAAAATTCGTTGAATCTCATCGAAAGCGTCGGCGCGAGCGGACGCACGATCGATATTACCGAAAGCGTGCTCAAACATTTCGAGGACATCGGCCACGATAAAGCAACGCTCGACGTCACCTATGAAAACGCGCAGGCGCGCATGCGCACGATGATTCTCATGGATCTCGCCAACAAAACGGGCGGGCTCGTGATCGGGACGGGCGATCTGAGCGAGCTGGCGCTCGGCTGGTGTACGTATAACGGCGATCACATGTCCATGTATGCGGTCAACGCTTCCGTCCCTAAAACGCTGGTCAGGTATCTGGTGCGCTCGGAGGGCGGGCGAATGGGCGGAAACGTGAAAAAAGCGCTCGACGCCATACTAGCCACCGAGATCTCGCCCGAGCTTCTGCCGCCCGATCGGGAAGGGAAAATCGTTCAGAAAACCGAGGATCTGGTCGGACCTTACGAATTGCACGATTTCTTTTTATACCGTATCGTGCGCTGCGGAGACGAGCCTAAAAAGGTTTACTATCTCGCGAAGTACGCGTTCCGGGGCGTTTATGATCATATGACGATCTTAAAATGGCTGAAAAGTTTCTACCGGAGATTTTTTTCTCAGCAGTTCAAACGTTCTTGCGTTCCCGACGGAGTGAAGATCGGTTCGCTTTCTCTTTCTCCTCGTTCGGACTGGCGCATGCCTTCGGACGCTTCGGCGGCGCTTTGGCTGGAAGAATTGGAAACGCTCGACGAAAAATAAAAATTTATCGATAAAAACGGGTACGGAAGGGGTAAAACCCTTCCGTATTTTTATAAATTCGGAAAAGTACAAATAATTTCATAAAGACGGGAACAATTTTAACCCAAACAATTGACTTTTAAACGAATTTATTGTAAAATAGGAACAGACGGCAAAATAATAACGGACGATCGCGGGATCGGCCGTAAATTATTCGTTTATCGATATATTTTTCATTCAATTTTAAATACAGGAGGCACAAAAATGAACGGTGTAAATTTGAGCGTCCTGTTTCTCTCCGTACAAACGGGTGTTTTTATCGGCACTCTCATTGCGGCGGCAGTTGTAATGGCCGCGGTGGGCGCTTTTGTAGGTTATACAATCTATAAGAAAAATACGGAAAAGAAAGTCGGCGAAGCGGGCGAACGAGTCCGTAAGATCATCGGCGACGCGGAAACGGAAGCAAATGAGATCAGAGCGGAAGCGCAGGCGGAAAGCAAGCGTGCTCTGAAAGAAGCGCTTCTCGAAGCGAAGGAACAGGATTTAAAATTAAGAAACGATTTCGAGCGTGAGACCAAAGAAAAGAAAGCGGAAATTCAGAGAATGGAACAGCGTATCACTCAGAAAGAGGACGCGCTGGACAAGAAAACCGAGGCTTTGGAACAACAGAAGAACAACCTCTTAAAACAGGAAGCCGAAATCCAGAAATTGCAGGAAAAGATCAGTTCGCAGCACGAACTGATGGTGCAGGAGCTCGAAAAAGTCGCGCAGCTTACCCGCGAGGAAGCCAAACGTCTTTTGACGGAGGAAATTCTCGACGCCACCCGCCACGACGTGGCCGTGCAGGTGCGCAACATGGAACAGCAGGCGAAAGACGAGGCGGAAATCAACGCCAAAAAGATCATTGCGCTCGCGATCCAGAAGACCGCCGCGGACCAGGCTTCGGAAATCACCGTTTCCGTCGTGCCTCTTCCCAACGACGATATGAAAGCGCGAATCATCGGCCGCGAGGGCAGAAATATCCGCGCGCTCGAAAACGCGACGGGCATCGAACTCATCATCGACGATACGCCCGAAGTGGTCATTTTGTCCGGCTTCGATCCCGTACGCAGGGAGATCGCCAAAATTTCTTTGGAACGATTGATCACCGACGGACGGATCCACCCGGCAAGAATCGAAGAGACGGTGGAAAAGGTCGCGAAAGACATCGATTCGCAGATCAAGGAAGCGGGCGAAGCGGCGGTGTTTGAGCAAGGCATTTTCGGGCTTCACCCCGAACTCGTGAAGCTGATCGGCCGCCTGAAATACAGGACAAGCTACGGTCAGAACGTATACAAGCATTCTATGGAAGTGGCGACGCTGGCCGGACAGATGGCTGCCGAGCTCGGACTCGACGTCAACTTTGCCAAACGCGCGGGACTTCTGCACGACATCGGCAAGGCGGTGGATCAGGAACAGGAAGGCACGCATATCCAGATCGGCGCGGATCTGGCCAAGAAGTACAAAGAAAACGCCAATATCGTCAACGCCATCATGGCGCATCACGGCGACGTGGAGCCCAAGACGATCGAAGCGGTGCTCATTCAGGCGGCGGACGCTATCTCCGGCGCTCGTCCCGGCGCGAGGAGGGAGACGGGCACCAATTACGTCAAGAGACTGGAAAAACTTGAAGAGATCGCGTCGAGCTTCACGGGAGTCGATAAGAGTTATGCGATTCAGGCGGGCAGAGAAATCCGCGTCATCGTCAAGCCCGAACAGGTGGACGACGCGCAGGCGCTTTTCCTCGCGAAGGACATCGCTAAAAAGATCGAGACCGAACTCGAATATCCCGGCCAGATCAAAGTCAACGTTATCCGCGAATTCCGCAGCGTAGAGTACGCGAAATAATGTATAAGAAAAACTCCCTTTTCGGAAACCGTAAGAGACGGCAAACGAAAGGGGAGTTTCTTTATATAAGTCAATTTTTAGCGGAAAGTTTGATCGTTTCTTTGTTCTCGTACATATTTTTATCGGCGGAGATGAACGCCTTTTCGAGGGTGGTTTCTTTCAGCGCCTGCCCTTCGAGATAGGCATAGCCCGCCGCCACGGTGATAAGTGCGGGCACGTATTGCTGCCGCTCGCTCAGACGCTTTTTGAGCTGTTCCAGCTTTTCATGGACGTACGTTTCGGAACGATCGATAAAAACGACAAAAAACTCGTCTCCGCCCATGCGGAAAAGATAGCGTTCCTCTTCGACAAACACAGTCCGCATCACGTCCGCTACTCCTTTTAAGATCTCGTCGCCCGCATGATGGCCGAAGCGATCGTTGACCGACTTGAAATCGTTGATATCCAGCACGACGCAGCAAATACTTTCGTGATTTTCGAGAGCGCGTTCAAGCTCGTTGATCCGTTCTATGTAACAGGCGCGGTTGAAAAGTCCCGTCAGAGGATCGGTGTAAGCGATTTTATGAAAAGCCTTTTCCCGTTGCAGTTGTTCGTATTGTTCGTAAATTTTTTTCGTTTTGACGATAGATTGGATAAACACGGCATAGGAAACGAGAACGACGAGCCCGAAGAGCGCGTAGGCGGGCGCGTACTCGATCCGTTCGATCAAAGGTTTAGGATAAGCCGCAGTGAAAATGAGAACTATATAGATCAGGAACGAGGAGAGCATCATTCCCGTCCAGCCCGCTTTTTCCACTCTTAAAAGTTCGGTATATTTTTTAAAATAGTTGCGTCCGAAAAAGATAATAGCCGCATACAGCAAAAAACTGACGAAGGGGGCAAGGTAAACGCCGACCGTTCCCGTAAGGACGCCGACGTAGCGGCTCAAAAAACCGATGATCAGGGAGACGGTGTCCACGAAACAGAAGGTAAGAAAAAAGCGGCTGTCCTTGCACTCGGAAAATATCCAAAAAAGAATAAGGCTGGGCAGCGTCATACACAGCGCCGCGGAAATGGACGCGGGCACGTTCAGATAATAGGCGGCGACGAAATATGCCGCAACGATAACCACGCAGCCCGTATAAATAATGATTTTATTGCGCAGAATCGGATTTTTCCAAGAGATCATTTGCGTAAAAATAATCAGATTCGCGACGACGATCAAAAGATCGTTTATGATAGGCATTAATTTTTCCATTTTTTCTCCCGTAGAAACGTTCGGAAACTTTACTCATTTATTATAGCATAAAGTTTTGTTTTTGTAAAATTTTTTAAGCGGATAATACGGGAAAAGGTTGTCGTTTTCAGGCATAAGAAAACCAAAAAGAGCTCGGGGAAAATTTTTTAGGGAATTTTCAAAAAATACCCTTTTTCGACTTGACAATGCCCGTGTTTTTAACTATAATAGCGTAGTAACTTATATGCGATGCGTCAGGCGATGCATCAGCGTTAAAAACATTAAAAATTCTTTATGCTGCTATGGCTCAGTAGGTAGAGCACGTCCTTGGTAAGGACGAGGTCACCGGTTCAAATCCGGTTAGCAGCTCCATTAAAACCACAAGATCTTGTGGTTTTTTTCTATATTTCCGGCACTCTGCAGCGGGGAAAAATTCGGGCTCGCGGCACGTGGACGAAGACGGCATAAAAGTTTTTTCCGGAAGTTGACAGACGGCGGGAAATATGTTATAATAAAAAATAATATCGACGCAAGAGAGTCGGAATCGGACTCGGGAGGTTTGGCTATTATCCGGCATTTATAACGTATAAAAATTCAATCCGTCCGTTTTTTCCAGGCGGCGGAGCAGCATAAAAGGAGACAAAGACATGAAGAACGACTATTCGGAAATCACCCCTTACATAAGAGAATTGGCTCGGTTGTCCACTCGTAATAACGGCATCGTTCCCGATATGTATACAGAGCATAAAGTCAACAGGGGCCTTCGCGATCTGGACGGAAACGGCGTCGTGACCGGCCTTACCGAGATCTCTTATATCAAAGCCAAAGAACGTGCGGCGGACGGTACGGAGCTTCCGTGCAAAGGGGAGCTTTTTTATCGGGGCATAAACGTGCGCGAGCTCGTAAAGGGCTTTTTGGAGGATGGGCGGCTGGGCTTTGAAGAGACGGTATATCTGCTTCTTTTTTCCGAGCTTCCCACGGCTTCGCAGCTCGCCGAATTTCGTCAGACGCTGGCCGAGTATCGCAGTCTGCCTACCTCCTTCGTGCGCGATATGATTCTCAAAGCGCCCGGTAAGGATATGATGAATATTCTCTCCCGCAGCGTTCTGGCGCTTTACGCCTACGACGAAAATCCCGATGATGTTTCCATTCCCAACGTACTTCGCCAGTGTTTGCAGCTGATCGCCGTGTTTCCCATGCTCTCCGTTTACAGCTACCAGTCCTTTCAGCATTATCATCTGGGCAAGAGCCTGTTTATTCACCTCCCGAAACCGGAACTCTCGACGGCGGAGTCTCTCTTGCAGATTTTACGGGAAAACGGCGAATATACTCCTTTGGAGGCGAAGATACTCGACCTCGCTTTGGTGCTTCACGCCGAACACGGCGGCGGAAACAACTCGACGTTTACCGTTCACGTGGTGACTTCGTCGGGTACGGACACGTATTCGGCGGTCGCGGCGGCGCTCGGCTCGCTGAAAGGCCCCCGGCACGGCGGCGCCAACGTCAAAGTGGTGCGTATGTTCGACGATATGATGCAGAATGTGGACGTAGAGGACGAAGGCGCGATCAAGGACTATCTCGTAAAATTGCTCGACGGGCAGGCGTTCGACCGCAGCGGGCTGATCTACGGCATGGGACACGCGGTATACTCGCTGTCCGATCCGAGAGCGGACATTCTCATGAAATGCGCGAAAGATCTCTCCGTCGAAAAGGGGACCGAGCGAGAATACGCTTTATACGAAACGGTCGCCCGGCTCGCTCCGGAAATTATTTCGGAAAAACGGAAGATCTATAAAGGCGTCAGCCCCAACGTCGATTTTTACTCGGGCCTCGTCTACCGCATGCTGGAATTGCCTTACGAACTGTTCACGCCCATTTTCGCCGTGTCGAGAATCGCCGGTTGGAGCGCGCATCGTATCGAAGAGATACAGAACGCGGGCAAAATCATTCGTCCCGCTTATATAAACGTCAAGCCCAAGAGAGAATACGTCTCTCTCCAAGAGAGGATCTGACGTTCGTTCTCGGCGTTTGGAGAGACAGAAAAAGGAGATACCGAAGCGTATCTCCTTTTTTATCGCTCCTTAGATTGACTTACGGAGAAAATTCGTGTATAATAAAAATAATTATAAAGAAAGGACCTTTTTAAAACCGTTTGTCGGCAGAACAAATACGGCGCCGGGAGATACAACGTTATGAAGAAACTCAAAAGAATAGGAGTATGTATATTTGCTCTGTTGATGCTGCTTTGCGGACTGCCCGCGGGACTGTTTGCCTCTGCGGCCGGGGCGGAGGGACGCGTGCTGAAAGTCGCGTTTCCTCCCAGTCCGGGACTGAGTGAGAGGTACGAGGACGGAAGTTACGGCGGCATCGTCTACGACTGGCTCCATGAGATTGCCAAATATACCGGTTGGAAATATGAGTATGTCTCGTTGACGGACGTCGACGAACTGTTGGTGCAGATGCAGACCGGCGAGTGCGATATTATGGGCGGTATGTACGCCGGGTTCGAATCCGATTACCTCTATCCCAAATATATGATGGGCTATAATTACTCGCTGTTGATTTACAGACAGGATAACGAGGAGATACGCAATTACGACTATACGACCATGAACGGCAAAAAGATCGGCGTATTCTCCAAAGCCGCGAGCAAGATCGAGCGTATGCAGAAGTTTTTGGACTTCAATAAAGTCGCCTGCGAGATCGTAGCTTACGATACGCCGGAAGCGTATCAGCAATGTCTGGACAAGGGGGAGGCCGATCTGATGCTGGGCAGCGACGTGTATTTGAAAGAGGGGTATAACGTCGCCGCGAAATTCGAGGGGGATCCGTGCTATCTCGTCATGTCGAAAAAAGACGAGGCGTTGTGCTCGCAGCTGAGCGCGGCTATGGAAGCGATCTATTCGGCCAACCCCAATTTCGCCACGCAGCTCTATGCGAAATATTTTCCCTCGGAATATATCAATTCCATTCAGTTTACGGATACGGAGCGCGCGTTTATCAAAGACGCCGATCCCATTCGCGTCGCCCTCGTGAACGACCGTTATCCGCTGCTTTACGAACAGGATAACCGCCTTGTCGGGATCATTCCCGATACGCTGGATCTGATCTCCCGACGCGTCGGGCTTCGTTTTGAGTACGTGTTTGCCAAGACCTATCGCGGCATGCTCGATCTGGTGTCGGAGGGGAAAGCGGACGTCGTGGGCTGTTTTATGAACGCCGACGCTTCCGCGGACGCGCTGGGGTTTTCCCGCACGGTGAAGTTTTCCACGCTCGATTCGATCATTCTGCGCAATAAAAAGACGAGCGGAGAGATGTCGGGGCTGACGATGGCGATGCCGGAGGGACGGGATTTCAAGACTGCGGGCGCGGGGGACTCCGTTAAATTCTACGGCACGTATGAGGACTGCCTCAAAGCCGTCAATAAAGGCGAAGCCGACTATACCCGGATCCCCGTCGCGTTCGTCGAGGACTTTTTCGCCGCGAAATACTATGCGAATATCGTCTTGCGGGCGGATATAAACGAGAGCGAAGAAATAACGTTTGCTTTGCCGTCGCAGCAAAACGTAATCCTTTATTCGCTGATGAATAAAGCGGTGAATAATTTGTCGCAGACGGAGACGGAAAATATTCTGATGCGGAATACGGTAGGGCTCCGGGAAACGAGAGTCTCTTTGGAAATGCTTCTTTACAGCAATCCCGTCATGGTCATCGGAATCGGGCTGGGGCTGATCCTCTTGCTGACGTTCATCGTGCTTCTGTTCGCATTCATGCGCATGCGGACAAAGGTCATACAAGTGAAACTGGAACAGGCGGAAGCGACGAGCGAAGCGAAATCGGATTTTCTTTCGCGCATGTCTCACGAGATCCGCACGCCTATGAACGCCATCATCGGCTTGACCAACTTAGCGCGCCGCGCGGAGGGAATTTCTCACGACGTGGAAAGCAAACTCGCGCAGATCGATACGTCGGCGCAGTTCCTCTTATCCCTGTTGAACGATATTCTCGATATGTCCAAGATCGACCGTCAGAAAATGAAGCTGGAAGCGGCGCCCTTCGATCTCGGGGAAACGGCGAAGGAATTGGAGGAAATGTTCTCCGCGCAGATGTCGGAGAAAAAGCTCGGCTTTGAAGTGAGCGTCGAAGTAAAGGACAGCCTTTTCGTCGGTGATGAGCTCCGGCTCAGACAGATCCTGACCAATCTTCTTTCCAACGCCTATAAATTTACGGACGAAGGCGGAAGCGTGCGTCTGCTCGTCAAAGAGGAGCGTCGGGACGAAGAAAAAGCCGAGCTTCGTTTCTCCGTCGCAGACACCGGAATCGGTATCCGGGCGGAAGACGTCGAACATATCTTTCACTCCTTTGAACAGGTGTCCAACGGCAAAAGAAAAATCCCCGGCACGGGACTGGGGCTTCCCATTTGCAGCAGTCTGGTGAAACTGATGGGCGGAAATCTGAAAGTGGACAGCGCCCCCGGTCTGGGTTCGGAGTTTTATTTCACGATCGAATTGCCCGTTCACCATGGCGAGCTTTTGAGCGGGGAACTTTCTTCGGCGGAGGAAACGGATTTGAAAGGCCTCAAAGTACTCTTGGCGGAGGACAACGAAATCAACGCCGAGATCGCGATTGAGGTGATGAAACTCAAAGAGATCGAAGTCGATTGGGCAAAAGACGGCAAAGGCGCGGTGGAGATGTTCTGCGAAAAACCGGAAAATTATTACGCCGCGGTTCTGATGGATCTGAATATGCCCGTGTTGGACGGTCTTTCGGCGGCGAAAGAGATCCGCGCGCTGCCGAGGAAAGACGCTTTGAGCGTGCCCATCGTCGCGATGACGGCGAACACCTTCCAGGAGGACCGCGAAAACGCGGCCGCCGCGGGTATGAACGATTTTCTGCCCAAACCTTTCAATATCGATCAACTGTACGCGGTATTGCGGAAGGCTTCGGAGCAAGAAAGAAAAATATAAATCTCAGCGAGGTATGATCGTATGGTAAAAATCGAAAAATACAAAAAATTTATCCTTTCCTCCTTAAAAGAAATTATGTCCGTCGACAGTCCCACGGGCTTTTCCGCCGCCATCAACCGCAAGCTCGTTCAGATGCTTTCGGAAATGGGGTATCGGGCGGAAACGACGAATAAGCGGCTCGTCAAAGTATGCGTGCCGGGCAAAAGCCGCGATAAAAAGATCGCGATTTCCGCGCACGTGGATACGCTGGGGGCGATGGTGAGAAGCGTGAGCGCGGACGGAAAGCTCCGTTTTACGCGGCTGGGAGGGCCTATCCTCGCCACGCTCGACGGCGAGTACTGCCGGATCTACGCGGACGGCGGCAAAGTATATACGGGCACGTTTCTCTCCGATTCCTGTTCCTGTCACGTCTATAAGGACGCGGGCACGCTCGAACGCAGCGAAAATACGATGTACGTGCGTTTAGACGAGGAAGTGAGCTCGGCGGCGGACGTGGCGGCGCTCGGGATCCGTACGGGGAGCGTGATCGCCTACGATCCGAAAACGATCGTTACGGAGAGCGGGTTCGTAAAGTCGAGATTTTTAGACGATAAAGCGGGCAGCGCATGTCTGCTCGCCGTACTCGAAATTCTCGCCCGGGAAGGGAAAACGCCCGCTTACGACGCCGATTTCTATTTTACCAATTACGAAGAAGTCGGCCACGGCGCGGCGACGGTCGGAACAGACGCGGACGAGCTTCTCGCCGTGGATATGGGCTGCGTGGGCGCGGATCTCGCGTGTAAGGAAACGCAGGTCTCCGTCTGCGTCAAGGACGGTCACGGGCCCTACGATTACGAAATGGTGGAGCGGCTGCTCTCGCTCGCCAAAGAAAACGGCATCGATTGCGCGGCGGACGTGTATCCCTATTACGGCTCGGACGTGGGCGCGGCGTGGGACGCCGGCGCGGACGTCAAGGGCGGACTCATCGGCCCGGGCGTGCACGCCTCGCACGGTATGGAACGCACGCATATCAAGGGCCTTTACGCGACCGTTTCTCTGCTTTGCGCCTATCTCGGACTCTGAGGAAAAGAAGATGAAAAAACATTTATACGTGGCGGCGGGGCTCCTTTTTGACAAGGGCCGGCTGTTTGCGGCGAAAAGAGGGGAAAGTCCCTACCCTTATCTGGCGCATAAATACGAATTTCCGGGCGGAAAAATCGAAGCGGGCGAGCGCGGCGAGGACGCCGTAAAGCGGGAACTGAAAGAGGAACTCGATCTCGACGTAAAAGTGGGGGGACTGTTTGCGAAAACGACTTTTGAGTATCCCGATTTCATCGTCACCCTTTCCGTTTACGAATGTGAAATGCTTTCGGATTTTTGCCTGAAAGAGCACGAAAGCTATGCCTGGCTTCCCCCGTCCGCGCTTCTGGCAAAGGAATGGGCGCCGGCGGACGCGGATATGATCGAAACGCTGAAAAGGATATACGGAGAATAAGGACATGGAAAATATTATCCTTATAGGCATGCCCGCCTCGGGAAAAAGCACGATCGGCGTACTTTTAGCCAAAAAAATCGGGTTCGGCTTCATCGACAGCGATCTCGTGATCCAAGCCCGCGAAGGCCGGCTTTTAAGTCGTATCCTCGCCGAAGAGGGGCTGGAAGAGTTTTTGCGGATCGAAGAAAAGATCAATTCCGAGCTCTGCGCCGATAGATGCGTAATCGCGACGGGCGGCAGCGCCGTTTACGGCTCGAAAGCGATGGAACATCTCAAAAAGATGGGTGTAATCGTTTACTTACGCCTTTCTTATGCGGAGATCGAAAGACGTCTTTCCGATTTAAGGGGACGGGGCGTGGCGATTAAGGAAGGCTGTACCCTCCGTGATCTCTACGAGGAACGCATTCCTCTCTACGAGCGTTACGCCGACGTTGCGGCGGATTTGGACGGCAAGGATCTTTCCGCCGCGCTGAAAGCCGTTTTGAGCGCGTTAAAAATCGGGGAGGATAAGAAATGAAAGTAGCGGTATACGGCGCGGGCGCTATGGGAACGCTGTTCGGCGCCGTTTTGTCCGAATACAGGAAAGCGGAACAGGTCGATCTGATCGGCCGGAATAAGGAACATATCGCCGCGCTTAAAGAGCGGGGCGCGCATATCGTGTGCGCGACGCAAAGCCGGGATTTCATGATCGAGGTAGACGCGTTGCTGCCCGAGGAGATGACCGATCGTTACGACGTAATTTTTCTCATGACCAAACAGCGCGACAACGCGAAGATCGCGGAATTTTTGAAAGAGCATCTCACGGACGAGGGGATCGTCTGCACGACGCAGAACGGTCTCCCGGAGGAGTCGATCGCCGGGATCATCGGCAAGGACAGAACCTACGGCGGCATCGCTGCCTGGGGCGCGACTTTCGTCGAACCCGGCACGGTGGCGCTCACTTCCGATCCCGGATCGATGTCGATAGAGATCGGCTGTTATGCCGGCAAGGGGAAAAAGACGGACGAACTGCTCAAACTGCTCGATGAAGTCAATTATTTCACGAACGGAGTGGAGTTTGTCAGAGCGACGGAAAACCTCATGGGCAGCCGTTGGAGCAAACTCGCGATCAACGCGGCGTTTTCCGGTCTTTCCGTGCTTACGGGGCTTACGTTCGGCGAACTCGCCAAAAAACGCGAATCGCGAAAAATCGCACTGAGGATCCTTCGCGAATGTTTTGACGTCGCCGGCGCGGCGGGTGTGACGCTCGAACCGTTGCAGGGGCATAACATGAAAAAACTGCTCGGCAGAAAGGGCTTTTTCGGCACGCAGCTGGCAATGTTCCTTCTGCCCATCGCCATGCGCGGACATAGGGGGCTCGTGTCGGGTATGCTGAAAGATCTCGAAAAGGGCAGGAAGTGCGAAATCGATTACATAAACGGCGCGGTATGCCGTTGGGGGGATAAATACGGCGTGGAAACGCCGCTGTGCGACGCGGTCGTGGAAATAACGCACGGCATCGAAAACGGGCTCTATGAAATTTCCTACCGCAACGTGGATTTTTTGAAAGACCTCGTTTAAGGGGCGCGAAAGCTGTTTATACTCTAAGAAAAACGCGAAGGAAGCACGAATGGATATTTTTCTGCATTATATACTGCCGCCCCTCGTCGGAGCGGCGATCGGCTATGTCACCAACTGGATCGCGGTAAAAATGCTTTTCCGCCCGCTCTATCCCAAATATCTCGGCAAATGGAGACTCCCGTTCACGCCCGGCATCATTCCCCGGCGCAAGGACGCGCTCGCCCAAGCGATCGGGAAAGCGGTGGGGGAGGAACTGCTGACAAAGGAGGATATTCGGCGGGCGTTTTGCGGCGAGGAAAAGAAAGCGGCGCTTGTGGGAAAATTGACGGACGGCCTTTACGCAGCCGCGGAAAATTCCGTGGCGGGACTCGCCGCGACTCTTTTCGAGTCGGAGTCGTTCGAGGAAAAAAAGGCCGCCTTGTCGGAGCGGGTGGCGGAAAAAACGGTCGAGGCGCTGCCGGAACTGAGAATCGGCGATACGGTCGCCGAGGCGGCGGGGAAAGCCGTACTCGAAAAAATAAAAGGCTCGCCGCTCGGCATCTTCGTGGGCGAGAACACCGTGCGCACGCTCGCGAATTCGATGTCGGGGAAAATCGACGCCTATCTCGCGGAACACGGCAAAGAAAAATTGCTGCCCGTCGTGCGCCGGCAGGTGGACGCGCTTGCGGAAACGCCCGTGGAAGGGCTTTTGCAAAGCGCGGGCATAGAGCGGGCGGAGATGGAAAAAATCGTCTCCGGCATCTACGAACGCGCGCTGCTGCCCGCGATCGGCGAAGCGGCCGCCTCCTTCGACGTCGCAAAAGAAGTGGAAAAAAAGATCGAAGAAATGGACGTTAAAGAACTGGAAAAGCTCTGTCTGTCCGTGATGAAAAAAGAACTCAACGCCATCACGTGGCTCGGCGGACTCATCGGACTTCTCCTTGGCGTCGTCAATATTTTTCTCTGAGGGAAAAGTTTCGGTTGACAAAGGCGGAGAGCCGTGCTAAAATAAAACGAAAAGTAAAACGAAAGGTAAAACGGAAGGTAAAATATGGATCTGAACAAACTCGCGAACGCGTTGATTCCCGACGAAAACGTCAAACCGCTCGCCTATTACGAACAGCGTTACCCCGAAAGAAATCTGCCCAAAGGCGCGGAAGTGACGCGGCTCGCGCCCAGCCCGACGGGTTTTATGCATCTGGGCAATCTCTACGTCGCCGTCGCCAACGAACGCGTCGCGCATCAAAGCGGCGGCGTTTTCTATCTCCGCATCGAGGATACGGACGAAAAGCGTAAAGTGGAGGGCGCGGTGGACGTCATTCACTCCTCGCTCCGCTATTTCGGCATCACGTTCGACGAAGGCGCCGATCTCTCCGGGGATTACGGCCCCTATTATCAGAGACAGCGCGCGGAGATCTATCACGCTTACGCGAAAGACCTGATCCGCCGCGGGCTCGCCTATCCCTGTTTCTGCACGGAAGAGGAGCTGGAAAAGACGCGCGAATACCAGACGGAACATAAATTTCTGCCCGGCTATTACGGCGAATTCGCGGCCTGCCGGAATTTGAGCGAAGCGGAAATCTATGAAAAGCTCGCCGCGGGAAAGCCGTACGTGATCCGTTTGAAATCGCAGGGAAACGCGGAGAATAAAACGGTCTTTCACGATGCGATCAAAGGGGAGATCACCCTTCCCGAAAACGACCAGGACGTCGTTATTCTCAAATCGGACGGAATCCCGACTTACCATTTCGCGCACGCGATCGACGATCATTTCATGCGCACGACGCTGGTCATTCGCGGCGAGGAGTGGCTCTCTTCTCTGCCCATACACGTCGAACTTTTTAAAGTGCTCGGCTTCCGGCTGCCCAAGTACGGACATAACTGCTCTATTCAGAAGATCGACGGCGGGCGCCGCAAACTGTCCAAGCGCAAGGATCCCGAAGCGTCGCTCACGTTCTACCGCGAGGAAGGGTATCACCCCGCGGCGGTCAAGACGTATATGATGACGCTGCTCAATTCCAACTTCGAGGAATGGACGCTGAAATTCCCCGACAAGCCTTTGGACGAATTCAAATATGCCATCGGTAAAATGGGCAGGAGCGGAGCGCTCTTCGATATCGTCAAACTCAACGATATTTCCAAGCTCGCCCTTTCCCGCCTTTCCGAAGCGGAACTGTATGATTTTTTCAAAGACTGGGCGGAGCATTACGGCACGGATACGCAGAAGGATTATTTTAGCGATAAAGAATACATGGGGAAAGTACTTGCGCTCTGCATGGGCGCGGGCGGCAAAAAGCGCCGCAAGGATTTTATATCCGCAAAACAGGCGCTCGGTATGATCTCCTATTTCTTCGATCAAAGTTTCGCTCCCGATTATGTCTACCGTTTCCCCGCCGACGTCGTTAAAACCGTTTTAAAGGCGTTTAAAGGGGCCTACGTTTACGAGGACGACGCGGCCGTATGGTTTGACAAGGTCAAGGCCGTCGCCTCGCAGAACGGATTTGCGGCCGATATAAAGGCGTATAAGGAAAATCCCGACGCTTATCCCGGCAACGTGGCGGACGTGGCGGAAATGCTGCGCGTGGCGACGACGGGACTCGCCAACACGCCCGACCTTTGGACGATCATGCAAATCCTCGGCGAAGAGCGAGTCGTAAAGCGGCTGGACGCGGCGATCGCGGCGCTGTGAAAATACGTAAAATCCACCGGCTCCGAGCCTTCGGAGCCGGTGGATTTATAGGGCGTACGAAAGACTTATTCTGCCGCCAACAGATCTTTCATGTCGTATAGGCCCGCCGGTTTTCCGACGAGGAATTTGGCGGCGCGGACCGCGCCCGCGGCAAAGACGCGTTTGCTTCTCGCGCTGTGCGTGATCGTGAGGATCTCGTCTTCTCCGGCGAACATCACTTCGTGCTCGCCGACGATGGTGCCGCCGCGCACGGCGTGAATGCCGATCTCCGTTTTCTCCCGCGCGCCTACGATGCCGCTTCTGCCTTCCACATAACGTTTTGTGCCGCCGAAGGCTTCGTTGATCGTGTCGGCCAGCATCAAAGCGGTGCCGGAAGGGGCGTCTTTTTTAAGGTTGTGATGCCGTTCGATAATCTCCGCGTCGAACGCGCCGCCGAGCGCTTCCGCCGCCGCCTTGCAAAGCGCCTGCATGAGGTTGACGCCCAAAGAAAGATTGGCCGTTTTGAAAATTGCGATTTTGGACGCGTATTCGTCGATGCGTTTAAGATCCGCTTCGGAAAAGCCCGTCGCCGCGAGTACGATCCCGATTTGCCGTTCTTGGGCGAAGCGGAGACGGGCTTCGAGATTTTGCGGCGAGGAAAAATCGACGACGACGTCCACTTCTTCTTTTACGTCGGAAAAATTTTCATAGAGCGGGATCCCGATCTCTTTGGGATAGAGATCGACGCCGCAGACGGCTTTTGCCGTCTCGTCGTGTTCCAGGAGCGAGAGCACGTTTCCGCCCATTTTGCCGGCGGCGCCGCAGACGAGTATTCTGATCATTTTTTTATCTCCAAACCGTAGTTTATCATCGCCGCGCAAAGTTTTTCGAGATTGGGCGCTTCGATTTGCGTGAGGGGGGCGCGGGGCAGTCCCGCGTCGAAGCCGAGAAGGTTCATCGCCGCTTTGGCGGGAATGGGGTTCACTTCTACAAAGCACGCCTGCGCGAGGGGCAGAAGTTTATCCTGCAAAGCGTACGCTTCCTCCGTTTTTCCCGTCTTGATCAAAGTATACAGCTTTTTGACGTCCGCGGGCACGAGATTGGAAAGCACGGAGACGACACCGCTGCCGCCGACGGCGAGAATGGGGAGGTTGAGCGCGTCCTCGCCCGAATACAGATCGCAGCGGCCGCGGATCAAACGCAGCGTTTCCATCGTCTGGCTCATGTTACCGCCCGCGTCTTTGATGCCCGCCATATTTTCGATCCCCGCGAGCCGGCCCATCGTCGCGGGCTGAATGTTGACGCCCGTGCGGGAGGGAACGTTATAGGCGATCACGGGGATACGCACGGCGCTGCAAATGCTCTCGTAATAGGCGTACAGGCCGTTTTGCGTACATTTGTTGTAGTAAGGAGTGACGGCGAGCAAACCGTCGGCGCCGATCTGTTCCGCTTTTTTCGCGGCGGCGACGGCGCGTTCGGTGGAATTGCTGCCGCAGCCGAAAACGAGCTTGGCGCGGCCTTTGGCTTTTTTCACGGCGTATTCCATGACGGCGGTCTTTTCTTCCTCCGTCATCGTCGCGGGCTCCCCCGTGGTGCCCAGAATCACCAGCATATCCGTACCGCCGGCGAGCTGATATTCGATCATTTCTCCGAATGCGTTGAAATTGATTCCGCCTGCCCCGAACGGGGTGATCATCGCAGTGGCGGTGCCGCTCAAAAATCCTGTCATAATAATACTATATTCTCCGAATTGACGATTAAGATACTTTTGGAAAGTTTATTTTTGTCAGTCGAAATAACCTTTCGCGGCGAGAAGTTCGGCGAGGAGCACCGCGCCTCCCGCGGCGCCGCGCAGGGTGTTGTGGGAAAGCCCGACGAACTTGTAATCGAACACGTTATCCTCGCGCAGTCTGCCCGCGCATACGCTCATGCCGTTCCCTTCCGTGCGGTCGAGTTTGGTCTGCGGCCGGTTCTCCTCTTCAAAATAGCGAAGGAAACGCTCGGGCGCGGAGGGGAGCTTTAATTCCTGCGGCAGACCGCGGTACCGCGTCCAGGCGTTTAAGATCTCTTCCCTGGAAGGTTTCGCCTCGAAAGAGACGAAAACCGCCGCCATGTGACCGTCGGAAACGGGTACGCGAAGGCACTGCGCGCTGATCTGCGGCCCCGCCGCGGAGACGATTTTGCCCTCTTCGATATGTCCCCAGATCTTCAACGGCTCTTTCTCGCTCTTTTCTTCCTCGCCGCCGATATAAGGAATCACGTTGTCCACGATCTCCGGCATCGTCGCGAAAGTCTTTCCCGCGCCGGAAATGGCCTGATAGGTGCAGACGGCTGCTTTTTCAATACCGAATTTTTGTAAGGGGTGCAGGAGAGGCACGTAGGACTGCAAAGAACAGTTGGACTTGACGGCGATGAAGCCCCGCTTCGTTCCCAACCGCTTTCTCTGCGCGGCGATCACAGCGAGGTGATCGGCGTTGATTTCGGGAATCACCATCGGCACGTCGGGCGTGAAACGGTGCGCGGAGTTGTTGGAGACGACGGGAATCTCCCGCTTCGCGTAAGTCTCTTCCAGCCGCTTCGTCTCCGATTTATCCATATTGACGGCGCAGAAAACGAAATCCGCCGCCGCGGCGATCTTGTCTATGTCCCGTTCCGCGTCGAGAACCGTAAGGGAAGCCAGGTCTTGGGGAATGGGAACGCCGAACGCCCATCTGCCTTTGACCGCCTCCCCGTAAGTCTTGCCCGCGGAAGCGGAGGAAGCCGCGAGAACGGTGATTTTGAACCAGGGATGAGAGGCGAGCAGCAGCAGAAAACGCTGTCCGACCATGCCCGTCGCGCCGATGACGCCTACGTGATATTGTTTCATAAAAATTCTCCTTCCTTTAAGATGATATAGAGCGGGTATGTAAACGATTGTATAAATAGGTATGTAAACGATTGCGGAATACGAAAAAAGACGGCGGCGCCGTCTCGTGATCGCGAAAATTATCCGAAAATGGGTTCGGTAAATAGCGCTTCACGGACGGTGACAGTCACACGGGTATTCTCCCGTATGCCCAGCGCGGGGGAAGAAAACCGCGCTTCGGCGGAGATACCCTTTCCCGTCCGCCGCTTTCAAGTCCGGGCAAAATCTTCCGTATTTTGCCTGCGCGGCGGGGTACTCATGTTCGCCCGCTCCTCTATTTAACGTCTTTATTTTATCATACGTAAAAGCAAATGTCAAAGATTTTTACCGACTTGAAAATTTTATTTGATTTTTTTCCGTATTTTCCTTGAAATAATCATAAATTTGTAGTAGAATAGAAAGCGTAGTGTTTGAAAAAAGGGGGGATTTATCCGTTCGGCCCTAAAAAGGCGCGAAGGACAAGTCTGCTCCCATTAAATTTTTTGGAGTTTATACATGGCACAAGAAAAGAAAGGGCTGATTGCCCGCTTGCTCGAAGGCAAGGAAAAGAGCGAGGAATATGCCAGAAGCACGCTGCCCACCAACCGCTGGCAGCTTTTTTGGGATATTTTCAAAGGCAACTTCGGAAAGATCGTCAAAGTCAATCTCCTGATTCTGGTCTTTTTCCTTCCCATCATCGCGATCGTTATTTTCAGCGGTATGTTCTCGCAGCAGACGGGCATGACCTATCCCTTCGGCGCCGGCCTCGGCATCGATTATCCCGCCGTGCCGACGATTGAAACGCTGTCGGAGCTTTTGACGCTGCAAGCGGACGGGCTGATGTTCGCTCTCATCGTCATCGCCAGCTTTATCGCCGCTTTGGGCCTGGCGGGCGGTATGTACGTAATCCGCAACATGGTCTGGACGGAAGGTATTTTCGTCGCCAACGATTTTTGGCGGGGCATAAAGCTCAATTACTGGAACGCCTTGCAGGCGGCGCTCTTCTTTTCCGGTATTTTGTTGCTGTCCACCTTCCTCATCAATATGACGGAGCTCTCGCTCGCCATGGACACGCTCAGCAAAGCGCAGCGGGTATGGTTCCGTATTTCCGAAGCGTTCAGCGGTATCCTGATCGCCCTCGCGGCGATGATGTCGCTTTGGATGATCGCGCTCGGCGTCAATTATAAGCAGGGGATCTTGACGCTCATCAAAAATTCCTTTCTGATGACGATCGGCATGCTGCCGCAGACGATCTTTTTCGGCGCCTTAGCGCTTCTTCCTTTCGTCTTTTTCCTGTTCGGCGGCTCGTCGTTCTCCCTTTTTACGCTCATCGGCGGGGTTTTAACATTCCTGTTCGCTTTCGCATACGCGCTGCTCGTCTGGCTGGATTTCGCCCAGTGGGCGTTCGATAAGTTTATCAATCCCAAGATCGAGGGCGCGAAGGTCGGCAGAGGTATCTACAACAAGGACGGCACCAGCGCCGCGGCGGGCGGCGAGAGCGAAGCCGCGCTTCAATATAAGCGCGCGATCCTCGCGGCGGGCAAATCCAAACTCGTCTCCCGTCCCATCAAGCCCATCGACGATTCCTTGCAGGTCTACGAACTGCCCGCGGCGTTCACCCGCGAAGATCTGCAAAAGCTGCGCGACAGTAAAAAGAATATCGCGGAGGATACTGCGGAATATGAGGAAGAGCATAAGAACGATCTCAAATACGTAGAGTATAATAAGCAGTTCGAGGAACGCGAAAAGGCGCTGCAAGAGGACACGGACAAAAAAGGCAGAAAGAAAAAGCGCAAACCGCCCAAGATGCTCGGCCAATAAAGGCCGGGCCTTTGACGGGAGGATAAGGCGTTTGAGGAGACGTTATGGAAAAGCAGACGGCATACGAAGGGCTTGCCGAATGGTTCGAATATCTCAACGATGACTGCGGCTATGAAAATTGGTCGCAGTATTTAATTTCAAAGCTGCGACGGTTTCCGCTTTCCAAAGGACTCGACGTCGGCTGCGGCAGCGGACGGTTCACCCGCGAGTTCGCGAAGGCGGGCTATGCGATGACGGGACTGGACGTGTCTTCGCGCATGCTCGACAAAGCGCAGGAGTTGGCTTTAAAAGAAGGCGTGAGAAGCCGTTATCTGCTCGGGGATATCGCGCGCTTCCGTTCGCCCGAAAAGTTCGATTTCGTCACGGCGATCAACGACTGCGCGAACTATATTCCCAAGAAAAAACTGTCCGCGGCGTTTAAAAACGTCCGTTCCGCTTTACATAAAAACGGAATATTTCTTTTCGATATCAGTTCTCCGCGCAAATTCCTTGAAAAGATTGCAAATACTGTTTGCGCGGACGATCGCGAGGACGTCACCTATCTGTCCTTCAATTCTTTAAACGGCGACGAGGCGATCATGGACGTCACGCTGTTTATCCGGCGTCGGGACGGGGCGTTCGAGCGCATAGACGAACGGCACTTACAGTATATATATGAAGAAGCGGAAATTTGCGACGCACTTTCCGCGTGCGGTTTCGAGATTTTGAACGTGGAAGGACATCTCGGCGAAGACAAAGAGAAAAGCGACAGGATCTCTTTTTTGGCGAGAAAGGCGTAAGGAGGAATACAGTGGAAGAAAACGTACTTCGGATTTTGATTTACGAGGAACAGATTTCCTTAACGCTTCTCGACGCGACGAAGATCGTGAACGAGGCGATCCGGCTGCACGCCCTTTCCCGTTCCGCCGCGCTCGTGCTGGGAAAAACGCTCGCCGTCACGACGTATATGAGCGCCTGTCTCAAAGAGGAGACGGGCGAAGTGTCCGTCTCCGTCAAGAGCGACGGAGAGGGGGGGACGATCTCCGTTTCCGGAAATTACGGGCTTTGTCTCAGGGGATATATCGGCGATCCGTCCGCCTGTCCAAATACGGAGGACGAGGCGCGATGTTTCGGACGGTCGGGGACGATCACGGTGATCCGCGACGACGGTTACAGCCGTCCGTTCGTGGGCGCCTGCCCGATTCCGGACACGGGAAGCGTGGACGACGCGTTCGGGGAATACTATCGGATCAGCGAACAGCTTCCCACTTATATCGCTTCCGAGGTACGGCTCGACGAAAACGGCGGCTGCGCTTTTGCCGGCGCGGCGATCTTGCAGCCGCTGCCGTTCGCGGAGGAAGAGACGCTGAAAAAACTGCCGAAGGGGGACGAGCTGAAAAAGATCGCCGCGGAAATTGCCCGTCTGGGACTGAAAAACACCGCGGAAACTTATTTTTCGGCAGGATCAGCGAAAGTAGAGCTGCGGACGGCGGCATATAAATGTAATTGTTCGAGGGAGTATTTATCGGGCGTGCTCGTTTCTCTGGGAAAAGAGCAGCTCGAAGAGGTTCTCCGCGAGGACGGAGAGGTCAAGGTGCATTGCCACTATTGCAATAAAGATTACCGGTTTACGCAAAGGGACGTCGACGAGTTATTTCCGTAAAGCGGCCGGGGAACCGAGGGGAAGACAAGGGAGTTTGCATGAGGGAACAGAAAGTAGTAAAAATCGATTTCAGCAGGCGGCGCCTGCGGGAACGGGCGGAAAAATATTACGACGAAGGGAACTATCTCTCCGCCCTCCGTTTCACGTACAAAGAAATGTCGATGTACGGCGGCGACGGGGATACTTACATGATGCTTTCGGATATTTACGAAAATATGGAACTCTATTCCTCTGCCGTCAACTGCTGGTTTCGCTTTATGGACAACTGTTCGGGCGAGGATCTGCCCGACATTTACGAGGGGCTTGCCGTCAATTATCTCAATATGGGCAACGAAGCGCAGTCCGCTTTTTACTACAATAAACTGATGGACGCGGACGATACGCTGACGGACGAAAACAAGGCGGAGATCGCGGACGCGTTCGCCACGGAAAAGAGCGCCAATTTCCGGTTCGTCTATCCGCCCCGGTTCGCGGACTACTCCCAAGAGACGGAGGCTGGCGGCAGGGCGCTCAAAAACGGCGACTGCAAAAAGGCGATCTCCATTCTCTCGGCCGTGGAAAAGGGATCTCCCGACTACGAGAGAGCGCGGGAGATACAGGCCGTCGCCTATCTGCTTTCGGAAAGGTCCAAAGAAGCGGAGAAAATCTGTCTCCAACTCATAGAGGACAATCCGGGAAACGTGCAGGCGCTTGCGACGCTCGCGGCGGTGTATACCGAACAGGGGCGTACCGAGGAAAGCCGCGCGCTCGCCCTGCGGCTTTACGAGATGAGGCAGACGGAGCCGGACGAACTTTATAAAGTCGCTACGGTCTGCTGCGAAAACGGTTTGCACGAACAGGCGCTGCAAAAATTCCTGGAACTGGAAAAAATCATTCCCTACGACGGCAATATGCTCTATTTCAAGAGCGTCGCGGCGTATAAGAGCGGACGCACGCGGCTCGCCATCGATACGATGGAAAAACTCTGCACGATCTATCCCGACGCCGCCGTCGCCGAGTATTATCTGAAAGCCATGCGCCGGTACGAGAGCGATCCCGAGACGGCGCCCGTCCCGGAAATGAGCTATTTTTACCGCGTGCCGCAGGAGGAACGAACCAACCGCTGCCGTACGCTTCTCAAAATCGGGAAATATCCGCGCGCGGAGGCGGAATTGTTCGGCACGCTCGCGCTCCGGGAAGGCTATTTCCGCTGGTGCTTCGACGAAATGGACGGCATGGAACGCGACTTGCAGTATCTCGCAATCGTCGTGGCGGAACATGCGCGGGCGGACATATTTCTCCGCGAGGTGCTTCTCGACTGCGAGGTTTCGGACGTACTCAAAATCGAGCTTTTGCGGCTTTTGTTCGAGCGCAACGAGGACAACGGCTTCGGCGTCGTCGTCTGCAATATCTACCGCGATATTCACCTCGCGCGCGTCAAGATAGGTCAGAAGCGGCATAAGCGATTTGTGGACGCCTACGCGAAGGCCGCCTCTAAATTCGTCATCATCAACGACGCTTACGGAAGGAAGCTCCACGATATGACGGAGCTTGTCTATCGGGTGTTTACGAGAAAGGACTGCTGGGAGCTGATAGAAAATTCCGACGATCTGGCGTGCGCGCTCTATCTCTTGTGCGGACTCAAAGAGATCGGACACGATTCCAAGACCGTTTCTCCCGCGTTCGACGCAAAGGCGGTCAACGTCGATAAAATCATGGCCGCGGTACTTTCCAAATAAGAATAAAGAGGAGTTTTAAACGAATGAAACCGGTGGATCTGGACGGACTGTTCGACGAGAAATTGTCGCGGTATATGGAAGAAAATAAGGGCAAATATACGGAAAAACAATGGGAAAACATTATCCCGAAATTGTATAGAAAATTCGGGGATACGTATGTGGCGAAGATCAGATCGACGCCTAGGGAATACTATGGGAAAATGACGGACGAGGAGCTGACGGACACGCTTTCGGCGCATCTTCGGGAAAACGTTCCCGTTCCCGATTTCCTCTGTTCGGAGATCGAAGGCAGAGGCTGTACCGCCGCGCTTTTACCGCTTTTGAAAAGCGGCGACGGGGAGACCGTTTCGTATGCGATCAATCTCGTCGGCGCGGCCGAGGCGGCGCTTCCCGATTATTTGGCGATTCTGGCGGAGGATAAATTCGACGAAGACATTCGCGACGCGGCGGCGGAACAGCTTAAAGCAAGCGCCGACAAGGCGTGCGCAGCGGCGCTCGGGTTTTATAAGGAAGGAAAGGCGCGGGAGTACATGCTGGAAATTCTTTCGCGCGTCAAGGAACGGAAAGAGGAAATTTTCCGTATTCTGCTCGACGAGTTTTTATCCGACGCCGACCGGGTGCCCATGCACGCGAGCTATTTGGCCGCGTACGGCGACGAGCGGGCGCTCCCTTATTTACTGAAAAAGATCGAGGACCGCTCGATCGGTTTCGTAGAGTTCCAGGAACTTAAATACGCGATCGAGGCGCTCGGCGGCGAATACAACGAGCCGCGCGACTTTTCCGACGACCGGGACTTCCGGACGATAGAGGAAGCGTCTTTAAAAGAAGGATTCTCTTTGGAACCGAAGCTGCCCGTAAGCTGAAAAGGGGCTTTTGGACAAATTGAAAAAAACGCAGATAATTGCTTCATAAATCGACACGTCTCCGCATATATTAAACCGTAACGTTTGAAAGCGGAGATTTTTTGCGCCGAGACGCGCAAGGCGCCGCAAACCACGTTTGGAGGTCGGTATGGAAAATTACAGCGTTTACGAAGATATTGCGAGCCGTACGAACGGTGACATTTACATCGGCGTGGTGGGGCCGGTAAGAACGGGAAAATCCACTTTTATCAAACGGTTTATGGAAGAACTGGTAATTCCCTCCGCCGCCGATTCCCTCCGCGCGGTGATGACGGACGAATTGCCGCAGTCGGCCGCGGGAAAGACCGTGATGACGACGGAACCGAAATTCGTTCCCGCGCAGGCGGCGAAGATTTCCATTCGCGAGGGCGCGGACGCTTCCGTACGGCTCGTGGACTGCGTCGGTTTCGCCGTGGAGGGCGCGGGCGGATTTGAAGAGGACGGGGCGCCCAGGCTCATCAAGACGCCGTGGAGCGATCAGCCGATGCCTTTTGAAAAAGCCGCGAAACTGGGGACGGAAAAGGTCATTCGCGAACATTCCACGATCGGAATCCTCATGACGACGGACGGGAGCATCACCGATATTCCCCGTTCCGCTTACGTGGCCGCCGAAGAGCATGCCATCGCGGAACTCAAAGAAATCGGCAAGCCGTTCGTGATTCTGCTCAACTGCCGTCAGCCCGGAACGCAGGAGTCCCTGCGCGCTTCTCTCGAAGAAAAGTACGGCGTGCCCGTGCTCGCCGTCAACGCCGAACAGCTCGGCGAGGCGGAGATTCTCGAAATTATGGAAAAGGTGCTTTTCGAGTTCCCCGTCACGGGCATCGACGTCAAGCTGCCCAAGTGGATCCAGTCCCTGCCCGAAAACAGCAAAGTGGTCTCCGCGATCATGGGGCGGCTGAAAAAGGCCGCGCCCGCGCTCGTGAAGATGAAGGATTGTCTGGCGCTCGAAAGCCTGTTCGGCGAGGAGGACAGATTCCTCAATCCCGAAAATATCGTCATGGAGCTTGGCAAAGGCAAGGCGGAGATTAGGATCGAGGCGAAGGAGGGGCTCTTTTACGAAGTTCTCAGCGAAGAGTGCGGAGAAAGCATCGCCGACGATTTTTGTCTCATGCGCTATGTGAAATCTCTGGCCGAAGCGAAGCGCAATTACGACAAGATCAAAGAAGCGTTCGCGGAAGCGGAAGAAAGCGGCTACGGCATGGTAGCGCCCGCGCCCGAAGATATGACGCTCGATCAGCCCAAACTCATCAAAAAGGGCGCGGGGTACGGCGTGAATTTCAAGGCGACGGCGCCGAGCTATCATATCCTCAAAGTGGAAGTGACCGGCGAGGTCAATCCGATCATCGGCACGCAGCAGCAGGGAGAGGATTTCGTCAAGGAAATGCTCGCCGATTACGACGAACATACGGATAAAGTCTGGGATACCAACATTTTCGGCAAGACGCTGCGCGAGCTGGTTTCCGAAGGACTGGCGGGCAAGATCGAGGCGATGCCGCCCGATATCCGCAAGAAGATGCGCAGGACGATCACGCGCATCGTCAACGAGGGCAGGGGCGGGGTAATCTGTATTCTGCTCTGAGAAAGGGAACGAATAAAAAAATAAAAACGGGGCATACTTTTGCTTGAAGACAGCCCCGGACGGGACGCGGCCGGAATTTTTTCGGCCGCGCGGATTGCTTATGCCGGGCGGCGTCTTACATTCTTTTTTCGGAGAACCTGTTATGAGCAAATCGTCAAAAAACAAGAACGGAAAAGTACCCAAGATGACCGAAGAACAGTATGCGGAATACGTAATGGCTTTGAAGGACGAAACGCCGGTGAGAGGTTATAAGGAAATCGCGGAAAGACATCACGATACGCCGCACTTGGACGCCGAACGTCACGAAAAAATCTGACGCGGCATCTCTTGTCCGGCCATGAAACAAAAAAGACGCTGCTTCCGAACGGAGCCGCGTCTTTTTGTTTCATGGATTTAAGAAGATAAGCAAAGGGGGACATGTCCGCGGCGAACAGGATTTTGCAAAAAAAACGAAAAAAGCGCCGCGACGGAGGCGATTCTGTAACTTTTTGGCAAATTCTTATGCTTTGACAGGAGATTTTTTCTCAAAACCCTTGACCGTGCGGCCGAGATGTGCTATAATGAAAAGCGAAATAGAAAATTGTCATTGACCGGCTTTTCGGGCGTCGTTTTTTTTCTTCATTCGATACATGGCGCGTTTGTCTTGATTCCTTCGGAAAACCTTTCCCCTGTCTTCGCGGGGAACGCCTCGGGCGAAAAAAGTTTTCCGCATAGTGAATATTTTCATAAAAACGCCCGAACGGAACCGATATTTTTATTTTTCGTGGATTTTTCCGAAAAATAAGCAAAAAATCGAAAAAATTTTCGTCAAGGGTATTTACTTTTGCGCGAAGATGGTGTAAAATGATAGCGATGTCAGCTTATCCGATTTTATATTCGCAAGCGAACAAGACAAATTGAGGTGTAATTATGACGGATTACGGTAACAACAATCAGAAACAGGCTCCTTACGCTTATACGAACGTACCGCCTCGCGGGAACGAAACGGCCCTCATGATCGAAGGGCTTTACAACGGCCTCGCGTACGATTTGCAGAAGATGAAGAAGGAGCTGATGAACGAGCTGAAATACGCGGCCATGCAGTCCAGCTCCGTCTATCAGTCCATTCAGAAGGAGACCTCCTCCGCCGTCGAGACGAACGCGCAGACCGCGCAGTCGATGGTGCGCGAGCTCAAATACGGTTATCAGCAGAATCAGATGATCTACGAATCTCTCTCCGCGATTTTGACCGACGACGTGCTCGTCAAGCTGGAAACGGTGGAGGGCAAAATCGAACTGTTGGAGCAGATCGACAAGACGCTTGCAAAGATCGGCGAAAAACTCGAAGAGCTCGTTTCCCGTCCTCAGCCCGATTTCGAGGCGATCGCCGAAACGGTGAAGGAAAAAGTCGTCGAGGCGATCCCCGCGCAGGAAGAAATCGATTACGACAAAATTACGGAATCCGTCTCCGAAAAAACAGAATCGAGTCTTGTCGCTCATAATAAAGAAATTCTCGAAGCCGTGGCGGCGATTCCCGTCGCCGAAAACGTGGACTATGCCCGCATCGTCGAGGAAGTCAGCGAAAAAGTACTCGAAAAGATCCGCGACGCACAGCCCAAAGAAGCGGCCGAAGAGACGGCGGCGGCCGTGAGTTCTCCCGCGGAGGTCGATTACGACCGGATCATCTACGGCGCGGCCGAAAAAGTGGTGGAATCTCTTCCCTATCCCGAGAAGATCGATTACCGCCGCATCGACGAAAATTTCATAAAAGCGGCGGAGAGCGTCAAGGCTCCCGCTCCCGACGAGGAAGCGTTGGCGGCCAACCTCGCGGCCGCCGTGGCCAAAGCGATTTCCGAAATGGATATAAACGCGCTGGCGGAAGCCGTCGCTTCCAAGATCGTTCTTCCGGCGGCGGAAGCGCAGGAGATCGATTACGAGAAGCTTTCCGATATGGTCATCGCGAAGATGCCCGCGCCCGCTCAGCCCGAGGCGCTCGATTACGATCTGCTGGCGGAAACGATTATTGCGAGAATGCCCGCCCCTCAGGAAGCGGAAGCGCTCGATTACGATAAACTTGCCGACACGGTCGTCGCCAAACTGCCCGCGGCAGCCGAAGCCGAACCCGTCGATTACGAAAGAATCGCCGAGACGGTCGCGGGAAAAGTTCCCGCGTCGGAAGCGCTCGATTACGTGGTCATGGCGCAGTGTATCGCGGACAGAATGCCCGCGGCGCCGGAGACGGAAGCGATCGATTACGACAGAGTCTGTCAGGCCGCGCAGGCGGCGCAGATCATTCCCGATCCCGTCGATTACGACCGTATCGCGGAACTGATCGAAGCGAGAATGCCCGCCGCGCCCGAGATCGACTACGAGGAACTGGCCGCGAAGGTCGCGGAAAAGGTTACGATCCCCGATTACGACGTGCTCGTCGACGACGAGGGCAGAAAGGAGATCGCCTGCGGCGTCGTGGATTCGCTCGATTACGACGAACTTGCGGAAAAAGTGGCGGAGAAGGTTGTTATTCCCGAAATTGCGATTCCCGAACCCGAAGCGCTCGATTACGAATCGCTCGCGGAAAAGGTCGCGGAAAAGATTATTCTTCCCGAGATCGAAATACCCGAACCGGAAACGCTGGACTACGAGCTCCTTGCCGGTACGGTGGCGGAAAAGATCGTTCTTCCCGAAATCAATATCCCTCAGCCGGAGACGCTCGATTACGAACTCCTTGCCGAGAAAGTCGCGGAGGGTATCGTAATCCCCGCGCCCGAAGCGCCCGTTTCCGAGCCCGAAGCGCTCGACTACGAATTGCTTTCGGATAAGATTGCCGAAAAGGTCGTTCTTCCCGACGTGGAAATCCCTCAGCCGGAGGAAATCGACTACGATCTGCTGGCGGAAATGGTTTCGCAAAAAATCGTCGTTCCCCAGCCGGAAGTTCCTACATACGACGTGGTCGTTGACGAAGACGGCGCCAAGTCGATTGCCGAGTGTGTCGCGGCCGCGATCGATTTCGACGCGATGGCGGATAAATTGGCCGAAAAGGTACACATTCCCGCGCCCGAACTCGTATTGCCCGAACCCCAACAGCCGGACTATGACGCCGTGGCCGAAAAGGTCGCGGAAAAGATAATCCTGCCTCAGCCCGAAAAAACGGAAATAGATTACGATACTCTTTCCGGCGATCTCGCCGAAAAGATCGCCGTTCCTTCCTTCGATATTCTTATAGACGAAGAGGGCGCGGAAAAGATAGCCGACGCGGTTGTGGAAAAGATGCGCGCATGCTGTCCCGCGGCGCGGCAGCCTCAGACGGAAGAAACAATCGAAGAGACTGCGGCCGCAGCGGAAACGTCCGCCGAGCAGATCACCGTCGATGAAATTTCCGCAAATGGAAGCGAAGCGGCGGAATCTGTGGAAGAGAGGACGGAAGAAGTCTCCGAAGCGGAAGCCGTGGAAGAGAGCGCGGAAAAGATTCCCGAGGAAGTTTCCGAAGAAAATGCGGAAGCGGTTCCCGAAGAAGGTTTGACGGAAGAAACCTCCGAAGAGAGTACGGAAGCGGAAGAAAGGGCAGAAGCGCCGGCAGCGGCGGAGGAAGCGGCGATCGCGGAGGCGCCCGTCGAAGAGACGGACACCGAAACTGCCGAAGAGCCGGAAGCGTCGCCGGAAGATTTGTTGGCGAAAGAGGAGAACGGAGAAATCCTTTCCCAATCGAAGTCCACAATAGAGACGGAGATCGCCCTCACGCAGGCGGAAGCCGCGATGTATGAAGAGGTCGACGACAATCTCGTCGATGCGGATACGGGGCTGGTCATTCGCTTGAAGAGAAGTTTCGTCGCTAAAATGAAACAGAGCGAACCGGACGTCAAGAATTATTACAGTCAGGTCAAAAACGAACTCACTTCCTATAAGAAGCTCAACTCCAATTTGAGCTGGCACGGCGACAGATTTAATTTCGGCCGCGAAACGGTAGCCAAACTGAATATCTGCGGTAAAACTCTGTGCTTCTATCTGGCGCTCGATCCGAGCAATCCCGAATATAAGACGACCGTTTATCACCAGAGAGACGTGAGCGGACAAAAAGCCTATGAAAGCACGCCGTTCATGGTGAAGATCAAGAGCGACGCGGGCCTTAAAAAGGCGTTGAGATTGGTCGGATATCTCGCGGAGAAGCTGGGAACGGACAAACGAGATAATTTTGAACCCACCGATTATGTGGAAGAATTCTGCCACGAGTCGACAAAGCAGCTTTTGGAAGAGGGGTTGATCAAAGTTACCAAAGAAAAGAAAGTTGTGTTGGATTTCAATTAATATCGATTAAAGGAAATCATACATAAGAATAAGAAAGGGAGAGCTGATAATTCTTATAATTTTCGGCTCTCTATTTTGTGAAAGGACAAACAGTCCTTTGAGGAGAAAGTTAGACAAAGTGAACATGAAACAACAAGACAAAAATTCCTCCGGCACGCGTCCCGCGGCTGAAAAAACCGCAGGCGCGGCGGGGGACGAAACGAAAAAGCGTTTCGTAAAGAACAGAGCCGGAATCCGTTCCGTCTCTAACGCGACGGGCAAGGACAGAAACGGCGGTAATGCCGGCAGCGGTATGGGTACTTCTATGCAGGCGACGGGAACTTCTCCCTCGCCCGCGCGTCCCGAACGGAACAGACAAAGCTCCCGTCAGACGGCGGGAACGCCCCGCCCGGAAGATATGGGCAGCCGTGTCAACAGACGGCCGGACGAACGCAAACTTCCGCAGCCGATCCGCCGCGCTCCACAGGAGCGGGAATTGAAGGAAGAGCTTCCTTTAACCGCGGAAAAACGCGGCCGCGGTCTGAAAAAGAAAAGACCGGTCAAGATTCTTTTCCTCGGCGGCGTCGGCGAGATCGGCAAGAATATGACCGCGATCGAGTACGGCAACGACATCGTCATCATCGACGCGGGACTCACGTTCCCCAACAACGAGGACATGCCGGGGATCGATCTCGTCGTCCCCGACATCAGCTATCTGGTACAGAATAAGGACAAAATAAAAGGTATTCTGCTCACGCACGGTCATGAGGATCATATCGGCGGGATTCCCTATCTTTTGAAAGAGCTCAATCCCGGTACGCCCGTTTACGGCACAAAACTGACTTTGATGCTCGCCGACAACAAGATTCAGGAACATCGTATTCAGAACGTGACGGAGCGGGTGGTCAAGCCCGGCGATAAGATCAAGCTCGGCGTATTCGAAGTGGAATTCATCAACGTCAACCATTCCATTTCGGGCGCGGTCGCCCTGGCGGTACGCACGCCGTACGGTCTTATTTATCACAGCGGAGATTTTAAAATCGACCTCACGCCCGTTGCGGGCGAACCGATCGATCTGGAACGGATCGCTGCGATCGGCAGAGAAGGCGTACTCCTTTATATGGGCGAATCGACGAATATCGAGCGTCTCGGCTATACGATGAGCGAGACGGTGGTAGGCACTACGCTCGATCATCTGTTCTCGGAGAATATGAATCGCCGGCTCATTATCGCCACCTTCGCCTCCAACGTGCACCGGTTGCAGCAGATCATCGATCTCGCCGTGAAATACCGCCGCAAAGTGGCGCTTTCGGGCAGAAGTATGTTCAAAGTCGTGGACGCGGCCGTTAAGATCGGGGAATTGAAGATTCCCGAAGGCGTGCTCATCGATATCGAAAAGAGCAAGAATCTTTTCGACGGAGAACTGGTCATCGTTTCCACGGGCACGCAGGGCGAGCCGATGAGCGCTTTGACGCGCATGGCGTCGGGCGATTTCAATAAAGTGACGATCGGCGTCAACGATACGATCATTATTTCCGCGACGCCTATTCCCGGCAACGAAAAAATGGTCTACCGCGTCATCAATAATCTTTATAAAAAAGGCGCGAACGTCATTTACGAAAGTCTCGAAAAGATCCATGTTTCGGGGCATGCCTGCCAGGAAGAGCATAAGATTCTGCATAACCTCCTGAACCCGAAATTTTTCATTCCCGTACACGGCGAATACCGCCATTTGAAGCGCCATGCGCTGCTAGCGGAAGAGTTGGGCATGCCCGAACGCAATATTCTGATCACGGAAATCGGGAACTGCGTGGAACTCACCGACGAAACGATCAAATTCGGTGAGAATTTCCCCGCCGGTACCCGTCTGATCGACGGCGAAGGCTTCGAGGATTACGGGACGAGCGAAGTGATGAAAGACCGTCTGCGCATGTCGGCGGAAGGGATTTTCATGATCTCGTTGGCGGTGACGGGAAATTACGTCATCAACGATCCGATCATCGAGAGCCGCGGTTACGTGTTCACGGGCAACCGCGACGCGGAAAAGGAGATCCGTTCCGTCGTGCAGAAGGCGATCGAGCAATACGATTACGAAAGCGGCAATAAGAAAGAACTCGCCGAAACGGTGAAAAAGGCCTTGAAAAATTACATTTTCAAGAAAACGAAGCAATCTCCGCTGATCGTAACGGAAATTTTGGAAGTATAACCCCGGAAACATCTGAAAATGAAATACGCGGCATCTCTCGTGCAACTTCATATCGACGAACGCATCGCCCGCCTTCGGAAGGAAGCGCTCGCGCGCGGGATCCCCGTCGCGGACGATGAAACGCTGAACTATCTGTTATTGATGGTATCGGCGGTTCGTCCCAGGCGAATTTTGGAGATCGGCACGGCGGTCGGGCTTTCCGCCGCGGCGATGCTGATGCGCTGCGAAGAGACGCACGTCACCACGATTGAACTGGAAGAGGAACGCTATCTGGAAGCGAAAAAAAATTTCGCGGCTCTGGGGCTTTCCGGCCGCGTCACCGATTATCTGGGAGACGCGGGAGAAATATTGTCCATGATGGACGGCTGTTTCGATTTCGTATTTCTCGACGGGCCCAAAGCGCAGTACGAAAAATATATTTTCGATTTAAAAAGACTGATGCGTCCGGGCAGCGTTCTCTTCGCCGACGACGTACTTTTATACGGTTGGGTGAGCGGCGAAGAGCCGACGCCGGCGAAACGACGCTCCATCGTGGAAAAACTCCGCGGCTATCTGGACGCGGTTACAAACGATAAAGATTTTATCACTTCCGTATTGAACGTGGGGGACGGCGTGGCCGTTTCCGTTTTGACGGAAGGCGCGAAAGGTAAAAGATGAAAACGGAACTTTTGGCGCCTGCGGGCAATTACGCAAAATTTTTAACGGCTCTGCGGTTCGGAGCCGACGCGGTGTATATCGGAGGGAAAGCATTTTCCCTCCGCTCTTTTGCGGAAAATTTTACGGAAGAAGAACTTTGTAAAGCCGTGCGGACCGCGCACGACGCGGGGAAAAAAGTCTATGTGACCGCGAACGTCTTTGCGCGCAACGAGGATTTTTCCCATCTGAAAGACTATTTCCGTTTTCTCCTGGAAATCGGCGCGGACGCGGCGATTGTCAGCGATCCCGGCGTCGTATACGCGGCGAGGGAAGCCGCGCCCGGACTTCCGCTCCATCTTTCCACGCAGGCCAATACGACGAACAAATACGCAGTCAGATTCTGGAAAGAGCAGGGCGTTTCCCGCGTCATTCTCGCGCGGGAGCTCTTCTTGTCGGAGATTGCGGAAATCAGGGAGTTTGTCCCCGAACTCGAACTGGAAGCGTTTGTGCACGGCGCGATGTGCATTTCGTACAGCGGACGTTGTCTTTTATCCGACTATCTGGACGGCCGCTCTTCCAACCGCGGCGCCTGCGTGCAGGCCTGCCGCTGGAAGTACGAAATCCGCGCGCTCGATCCTTCCGGCGAAGAGCGAGGCTGGTTGGGTATAGAAGAAGACGAGCGAGGCGCTTATCTTCTCAACAGCAAGGATTTAAATATGCTCCGCCGTCTGTCCGATCTGAAAAAAGCGGGCGTCGATTCCTTTAAGATCGAAGGCCGAATGAAGAGCGAATACTATCTCGCGACGGTCATCAACGCCTATCGCCGGGCGATTGACGGAGGCGTTACGCCCGAGCTTGAACAAGAGCTTTGCAATATCGCGCACCGCGAGTATACGGAGGCGTACGCTTCCGGGAAAAACGGCGCTACCGTCAATTACAAGAACAGCCAGACGAAAGGCGACTATACTTATATCGCCAACGTTTTAGGCTCTGAAAACGGGTTTATCGAAGCGGAGATGCGCAATCGTTTTCATAAGGGCGATCTTTTGGAAGCGCTTTCTCCCGACGAATATTTCGCCGGGACCTTTGCCGCGGAAGAGATTTTCGATTCTGCGGGCACGCCCGTCGAGGACGCGAAACTCGTGCGGGAACGGTATAAGATCAAATGTCCGTATCCTTTGCAAAAGGGGGATTTTCTACGCCGGAAAGCGTGAAGGAAGAAAAAGGCTTAAATTTTACGATTTTATCGAAAAAAGCGCGCCCTGTGTTTGACTCTGCGGTTAAAAAAAGGTATAATAATAGCATAAAAACGATGGAGGCGGGGTAAAACAAGTCGTATATGAAAAAAATTCTTATGATAGCGACGGGCGGTACGATCGCCTCCCGCGGAGGCGCGGACGGTCTCGCGCCCGAAATGGACTCGGCGGGGCTTTTGAACTATGTCCCCGAGATCCGCGATTTCTGCGAAGCGGATTCCGTGCAGATTTTCAATATCGACAGCACTAACGTCACGCCCGGCCATTGGATAAAAATAGCGGAAACCATTCGCGATCGTTACGATTCCTACGACGGGTTCGTCGTTTGTCACGGTACGGATACGATGGCGTATACGGCCGCGGTATTATCCTATATGGTGCGGCATTCCCCCAAACCCATCGTTTTGACCGGCTCGCAGAAACCGATCGACAAAGAGGATACGGACGCGAGAATCAATCTTCGGGACAGTTTTCTCTATGCCGCGTCCGACAAAGCCGCGGACGTGGTGATCGTCTTTCAGGGCAAGGTCATCGCGGGCACGAGGGCGAAAAAGATCCGCACCAAAAGTTTCAACGCTTTCGACAGCGTGGATTTTCCCGAACTGGCGAGAATCCGCGAAAGCAAAATCCTGTCTTATATCGTCTCGCCGAAAAACGAAAAACCGGAGTTTTCTCTCTCCCTCAATCACAGAGTCGGGCTCATCAATCTCACGCCGGGCATGGACAGCGAAATCCTCGATGTATATTTCCGGTATAACGACGCGGTGGTGCTTTCCGGTTACGGTACGGGCGGGATTCCCGAGGGCGAGTATTACGGCTTTTACGACGTCATAGAAAAATGGCGGGGCAAGGGCAAGACGCTGGTTGTGACGACGCAGGTGCAGAGCGAAGGCAGCGATATGAGCATCTATCGGGTGGGAAGGGGACTGAAAAGGCGCTTTTCCCTGCTCGAAAGCTACGATATGACTTACGAAAGCATTCTCACCAAACTGATGTGGATTTTAGGGCAGACGACGGAAGAAGAAAAGATCCGGAAGCTGTTTTATACGAGCATCAACTATGATTTGATCGGTTAATTGCAAGGAGCAAAAAATGAACGATTTTACCACGTTCGGCGCGCTCAGATACGAGCGTCCCGATTTCGAGGCACTCAAAACTTTTTATACGCAGCTCAACGAGCGCGTGAAAAACGCAAAGACCTATGAGGAGATAAAGGCCTGTATGCAGGAGGAGGAAACGTATTCTTCCCGCCTTTCCACCATGTATACGATCGCGAGTATCCGTCACACCGTGGACACTTCCGATAAGTTCTACGAGGAAGAGGACAAATATCTCAATACGCAGTATCCCGAGGCGATGCCGTATATGCAGCAATTCAGCCTTTCCCTGTTGAATAGCCGCTTCCGCAAAGAGATCGACGAGGAATTCGGGGATTTTTTCCTGAAAAACATCAAGCTCGGCGTGGATTGCTTCTCCGAGAAGAATATCAGGCTGATGCAGGAAGAAAACGAGCTTGTAGACCGTTATCAGCGTATCATGGCCTCCTGCAAGATCCCTTTTGAAGGCGAGGAACGCAATCTGTACGGCCTTAAAAAGTATTTCTCTTCGCCCGACCGGGCCGTACGCAAAGCGGCCTGGAAAAAGTATTCCGAATTTTTCTCTTCCCATGAAAAGGAAATGGGCGAGATCTTCGATAAGCTCGTCAGGATCCGCAATCAGATGGGCGTGAACATGGGATTTGACAATTATGTCCCGCTTGGGTACATGCAGCAGGGACGCCTCGACTACGACGAGGAGAATGTGGCTTCGTTCCGCGCGCAGGTGGAGAAAGTGCTGGTTCCCTTCTGCCAAAAACTGTACGAAGCGCAGGCGAAACGGATCGGCGTGGACGAGATCAGATGCTACGACGAGGAATTCATCTTCCCGGACGGAAACGCGGTGCCCGTCGGCAATCGCCCCTATCTCGTGGAACAGGCGAAGAAGATGTATCACGAGATGAGCCGGGAAACGGGCGAATTTATCGATTTTATGCTCGATCACGAGCTCACCGATCTCGACAACAAACCCAATAAAGCCTCTACGGGGTATATGACTTATCTGCCCGATTATAAGGCGCCGTTCGTATTCTCCTGTTTCAACGGCACGACGTATGACGTGGACGTGCTCACCCATGAAATGGGGCACGCCTTCGCGGGGTACATGGCGATGCGTACGCAGCCGCTTATGGCGCAGTGGAGCGAATCCACCGATATAGCGGAGATACATTCCATGTCTATGGAACAGTTCGCCTATCCTTATGCGGAGCTCTTTTTCGGGGACAAAGCGGACAAATATCGGTTCCAGCACTTGCAGGAAGCGATTACGTTCGTTCCTTTCGGCGTCGCCGTGGACGAATTTCAGCACATCGTCTATAAAAATCCCGGGCTGACGCCCGACGAGCGCACGGCGAAATGGCGGGAACTCGAAAAGAAATATATGCCCTGGCGCCGCTACGACGGGGACGCGTTTTTTGAAAAGGGGGGCTGGTGGTATCATAAGATCCATATTTTCCATTATCCGTTCTATTATATCAATTATACGCTGACTACGATGGGCGCGATGGAATTCAAGAAGAAGATGGCGGAGGATAAGGAAAGCTGCTGGAAAGATTATATGACGCTCTGCGAAGTAGGCGGATCTTTGGGCTATCTCGATACTCTCCGCGCGGCGAATCTGTCCGTTCCCTTCGAGGCGGGCAGCGTCGAAAAGGCCGCGGGGTACGCGATGAAAATACTCGAAGAGCAAATGACAAAGGAGTAAAAAATGAGAACTTCACAGCTTAAAAAATATGCGAAATTGCTCGCGAAAACGGGACTCAACGTAAAGAAGGGGCAAACGGTGTTTATCCAGGCGGGACTCGACCAGCCGGAATTTGTCGCTATGGTCGTGGAAGAATGTTATAAAGCGGGCGCGAAAGCCGTGTATGTGGATTGGAGCTATCAGCCGGTCGGCAAGCTTAACGCCGTATACAGGAGCCTGGAAACGCTGTCCGAACTGTCGCCCTGGGAAAAGGCGAAATGGGAATATAAAGCCAAAGACCTTTCCTGCCGGCTGTATATCGAATCGGAAGATCCCGACGGCATGAACGGCATCGATCAGGAGAAGATGAGCAAGGCGCGCCGCGCGCAATATCCCCAGCTCAAACCTTTCCGCGACGCCATCGAAAACAGGCATCAATGGTGTATCGCGGCCGTACCCGGAAAGGCGTGGGCGAAAAAGGTATTCCCCGAACTCTCCGAAAAAAAAGCGGTCGAGGAGATGTGGAAAGTCATTCTCTATACGGCTCGTGCCGACGGTAAAAATCCGATCAGGGACTGGAAAGACCATAACGCCGATCTTGAAAACCGCTGTCGGTATTTAAACGGCCTCGGGCTTAAATATCTCGAATATAAGAGCGCCAACGGCACCGATTTCAAAGTGGAACTCAATGAGGACGGCGTGTTCTGCGGCGGCGACGAAAAGACGCTGAAAGGCAGGGTATTCAATCCCAATATTCCCAGCGAAGAGGTGTTCACCTCTCCCAAAGCGGGCGCGGCGGAGGGGATCGTGTACGCGACGAAGCCGCTTTCCTATCAGGGCGAACTCATCGAAAATTTCTCCGTTCGTTTTAAGAGCGGGAAGGTATGCGAAGTGAAAGCGGAAAAAGGCGAAGAGCTTTTGAAGCAGATGGTCTCGATGGACGAAGGCGCGGGCATGCTCGGCGAGTGCGCGCTCATTCCCTATGATTCGCCCATCAATAATTCGGGACTGCTTTTTTATAATACTTTATTCGACGAAAACGCGAGTTGTCATTTGGCGCTCGGCCACGGCTTCAACGAATGTTTAAAAGGCTACGAGAATTACACCAATGAAGAGTGCAAAGAACACGGCATCAACGACAGTATGATTCACGTGGATTTCATGATCGGCGCGAAGGATATGTCGATCGTCGGCGTTACGAAGAACGGAGAAAGAATACAGATCTTTAAGGACGGAAACTGGGCGTTTTAAAAGAGAATCGGTTTGTTTCGCCGGACGCGCGTTTAAAAAACGCGGTTCGGCGTTATAAATATAAGTAAAGCATAAAAGCGTAAGAGGTAATTGTCATGACGAAAATAGATATATTTTCCGGTTTTCTGGGCGCCGGTAAAACTACCCTCATCAAAAAACTGATTAAAGAAGCCTATGCGGGCGAACAGGTCGTGTTGATCGAAAACGAGTTCGGCGAGATCGGCATCGACGGCGGATTCTTGCAGGACGCCGGCGTCAATATCACGGAAATGAATTCCGGCTGCATCTGCTGTTCCCTGGTGGGCGACTTTGCCGAAGCGCTTAAAAAAGTTTCCGCAAAGTACCGTCCCGACCGGATCATTATCGAGCCTTCGGGCGTCGGAAAGCTCAGCGACGTCATCAAAGCGGTGGCGAACGCCGCGCTCGAAGACGCTTCGCTCAACGCGTTCTGCACGGTCGTGGACGCCGGTAAATGCAAGATGTATATGAAGAATTTCGGCGAATTTTTCAACGACCAGGTCGAGAATGCGAGCTGCATCATTCTTTCGCATACGGACGGGATTTCAGAGGAAAAACTCTCCGCCGCGGTCGAGCTTCTCAAAGCCCGTAATCCTTTCGCGACTGTCGTCACCGCTTCCTGGGACAAGCTCGACGGAAAGACGATCCTCGCCGCTATGGAGCAAAAGGATTCCTTAAAGGCGGAACTTGCCCGTCTCGCCGCCGAATACGAAGAGGAACATCATCACTGTCATCACGACGACGAAGAGCACGAGTGCTGTCATCACCATCACCACGACGAGGGAGACGAGCACGAGTGTCACCATCATGACGACGAAGAATGTCACCACAAGCACGAGGGGCATGAACATCATCACGGGCATCATCATGCGGACGACGTGTTCACAAGCTGGGGAGTAGAAACGACGCATGCGTTTACGAAAGAGGAATTGGAAGCCGCGCTCGCCGCTTTGTCGGACGAAGAAAAATACGGTACGGTGCTTCGGGCGAAGGGGATCGTGGCGGGAAGCGGGGAATGGCTGCATTTCGATTACGTGCCCGGCGAGCCGGACGTGCGTACGGGAAGCGCGGGCGTAACGGGCAGACTGTGCGTCATTGGCTGTAAGATAAACGAAACGGCGCTCAAAGAATTGTTCAAAGCGTAAAGCGAAAGGAAAAACGTGGATATGAAAAAACAACAGCCGCCCGAAACCCCGGTCTATCTGTTTCTGGGATTTCTGGAATCGGGAAAAACGAAATTCATTCAGGAAACGCTGGAAGACAAGCGTTTCGATTCGGGTGAAAACACGCTCCTGCTCGTGACGGAGGAGGGGGAGGAAGAATACGACACTTCCCGTTTTGCCGTCCAAAACGTCAGCGTGGCAGTTCTCGGAAGCAAAGAGGAACTCACGCAGGAGAACCTCGCGTCCTTACAGGCAAAATACAAGGCGGAGCGGGTGCTGGTAGAGTATAACGGCATGTGGCTTCTGGACGAATTTTACGAAGCCATGCCCGAGGGCTGGATGCTCTCGCAGGTAATGACGTTTATTGATTCGGGAACCTTTCTCGCCTACAACGCGAATATGCGGCAGCTTATGTTCGATAAAATAGACGGAACGCAGATGGTTGTTTTCAATCGTTTCCAAGACGAAACGGATAAAACGGAGTTTCATAAGCTCGTCCGCGCGATCACTCGTCGGGCGGACATTGTCTACGAGCATGCGGACGGGAAGGCGGAGTACGACGACATCGAAGATCCGCTCCCTTTCGACGTAAACGCGCCCGTCGTCGAGATCGCGGATCGGGATTATGCCTTTTTCTACCGCGATCTCTCGGAAAACATGAAGGATTATATCGGCAAAACGGTGAAATTCAAGGGGCTGGTCGCCATGGATAAACGCCTGCCCGCGGATAACGTCGTCGTGGGACGGCATATCATGACCTGCTGCCAAGCGGATATTCAATACAGCGGTCTCGCCTGCGTTCTGCCGAAGGCAATGGATCTGAAAACCCGGGAATGGATCGAAATTACGGCGAAGATAGAGTTCAAAACACATACGATCTATCGCGGGAAAGGCCCCGTTTTGGTTGCGGTGAAAGCCGAACCCTGTACCCCGCCGGACGAACAGCTCGCTACTTTTTATTAAAAAAGGGCGCCGAAGAGGAAAAGAAGAAACGCGGACTTTAAGCCCCGCGTTTTTTTATAAAAATTTTCGTCAAATCCCGCTTCCGATTTTTGACTTTTGGAAGAGAGTGTGCTACAATGATACCGCATCGTCTTTGTATGCAACCACTGCGAAAGCGAAAAGCGGGGATAGAAAATGAAAGTAATCGTTGTCGGCCTCGGAAAGGTCGGCAGGAATATTCTTCAATGCCTCATCGAGGAAGAGAAACACGACGTCGTAGTCGTGGATCAAAATGCGGAAACGGTGCAGAGTCTCGTCGATCGTTACGACGTAATGGGGCTTTGCGGAAACGGCTGTATTGCGGAGAATCTGAAAGAAGCGGGCGTGGAAACGGCGGATCTGCTGCTTTCCGTGACGCCGTCGGACGAACAGAACGTTTTGTGCTGTCTGATCGCCAAAAGTCTGGGCGTCAAAAATACGATTGCGCGGGTGCGCGATCCCGAATACAATCAACAGGCGGATTTTATGCGTGAGAAACTGGGGATAGACCGACTGGTCAATCCCGATAAATCTCTCGCCAAAGAAATTATCCGCCTTTTGCGTTTTCCGTCGGCGAAAAAGATCTCTTCTTTCTCGGACGGAAAAGTGGAGATCGTCGAGATGCGGTTGCCCGCGGACTGCGCGCTCGCCGGCCGCAGACTCAACGAGATTAACGTCAAGGGGAAGCGGCTGTCCATTCTCATTTCAGCGGTCGAGCGCGGCGGCGAGATCATCATTCCCAACGGCGAGACAGTGCTGAAAGAAGGTGACGTGCTCAGTATCTGCGCCAAGCATTTCGAGCTCTGCGAGTTTCTTCGCGCTTACGGTCTGCTCAAAAAGAAGGTGCAGTACGTCATGATCCTCGGCGCCGGCCGCAGCGCCTATTATCTTGCGCACGATCTCGAAACCTGCGGTTTTCAGGTGAAAATCATTTCTCCCAACCGGGAAAAATGTACCGATATTAAGAATAAGCTCAATAATTCCAGCGTAGTCTGCGGGGATTTCACAGACAAAGAAATTCTCGAGGCGGAAGGCATCGCCGAGGCGGACGCGGTGGTGGCGATGTCTACTTACGACGAGAACAACATCATGATCTCCCTGTTCGCGAAAGCGAAAGAGGTAGCAAAGATCGTCACGGTCGTCAACAACGATTCCTACGGCGGCATTTTGGAAAGCATACCGCTCGATACGGTCGTCTCTCCCTATCAGGTCGTCGCGGAAGATACGTTGAAATATCTCCGTTCCATCTCCGTGCCCGCGGACAGCCGTATCGTCGCCTTATACCGGATCGCGGACGACCGCGCGGAAGCGCTGCAATTCAACGTCAATCACCACCGCGAATTTACCGATAAGGCCGTGAAAGATCTGCACCAGAAACTGCGTTCGGGGATACTGATCACGGCGATCGTGCGGGGGAACGCGCTGGTAGTGCCCAATGGCGAGACCGTGATCCGGGGCGAGGACTCGATCATCGTCATCACTACGCAGGGCTTCGTCTCTTCTTTGGAAGATATATTGAAGCGAGGCGGCCATGAGTTATAGAACCGTCGCTTCGTATCTAGGAAAAATATTGCTGCTGGCGGCGTGTTTTTATCTCTTTCCCATCGTCGTCAGTCTCGTTTATCGGGAATTTTCGCAGATTCCCGCGTTTTTGGGCGGGAGCTTGATCTCGGGCGCGCTCGGCGGTATATTGATTTTATTCAGGCCGAAGGAAAAAAAGATCCGCACGAAAGAGGGACTCGTCATCGTCGGGCTTTCCTGGATTCTTATTTCCGCGATCGGCGCGCTGCCCTTTTTCTTCGACGGCTGTATTCCCAATTACCTCGATTGCCTCTTTGAAACGGTGTCCGGGTTCACGACGACGGGCGCGACGATTCTCACTCGTTTCGATATCCCCAAAAGCATGCATTTCTGGCGCGCTTTCACGCATTGGCTCGGCGGCATGGGGATTCTGGTCTTTATGCTGGCGATCCTGCCTTCGCACGGGGCGGGAACCTTTCAACTCATGAAGTTCGAGTCGCCCGGGCCGCAGGTGGGAAAGCTCGTCAGCAAAATACGGCTCACCGCCACGATTCTCTATCTCATTTATTTCGTTTTCACGCTCTTGGAAGCGGCGCTTCTCAAATTCGGCGGCATGGACTGGTTCAACAGTCTGATCATTTCCATGAGCACCGCCGGAACGGGCGGATTCGCCGCCACGGCCGAGAGCGTCCGCGAGTTCGACAGCGTTTACGTCGACGTCGTCGTGACGATCTTCATGCTGATTTTCAGCATCAATTTCACTCTCTACTATCTCATACTTCTGGGTAAAATCGGGAACGTACTGCGCGACGAGGAGCTCCGGTTTTATCTCTTGTTCGTCCTGGCCGCGGTATTGGCCGTGACGCTGGATAATACCTTCCGATACGCGCCGTATGACAAAGATTTCTTTACGTCGCTTCGCTATTCGGCATTTGCGGTCGTATCGGTGTCGTCCACGACGGGATTTATGACGGCGGATTTCGCGCAGTGGTCGGCGTTTTCGCAGATTGTGCTTCTGCTCGTGATGTGCGTGGGGAGTATGGCCGGCTCCACGGGCGGGGGCTTGAAGGCGTCGAGGTTTCTGATTCTTTTGAAATCGGGCCGTGCGGACACGATGAATGTCCTGCGGCCGACGGGGATTCATCTCGTAAAGTTCAATAAAAAACAGCTTTCGCGGGAGACCGTTTCGGCCGTAAGAAATTATTTAAGTATCTACGCGGCGATTTTCGTCGCCGCCTGTATTCTGCTTTCCTTCGACACGGGAACGGATTTTCTCACCAACGTGAGCGCCGTCACCGCCTGCTTCAACAACGTGGGGCCGGGACTGGGCCCGATCGTCGGGCCGTGCGGGAGCTACGCCTCGCTGAGCATGCTTTCCAAAGGAGTGCTGACGCTGGTGATGCTGATCGGCCGTTTAGAGATCTTTCCGATCCTTCTTTTGTTCGCGCCGCGAACCTGGTCTAAAAAATATTAAATCAAAAAGCGTTTCCGTAAAGTTACGGAAACGCTTTTTTATATCCCGCCTGTTTTCAGCCGACGATGAGATTGACGAGACGGTTGGGTACGACGATGCATTTCTTAATGTTTTTGCCGTCGAGGAGCGCGGCGACTTCGGGATTCGCGCAGACGGCCGCCTGGATTTCCTCGTTCGTCATATCTTTCGCGATCATCATTTTCGCGCGTATTTTACTGTTGATCTGGACGGCGTATTCCGTTTCGTCCCTGACGAGCGCTTTCTCGTCCGCGACGGGATAACTTTCCTCGAATACGGAAGTTTTATGGCCCGTGATTTCCCAGAGTTCTTCCGCAAAATGGGGGGTGAAGGGGGCGATCATTCTGATCAGCTCGTCGACGCAGTCTTTAAAAAATCCGACGTTCTTTTCTCCTGCCGCCGCTTCGTATTTTTGCAGGGCGTTGACATATTCCATCAATCGCGCCACAGAGGTGTTGAAAGAGAATGCTTCCATATCCCGGACGATACTCTTGACCGCGTAATTTTTGGCGTAGTCGAGTTCTTTTTCGGCGGCGTCTCGGCGCTGGCAGGCATTATTTTGCGTCTCGGCGGTCTTTCTCACCAGCCGTTCGATACGTTCGATGAATTTCGCGATCGATTTGATTCCGTCGTCGTTCCAGGGCCCGCCTTCGGTATAGCTGAACCCGAACATCAGATACAGCCGAAACACGTCCGAACCGTAGTCTTCGATATACTTATCGGGGGAAACGACATTGCCTTTGCTCTTGGACATACGATTGCCGTCGGGACCGAGAATGACGCCCTGGTGCACGAGTCGTTTGAAGGGTTCGTCGAAGTCCAGATACCCCATATCCCTGAGCGCTTTGGTGATGAAACGGGCATAGAGGAGGTGCATGCAGGCGTGTTCCGCGCCGCCGACATATACGTCCACGGGCAGCAGCTTGTCCACGATCTCTTTGGAAAAGGCCTGTTTCTCGTTGTGAGCGTCGGGGTAGCGGAGATAGTACCAGCTCGAACAAACGAACGTGTCGAGGGTATCGGCGTCCCGTCGCGCTTTGCCGCCGCAGGCAGGACAGGTACAGTTCATGAATTTTTCGTTCGCCGCGAGCGGGGATTTTCCCGTCGGACGGAATTCCACATCGTAGGGGAGCTTGACGGGCAGATCTTTTTCGGGAACGGGCACCACGCCGCACTTTTCGCAGTGGATCATGGGAATGGGCGCGCCCCAGTATCTCTGCCGGGAAACCGACCAGTCGCGGAGACGGTAATTAACTTTTTTGCAGCCTTTGCCGAGTTTGCTCAAATGTACGGCGATGGCGTTTCTGGCCTCGTCGCCGGGAAGTCCGTCAAATTCGCCGCTGTTGACGAGGATCCCGTCCTCGCAGAAGGGCAGGACGGTTTCGCCGCCTTTTTTCTGAATGACCTGAGTCACGGGCAGATTGTATTTTTTCGCAAACGCGTAATCGCGTTCGTCGTGCGCCGGTACGGCCATGACGGCGCCGGTGCCGTAGGAATAAAGCACGTAATCGGCGAGATAGACGGGGAGTTTTTTGCCCGTCAGGGGGTGCGTCGCATACGCGCCCGTAAAGACGCCCGTCTTTTCGCGGGCGGTGGAAAGTCTGTCGATGTCGTTGGCGGCCGCGGCGTAAATCACGTATGACTCAATCTCGGCGGCTTTCTCGGGGTGCGCTTCTTTGAGTTTTTTAACGAGCGGGTGTTCGGGGGCAAGGACGACGTAGTCCACGCCGAACAAGGTGTCGGGGCGGGTGGTGAACACGGTGATGACGTCGCCCGTCTCGCAGTCGAAATTGACTTCGCAGCCCGTGGACTTGCCGATCCAGTTTTTCTGCATCAGTTTGGTCTTTTCCGGCCAGTCGAGGCCGTTGAGATCTTGCAGAAGCTCCTCCGCGTAATCGGTGATCTTCAAAAACCACTGCGTCATATCCTTTCTTAAAACGCCCGCGCCGCAGCGTTCGCAGTTTCCGTCCACGACCTGCTCGTTGGCGAGGACTGTCTCGCAGGAAGGACACCAGTTGACGAGCGCTTCCTTGCGGTAAGCGAGCCCCTTTTTATAGAGCTGCAAAAAGAGCCACTGCGTCCATTTGTAGTAGTCCTCGCCGCAGGTTTTGACTTCGGCCGACCAGTCGAACATCGCGCCCATACTGCGGAGCTGGCGCTCCATCGTGGCGATATTTTTTTCGGTGGAATCTTTGGGGTGAACACCCGTTTTGATGGCGTAATTTTCCGCGGGGAGACCAAACGCGTCGAAGCCTATGGGCTGGAAGACTTCGTAGCCCTGCATCTTTTTAAAGCGGGCGTAGGAATCGGTCGGGCCGTAATTGTACCAATGTCCGACGTGCAGCTTCGCTCCCGAAGGATAGGAGAACATTTCGAGGACGTAGAATTTTTTATCCGCGTTTTTTTTGTTGAAAGTGTTCTGTCTGGATTTTTCCCATTTTGCCTGCCATTTGCTTTCTACCGATTTCATATCCATCATGAGGATAACCTCCCGCGTCGCGGCTGAAAGGCCGCGCGAGTAAAACGTTTATTTGTCTTTATATTATAGCCGTTTTTCTCTTTCAAGTCAAGCGAATCATCGGAGAGAGAAAAAGCCGGAGGGGAAATTTTGCCGGAAGAATAAATAATTCCGGCGCCGCGGCATACAATAATGATGTGGAAAAAATAACGGTCACCCAAAGCGGCGCTGGAAGCCCTTATATGTCTTATCTCTACGGCAAAGTCACGGACAGATTTTCGTTCCTTCCCGCCGACTGCGGATTGGAGAACGACGGCGACAGGACGACTCTCGTCTTTTGTTCCGAGCGCAAGTATTGTCCCTATATCCGAAATTATACGGAAGAAAATATCGCGGACGTCATCGCGATCGGATACAAGTATCAATATTTCGATAAAACGCTGTTTCTCCCGCTGCTCGATTCTCAGGAGCGGGACGTTCTCCTCACTTCGCTCGTCGCGGCGGATTATCCCGAGGATCGCGAGTACATCAAAAAACAGATCAAAGGACTGGGGGAATACTGCATCGACGGCGTATTCAATTTTCGGCTCCGCGATCTGAAAATGCGCTGGAAGGGCATCGCGGAATATATTCCCTCCGAGTTCGCCTCCTCCTCGCTCGAAAGCTTTATCGATTTTCTCATCGGCGAAAGCAGCGGCAAGGTATTTTTGAAGGAGGGAAAACTCTACGACGAGGAATATCGTCTTTTAAGCCGCAGCGCGCTCATCGGGCCGTCCTCGCCCGTCCGCGAAATCCTTTTGAGCGGCGCGGACAATATCTATTGTTTCGGCGCGCCCGACGAAAAGACCAGAGCGTTCCTGAAAAAATATTATAAGGAAAAGGTAGTATTTTGCTGAAAACGGTTGACAAACGCGCTTTAATGGTTTAAAATATACACCGTAAAGACAAGTAACGCCGCTCCGGGATTTACAGAGAGTCCGCTCCTTAGGCTGTGAGGCGGGCAATTCCAGGCGAACCGCGAAACCGCTTTACGTCAGAGAAAATCCCATAAAAAGCGGTCAAAGCATATTTGACAATTAAGGTGGAACCGCGCAGACTTAAAAGTATTGCGTCCTTAAACTCTTTGGAAAGCGGGAGTTTAAGGACTTTTTTATACGAAAAAACGTAAAACAGAGAAAGAAATACGGAGGATTCACTTATGAACATCATTTTGAAAAACGGCGAAAGCATGCGGCTGGAAGAAGGCGCGAGCTGTATGCAGGCGGCGTCGGCCATTTCCGAAGGCCTGGCGAGGAACGCCGTATGCGCGAAAGTGAACGGGGAGGAAGTCGATCTTTCTCACGTTCTCCAAGAAGGGGACGCGCTGGAAATCGTCACTTTGAAGGATAAGGAAGGTCTGCACGTCTATCGCCATACCTGCGCGCACGTACTCGCGCAGGCGCTCAAAACGATTTATCCCACCTGTAAGCTCTCTATCGGCCCCGTCATCGAGAACGGGTTTTATTACGACATCGATTTCGTCACGCCGATCACCAAAGAGGACCTCGCGAAGATCGAAGCGGAAATGCAGAAGATCATCAAGAGCAATCTTCCCATCGAACGTTTTACGCTGCCCAGGGACGAAGCGATCAAACTGATGGAAGGCTACGATGAAAAGTACAAGGTGGAACTCATCAAAGATCTTCCCGAGGGCGAGACGATCTCCTTCTATAAGCAGGGTAATTTCACCGATCTTTGCCGGGGACCGCATCTTCCCTCCACGGGAAAGATCAAGGCCTTCAAGCTCATCAGTATCGCGGGCGCGTATTGGAGAGGGGACGAGCATAATAAAATGCTCACCCGTATCTATGGAACGGCTTTCGCGAAGAAAGACGAGATGGAAGCCTATTTTCACATGCTCGAAGAAGCGAAAAAGCGGGATCACACCAAACTCGGCAAGGAACTCAAACTCTTCACGATCTTAAACGAAGGCAAGGGTTTTCCTTTCTTCCTGCCGCACGGCATGGTCCTCAAAAACGCGCTCGTCGAGTACTGGCGTCAGCTGCACGATAGGGCGGGCTATGTCGAAGTGGCGACGCCGGTCATGCTCAGCCGTTCCCTTTGGGAAACTTCCGGGCACTGGGATCACTACAAAGACAATATGTATACGACGAAGATCGACGGGGAAGATTACGCGATCAAACCGATGAACTGCCCCGGCGGGATCCTCGTCTATAAGACGGAGCCGCACAGCTATAAGGATCTGCCGATCCGCATGGGCGAACTCGGGCTCGTACATCGTCACGAAAAGTCCGGTCAGCTGCACGGATTATTCCGCGTCCGCTGCTTCACGCAGGACGACGCGCATATTTTCATGATGCCTTCGCAGATCACGAACGAGATCAAGGGCGTCGTGCGCATGATCAACGAGGTCTATACCTTATTCGGATTCAAGTATCACGTGGAACTCTCCACCCGCCCCTCCAACAGCATGGGCAGCGACGAAGACTGGGAAAACGCGACGAACGCCCTGCGTCTCGCGTTGGAAGAAATGCGGATCGAATACTCGGTCAACGAGGGCGACGGCGCGTTTTACGGCCCCAAGATCGATTTCCATCTCGAAGATTCGATCGGCCGCACCTGGCAGTGCGGTACGATCCAGCTCGACTTCCAGCTCCCTCAGCGCTTTGAAATGGAGTACGTCGGAGAGGACGGACAAAAACATCAGCCCATCATGGTGCACCGCGTCATTTTCGGCTCTATCGAGCGTTTCATTGGGATTCTCATCGAGCATTACGCCGGCAAATTCCCCGTCTGGCTTTCGCCCGTGCAGGTGAAGATTCTGCCCATCACCGAGAGACAGGAGGCGTACGCAAAAGAACTTTATGAGGAACTGAAAGCGAAAGGAATCCGTGCGGAGGTCGATCTGAGAAACGAGAAGATCGGCTATAAGATCCGCGAAGCGCAGATGGAAAAGGTGCCTTATATGCTTGTCGTCGGCGAAAAGGAAGCGCAGGAAAAGCTCGTCGCCGTACGCCGCAGAGACAAAGGGGATACGGGCGCCGTCTCCGCGGAAGAATTTATCGCGCAGATCGGAAAAGAGATCGCCGATAAAGTCGCGTTTTAAGTAAATTTTGTTAAATTTCCGGAAATACGAGCCGCAAATCGCTTGACAGAAGTTTTAGCTTTGTGCTATTATAATAAAGCTAAGCAGAAGCGAACCTTCTCGCCGCGCGGTATTCATCGGCGCGGCTCGATAATTTACCGGACGATGAAAGATCGATTAGGGATTATTGCGGGTTGCTTATTGTTTAAGCAACCCGTTATTATTTGAGGTGAGGTGTACGACTATCAAAGAACAACATCAGTTAAACGGAGATATCCGTGACAGAGAAATCCGAGTGATTTCTTCTTCGGGCGACATGCTTGGGATTATGAATACGCAGGAAGCGCTGCGGCTCGCGGAAGAGGAAAGTCTGGATTTGGTGAAAATTTCGCCCAATGCGGTGCCGCCCGTCTGCAAAATTATGAATTACGGTAAATTCAAATTCGAGCAGGCGAAACGGGAAAAGGAAAACCGCAAAAATCAGAAAGTGATGGAGATCAAGGAAATTTATCTTTCCATGACCATCGACGTGGGGGATCTGAACGTCAAAGCGAAAAAGGCGCTCGAATTTCTCGAAGACGGCAACAAGGTGAAGGTGTCCATCAAAATGCGCGGCAGGCAGATGGCGCATTCTTCCATGGGAGTGGACGTGATGCACCGCTTTTTCGACGTGCTCGGCGGAAAGGCTGTCATCGACAGAGCGCCCGCGACGGAAGGACGAAACATCATTATGATTCTTTCGCCCGTCAAACAAGCGTAAGCGAATGTTCCCGCGGTTCGTATCGGACAAGCGGAGCAAATAAAGAACGAAAAACTATTCGGAGGACAAATATATGCCTAAACAGAAATCCCACAGCGGAACAAAAAAGCGTTTTTGGCTTACCGGCACGGGTAAGGTCAACAGACCTCACGGCGGAAAAAACCATAAAGCGGAAACGAAGAGCAGTAAAAGAAGAAGAAATCTGCGCCAGAGCACCCTCGTTTCTTCGACTCAGGAAAATACCGTAAAGAGTATGATTCCCTACAAGGACTAAGAAATAAGGAGAACGAAACATGCGTATTAAAAGAAGTGTAACCGCGCTGAAAAAGCGTAGAAAAATTTTCAAGCTCTCCAAGGGCTATTTCGGAAACAAGAGCAAGTCGTACAGAATCGCAAGACAAGCCGTCATGAAGTCGCTGAACTACGCGTACATCGGCAGACGGAGAAGAAAGAGAGATTTCAGAAAGCTCTGGATCGCGAGAATCAACGCCGCGGCGAGGATCAACGGTCTTTCTTACAGTAAAATGATGCACGGCCTCGACGTTGCCGGGATCAATCTCAACAGAAAAGTTCTTGCCGAATTGGCCGTCAACGATGCTCCCGCATTTGCGCAGTTGGCCGAAAAAGCTAAAGCGGCTCTCTGATTGAAGTCGAAAAAAGCCTTTTAGCTTCTAAAAGGCTTTTTTATTGTTTATAAAGAAATGATACTGACTTCCAGAAATAATCCGTTGATCAAAGAAACGGCCGCGTTGAAGGAGAAAAAAGGCAGAAAAGAACAGGGGCTCTTTCTCGTCGAAGGGGTGAAAATGGCGGCGGAGTGCGCAAAGAGCGGTTTGGAGATCGTTCGCGCTTTTGCGGCGGAGAGCTATCGCGGCGATTTGTGTTCTCAAACGGCCGTCCGCGTCTCCGACGACGTGTTTCGCTTTCTGTCCGACGAAAAGACTCCCCAGGGGCTTCTGTGCGTCGTAAAAATACCCGTTCAGCCCCTGCGTCCGCCCGAAAAAAGTTGTCTTTTGCTCGACGGCGTTTCCGATCCGGGCAATATGGGCGCGATGATTCGTACGGCCAACGCGGCGGGGTATAACGAGCTGTATCTCATAAACTGTACCGATCCGTATTCCCCGAAAAGCGTGCGCGCCAGTATGAGCGGCCTCTTTTTCGTACGGCTGTATACGGGAACGCGGGCGGAAGTGCTGGCGGCGCTCAAAGGCGTGCCCGTTCTGGCCGCGGATATGGCGGGAGAAAACATATTTTCTTTTCTTCCGCCCGAAAAATACGCTCTGGCGATCGGCAACGAAGCGAACGGAATTTCCGAGGAGGTTTTTCAGGCCGCGGAATATACGCTGCGGATCCCCATGCAGGCGACGCAGGAGAGCCTGAACGCGGCCGTGTCGGCGGGGATCGCGATGTATCTTTTAAAACGAAACGAGTTTACAAAACAGTAATCGATAGGAGTTAAAATTATGTCAGGACATAGCAAATGGCACAATATACAGGCAAAGAAGGGCAAAGCGGACGCGGCGCGGGGCAGAATTTTTACGAAGCTCGGCAGAGAGATCGCAGTGGCGGCGAAGAATAATCCCAACCCCGACACGAACAGCAAGCTCGCGGACATCATCGCCAAAGCGAAAGCGGCGAACATGCCCAACGACAACATCATGCGCAGCATCAAAAAAGCCGCGGGTGAAATGAACGGTTCCGATTATAAAGAACTCGTCTACGAGGGTTACGGCCCCGGGGGTTCCGCCGTCATCATCACGACGCTGACGGACAATAACAACCGTACGGCGAGCGATATCCGCGCGGTCATGGGCAAACACGGCGGCTCGATGGGCAGTACGGGCTGCGTCTCCTATAACTTCGATAATAAAGGCTATATCGTCGTCGAAAGAACGGTGGAACTGGACGAGGACACGATGACGGAATACGCGCTCGAAGCGGGCGCAGACGACGTCGCAGCGAGCGAGGACGTGTATGAAATATACACCGCTCCCGAAAATTTCTCCGAAGTGAGAAAATACCTCGAAGAGAAAAATCGGGAACTGATGGCCGCGGCTCCCAAAACCCGCCGCAACGAAGAGGAAGAGCCGAAGATCAAATTCGTGCAGGCGGAGATCGCTATGATTCCGCAGAATAAGATCGCTCTTCCCGAGGATAAAGTAAAGACGTTTGAAAACCTTTTGGAAGCGCTCGAAGATCTCGACGACGTTCAGGAAGTCTATCACAACGTCGACCTTCCCGACGAGGACGAAGAAGAATAAAAAACAAAAAGCGATAGGGATTTTCCTTATCGCTTTTTTTGTTTTGGCATAAAATCCGAGAAATTCATAAAGAAAAACGGTTTTTTGTATTGACAAATCGATTTTTATGTACTATAATGAAAAAAACGACGGAGGAACGGAAAGAGTAAAGGACGCGTCCGGGGCGCGGAAACCCGGACGGAAAGAGTCGCTTTTCGTCAAAGACGGACATGAACATATACGATTACATAAATATCAGACTTGGTACTTTCAATTGCAGACGTTTTTCAAACGGGAATATTTTACCGATCGTTTCCGTACCTCACGGTATGGCATCTTTTACCGTACAGAACGACAAAGCGGCGGGCGGGTGGTTCTATTCTCCCTATTCCAAAAGTTTCGAAGGGATCCGTTTGACGCACCAGCCCTCGCCGTGGGTGGGGGACTACGGAAATCTGATTCTCATCGGTCAGCGGGGAAGTCTCCGTTTTGACGAAGAGGGACGGTGGTCGTCGTTCGATAACGACGGGGCGGTCTATCAGCCGGCATATATGAAAGGGTACGTACATAGAGACCGATACACCTTTGAACTCACGCCCACCAACAGCGGCGCGGCGGTCAGGTTTTCTTTTTCCGACGAAAATGTCAATCGTATCAATGTGATAGGCTCGGCGCGGACGGAGTTTGTCTATGACGAAAAGTCGGGTTTCGTTTCCGGATATACGACGTCGAGCGCGCACTCCGCGGCGTTCGGGGAACTGAAAGAATATTTCGTTTTGAAGCTGAACGTGTCTTTCACCGTGGAACGCGGCGAAAACGCAATCTCTCTCGTTACGCAAGCGAAGAATCCGGAATGCCGTTTCGCCACGTCGTTTCTTTCCGTGGAACAGGCAAAGCTCAATTATCGCCGGGAACTGGAACATCGTTCGTTCGAGGAAGTGCGCGAAAGCGCGGAAAGAGAGTGGAACGAATATTTGTCGAGAATACACGTCGAAGACGAAAACGAGGAACGGAAGGCGGTCTTTTATACGAGTATGTACCGCGCTTTCTTATGGCCGCGCAAGTTTTACGAATTGGACGAAAAGGGAAATCCCCGTCATCTCAACATGAAAACGGGAGAACCGACGAAAGGATACATGTATGCGGACAACGGATTTTGGGACACGTACAGAACGCTCTATCCCTATCTCTCGCTCATCGACACGAAACTGTATGCGGAGATGGCGGAAAGTTATTATAACTATTATGCGGACACCGGCTGGCTGCCCAAATGGCTGTGTCCCGACAACTATAACTGTATGCCGGGCATGCTGGTGGAAGCGACCGTTGCGGACGCGATCGTAAAAGAGATCGTTCCTCGTCCGTTGGCGGAACAAATGCTGGGCGCTCTGCTGCACGACGGAGAAGCCGTTTCCGGCGAAGCGGGCGTCGGCCGGACGGGGCTGGCGGAGTATCGGAAATACGGCTACGTGCCCTATACTGTGGCGAAAGAGAGCGTCAACGAGACGCTGGACTGTTGTTACGGTGACTATTGTATCGCGCAGGCCGCGGCAAAGCTCGGTTGCGACGAGATTGCGAAACGGTATTATACGTACGCCAAAAACTATCGGAACCTGTTCGACGCCGAAACGGGTTTTATGCGCGGAAAAGACGAGAAAGGAAATTTCCGCGAAGAAATTTTCGATCCGTACGCCTGGGGCAGAGATTATACGGAGGGTTCGGCCTGGCAGAGCTCTTTTGCCGTCTATCACGACATCAAAGGCCTCGATGATCTCTACGGCGGGAAACTCAGGGAAAAGATCGACGAACTGGTCGCCGCGCCCAAATATTACACGGTGGGCGGTTACGGATTCGAGATCCATGAAATGAGCGAACTGGCGGCGGGAGACTGCGGGCAATGCGCGATTTCCAATCAGCCTTCCTTCCATATCCCGTATATATACGGCGAGCTGGGCGATGTGGCGAAGACTGCGGCGCTGGTCGAAAAACTGGCGGAAAGTTTTCATAACTCCGTGGAGGGGTATCCCGGCGACGAGGACAACGGCACGATGGCGGCGTGGTTTATTTTAAGCTGTCTCGGCATGTATCAAATGTGTCCTTCCCGGCCCGATTTTACGATGAGTTTGCCCTTGTTCGATAAAATAACCGTAAAACTTGCGAACGGAAAGCTATTGAAGATCGATAAATCGCAGCTGCGTCCCGAGAATATGAAAAATATTGTCTCCTATTCCGATATCATGAAAGGCGGAAATCTTTCGGAGATCGTCCGTAAAAACTGAAAAAGACAGGGGGAATCATGGTAAATGCGATCAAATGCGCCGGGCTTTCCGCGGACGAACTTTCGTTGGCGGTCTTTTTGCAGGGCGCTCTCAACCGTCGGAAAAAATCCGTATATTTAGACGTGGAAAATTATCTCGCCTATCTTTCGCAGCCCGTTTCCTGGCGTAATCTTTGGGAACTCGCCGCAGAGTCGAAAGAGAGTTTCGACGGACTTGTCGTTTACGATCCGATTCCGGGAGACGTTTCCGTCAATATGGCGGCGACGGTGTGCGCGGCGGAAAATTTCTTGGGCGTACCGAGGCGTTTGGCCGGGCGCGAAGAATTTTCCGGTCTTGCCGTCCGCTTCGATACGGCGGAGATAAAGGGCACGGACGTCGAACGGCAAAGGGCGGTATGGCTTCGCTGGCGGGAGAAACTGAAACGCGATTGTCTGGTGCATCAACTGACGGATAAAAAAGAGTTCCGTTTCGCGCTTCGGGATTTTGCCATCTCGCACGGCGCGTTTACCTTTTTTGTCCGGCCGGAAGAGGACGGGGATTTTTTGGCCGAGGTGCTTTCCTGGGCGGATAAAAATATTCCCGTCTACGGCTGGACGACCAACGAGATCGGCTTCGTGCGCCGGCTGTCGTTGTTCGGCGACTATATCGTGCCGAGCGATTGGTCGTATAATCACAGTTTTCTCGGCAGAAAGATTTTCAAGAGCCTGAAACAGCCCCGCGAAGCGGAGGAAATATCACCTTCAGGGCACGTGCTGGCGATCGTCGTAAGCGACGGCGACAACGTGCAGTGGCTGGAACGGGATTTTGCGGAAAACGGTCTGTTCGGACAGCGGCTTCGGCGGCATCGGACGTATAAAATGAGCTGGACGGCCGCGCCCCTGCTTTGCCGGATTTGTCCCAAAGTCTTGGAAAATATTTATCAAAAAGCGGAAAAAGACACCTTTGTCTGCGGCGTCTCGGGAATCGGCTACACCAACTGTACGACCTTTCCCGAAAAATACCTCGGCAAGTTTGCCCGGCAGACGGCGGAAGCAATGAAATATGCCGATATGCGCGTATTAACACTGTTGGATCATATCGCTGAGACGAAAGAAGGGAACGCCGAAAAACGGATCGCTTATTTTGCCCGGCATAAACAGATCATAGGCGGGATATGGGAACTGGATCCGGACCGCTACGAAAGCGGCAGGGGCAAGATTTATTGGGCGAACGGGAAACCGTTCGTCAGCGTCGGGATCTCTTTATGGCACCCTTCGTGCGACCGCGCGCAGGTGAGCAGGGAATGGCTGGACGGCATTGCCGATCAAATCAACGCCCGCCCGGTCTCGCCGGATACGGAGGAAGGATATACCGTTCTCAACGTTCATCCGTGGAGCATGGACATGGATATGCTGGATTATGTGGTTTCCAGACTTTCCAAACAGGTCGAAATCGTGTCCGCCGAAGAACTCATACGTTTGGTCGCGAAGAATGTGAAACACGGAACAGGAGGGAGAAGATGATTACAATCAACGATGTGGCGAAAAAGTGCGGCGTGGCGAAATCCACCGTATCAAACGCGCTCACGGGCAAAAAATACGTCAGTCCCGAGTTAAAAGAGAAGATCAAAGAGGCGTGCGAGCAGCTGGATTTTCAGCCGAACTTTTACGCCGCGACGTTATCCTGCAAAAAGACAAATATTCTCGGGCTGATTCTCGAAGAAGACAGCAACGACAAATTCCGCGGTTTCTATCCCGAACTCATCATCTCCTGTTTGAGAACCGCCGCGGCGAGCGGCCGTCAGCTGCTCATATACAGCGGGCTCGATAAAAATTCGGTAGTGACGATGCTGAAACGCGATAAAGCGCCCATAGACGGTGCCGTCGTCATGACTCCCTGGGTGGACGACGCGCGTATCGCCCTTCTGGAAAAACAGCGTATTCCCTGCGTCATCGTCGGTCGCCCCGCGGATAATATCCATATCAGCTATATAGACATCAATAATGCGAAGCTGGTGGGGGACGTAGCGGAAAAATTATATGGTCTGGGGTATAGAAAATTCTGCCTGATCAACAGCGAACGCTTCAAAACGATCTCCATCGACCGCGAAAAAGGCTTTTTCGAGACGCTTCGTAAGCGGCCGGACGCGGATACGCACGCCGTATATTCCGAATGCAGTTCGGAACCCGAAGGATACAGATGCGCCGCTTTATACATGGAAAAGGACATGGCGTTCATTACGTCGGACGGCACCGTTTCCAAAGGCGTATACATGTGCGCGGAAGAACGGGGCTTGGATCCGAGGAAAGACATCAAAATATATTCTCTCGGCGAGGACGAAACGGAAAAGAATATCCCCTGGGAATATGCCCGCCAGGATTACGTCAGACTCGGAGAAATCGCTACGAAAACTTTGATCGAAGAAATAGAAGGCTGCACCGAAATCAAACGTTTGTGCACCGATTATTACAGCGTTTGAACGAATTTAAAAAAAACTATTGACAAACCGGTTTTTTTGTGATAGAATAAAAGAAAAGAAGTAGAAAAACGGTTTTCTAAGATTTTTTGTTAAAAACAAACACGAAACACGAAACAGGGACGTCCCTGTTTGACATAATACGAGGGTATTATGTCAAACAAAAATAATTACTCGGCAAGAAAAATTTCGGGGAAAATGCGGCGGCGCGGAATGAGCGCCTCGGAGAGAAGTCGCGGCAAGTCGTTCTTTCGGACGTACAAAGCGGTGGGGTTTTATCATATCGGCAGGTTATAGATAGAATCGGGAGACTTCTCTTATTTTTTCCCTCCTCAAAAAAACGGTTTTCTGAGGTGTTTTTAAAAGGTAAATATTGCGAAGGAGCTGTTTTGAGAAGTTCCCGAGCGATAAATAATGCAGGGTGCGAAAACATCCGAAGCGGGGAGGAAAGGTAACTTTATGAAACGAATAAAAACAGGTATCGGTTTTGTATTTGTTTTGTGCACGGCGATGGCGATGGCGGCATGCGCTGCATCGAATCCGTCGGACAGCGGCGGCGATGGCAGCGCTTCCGCCGCGGAGAAAGTCAAAGTCCGCATAGCTGGACAGACCGCGGACTCGACCGGGGCTTACGCGCTTTCTTTGGAGAAAGCGGAAAAGAAAGATTTTACATTGGTCGTCGGTTCTTTGACCGATTATGCGTTCACCGTCGTCAACTCGGCAACGAGCGTGGTTTCGGCGTCCGTGACGCAGACGACGCTTACGGTGGAAGCGTTGGAAGTGGGGACGGCGGTGCTCACCGTTTCCGAGAACTCGGACAAAGCGGAAGATCTCGTCGTCAACATCAGCGTCACGGAGAAATCCGCAGCGCTGAAAGCGCCCACGGGCGTCAATATCAGCGGCGTGGAGAACGGTACGGGAGGCATTGCGGATCCGTATGTGATCGCATTTTCCGAAGGCAAGACTTCCGAACACAGTCTCGTCGTCCGTCCTTCGGACGCGGATAAGAGATTCGACTGGACGGTCGGAAGCATTCGCGACGGCGCTTTCACGGCGGCCGCGGATTCTCCGCTCACGGCGGTGCAGAACGGCAACAAACTCACGCTGAGCGCTTCCGCCGCGGGAGCGTATGCGATAGAGGGAAAAGCGAAGACGGGCGATTTGAAATTGTATATCCAGGTCGCCGTCACCGAATACACCGAACTTACGGGGATTACGGCCAATCTCACGGAAAGCGAGGAAGCGGAGTACGATTATTATTTCAAGACGGCCAAAGGTACGACCTGGAATATGACCGAGGGAATGACGGGCAGATCGAAGGATATTGCCGACGGGAAAGTCATCACGGGGTATCAGATCCCGCTCAACCAGACGTATTATCCGTCCCTTTATAAGATGGTCTTTACGCCCGTGCCCGCCGAAGCGACCGACTGCACGTGGGTGATGTCGTACACCGACGACAGCGTATTCACGCTGAGTTCGGACGGCAACTGGACGGCGGAGAAGGCGGGAAGCACCGTCGTCACCGTTTCCAATACTTCAAAAGAAGCCGAGATCAAGATCAAAGTGGACGTCGTGGATACTCTTTACGAAGGTGTGTTGAAGAGCGAATTCGACGCGGCCGAAGCGGACGCTTCCGGATTCTGGAATTTCGACTCCGATCCCGACGATTACGATAAGACGAAAGCGATGCTGGAAAAATGGCATCTCGTCATGAACAAGACCACTTCTTCGCCCAACGGCGCGGACGGCAATCAGAAGATGTTCTATCTGGGCGCCGCCGACCGAGTGTACGGTATTTGCCTCGAAACGCGCATAGATTCTTCGACGGGAGTCGGCGCGAATGCGGTTACGGCTTTGACCTGGGCGAAAGCGCACGTGCCCGCAGGCGCGACGACCATGACGGCGGCCATCGGCAACAACGATAAAACGTTCGGAAGTTATCGGATCACTTTGGTGAAAGGGGACGGTACGTCCGCCTGCATCACGAACGGCTGGGTGGAAAAGACAAAAGCCAACGACGACGGCAAGCCGTACGTAGAATATGAGATTCCCGAGGCCTATAAAGACTGCGACGTCGCGATCGTCATCGAAACCTCGCTTGCAAAAACGGACGACAACTGCGAATTACATATCAAAGGCGTCTGGATCAATTCCTATAAACAGGCGGAAAGCGTCACGCTCGCCGAATCGGCTAAAACGGTCGGACAGCGCGGAACGTATAAAATCGTTCCCACCGTCCTCCCCGCCGACGCGTCGTATAAGACGGTTGCATACACCGTTCTTTCTACGCCGGAAGGCGGAGCGAACGGAATCCAGGTGGCGGCGGACGGCACCGTTACCGTAACGGAAAACGCGCCCGTGGGCGAATATAAAATAAAAGTGACCTCGACGGACAACGCCGACGCGTCGGCTGTGTTTACGCTGACCGTGGAAGAATATAATCCGTTGACGCAATTCGAAGGCTCGCTGTATCTTTCCGGCCGGGAAATCGTTTACGGCGGCGCCGCGCTCAAAGACAGCACGATTCACGCTACGCTCGATCCCAACGGTATTTACACGGATAAATCGCTCGAATTTAAATTCCTCTGGAACGAGGGCGCGTCCAAAACGACCTATACGGTAGAACTTTCCGAAGACAATATCGTTGCCGTTCAGGACGGATTACTTAAATTCGTCGGCGCGGGAACGGTTGTCGTTAAAGTGATTCCCGACGATAACCGCGAGCTGGCCTTCTCGTTTACGGTCGTTGTGGGTACTTTTGACAAGAACACTTCGCTGATCCCCGGCACCAATATCACGCTCACTTCCGCCGCAATGCTCGGCGCGGACAATTCCGGCCGCTGGACGGATGCCGCGGGAATGAAAAAGTTTACTTATAATACGGTGGACAGACGGCACAGCAACGCGAAATGGGATTATGACGGCGACGCCATGCGTTTTGAAAGTCATGTTATCGCCGCGAACAGTAACGATCCGGTCAATATCGCTTACAACTATGTCAACGTCGCCGAAAACGCGAAATATCTTACCTTCAAAGTACACGGCCACGGCGACGACAGATATTTGGAAAGCAGCAACGTCCGCGTTCGCGTAGCGTATCTCGAAGGGGAGGCCTGGACGGTCGATCTGCTGCTCGACTGGACGACGATCGCCAGCCGCTGGAAGCAGGAGAACGAATGGTACACGCTCGCGTTCGATATGCAGGCTTACGCGGGGAAGAACGTCGTCGTTCTTCTCGAACTGGTGGGCGGACTGCAGAACAACGGCAATTTCCCGAAAGGCTCCGATTCCGCCGCCGGCGGCTATCTCTATCTGAAAGAAATCGCCTTATCGGAGACGCTGCCGGAAGGCGCGCTGCTCGCGGAGGGCGGAGAAATCCCTGCGGACTATAACACTTACAGAATGTATGCCAACGGCAGCCTTAGCGCCAACGGCTGGACGGTGAGCGCCAACGGCGCGACGGGCTCTTACTCCGAAAAGAAATATACGCCGCTCAAATTGACGTACACGGGTTCGCTTACCGAACAGGTGGCGCTCGGTCTCACCACCGATACTTTTTACAGCAACAAAACCGCTGCCATGCTCTATCCGTGGGGGGTATTCCCCGCTCTGAACAACAGCGAACAGGGCAGTATCCGACTTTCTTCCTCCGATACGGCGGTATTTACGATCGAGAACGGCGTTCTGATGCCCGTCGCGAACGGGACCGCGAAACTGCTCGTCGAAGCGCCGGCGTACGGCAGCGGCGAAAGCTATGTGACCTTTGAAGTGACGGTGATCGTCGCGGCGGTGGAGACCTCCGTCAAAGCCAACGCGGCTTCCGTCACCATAGAAGCGGGCGGGAGCTATACCTTCGATTACTATACCGTCCCCGCCGGCAAAGAAGTGAATTTTGCCGTTACGCAGAAACCCGAAAACGCGACGGAAGCGATGTATTCTTTTGCCGACGGTAAGATCACGATGGCAGATAACGCGCTCGTCGGAAACTATGTCGTGAGGATCTCTCTCAAAGACGACGCGAACGTGTACTGCGACGTGACCGTAACGGTGGCGAAAGTCACTTCCTGGAATGATAAGGCGGCGATCATCGCGGCCGGAACCGGCTGGAATATTCAAGGCGGCTGGGATCAGGGCGTAGGCGAAGGCGCGGACATCAACGACGGAAGCTATCTTTACAGAACGCTGAATATGACCGGACTGAAAACCTTGACGGTCAGCGCCAGGGTATTTGTGAGAAGCGGCGAACGGAACCCTAAACTGTATATTTCCGTCATAGTGGACGGAGTGGAGACCAAGATCCGCGCAAAGGACGCGACCGAAGATTATGTCGTTTTAGACACGAATGATACTAAATATGAGACGCCGCAGGCATATATTTACGATCTTTCCGCTTATGCGGGAAAGAAGATAGAGGTTCGTATCGGGAATATAGGCGGTTCGCATTGCGTGGTTACGAGCATCGCAGCCTCTTAAAAAGATATAAATCGGGAGCCCCCGTCGGAGCGTGCCGACGGGAGAGACTCCCTTGTAAAAGGAGAAAGATAGTAATGAGGAAAATCGTAAGCGCCGTAATAGCGGCGGGACTGACGCTTACTCTGGCTTTTTCGGCGGTCGGCTGCACGATCCGCGGCGACCGTCCGAGCGACGACAGTATCGGCGAATTGACGGAAAAAGCGGGAAAGATCACCGTCTGGTGGCCGGGTTCGACTGTCGAAATGAAAGCGATCGAAGAAGCGAAAGCCGATTATATCGCCGAAAACCCGAAAGTGGAAATAGAGATCATCGGGCAGTCTACCGCCGATTTCTATTCGGCGTACATGCTGGCCTGTGCCGGCAACTCCGCGCCCGACGTCGCCTACGTCGATCATGTCTACGTCCAGACGCTCGCTTACTACGGCTATATCGCCAACCTGTCCAGCGCGGGCTACGACGAACTGGAAGATACCTTTATTCCTTCGCTCTGGGAACCGAATTTTTACAACGATAAACTGTACGCCCTGCCCATGAGCGCGAACATATTGGCGACGGTGTATAATAAGACTCTGATCGCGAAGGCGCAGAATACGACGACGGACAAAATCGTTCTGCCGAAAAATTACGAAGAACTCGTCGATCTTTGCGCAAAGATCGAAGCGCTCAACGACGAATCGACGAAGTCCGATCCCTATTACGGGATCACTCTTCCCGCCGGTACGGGCAATACGTCTATGGCGTCCATGAGCTATCTGGCCTTCGTCAACCGCTGCGGCGGGACGGGGATTTTATCCGACGATCTCAAAGAGAGCAGGATCAGTTCCGAGGCATGCGTTTCCGCGGCTCAGAAATTATATGAATTGGGAGAGTATTCCACGGCGACCTTCGGGGAAGCGAAATTTGAATCGGGCAAAGTGGGATTCATAGAAATGGGGCCCTGGAAGATCTCCGATTATGAAAAATATTCGGACACTTACAACTGGGAAGTGGGTTATACGACTGCCGTTCCTTTCACAGAAGGAGGAAACACAGGTTCGACTCTGGGACTTTACAGCCTGGTCGTCACCAACAATCTCAACTCGCCTTTGGCCGCGGACTTTGTGAAATACGTGACTACCAATGATAAATACGCGCTCGCTTTCTCGACGCCTCAGAATCTGCTGCCCGCGACAAAGACGGCTATTGAAAACAATTTCTATTCGGGCGACGTATGGCAGGTTTACGTGGAACAGCTTAAAAACGTAGTAGTGCGTCCCGGATCTCCCGCGTGGACGGATATTGAAGCGGTTCTCGGCGATTTCGTGACGAATCTCGTGCAGAGAACCTATGCCGGAAACGACGGAGTCAGACAGGCGTGTATCGGAATCAACGATCAGGTAAACTCCGCACTTGAAGACATTTATGCGGACTAAACCGTTTCTTTCCGGGAACGGATAGGGAAATGAGGAGAATGGGAATGAAATTAAAAACGGCTTCAAAGCAGCCTTTCAAGAAAAAATTTAAAAGGGAAATCATCGCCTATTCGCTGATCGGAATCCCTCTGCTTTGGTGGACGGTATTTTTCGTCATCGCGCTGCTTTGGGCGTTGTTTTCCAGTTTTACGAACATGCGGGGCGGCTACGGCTGGGATTATATCACGAGGATCGATTTCAATAACTACGTGAATATCTTCACTGCCGGCAGCACCCAGTTCAAAGCGTTCTGGAACGCGATGAAGGTGACGATCCTCTGGACGATAGTGATGATGATCGGCAACAACGTTATGGGCATGCTCTGCGCCTTTCTCATCAAGAGCGTAAAAAAAAGCGGTAAATTTTTTCTCGCCCTGCTCTTTTGGCCGTCTCTCGTTTCCGCCGTCGTCGGCGCGGACATCACCAAAACGATTTTCGCCTCCGATTCTTCGGGAATCGTCAATCAGCTGATCGTCTTTTTCGGCGGCTCCCCGGTGCAGTGGTTCGAGAATGCGGGCACCGCACTTTGGGCGTTGATGGTCGTACCCTTCTTTTTCGGGTTCTGTCAGAAGATGCTCATTTACTACGCTTCCATCGTTTCTATTCCGCCCACGTATACGGAGGCCGCGAGCCTGGAAACGTCCAGCCGCTTTCTCATCTTTTTCAAAGTGACGATGCCGCTCATGAAGAACGCGATCGTGCTCAATACGCTCTTGTCCGTCATCGACGGCTTCAAAGTGCTCGGCCCCATGCAGCTCGTGACGAAGGGCGGCCCGGGCGGCAGTACCCAGTCGGTGATGCTGCTCATCTATAACACGATCTTCCAATCTCCTTCGAGAGTGGGCCAGGGCTGCGCCTACGCGTTCGTACTCTTTATCTTTATCCTGGTCGTTTCTTTGATCCAGAAAAAATTAGCGGGAAAGGAGGAATCGACGATTGAGTAAAATATCTTCGGCGAAGTCGCGCGGCGCGCGCCGCAAACAGGAACTTCGCTTTAATATCATCAGTATCGTATTTCTTTCGGTCGTCGCTTTTTTTCAGATCTTTCCCTTCTGGCTGAAACTCGTGGACGCCACCCATTCTCCGAGTTTTTATCCGGAGATCGGGAAAGTATACGTTTGGTTCGCCGATTTCACGCTGGCCAACTTTAAGACGGTCGTACGTTCCGCAAGGCTGTTCCAGGCTTTCGGCGTCAGCCTGCTGCACACCGTCTCGTTCACGGCGCTCAGTCTGTTCGTGGCGGTCGTCGTGGGATACGTGCTTTCCAAAATGACGTTCCGCGGTAAAACTTTCGTCAGCACGCTGCTTTTGACGACGCTGATGATTCCGGGGGAGATCATGTTGGCGGCCAACTATAAAATCACGATCTTTTTCGGGATCAACGACAGTATTCTCGGCATCATTCTGCCCGGTATCGTCAATGTGTTCGGGATCTTTTTGGTCAAACAGTACATGGCGAATATCCCGGACAGCGTTCTGGAAGCGGCTTCGATAGACGGCTGCGGCGAGTTTAAAAAGATCATCGTCATCGTCTTCCCGATGTCCGTTCCCATTATCATGACTTATGTCATTCTCACGTTCATCGGCACCTGGAACGAGTATCTGTTCCCGATGATTCTGTATACCACTTCCGGCTCCAAGTGGCTGTATACGCTGCAACTGGCCATGCAGAGTTTCTATCCGAACTTCGGCGGCAACGCGGACACCTACGTGCGTTCCGCGGGCATGCTGCTCATCACCATGCCGATCATCGTCATGTATCTCGTATTCCAGAAATATATACTCAATCAGAGCAATATAGCCGGGTTGAAATAATCGTATAAAGGGGTATTCATTATGAAAAAACAGTTTATAAAGCTCACGGCACTCTTGTCGGCGTGCGTGATGCTGTTCGCGGCGGGGTGCGGTTCTCCCGCCGGGGAAAGTTCAAACGGCGGAACCTCCTCCGGCGGCGCTTCGGAAGATCAGCATACGCATAACTACGTCAACGGTTACTGCACGATCTGCGGAGAAAAGGATCCGAACTACCAGGAGGGCGGCGGAGATATCACGGGCGACGACGAGTTTTCCTATTATCCGACCACGAAACTCCGCGAGGATAAAAAGATTTTCGCGCTTAACCTCGACGGCGACATGAACAACGACACGCTGAACACGGTCTCGGCGTTGCAGGGATTGTTCGCCCGGACCGAAGTCACCTTCTACGTGGACGGAAGATACATGACGAACGGTACCAACGCCGACCAGTACTATCTGGAAGAAGCGAAAGAAAAGTACGGCGTTGAGACGGAAAAAATCGATCTCGCCGCCGCGGTGGAGATGTACGTCGACGCCTGGGACGGCATGGTGAAATCGGGCGTTTGGGGCAGTTCCATCGATTTAAAGACAGGATTCAAGGATTCTTCCAACTATTACAGCGCGTATACGGAAGAGGCGGCGGACGCGGCGAAGGCGGGATATGCGACGCCCGGATTCATCGTTTATAATCCCGCCACCTATTCGGTGAACATCGCCTCCGCGCTGGCGGGGATCACCGGCTTTCTGCCCGTGGCGGCGAGCGAGAAAGAGAAATACGAACAGCTCGGTCTCGTGGAAAAGATGGACGTTTCCAACGAGATGTGGGGGTATAAGTGGTGTTTCAACGCCTGCATGACGGAACTTTCTCCCGCCGGACTCGTGCACCAGAATTACGAAATCAACGGCAAAACCAACTATTACGTCCGCGATTACGGCGTCACTTATAAATATCTCTACGTCTATTACGACAATACCACGACGATCAACAACACGCTGAAAAAGCAGATCCATTCCTTCCTGGATAAAAATATTCCCATCGTCGGTTATGCCTACAACGAGACGCAGGACGTGGCGCTGTTCAGCCAGTACGGACAATTCCTCGTGCCTACCGATTATACGATGAATCTCACCTTCCACGTAGCGGAGGAATTCCGCTCCGAGAACGGGTTCACGCAGCCCAATAAGGACAGCGACAAGCCGGCGGAAAAGGGCAAGCATTACGTGTCGTTCGTCGTATCCGACGGCGACAACGCGCAGTATTGGCAGAATACCGCTATCTTCTCGACCAGCTATATGAACGCGACGGGGCGCGAAAACGACGATTTTGCGGTCACGTGGTCGATCACGCCTTCTCTCTCGGATATGATGCCCCTCGTTATGGACACGGCTTATAACGGCGCGGTTACGACGGAAAACGATTATTTCTGCGCGCCCGTCTCCGGTCAGGGATATATCGACGCCGGCAATTTCTATAATTCCGGTTCCGAGTATATGACGAACTTTCTGACCAATCTCGACACCTATCTCACTCGCGCCGATCAGAGCGTGGTGACGATCATCGGAGCCGAGAATTATAAGGACGGCGGCATTTTCGGCACGATGAACGCTTACGCGGCGGTTGACTCCTTGAAAGGCGGGTTGGTGCTCAACGGCGGCCGCTATTTCCAGGGCGCGTATTCGGGCGGCGTTTACTGGAAGAACGGCAAACCGTTCATTGTGCCCCGCGACTCCCTTTGGAGCACCACGCCCGCCTATATCGCGGCCAGAATCAATATGTACGCGGGATCTTCCACAGGTACGGACGTGACGACGACGGACGCCTATTCGGTCATCAATGTGCACCCTTGGTCGCATAACTACGCGGACATCAGAACGATCGTCAACATGCTGGCGGACAACGTGGAAGTGGTGTCGCTGGATCGTATCGTTTCCATGATGCAGACGAGCGTCGCGGATAAGAAGGACACCGTCGATAAATTCGAAATGCCCAAATCGGGCTCGGGCGCGACCATTTCCGACGCCGATCTGCAAAAGCACCCCGAACTCATTCCCACCGATCCTCTGTTCAACGATTTCCTGCTCTGGTGCGAAGATTGGAGCGGCGACGTCTCTTATCGCTCTTCGGACGCGGCGACTTCGGACGTATATCCGACCTTTAAGACGAACATGGCGGTTTCGGCGAAAGGCAAAGCGAGGAAGGCGGCATTCACCCTTCCCGACGTAGACGATATTTGGATAACCTTCTATGCGCGGGCGGACAGTACGAACGCGGCCGACAGTACGTCGTTCAAAATGACGATGACGGTCGGCGGAGAAACGAAAACGGTGATCGCCTCCGCGACGCTTCGGGGCGTTTCGGGTACGGAAACTCCCATCGTTTCGGGAGACGGATGGCAGGCGTTCACTTTCCCCGTCGCGCAGTATTTTCCCGGCTATCAGGGCAAAACGGCGGATATCGAGCTGGAAGTAACCGGCGACATCGGTATCAAAGTGGATAATTTCACCGTCACCGACAGATATATCGTCGAGGGCGCCGATACGGTATGCGGCGACGTGTATTCCAACGAATTTGAGAACGGCACTACGGAAGACTGGATGCTCGGCGATCAGTTCAAGACCAGCCAGTATTATCACTGGGGCGCGTACGACCGCGAAACGCTGAAACCGAAAGGCACCTTGCAGGTCGACGCTTCGGACGGCGGCGGCAACGAGAAGCGGAACGCCAACACCAACGTCTGGTTCTCGAAGAGCGTGACTTTGCCCGAGACGCAGGACGCCATATCCGTGTCGCTCGACGTCAACGGCGGCGCGAAGAGCAAGCTCGCCGTTTATATAGACGGAGAGTACGTCGTTCTCATAGACTGGACGAAAAATTCGGGTATCGGCACCAAAGACATAGATCTTTCCGCGCTCTGCAAGGCGCAGGGAATCGAATCGCTTTCGGGCAAACAGGTCACGTTCGTGTTCGAGGTAAGGGACAACGCCAACGACGACAACGGTACCGGACAGGATTTCAATTTGAGCTATTTCCGTATCAACTGGGCGGGTAAACAGAGCTGAGAAACGAAGCGTATCGGCGGACGCGGGATTTTTCGTCCGCCGATTTTTTGGAGGCAATCATGAAAAAGTATTGGAAACGTGGATCTTTTGCCGCTTTGGCGCTAATGCTGGCGCTGTCCTCTTTCGCCGCCTGCGGCGGTCGGGAAAGCTCTTCGGGCGTATCCGATTCAAATACGTCCGATAGCGTATCCGACTCGTCGGTGCCCGAAGAGAATTATAAAGGCTATTTCAAAAAAATGACGATCACTCCGGGAAAGCTGCTGGTATACGGCCGCAGTGAATCTCTTTCCCGGGTACAGGAGTTTTTCGCCGAATCGGTGCAGGGGCTCTTCGCGCAGAAGGGAGAGTCGAAATACTATCACTACCGCAGCGGTTCCTACGAGACCTGGCTGGAAGAGATCCGGACGGAATACGGCAAAGACAACGAGGACGTCACGATCGAAGAAATGCTGGCCGATTACGGCGACAAGCTCGGAAAGGGCTACGTTTTGTTCGATAACGCCGTCAGCGCGTCGGTGAACTGCGCGCGCAGTATCGCGGGCGTGAAGGGCGTGGTCATGGTGGACGTATCGTTGAAAAGCTGGGCGGATTCGAACGGGCTTCGCCAAGAATACGACGCGACGCAGATGACCGAACGGGAATGTTTCGACGCGTATAAGGACGAGTTCGACAATACGGGACTCGTGCAGCAGAACGGCTCGAACGTATTCTTGACAGATTATGCGATCGCCTGTAAATATTTTTGTTATTTCGTCACGGATAAGAAGCCCGCTTCGCTGAAATTCCGCAACGAAGTGCAGGAATGGTGCAAAGAATGCGCGGTCTACGGCTGGTGTCCGATCGACGAGGGCACGGACGTGTCGTTCAGTTCGGGCTACGGCAGCTTCACGCTGGCTTCGGACTACTGTCTCAATATGTCCGTGTTTTCCTGCACCGACTTTTTCGGCGTGGAATACTTGAAACAGCCGGATAAAGCGAAGGAAGCGGACACGTATCCGACGGATAAACACTACGTCACGATCGTCAACAGTGACGGCGACAATTTGCAGTGCTGGTACGGCGGCACGTTTGAAAGCGGAAAATACATGGGCGCCGAACGCGGCGATTTTGCGATGGGCTGGTCGGTGAGTCCCGCGCTGTATAGCTTAGGACCGAACATTCTCGCGCATACCTATAAAAACGCGAAAGCGGGCGATCAGTTCGTATGCAGCGTCTCCGGGCTCGGGTACACCTATCCGATGTCCTATACGGCGGACGCTCTTAAACGGTATTGCTCCGTACTCGACGACTACCTCGGCGCGCTTGATTTGTCGGTCGTCAAAATACTCGATAACGGTCTGCCGGAAAAGACGATCGAAGCGTATTCGCAGATGCAAAACGCCAAAGGCTTTCTTTATTGTACATACAGCGATTCCTACGTCGGCGAGCATGGCTCCGTATATTGGTCGAAAAACGGCAAGCCGTTTGTATCCTGCCGCGCCACGATGTGGAACAGCTCCGCCGAAGCGATTGCCGGGCAAATCAACGCTTATCCCGCGGACGCGACTTCGATCGCAGGATATACGTACGTCAATCTGCACGTCTGGTCGATGGATTACAACGACGTTAAAGACATGGTCGCGCTCCTCGACGAAGACGTCGTCGTAGTAAGCCCCGAAACGTTCATCGATTTGATCGTCAAGAACGTTCCGCATGAAAACGTAACGCTTTCTTAAAATAAAAATAAAAAAAGTCGGCGGAGAAAGCTCCCGCCGACTTTTTTTAAACGGTAAAAATATAGAAACGTTACAGAAATTTTGATTGAAACTATTGACGGAAGAAAGAAAAAGAGTTACAATGAAAGTGCGGAGTAACTTAATTGGTTTCATAAAAGTATACTTACAATAAGAAGATAGGGGAGCAGGACATGAGAAAGAGAAGAATACTGTTTATTTCGTTATTGTCGGCTGCTTTGGCGTGCTGTGCGATCGGACTCGCGGGGTGTTCGTTTGATTCCTCCGGGGACGCCTCTTCCATCGATTCGATTACGGGCGACACGGGAAGTACTTCCCTCCCCGACTCGGATTCCATAGAGGAACACGAGCATACATATATCGCCGTCGTGACGGAACCTGCTTGTGAGGAGGAGGGACATACCACCTATACCTGCGCCTGCGGGGATTCGTACGACGACGATTACGTTGCCGCGCTCGGGCACGACTACGCGGAAGAGTGGACTCTTGATAAAGAATCGACATGTACGGAAGCGGGAAGCAAGTCCCGTCATTGTCGTCGGTGCGACGCGAAAAGCGACGTGACGGAAATTCCTTTGTCGGTACATAATTACGGGGAATGGACGCAAACGCTCGCGGCGGAATGTGAAACGGAGGGGCGGGAAGCACATATCTGTTCGGTGTGCGGAAATAGGGAAACGAGGGCGATTCCCGCGCTCGGACACGAGTATGCGGGAGAATGGACGATCGACAAAGAAGCGACGTGCGCGGAAACGGGGAGTAAATCTCGCCATTGCAGCCGCTGCGATAAAAAAGGCGAAATAACGCAAATTCCCCGGAAAGAGCATAGATACGGGACATGGACGGAAACGAAAGCCGCAGACTGCGAAACAGCCGGCGAAGAAACGCGGGTATGCTCGGAATGCGGAGATAAAGAAACGAGAGGACTTTCTCCGCTCGGGCACGAATATACGGGAGAAAGCAACGTCTGTTCCGTCTGCGGAAATATTTCGGGAACGAAAGACTATATATCCTTTCAGCAAATCGGCGAGGAATATACGATAAGCGGCTGCGCGACCGTACACGAAGCGGACGTGAGATTGCCGTCTGTATACAGAGGGCTTCCCGTCACGGAGATCGGGGAAGAGGCGTTTGCTGGGTGCGTCAGGTGGAGGAGTATCGCGATCCCCGAAAGTATAACGGCGATCGGGAGTAAGGCGTTCAGATCCTGCGAGTTTTTGAAAAAAGTATATATTGAAAATATAGTCAAATGGTGTAATATAAAGTTTGGAGATTACCAATCCAGTCCTTTTCGTTTTGCGACCGATGTATATCTTCGTAATGAACTGATTACACAACTCGTTATTCCCGGAGACGTAACGAGTATCGGGAATTACGCATTTTACGGCTGCGGCAGTCTGACGAATATCTTCATTCCCGACAGCGTGACGAGTATCGGGGAAGAGGCGTTCGGCTCTTGCAGAGGATTGACGGATATCAAGATCTCCGATGGGGTAACGAGTATCGGAGAGGAGGCGTTTTCTGCTTGTGAAAACTTGACAAGTATAACGATTCCCGAAAGTGTAATCACTATCGGGAGTAGGGCGTTTGGGAATTGCCACGGTTTGACGGATATTACGCTTCCAAAAAATCTGACAACTATCGAAGACGGCTTGTTTTGGATATGCAACAATCTGACGAATATTACGATCCCCGACGGCGTAACGAGTATCGGACGTTCTGCGTTCGGGTATTGCGTCAGTCTGACGAATATCATAATCCCTGACGGCGTAACGAGTATCGGGCCTTCGGCGTTCAGTAATTGTACCAATCTAACGGGTATCACGATCCCCGATAGCGTGACGAGTATCGGCGAGCGAGCGTTTGAGAAGTGTACGGCTTTGACGAATATCGCGCTTCCCGACGGTTTGATCGGTATCGATCTGGGTACGTTCTATGCATGCGGCAGCTTAACGGAGATTAGGATACCCGACGGTGTAACGAGTATCGGGAATTATGCGTTCCTGGATTGCAGCGGTTTGACGAGTATTACGGTTCCGAAGAATGTGACGAGTATCGGGTTAGGCGCATTTTTACGTTGCGGCGGGTTAACGAGTATTACGCTGCCGTTTATAGGAGAAAGTAAAGACGGAACGGACAATACATGGCTGGGATATATCTTCGGAGTAAGCTCTTTGGAAAATTGTACTTTAATAGATTACAACAAATACATTCCGCCTTCTTTGAAAACGGTGATAGTCACCGATGCGACGAACATCGGTAACTATGCGTTTAGGTATTGTAACGGTTTAACGAATGTTACGCTTCCCGACAGTGTAACGAGTATCGGAGATAGCGCGTTTTTGTATTGTAGCGGGTTGACGGGTATAGACATTCCCAACGGTGTGGCCACGATCGGAAAGAATGCGTTTCGGGAATGTGAGGGGTTGACGAGCGTGACGATACCTGACAGTGTCACGAATATAGGAGATTGGGCTTTTTTGGCATGTAGAGGCTTAACGAACATCAAGATATCCGACAGTATCAAGAGTATCGGAAATTACGTGTTCGCCTTTTGCAGCAGTTTGACAAGTATTACAATTCCCGCCGGTGTGACGAGTATCGGAGAATGGGCATTCAATGGTTGCAACAGTTTGACGAGTATTACACTTCCTGACAGTGTGATAAGTATCGGAAGTTGTGCGTTTTCAGATTGCAGCGGTTTGACGAGTGTTACAATTCCTAGTGGCTTAATAAGTATCGAGGATTTCGCGTTTAGCGGATGCAGCAGTTTGACGAGTATTATGATCCCTTCCGGCATAACGAGTATCGGGGAATTCGCATTTTGGAATTGCAGTAGCTTAACAATTATAACGATACCCGACAGTGTAACGAGTATCGGGGAATTCGCATTTTGGGAGTGCAGTAGCTTAACAGTTATAACGCTTCCTGACAGTGTAACGAGTATCGGCGATTGTGCTTTTTTGGAGTGCACCGGCTTAAAAGTGATTGATTATCGCGGTACGCAGTCGCAGTGGACGTCGATAACAAAAGGAAGGGATTGGGATCAGGACACGGGAGCCTACGAGATACGTTTTGTGCCCGATAATTTCGAGCCAATGACAGCGCCCGGCGGGAACGGCGCAAACAAGGCGACGAGGATATTCTGAAAGATAAAACAGGGAAGGCAGTGTTTGCCTTCCCTGTTTTTGTTGGTACTGTATTTTTTTACTCAACGGCTGTAATGAATCTTTATTTCGTCAAATCCCAATCGACAGGCGCAATTCCGTTAGCCTCCAAATAAGCGTTGGTCTTGGAAAAATGCCGACAGCCGAAGAACCCGCTCGAAGCGGAGAAAGGGGAAGGGTGCGCACATTCGAGGATCAGATGTTTGCCCGAATCGATGAGCGGCTTTTTGCTGCGGGCGTTGTTGCCCCAAAGAATAAACACGACATGTTCCTTCTTTTGGGAGATGAGTTCGATCACGCTGTCGGTGAACCACGCCCAGCCGCATTTGGCGTGAGAATTCGCCTGATGCGCGCGCACGGTCAGGGCGGTGTTCATGAGAAGCACGCCTTCCTTCGCCCATTTGGTGAGATTTCCCGATCTCGGGATCGCGCAGCCCAAATCGTCCTGTAATTCCCGTAAAATATTTTCGAGCGAGGGCGGTTTCGCGACGCCGTCCTGCACGGAAAAACAGAGCCCGTGCGCCTGGCCTTCGTTGTGGTAGGGATCCTGACCGAGCAGCACTACTTTCAGCTCGGAAAAAGGGGTGAAGCGGAAACAGTTGAAAAGGTCGTACATACTCGGATATACGACGTGATTGTTGTATTCGTCGATTAAAAATTTACGGATCTTTAAGTATTGTTCGTCCTGAAACAACGGCTGCAAAAGTTCGTTCCAATCGCCTAAGTCGACCATGATTTGTCTCCCTTCCTTGATTTTTATTTTTAAAGCTCTTCAAAGAGCGCCGGCAGCGCGGCTTTGAGATTTTCGAGCGCGTGTCCGCGGTTTTTAAGGTATTGCTCGGTCGTGCTGCCGCTGCCCGCGACGTCGGAGATCGCTTTCGCCGCGTAAACGGGCAGTTTTGCGGCGAAAGCGGCCTGAACAACCGCCGCGCCTTCCATGTCGCGTATATCCGCTTTCAATTCCTCGGTGAGAAGCCGGTAATCTTCGGCGGAGTCGTTGAATCGGTCGGCGGTGCCGAGATTCTTCTTTTTGAAATTCGTCTTGAAAGGGGACAGTTTGAGGTAATTGTCTTTGTATTCGTCGAGCGTGCCCATCTTCGTACCGTTGAGCTGCGTTAAGTCGAAGTCGAACTGCACGGCGGCCTTGATCTGATAGACGCCGCAAAGCTCCGTCGTTTTGTTGAGTCCGCCGGCTACGCCGAAATTGAAAAGTTTGTCCGCGTCGAATTTACTGACGAGGAGCTGAGTGCCGAGTGCCGCGTTCACTTTTCCGACGCCGCAGACGACAAGCGCCGCGTCTTTTCCGAACGCCTGTCCCACGTGCACCTGCTTGCCGCTGACGATGAGGGAACGGAAAACCTCCATTTGTTCCAACAGGATCTCCGCTTCGCTCTCCAAAGCCGTTACGATTCCGATCATGATCAATAAACTCCTTTTCTTATGTAGATTATTCCTCTAAAAAAATTAAGTATTCCTTTTTGTGTCTACAATAGTGTAACAAATTTTTCAAAAATATGCAAATGCTTGAATAGGTTTTTTTTGAAATGTAGATAATATAGCCATGAAATTTCCTTTCGGAGGTAAAAAATGAATCCATTTGAAGAAAAGCCCCAAAAGATCGAGAAAAGTTTCCAAAGCTGGAACAACGTGCTCGTAAAACCTTACGACAAGTTAACGGTCGATCCCTACACCCGGCTCCGCGTCATTCTCATGAACGGCACGGAATTCGAGTCCGTTCGTCTCGGCCACAGCTTCACGAGACACTGCACCAATAACGACATTCGCAGAGAACTCGCTTTGATTCGGAGAAGCGAACAGATCCAGCAAAAACGCATCGCGTCTTTGAAGCCCATGGACGAGAACATTCTCGAACATACTATCGGTTACGAACAGTTGGCGGTCGATCTGACGGCTAACCTCGCCAGGATGGAAAAGAACGATTACGTGCGCCAGCAGCTGAATTTTGCGCTGCTTGAAGATTTCGATCATCTGTATCGCTATTCCGATCTCATGGAACTCGAAAAATCCGGCGATCCGGCTCGTCTGGTCGGGGATTATACGGAGATCATGCCCGGCCGGCCTACCGTCGCGGAATACCGTCATCCCTTCGACGACGTGAATTTCAACATTAACTGCTATCTCAATAATACGCTCACCCGCCTGCACGTCAACATCATCACGGCGGCGGAACAACAGACGATGAACTATTATATGAACGTAGGAAATATCTATGTGGGCGAGCTTGGCAGACAGCTCTACAACGAGATCGCCATGATCGAGGAACAGCACGTCACGGGCTACGGCTCTTTGAAGGATTCCTCCGCCACATGGTTTGAAAATCTCGTCATGAACGAGTATACGGAATGTTACCTTTATTATTCCTGTTACGAAGACGAAAAAGATCCCCGTATCAAGAAGATCTGGGAGCAGCATTTCACGGAAGAGATCGCGCACCTGCACAAAGCGGTGGAGCTCTTGCAGAAATACGAAGGGAAAGTGTGGCAGCAGCTCTTTCCCGAAGGCGGCGCTTTCCCCGAACTGCTCAAATTCCGTTCCCAGAAGGAATATATCCGCGACGTACTCAAAAGCGTGCGCCTGACCGCGGTGGAAGAAGGCTTCCAGGAACTCGCTTCCGTACCCGACAACTTCCGTTATTTCGCTTACAACAAGGCGGTCAACGGAAACGTGGAAACGGTGGGCACCCATTCCGTCATCAATCTCGCGATCTCCGAGTTCGGCAAGGATTATCGTATCGAGAACAAACAGCATCCGATCGCGGCGCTTGCCAAGCGCACCCAGGACAATACGGAAGTGGGCAGAGTCAAGAACGCATAAACGAAAAACAGGGTTTTATAGAGAATAAAAAAAGCCGCGAGTTTTACGCTCGCGGTTCTTTTTGCACATATAGAGTTTTAACGGTTATCCCCGATTCGTAAGTCGGACGGGAAATGAAAAAAGAAAAGGAGAAGTCCGTCGTTTTCCTTGAATTAATCGGAAAAACGTGCTATAATCAAAGTCGTACGAAAAGCGGCTCTCCTTCTTCGGATTCTCGGCAAAGGGCGAGGAGATGTCCTTCCCGCTCGAAATGAGAGAGCCGGACGGGAAGCTCAAAGCCGGAATAAAAGATTTTGCGGCGCAGAAAAGAGATTTTTTTTAAGTCCGCGGCGAGAGATCCGCCCAGCCATTTAACGACGCTTTCTTTGGCTGTCCAATGCAGAAAAAAATCCCGTTTGTTTAAAATTTCTATGCTCTCTTCGACGGAAAATTTCGCCAAAATGGGTATGTAATCGATTTCGCGCGCCAAAGGCTCGGCGTCGATACCGATATTTTCGTCGGACACGGCGACGAAATAAAATTCTTTCGTATGGGTGACGGAAAAGAACACGGGCGTACCGTTCAGAAAAGGTTTTCCGTTTTCGCCGCGCAGGATCTCCGCGTTTCTCAGATTGTAAAATTCGGAAAAGATGCGGCGCAGAAATCGTTCGGAGGAAGGGAAGGCGTCTTTTTCCGTATAAAAGATTTTTTCCATGATTTTATTATAACAGGAGGCTTTGAAAATGTCAAGAGCGGAACTCGCCGAAGAATATTTTTTGCAAGGCTACGCGTGCGCCCAGGCGGTGCTTCTCGCCTTTTCGGACGTGACGGGGCTGGACAAAGAAACGGCTTTGAAAATTTCCCTGCCCTTCGGCGGCGGAATGGGCCGGCTGCGCCTGACCTGCGGCGCCGTCAGCGGTATGACGATGGCGCTCGGGCTCGTTTTGTCAAAAGGAGAGATTTCCCCGGAAAATAAGCGCGAGGTATACGCGGCGGTACAGGAACTCGCAAGGCGCTTTACGGAAAAAAACGGCAGCGTCGTCTGCGGGGACCTACTCACGGGCGCGCATATAAAAACGAACGCGGAGCCGTCGCCGGAAGCGCGGAGCGCGGAGTATTATAAAAAGCGTCCCTGTCCCGAACTCGTGCGTTCGGCGGCACAAATTTTAGAAGAATATTTGGAAGAACGGGGCGTCTGTCAAAAAACGGAGGAGGAATGAAAATGTCGAAAAACGTGAAAAAGGAAAAGCCGGAACCCGGATCGCCGGATACCGTCTATGAGAAATGGAAGAAATGGACGACGGGGGCGTGGATAGCCGTATTAGTGATCATCGGCTTGATTTTTTGGATCTTCGTCTTTGACGAGATCAAATTCGCTTTTGCTTTTTTAGGCTTGGGGCTGGTCTGTTCGGTGATCGTCTACGCCTTATTCCTGCTCTTGATCGACCATTGCGCGAGCATGGCGAAAATCGCGCGGAATCTGGAAGAACGCGGCGACCGGGACCGGGAAAACAAAGAGTGAACTTTCCCTGGAATATAAAAAACACAGAGGCGTCATCTGCCCCTGTGTTTTTCTTTGCGTTTTTGCTGTTTCAACATAAATTTACGTTGTTCTTCCGCTTCCCGCTTTTCTTTCCCGACTGTCTTACGCTCCGTTTTCCTTTCTTCGCGTTGTCTGTTTAAAGCGATCTGCGATTTTGTGCCGATCCCGAAAGTCTGCATTTGCTTTTGCGCTTCCCGTTTCGCGCGTTTCGGATTGGTCCGGTCCGGTTTGGTCTCCGAGAAAATCGCGGGACTGAATGGGAGACGATCGTACTTTTCCAGGATAAACAGGTAGACCTGCGTATCGGTCGGCTTCGCGCCGAACGTCACTTTGCAGACCGATAAATTTCCGTCCGCCGTCCGCTCGAAAAAGCCTATCCAAAAGGGCTCTTCGAAAAATACGCTCAATACTTGCGAAGTCTTGTCCATAAAATTCCTCCTTTGATTGTTCGATAAACAAAGAAGGGACGACCAAGGAGGAGGGTTACTTATATCCCGAACAGGGGATACGTCCGGACTACCGGCCGGAACTGCGCTTTTGAAAGCGCGTTGTGTTTTTATCTTTGTGGGATTGAGTTTTTTAAAACTTATTTACTGCTTTTGGAAACGTTGAAGTAATATTCTACGACGTCGCCGTCCTGCATGACGTACTCCTTGCCTTCGGAACGCACTTTGCCCTTTTCTTTCGCCGCGGCGAGGGAGCCGAGCTCGACGAGCGTCTCCCAGTTGACGACGTCGGCGCGGATAAAGCCTTTTTCAAAGTCGGAATGGATCTTTCCGGCCGCCTGAGGGGCTTTGGTGCCGTTGACGATCGTCCACGCCCGCGTTTCTTTTTCTCCCGCCGTCAGATAGGAGATAAGCCCCAAAAGGGCGTAGGATTTTTTGATCAGCCGGTCGAGTCCGCTTTCGCCGAGTCCGAATTCTTCCATAAACACCTCTTTATCCTCGGGCTCCATCTGCGAAAGTTCCTCCTCCGTCCTGGCGCAGATGACGAGCACTTCGCTGTGCTCTCCGGCCGCGAACTCCTTCACCTTCACGACGAAAGGAAGAACGTTTTCGTCTTTTCCCATGTCGCTCTCGTCGATGTTGGCGGCGTAGATGACGGGCTTGGAGGTCAAAAGGAAAAGATTTCTCATAAACTCCTCGTCCGTTTCGGGAACGTCGAAGGTGCGGGCCGGCTTTTCTCCTTCGAGGTGCGCGTAGAGTTTTTCGAGGAAGGCGTATTCGTCGGCCGCCTTTTTATCCGCGCCGCCGCGCGCGTTGCTCTTGATCTTGCCCAGCCGGTTCTGAACGGCTTCCATGTCCGAGAGAATGAGTTCGAGATTGATGGTCTCGATGTCCCGGACGGGATCGATGGAGTTTTCCACGTGCGTGATATTCGGATCCTCGAAACAGCGCACGACATGCACGATCGCGTCCACCTCGCGGATATGGGAAAGGAATTTATTCCCGAGCCCCTCGCCGCGGGAAGCGCCCTTGACGAGTCCCGCGATATCCACGAATTCGATGACGGCGGGCGTCACTTTTTTGCTCTGATAGAGCGCGGCCAGCTTGTCCAGCCGCTCGTCGGGCACGGCGACGACGCCCACGTTGGGCTCGATGGTACAGAAGGGATAATTGGCGCATTCCGCGCCCGCGTGCGTGATCGCGTTGAAAAGAGTGGATTTCCCGACGTTGGGAAGTCCTACGACACCGAGTTTCATATTTTCAGCCACCTCGTTCTCTCGTTGATTGGTTTTTTCTGCTATATTATAATATAAAATTCAAAAATAAGCAAATTAAACTTGCTCAAAATCGAAAAATATGTTAATATATCTCTTGTAAAAAATTGTTGTGAAGGGTAAGAACATGGATTATAAGAAATACATTTCGGAAAAACTGAAAATCGACGGCGTATCGGAAGCGGAACTCTGCGATCTGATCATTCTGCCGCCGACGACGGAACTGGGCGATTACGCGCTGCCCTGTTTCAAATTCGCCAAACTTTTCCGCAAGAGCCCCGCGCTGATCGCAGAAGAACTGCAAAAAAGTTTCCCCGTGGACGACGTGGTTTCCAAAGTCGCCGCCGTCAACGGCTATCTGAATTTCACGATCGACAAGACCTCTTTCGCCGCCGGCGTGCTGGATCGGATTCTCCGGGAACGGGACGCTTACGGCTCTTCCGACGAGGGAAAGGGGAAAACGGTCTGCATCGATTATTCCTCGATCAATATCGCCAAACCCTTTCATATCGGCCACCTTTCCACGACCGTGCTCGGCGGCGCGCTTTACCGTATTCTGAATTTCCTCGGCTATAAAGCGGTCGGGATCAATCACCTCGGCGATTACGGCACCCAGTTCGGAAAACTGATCTCCGCATATAAGCGCTGGGGGGATAAAGAGACGGTGCAGAAAGGCGGTATCAGGGCTTTAAACGAGCTCTACGTGCGTTTTCACCGCGAGGTCGAAGAACACCCCGAGTACGACGAGGAAGCCCGCTCTTACTTCAAAAGAATCGAGCAGGGCGACGAGGAGTGTCAGGCGCTTTTCAAATGGTTTAAGGAACTGACCTTGAAGGACGTGCAGAAAATTTACGATCAGCTCGATATTCATTTCGATTCCTATGCGGGCGAGAGCTTCTACTCGGATAAGATGCAGCCCGTGGTGGACGAACTGCGGGAAAAAAGACTGCTGGTCGAAAGCCAGGGCGCGCAGGTGGTCGATCTCGAAGCGTACGGCATGCCGCCCTGCATCATTCTCAAATCGGACGGTTCTTCGCTCTATGCGACGCGGGATATGGCGGCCGCGATCTACCGCAAACAGACGTACGATTTTTATAAATGTCTGTACGTGGTCGCCTATCAGCAGAATCTGCATTTCAAACAGTTTTTCAAAGTTCTCGAACTGATGGGCAAGGACTGGGCGAAAGACCTCGTGCACGTAGCTTACGGCATGGTCTCTTTGGAAGAGGGCACGATGTCGACGAGAAAGGGCAACGTCGTATTCCTCGAAGACGTCATCGATAAATGTATCGAAAAGGCCTACGCGATCATCGACGAAAAAAACCCGGAGCTCGAAAACAAGCGCGAAGTGGCCGGACAGGTGGGCGTCGGCGCCGTCATTTTCGGCGCGCTCTATAACAATAAGATCAAGGACATCGTCTTTTCCTACGATAAAGTGCTCAACTTCGACGGCGAGACGAGCGTCTACGTGCAGTATACCTGCGCGCGGGCGAACTCCGTGCTTTCAAAGGGCGGGATCCCGGAGAGCTACGAGATCCCCCGGCTCGCTGCGTCGGAAGCGGAACTTGTGAAAACGCTGGCGGCGTTCCCCGACGCGGTGAAAGACGCGGCGGAAAAATACGAGCCGTCCTATATCGCGAGACTGGCGGTAGATATCGCGCAGAAATTCAATAAATTCTATTTCGACTGCAAAATTCTCGCTGCGGAGGACGAAAAGACGAAAAACTTCCGTCTGGCGCTGACGGCGGCGACTTTGCAGACTTTAAAAAACGCGTTCGCGCTTTTGGGAATCGGAATCCCCGATAAAATGTAAAAAACGACTCGCAAAGGTTTGCAATTACGAATGAGAAAGACGCTTTCGGAGCAGTTTTCCGAGGGCGTTTTTCCGTTTTTACAAATTTTTTCAAAAAATTTTGAAAAAGGTATTCCCTTTTGCCGTAAAATATGGTATGATTAAAAAAGTGTTTTAGGAGTGACTATGGGGAAAACGACGGCTTACGAAAATTTAATCAAGGCGCTCAATCCGCATAAAGAGACGGACAAGGCCTGGTTCCTCGATCTTTTGGATCTTGAAAAACAAAAAAGTTACGAGGAAGAGCACATGTCCGCGGTGATGCAGATGCTGCGCGCCTCGCATATCCGCGAGCACAGGATAAAAATGCTCGAAGCGAAGGAAGAGATCAGACGCATCGAGGCGGAAGAGGAGCGCAACGCGGAAAATTACTGCAAGGTAACGGCGTTGTTGGAGAAGATAAACGCACATAAAAAAGCGATCGATTCCTTTCGCTGTTTTTTCGACGAGCCCTATTTCGCCCGCATGGATCTGACCGATCCTCTCGAAGGTTACAACAGTTACTATATCGGCAAAAAAGGAGACGTCAAACTCGAAATCGTCGACTGGCGCGCGCCGCTCGCGAGAAAGTACTATCAAAAGAGCCGCATTTCCTTTTCCATCAATCAATACGATTATAAGACGATTCTCCGCCGCGCCCTGCGTACGAAGGACGGCAGAGTGCTCGATTTCAAGAACGAGTTTCTTTCCGTGCGCGACTATCTGACCGACGCGGAGATCGGCGGCCGCGACGAGGAGATCCTCTTCGATCCTTACTTGCGCGAAATCATCAAAAACCGCAAGGAAGAGCCGGCGATCAGGGATATCATCGAAACGATCCAGGAAAAACAGTACGAAATCATCACCTGTCCCGAGCGTAAGAGCTTCGTCCTTCAAGGCTGCGCGGGCAGCGGCAAGACGATGATCATGCTGCATCGTTTAAGTTATCTGATGTATAATAACGAGGACATCAAGTCCCGCGACGTGCTCGTGATCACGCCGAGCAATTCTTTCAACGCCTTCATCGACGAACTCGCCGTGATCCTCGAACTCGAACGCGTCAAAACGGTGACGATTTACGAGTATTTTCTGCAGGTTTTAAAGAACGAACATATCGATTTGACACAGAAGATCGATCCGACCGCAAAGGAATCGCCCGAGTATCTCGCCTATATCTATTCCCCCGAATTTGTAAAAGACGTGAAGAAAAAACTCGATAAAGTGTACGACAGTCTCTACGGCCTTTTCACGGGCGAAGAATGCCGGGAGTTTATCGAGCGCATTTCCGAAGCGTGCAAAAAACAACTCTCGGCGTACGAGGCGATCAAGAACGCCTCTCTGCGCGTGCGCCGCGCGGTGCTGGGCGAAATCAAGGAGCGGAAAGAGGGCGGACTCTATTATACGAAGCCTTTCCGCGATCTCATGAATTGTATCCTCGACATAGACGACTTCTTCGGCGGTACGCTCAAAAGCGGAAAGGCGCAGAACCAAAGCTATTTTTATAAGCAGCTCATGTCCTTTTACAAGAGCGCGGCGTTTGCCGCGCGACATACGGAACAGATCGTCGGCGAAGCGGAAGCGACGCTCGGCGAGCTGAAAGCCTCCCTCGAAAAGGAGATCACCGACTTAAAGCGCTATCGTCAAAGGATAGGTTCCGGGGAAGTCTACGTATATGCGGACCGGATCCAACGTCGTCAGCTGTTGATCTCGGAAATAGAAAAAATTATCGAGAAAGTGGTGTCTATCGGCGAAAACAATACCGCTTTTACGGAATTTTACGACTATCTGCGCGGCGAAAAAAACTTTTCCGCGCTCGGCGGGGGAGAGGATTTCGTGGACGTCGTGCGCTTTTTCTATAAAGAAACGGTGAAAAAAGCCAAACTCAAATACGGCATGAAGAACAGGCGCATGTATACTTCGGACGCGTATACGCTCTGCGCGGTCTGCGCTCTCTTAGGCAGAGAGCTCACGCCGAAATATTCCTTCGTGTTCGTGGACGAGGCGCAGGACATTTCCGAAAACGAGTACGGGCTTTTAAAGAGCATCAACGTCAAGGCTTCGTTCAACGTTTTCGGAGACCTGGAACAAAATATCACTTCCTGGCGGGGGGTAAAAAGCTGGCAGGGCGCTTTCCCCGATTTCGAGGTGTTTACGCTCAATCAGAATTATCGGAATACCAACCAGATCGTCGATTTCGTCGCTTCCGCGCTCAGAGTGGATATGCAGTCGATCGGCTTCGACGGCCCGGAGGTACAGCGGATTTCCGCCCGCGGCGTCAGCGCGTTTTTCCGGGATAAGAAAGGACTCAAAGCGGTGATTTGTTCGGAAGCGGACAAAGAGAAATACGCGCGCAAAGCCTATTGTATCGTTTCTGAGAAGGGACGTATCTCGCGCACGAAGATCAATCTCATGACCGTCTACGAAAGCAAGGGCCTGGAATTTACCTCCGTGGCCGTGGCGTCCGAACACATGACCGCGAACGAAAAATATATCGCTTATACGCGCGCCTTGAAGGAACTCGCGATCGTCGAATAGAAGCGGAAAGAAAAGAGGTACCTATGAAAAAATACGATACGTTTTTGGTGGACGCGGACGATACCGTCCTCGATTTTCACGCCTCCTCGCGCACGGCGCTCGGAGCGGCGCTGAAAAGTTTCGGCGAGGAATGGAAAGAGGAATACGCGATGAAGTTTTTCTCTTTCAACGATACCCTTTGGGAAAAGCTCGAAAAAAAACAGCTCACGCGCGAACGTCTCATGCGTGAGCGTTTTCCCGCCTATCTGGAAATGCTTGGGCTTGAAGAGATCGACGGCGAAGAATTCAATAAAAAATATATCGGCTATCTTTCGACGCACCCCGTTTACATGCCGGGCGCGGAAGAGTTTCTCAAAGCCCTGAACGCGGCCGGACGGATGTTTATCGTCACCAACGGCACCTATTCGGTGCAGAAATCCCGTTTCGACATCGCGAGGCTGTGGGATTACGCCGCGGACGTGTTTATTTCTGAGCGGATCGGGTTCGATAAACCGGCAAAAGGGTACACCGATTACGTGCTTGCCCATATCCCCGGCTTCGACGCCGCGCGCGCCGTCTGGATCGGCGACAGTCTGACGGCGGATATCAGGGCGGCGAACGACGCGGGGATCGCTTCCGTCTGGTTCAATCCGAAAAATAAAAGTACGAACGGCAAGGCGTTTCCCGATTACGAAGCGGCTTCTTATACGGAAATTTTGGAAATATTGCAAATATATTGATTTTCAGGCCGCTTTTTCCGAAAAAATATTTGAAAAAAGCGAAAAAACGTGTTATAATAATATGGAACGTATTTTTGATCGGACTTTTTAGAGAAAAAAGTCCGCGGCGAGAGAAAACAACTACGGTTTGAGGAAAAAATGGCAACGGATAACACAAAACAAACAAAAACCCCGGCTTCGCATACGTACAGCGCGAAAAACCTCGAAGTGCTCGAAGGCCTCGACGCGGTGCGCATGCGTCCCGGTATGTATATCGGTTCCACCGGTATCAAGGGACTTCACCATATCCTCTGGGAGATCGTCGACAACGCGATCGACGAGGCGGCGAACGGTTATGCGGATAAGATCACGGTGACGCTGCACGAGGACGGCAGCGCTTCGGTCACGGACAACGGCCGCGGCATTCCCACCGATATTCACCCCAAGGAAAAAGTTTCGGGCGTTCAGGTGGTATTCACCAAACTGCACGCCGGCGGAAAATTCGGTCAGGGCAATTATGCCTATTCGGGCGGTCTGCACGGCGTGGGCGCCTCCGTTACCAACGCCCTTTCCGAGTGGCTGAAAGTGGAGGTCTATCAAAAGCACGTCTATAAGATGAGCTTTAAATCCTATTATAACAAACGCAAGGGAAAGTACGAATCGGGCGTGCCCGACGGTCCTTTGGAAGATACGGGCGTAACCACCAAAAGGACGGGCACGTTCGTGCGGTTCAAGCCCGATCCCAACGTCTTTTCGGAAACGCAGTTCGACCTTGAAACGGTCGAAGAGCGGCTCAACGAGCTCGCCTTTTTAAACCGCGGCTTGGAAATCACCCTTATCGACGAGCGCATTTCCATGGCCGAGGCCAAACGCCGCGAAGGAAACTGGGACGGGGATTCGGAAGAGGGCGAAAACGAGGAAGGGGAAACGGAGCCGCAGTCTTTGCTTTTAGACAAAGTAGACGCCGTCGCGCTTGAAAGCGAGCCCTATCGCATCGTCTATAAATACGGCGGCGGCATCAGCGATTTCGTACAGAATCTCAACGAGGGCAAAACGAAGCTGTATCAGGCGCCCATTTATTATCAGGCGACGAAGAACGACATTCTCGTGGAGTTTTCCGTTCAGCACACGACGGATTTCACGGAAAGCCTCTTCTCGTTCGTCAACAATATCCCCACGCCGGAAGGCGGGTACCACGAAGCGGGATTCCGTTCGGGACTCGTCAAAGCGCTCAACGACTATGCTCGTACGAACGGTTTTTTGAAGGACAAGGATCCCAATTTCCAGGGCGATGATTTCCGCGAAGGACTGACGGCGGTGCTTTCGATCAAGATGCAGAACGTGCAGTTCGAGGGGCAGACGAAAACCAAGCTCGGCAATACGGAAGCGCGCGTGCCCGTGGAAGCGACGGTGATCGAGGGACTCAACTCCCTGATGGGTGCGAGGGGGTATAAAAAGACCTTCGACGAGATCATCAAAAAGGCGCAGGGCGCGGCGAAAGTCCGGCTCGCGGCAAAGCAGGCGAAGGAGACGGCGCGCGCGAAAAACAGCATCGACGGCCTTACCCTCATCGGCAAGCTCGCTTCCTGCTCGGGCAGAAAACCCGAGCTCAACGAAATGTTCATCGTGGAAGGCGATTCGGCGGGCGGCACGGCGAAACAGGCGAGGATCCGGCAGTTCCAGTCGATCCTCCCCTTGCGCGGCAAGCCCCTCAACGTCGAGAAAAAGCGGCTCGATCAGATCCTCGCCAACGAGGAAATCCGCACGATTATCAGCGCCATCGGCGGGGGGCTCGATCCCGATTTCAAACTCGATAAGATCAATTATCATAAGGTGATCATTCTCTCCGATGCCGACCAAGACGGCATGCACATCCGCTGTATCCTGCTCACCTTCTTTTTCCGCTACATGCGCCCGCTCGTCAACGCGGGGCACGTATATATCGGTATGCCGCCTCTTTATAAAGTCTATAAGGGGGACAAAGTGGAGTACGCCTACGACGATAAAGAGCTGTCGCAGAAGATCGCCAAAGTCGGCAAGGGATATCAGCTCCAACGCTATAAAGGGCTCGGCGAGATGAGCGCGGAACAGCTCTGGGAAACGACGATGAATCCCGCGACGAGAAACCTCACGCAGGTGACGGTGGAGGACGCGGCCAAAGCGGAGCGCATGATCACGACTCTGATGGGCGACAAAGTGGAGGGACGCAAGGAGTTCCTCGCGAAATACGCGAACTTCAATAAGAAAGATACGTTTATGGATAAGATAGAGAAGAAGGAGGGCGCAAATGGCGAAGAGTAAGAAAGAGCCCGAGAAAATCGAACCGACCGGCCAGACGTACGTCGAGCCGCTCGAAACCGTCCTTCATTCCTCGATGCTTCCCTATGCGGAATTCGTCATTCTCGACCGGGCTCTGCCCCGCGTGGAGGACGGACTCAAACCGGTGCAGAGAAGAATTCTCTACACGATGAACGAGATGGGCCTGACGCCCGATAAACCGCATAAGAAGAGCGCGCGAATCGTCGGCGACTGCATGGGCAAATACCACCCGCACGGCGACAGTTCCGTCTATGACGCGATGGTGCGTATGGCGCAGGATTTCAATATGGGCAAGACGCTCGTCAACGGCCACGGCAACTTCGGCAGCGTGGACGGCGATCCCGCGGCGGCCATGCGTTATACGGAAGCGCGGCTGGAACCGCTCGCCCTCGAACTCCTCAGAGACATCGATAAGGAGACGGTTCCCTTTTCGCTCAACTTCGACGACAGTTTGAAAGAACCGGATATTCTGCCTGGCAGATTCCCCAACCTCCTCGTCAACGGCTCTTCGGGGATCGCGGTGGGGCTGGCGACCAATATCCCTACCCACAACCTCGACGAAGTGATCTCGGGCGTCGTCGCCTATATCGACAATCCCGCGATCTCTTTGGGCGAAATGATGAAATACATTCCCTCGCCCGATTTCCCGACAGGCGGTATCATCATCGCCAACGAGCTCATTCAGGCCTATAAGACGGGGCGGGGCAAAATCACGCTCCGCGCCAAGATCACGGCGGAGGAAACGGAGAGCGGAAAGACGAACCTCATCATCACCGAGCTTCCCTATCAGGTCAATAAAGCGCAGCTTCTGAGAAAAATCGCGGAAATGCGCGAGGAAAAGAAAGAGGAACTAGCCGCCGTCGATTACGTGGCGGACGAATCCGACCGTACGGGCATGCGTGCCGTCATTCGCGTCAAAAAGGACGCGGATATATCCTCGCTTCTCGCCTACCTCTATAAATATACCGATCTGGAAGTCACCTTTGGCATCAATATGGTGGTGATCGCGGACGGCAAGCCCCAGCAGCTCGGTCTGATGGAGATTATCCGTCATTACGTGAAATATCAGCAGCAGATCGTCCTCCGCCGCACGCTGTTCGATCTTCATCAGGCGGAGCAGAGATGCCACATTCTGGAAGGCCTTATCATCGCGGTGCGCAACATCGACGAGGTCATCGCAATCATCAAAAAGTCGGAAAGCACCTCCGACGCCAGAAATAAGCTCATGGCGCGTTTCGAGCTTTCGGAAGTCCAGGCGCAGGCGATCCTCGATCTGCGTCTCGCGAGACTCACCAAACTCGAAGTATTCAAGCTCGAAGAAGAACTCAAAGAACTGAAAAAGCTCATCAAAAAACTCACAGCGATTTCTAAAAGCGGCGAACTTCAACTGCAAGTGGTCAAGGAAGAGATCACCGAAATCAAAGAGAAGTACGCTTCTCCCCGGCGTTCGCGGCTCGTATTCAGCGCCGAAGAAGCGAACGAACTGCTCGCCCGTTCGAGCGAAAAGAAACCGGGCGAAAAATGTACCCTCGTTTATACGGCGGACGATAAATTCAAAGTATTGACGGGCAAACAGGCGGAAGCGCTCCGCAAACCGCTCGAAGGAAAATTCAAGCCGCAGCTGATCGCACTCTGTAAGCTGGAAACGGTGACCGACCGCTGCGTTTTCGCGTTTACCAATCTGGGAAATTGTCATAAACTGGACATTTATTCTCCCGACTACGCATGTAAACTCTCCGACGCGGGCGTTAGTCTCAAAGACCTTTCCAAAGACGCGGAAGAGAGCGAAAAGGTCGTGGCGCTGTTCGAGATCGGCGAAAGGTTCCCCGTCGGCAAACTCATGTTCTTCACACGTAAGGGCATGATCAAAAAGACGGAATGGAGCGAGTACGACAACCAACGCAAAGACAGCTTTCTGGCCGTCAAGCTCGTGGAGGAGGACGAAGTGCTCGCGGTGGAGGAAGAGAGCGCGGAAGAGGATACGATCATCATCGTCACCAAAGACGGCATTTGTCTCAACGCCAGAAAGGACGACGTGCCCACGCAGGGCAGGATCGCGGCGGGCGTGCGCGGCATCATGCTCCGCGAAGGCGACAAAGTCGTGTTCATATCCCAGATCAACGGCGAGGGCGAGATCATCATCGCCACGTCGGAGGGAAAATTCAAGAAAGTCATCTCCTCGCAGATCGAGCCGATGGGCAGGTATAAAAAGGGTTCGATGATCGTGGGGCTTCGCGACGGCGGCAGCGTCCTTTCGGCGAGCTACGTCACGAAGCCGTATCCGCTCGCGGTCGTGGAAAAGAACAACGCGGTGTCCGAGCTTTCGAGCGAGGAGATACCCATCGCCATGCAGAGCGCAAAGGCGAGAAAACTTCCCCGTTATGAAGAGGGAACAGTGATAAAAGTCCTGCCGTTGCCTTATAAAGCGGAAAGTTAAGGAATTGTTAAAAACGGTCATAACCTTTCAAAATCCGACATAAATATAAACCATAAATGTATTTCGGAGGTCGAAAGGTTTGTGGGATTATATTGAGGAACGCGTGAGGAAAAGCGCGGAATATATCGTGACGACGGGCTGCACCGTACGCGCGTGTTCCGCGCATTTTAATATCAGCAAATCTACGGTTCATAAAGACGTTTCCGAACGTCTGAAAAACATCGATGCGGATCTGTACGAGCGGGCGAGAGCCGTTTCCGACAGGAACCTGAGCGAACGGCATATCCGCGGCGGCATCGCCACCAAACAGAAGTACCTCAAAAACGATCAGACCGAAGATGAATAAAATACGATCCCGATAAAGGAGCCGCAGCCGAAGAAAATCTTTCTTCCCTTGCGGCTTTTTTCATAAAATTAAAATTTTCCCTCTCAACGCTTGAAATTTTTTTCCAAATATGGTATGATTACAGTCAATTAGGACAACCTCTCAATAAGGAGAGCAGAGAAGGAGCATACCATGTATAATATCAGAAACGTAACGAAAGACGTAGTGTGGCTGGGCGGAGACGACAGACGGCTGGCGCTGTTTGAAAATATATTTCCTCTGCCGAAAGGCGTTTCCTATAACAGCTATCTTTTAAAGGACGAAAAGACGGTCTTGTTCGATACGGCGGACGCCGCGATCTACGAGAAGTTTTTCGACAATCTCACGAAGGCGCTCGACGGCCGGCCGCTCGATTACGTCGTCGTCAATCACATGGAGCCCGATCACTGCGCGCTTTTAAGGGACGTATTGCACCGTTATCCCGACGCGGCGGTCGTGGGCAACGCCAAGACGTTTACGATGATCGCGGGCTTTTTCGGCTTGGAAAACGCTAAGCGCGTCGTCGTCAAGGAGGGGGATTCTCTCTCCTGCGGCGCGCATACGCTCCGCTTCTATCTGGCGCCGATGGTGCACTGGCCGGAGGTCATGGTCACCTACGACGAGAAGGATAAAATCCTCTTTTCCGCCGATGCGTTCGGTTCCTTCCATTCCCTCGACGGCAACCTTTTCAACGACGAAGTGGATTTCGAACGCGACTGGCTGGACGAAGCGCGGCGGTATTATACCAACATCGTCGGCAAGTACGGCGTCATGGTGCAGACGGCGCTGAAAAAGCTCTGCGCGCTCGACATCGCTTATATCTGCCCGCTTCACGGCCTCGTCTGGCGCAATGATTTCGCGTATCTGCTCGATAAATACGATAAATGGAGCCGTTACGAAGCGGAATCGAACGGCGTTATCGTCATTTACGGCTCCCTGTACGGAAATACCGAAAACGCCGCGGAAATCCTCGCGACGAAACTTTCCGAGCAGGGCGTGAAGGACGTGCGCGTCTACGACGTTTCCAAGACGCACGTTTCCGAATTGATCGCGGAGATCTTCCGCGTTAAAAACGTCGTCCTTGCCTCCTCCACCTATAACGCGGAAGTATATGTTCCCATGAAAAACCTCATCGCGGATATGAGATCGCTGGCGGTGCAGAATAAAAATTTTGCCCTCATCGAGAACGGATCGTGGGCGCCCGCGGCCAAAGCGCAGATGAAAGAAGAACTTTCCGCACTGAAAAACTGCACGTTCGAAGAGGTCTCGCTCACGATACGTTCCTCGCTTAAAGAAGAACAGCTCGAAGAATTGGAGGCTTTGGCGAAAAACCTGAAAGAAAAAACGAAAGACTGATCGACAACGGAGAAAATATGAAAAAGACAGCGGTCGTCGGCCTGGGGATCATCGGCGGATCCATTTGCCGGGCGCTCACCAAAGCCGGATATTACGTCGCGGGCAGCGATCTCGACGAGAAGGTGCGGGCGTACGCGTTGGAAGAAGGATTTATCCGGGAAGAAGCAAAAAGCCTGACCGATTACGATACAGTCTTTCTCGCGGTACCGCCGCGCGCCGCCGTCGCGATCCTCGATCGGGAAACTTTCCGTCCCGACGCGCTGGTCGCGGACATCTGCGGCGTCAAAGGGGCGATCGGGGAAGCGGTATACGCGAAAGAACGGAATTACCGCTATATCGGTCTGCATCCTATGGCGGGCAAAGAAACGAGCGGGATTTCTTCCTCGTCGGCGGAGCTATTCGCTGGCGCGAATCTCCTCCTCGTTTCCGCGCCCGGCACGAAGCAGAGCGCCGTGACGGAGATTCTGGATTACGCGAAGGCGATGGGGTTCGGAAAAATCACTCCGTGTACGGCGGAGGAGCACGATAAAAAAATAGCGCTGACTTCCCAGCTCGCGCATCTTGTCTCCAACGCCTATGTGAAAAGTCCGGAAGTGAAAAACTGCGAGGGCTTTACGGGCGGCAGTTTTCAGGACATGACGCGGATCGCGGGCGTGGACGAGAAGATGTGGACGCAGCTTTACATGTTCAACCGGGCGAATATACTCGCGGAACTCGACGGTTTGATCGCACATCTCGAAGCTTATCGGCGGGCGCTCTCCGAAGGCGACGAAAACGCGCTCTCCGAGGCGCTTTTGGAAGGAAGATTGTCTCGGGAATCGATAAAAAGAGAAAAACACTGAATTTTCCATATTCTTTTCATAAAAAAACGGTATAATAGGATTTACTTTTCACATAAACTTTGTTATAATATAATCGGTATCAATAAAAATCGACAGTTGTGAATGAGATGCAACCGTGTTTACTGACAATCGTAACATCGACCGACGGCGAAGAGCGGGTATTTTCGCAGGGCGCGGAAATGGAGCTCGCTCCGTTGTCCGCCGTTTTGTGTTATAATCAGGAAGGCGGAAGCGTACGTCTTTGCCTGGAAAACGGAATGGTGACGGTAGAGCGGACGGGCGCCTATGTCCTTCGCCTTTGCCTCGCCGAAGGAAAAACGACGCGGGGCGTCCTCGGACTTCCCGGCATGGAAGGCGAGGTGGAGACAACGACCGGGTACGTCGGATATACGATCCGGGAACGTTCATTGCTGCTGTCGATCAAATATACGCTGCGCTTTGACAGCGGAAGCCAGGAAATGAAAATACGGCTTGCCGCGCGGAGCAAAGGGAATTCGGAGGAATAATGAAAATCCAGTATTTGGGGCATTCCTGCTTCAAGCTAACCGAGAGTACGGGCACGACGATCATCACGGATCCTTACGGCAAGATCGGCTACGAGCTGCCGAAAGGACTTCGCGCCGACGCGGTTACGGTCAGTCACGGTCATTTCGATCACAACAACGTGAAGGCGATCGGCGGTCGCCCCCATATTATCGACAAGGAGGGCTTTTACGAGCTGCCGGGCGTGGAAATCACGGGGATCAAGAGCTATCACGACAACGAGGGCGGCCGTCAGAGAGGAGAGAATATCATTTATAAATTCCGAATGGACGGGCTTGAAGTCTGCCATTTGGGAGATTTGGGAGAAGAATGTTCCTCGGAACTTCTCGAAATGCTTCTGCCCGTCAATATACTGCTCATTCCCGTGGGCGGTACGTATACGATCGACGGCGAGCTTGCCAAGGAGTACGTGGACAGAATAATGCCGGAAATCGCGATCCCGATGCACTATAAGACGCGGAGTCTTTCCTTAGACCTCGATAAGGCGGACGGGTTTCTCGACCTGTTCGACGACGAGGAAACGGAGCGCGTCAATAAGGATTGCGTAGAATTTTCGAGAGAGGATCTGACAGAAGAAAAAACAAAAATAATTTTAATGGAGCGGACGAAATTTTAATGAACGAACGGGATTTGGAAAATTTAAAAGCGACGTACACCGAATATCTTTCTACTTTGAGCATAGGCAGTCTGCGTTCGGTCGGTCGTCGGGAAGGCGTCACCAAGTCGACCTTAAAAAAGAAAAACGAACTGATCGGGGAAATCGTAGCGGTTTTGAGCGGAGAAGTTCCGCCTGCGGAAAGGACCAACCGCGGCGCCCCCGTCAAAGACGATTATATCGATCCGAAGATACTTGCCAAATTGGAGGAGATCAGGTTTTCCTATCTCTCCGAATTGCCCGTAGAACGGACGGAAGAAAAGGTGCCCGTGTCTGCGGAGGAACAGAAACTCAACGTACTCGACGTTTGCAGCCCCGATTACGATCCTCAGCAGCCCGCTTTTTACGAAACGGAAGTACACAGCGGACAGCTCGAAACGCTGAACGGCGTTTCCTGTCTGTTGCCCGTGAACTGCCGCGATACCGGGGCGGAACGGATCATCGTGACGGTTTCGCAGATCCGTGCCTACGATCTCCGGGAAGGCGACATCGTCGCCTGCCGTGCGGAGAAGCACCACGCCGCCTTCGTGGCGTCGGAGATACTTTCGATCAACGGTCTCGCCGTGGGCGGGGGCGCACGTTCCCGCTTCGAGGATTGCGATGTCAGCTATCCCGGAGAAAAAATCCGCTTTTATCGCGGCGAAGGCGACTCGGATACGATGAAATATCTCGACTGGCTGATTCCCTTCGGGAAAGGTCAGCGCACCCTGCTGACTGCGTCGCCCAAAGCGGGAAAGACCGTTTTCCTCAAAGAGATCGCCGAGGCGATACTCAATTACCATTCCGAGATTCGGCTGCTGGTGCTTTTGACCGATCAATCGCCGGAAGTGGTCGGGGAATTTAAGAAGATCATGCCGAAGTCGGACTTTGTCTACACGACGTTCGACGACGACGCGCAAAAGCATGTCTTTGCGGCCGACTTCCTTCTCAAACGCGCCAAGCGCTTCGCGGAAACGGGCATGGACGTATTCGTGCTGGTCGACTCCCTCACCAATTTGGCGCACGCCTATAACGAAACGGGAGCCGCCGCTGGCGGCAGAGCGCTCGGCTGCGGACTCGAAAGCAGAACGATTCACTATCTGCGCACCTTCTTCGGCGCGGCGAGACGTCTCGACGCGGGCGGTTCTTTGTCGATGTTTGCCGCGGCTTCCGTCGGCACGGGCAACCCTATGGACGAAATTCTCGCCAGCGAATTGTTCGGTATGACCAACGCGGAAATTCAGCTTAGCGACGAATTGACGGCGAAGAGGATCTCTCCCGCGGTCAAATTGTCTCATTCTTTCACGAAGCGAAGCGATCTTCTGCTTTCGCAGGAAGAACTGGACGGGGAAACGTTTATCCGCACGCAATACCTTCCCCTGTTCGGAGACGAATCTCTCTATCGGCTCGTGGCCAAAGCGGCGACGCCCCGGGAACTCTATCAAGCCGCCGAAACGGCTGTGCGGGAAAAAATAGGAGAGTAAGAGACTGCTTTTGAGCAGGCGCGAAGAAAGGTCGGACGGTTTTCACCCTCCGGCCTTTTATTTTTTACGAATGTCAAAAGAGAGGGACTCCTGTTTGGTAATTTCTTCCAAAACGCTGTTTTTAGGGACACAAAAACAAGTAATATTCGATTTTTGAAACTCCCTCTTTCTCTTTTGCCACGCTTTTGCGCTTTTTGTCTTGAATCGGCCCCGCTTCCCCCTTCTCCGTGTCCGACGGCTATAAGTTTTTTGTATACAACATCTTGTGGTGAACTGCTTGACTTTACCACAAGATATGGTATAATATAAGGGCACCGATTCGAGGATACTATATATTGTGTTTTCAAGAGTAACAAGACACAATATATAGTGTATAACATAATAGTGTGGAATATAAAAACAGAAGGAGAGTGGGCAGGGTTATGAAGATCATCAAAAGAAGCGGACAGGAAGCGACGTTCGACGAGGAAAAAATCGTTTGTGCGGTGAGAAAGGCGAATAAAGAAGTGAACGAGGTATCGCGGATCAGCGAAGAGCAGATCCGTGCGGTGGCGCACGGCGTGGAAGAGGAGTGCGCGCAGATGGGGCGTTCCGTCAGCGTGGAAGAAATCCAGGATATGGTCGAAAATCGTCTCATGGACATGAAAGCGTTTGTTCTCGCTCGCAAATATATTACATACCGCTATTCCCGCGCCCTCGTGAGAAAGTCGAACACCACCGACGCTCAGATCCTTACGCTCATCGAATGCAATAACGAAGAAGTGAAGCAGGAAAACTCCAATAAGAATCCCACCGTCAACAGCGTGCAGAGGGACTATATGGCGGGGGAGGTTTCCAAAGACCTCACGCGCCGGATTTTACTGCCCGAGGACATCGTGGCCGCGCACGACCAGGGAATCATTCACTTCCACGACGCCGACTATTTTGCCCAGCACATGCATAACTGCGATCTCGTCAATCTCGAAGACATGCTGCAAAACGGCACGGTGATTTCGGGAACGCTGATCGAAAAGCCGCACAGTTTTTCCACCGCCTGCAACATCGCCACGCAGATCATCGCGCAGGTCGCGTCCAATCAGTACGGCGGGCAGAGCATTTCTCTGACACATCTCGCTCCGTTCGTGGAAGTGAGCCGCAAAAAGATCCGCAAAGAAGTGGCGGAAGAACTTGCGGAAGTAGGCGTCGAGGCCGAGTCCCAGATCGCCAAAATCGCGGAAAAACGCCTGCGCGACGAGGTTCGCAAGGGAATCCAGATGATCCAGTATCAGGTCGTCACCCTCCTGACCACCAACGGCCAGGCGCCGTTTGTGACGGTGTTCATGTATCTGAACGAAGCGCGGAACGAGCAGGAAAAAGCGGATCTGGCGCTCATCATCGAAGAGACGCTCAAACAGCGTATTCAGGGCGTCAAAAACGAGTCCGGCGTGTGGATTACGCCCGCTTTCCCCAAACTTATTTACGTATTGGAGCCCGACAATATCGCCGAGGATCAGCCGTATTGGTATCTGACGGAACTGGCGGCGAAATGCACGGCGAAGCGCATGGTGCCCGATTATATTTCCGAAAAGAAAATGCTCGAATATAAAATCGATAAGAACGGGGAGGGGCACTGCTATACCTGCATGGGCTGCCGGAGCTTTCTCACTCCGTACGTGGACGAGAACGGCAAAGCCAAGTATTACGGGCGTTTCAATCAGGGAGTCGTCACCATCAACCTCGTGGACGTCGCGCTTTCCTCGGGCGGCGACGAAAAGAAATTCTGGGAAATTTTCGACGAACGGCTGGAACTTTGCTACCGCGCTTTGATGTATCGCCATAATCGGCTCAAAGGCACCGTATCGGACGCCGCGCCTATTTTGTGGCAGTACGGCGCTCTCGCCCGCCTGAAAAAGGGCGAGACGATCGATAAACTTCTGTACGGCGGTTATTCGACGATTTCCTTAGGTTATGCGGGGCTTTACGAGTGCACGAAATACATGACGGGCAAATCGCACACGGACGCGGAAGCGAAGCCTTTTGCGCTCTCCGTCATGCAGCACATGAACGATAAATGCAAGGAATGGAAAGCGAAGGAGAACATTGATTTTTCGCTGTACGGCACGCCGCTCGAAAGCACGACCTATAAATTCTCCAAATGCTTGCAGCAGCGCTTCGGCATTATCCCCGGTGTCACGGATAAGAACTATATCACGAACAGCTATCACGTGCACGTCGGCGAACCGATCGACGCTTTTACGAAACTCAAATTCGAAAGCGAGTTCCAGCAGCTTTCGCCGGGCGGCGCGATCAGCTACGTCGAGGTGCCGAATATGCAGAACAATTTGCAGGCGGTGCTGGCGGTGATGAAGTTTATTTACGACAACATCATGTACGCGGAACTGAATACAAAGAGCGACTATTGCCAGGAATGCGGTTATGACGGAGAGATTCGGATCATTACGGACGAGTCGGGAAAACTGGTCTGGGAATGTCCCAACTGTCATAACCGGGATCAAGCGAAGATGAACGTCGCAAGGCGCACCTGCGGCTATATCGGAACGCAATTCTGGAATCAGGGCAGGACGCAGGAAATCAAGGACAGAGTCCTGCATCTTTGATGAATTACGCTTCCATCAAGTGGACGGATATAGCCAACGGCGAGGGCGTGCGCGTTTCTCTCTTCGTCTCGGGCTGTACGCATCATTGTAAAAACTGCTTCAACGAAGTGGCCTGGGATTTTTCCTACGGCGAACCGTTCGACGAGGCCGTGCAAAAAAAACTCCTCGACGGTCTCGGACAGTCTTTCATCGCGGGCTTGTCCCTGCTCGGCGGCGAGCCGCTCGAACCGTCCAATCAAAAAAGTCTGCTGCCCTTTGTAAGAGAAGTTCGGAAACGCTACCCCGAAAAGACAATTTGGTGTTATACGGGCTGTGTTTTCGATCCCCAAACGGGCATGCTCTGCGAGACGAATAAAAATACGCCGGACACCAAAGAACTCATTTCTCTCTTCGACGTATTGGTAGACGGTCCGTTTGTCGAAGAATTGAAAAAGATTACGCTCAACTTCCGCGGTTCCTCCAATCAGCGCGTGCTGGACGTAAAAAAGTCCCTGGCGGAAAAAAAGCCCGTTCTATATCTTGATTAATTTGAAAATACCTGCTATAATAGAAAGGCAGGTATTTTTTTATATCCGAGAGAGATTTCAAAGTAAGCTATGGAGAGTACGAAAGAGGAATCTATGGAAAAAGTTTTCGGGCAGGCGCTTTCTTTTTTAAGGCGCTTGAATAAGAAAGACGTTCTGGCAAAGGCGAGGGCGTTTTTCAACAGTTATTTGTTTTATATCTTTGAAACCGTTGCCGCGTGCGTTTTCGCGGCGGCACGCGCCGAGGTGGCGGGAGCGGTCGTCTTCGTCGCGTTGATCTGCGTCATTCTGCTCGTGTGCGACGACATACTGCCCACGACGTTGCCGTTTCTGCTCATCTCGGCGTTTACGACGAATCTGTACGACTCGTACGATACGCTGATCCCGTATATCCGCTGGGCGCCCGTGGCGGCGATGTGTCTCCTATTTCATTTCTACACCTATCGTCAGCCGATGAAAACGGGGGAGAGCGCGTACGGAATTTTGGGCGTAAGCGTCGCGGTGATGCTGGGCGGAATCGGAAGATTTACGTTCGCGGAATACGCGACCGGCGCGTATTACGTGCTCGGGCTCGGCTTCGGCATGCTGGCTGTGTACTTTTTGATGAAATCCCAGTTCTCCGTCGATCGTGACTATGATATCAAGGAGCGTTTTTCCGTCGTCATGACGCTTTTAGGGGCTCTTTGCGTATTTCTCATTGCCTGCGGCTATTACCGGGTTTTCAAGAAATTGCCGACGGGGCATTATAAAGTAGGATTTTCCACGAATAACATTTCGACGCTTCTGATGTTCGCGATGCCCTTTCCGCTCTATCTTTCCATTAAACGGCCGTGGATAGCGCTGGGTTCGCTCGTATTATACGCGGCGACCGCCGTTACCACCTCACGCGGCGGCTTGATCTTCGGAAGCGTGGAAATACTCGTCTGCTGCGCGTACTGGATATTTGCGGAGAAAGGAAAAATGCGCATCGTGCGGGCGGTGCTTTGCGTCGTGTCGTTGGCGGTCATTCTTCTCTGTTTCGGAAAGATCATGATAGACGTGATCGAAAACCGGCTCCTCGCCGACGACGTCATTACGGGCGACGCGCGATATAAAATGATGTTGGAATCGATTGAGAAATTCAAAAAGAATCCGCTCGTCGGATTCGGAATCCTCGATCAGGACATTGCTTACGGCAGTTATAAGAAAAAAGGCTCGATGGCGTGGTATCACATGATGATCCCGCAAGTCGTCGGCAGTATGGGCTTGGTGGGCGTCGCCGCTTACGGCTGGCAGTTTATCGGCAGAGTAAAGCTGATTTTCCGAAATCATTCGTTTTGGTCGCTGTGCCTGGGAATTTCCTATCTCGGTATTTTGATGATGAGCCAGGTCAATCCGGGCGAGTTTTGTCCGCTTCCCTTCGAGCTGCTCACGGTACTGCTTTTTATTTTCCAGGAAAAACGTCTCGAACCGCCGTCCTTTCCTTTGCGGAAGGTCGGGAAACGATTGTAATTTCAGCGAAATCCGTCGCATACAATAAAAGTATGAAGACGGATTTTTTTCGCAGACAAATTTTCGCGCTTGCGGGCGTTTTATCCGCGGCCGTCGTACTCTCGGGCGTATTCTACGCGCACGCTTTGACGAAAACGCAGGTCGTCGATCTCACGCGGACCTTCTATTTTCTGGTCTCCGAAGAGGAAAACGCGCCGGCTTCCGCAGAAAATATTTATCTCGACGGCGGCGCGGGATATGTAATGAGCCGGGGAAAAACGGACTATGCGGTAATTTCCTGTTATTTCAACGAAACGGACGCGAAAACGGTCAAAAACAATCTCGACCGTAAAAAGATCGCCTCCTCGGTCATAGCGGAGAGCGGCGGCAAACTCTATCTTAAAAAGCGTTCGGAAAAACTCCGCGCGGAACAGCTGGCGGGGTGTTTCAGAACGCTCGACAGCTGCATTTCTCTGTTATACGACATTGCTAACGGCGCGGAGCGGGGGACTTATACGCAGCAGGCGCTGAAACGCTCTCTTTCGGCGGTAAAAGGGGTGCTTTCCTGCCTGTCGGAAGAAAATCGCGGCGGTATTTTTACGGATATATCCGTCTGTGCGGCTAAGGCCTCGGAGAAGATCGGAGAATTCTCCCGAGGGATAATTTATGCCAAAGACGTGCGCTATGTCCAGGTGTATCTTTCCGATTCGTATTTGCGCCTCGCTTCCGATTTTTCTTTATGAGCCGAAAAACTTCCGGTAAAAGGCTTGCGGCGGCGGGGAGGATATGATATAATAAATCCATGAATTGTATTTTCATTTACAACCCGAAGAGCGGCAGGGGAAAAATAGCCGAAAAACTGCCGTATATCGTAAAAAGGCTGAAAACGAAGTACGAGCGGGTAGACGTGTATGCGACGAAAGCCAAAGGGGATCTGACGAAAAAAGTCGGAGAAATCGCAGAAGTCTACGACTGTATCGTCTTTTCCGGCGGCGACGGGACGTTCAACGAAGTGCTCTCCGGGATCGGCGGCATGGAAAAGCTGCCCCTTCTCGGCTATATTCCGGGCGGAACGGCCAACGACATCGCGCATAGCCTCGGAATCCCCCGAAACGATCTCCGCAGAGCGCTCAACGTGATTTTGAAAGGAAGGGAAGAGCTCCTCGATTGTATGCGCATCAACGGCTCGCATTACGCTATGTATTCGATTTGCGCGGGCGCGTTTACGAGCGCGCCTTACACTACGCCGCAGGAAGCCAAACGCGCGCTCGGACTGCTGGCCTACGGATTGGAAGGGATACGAAAAAATCTTCCCTTCCGTATATTTCCCATTAAAATTTCCGACGAACATTCTTCGAGCCAGGCGGAATGTGTGTTCACGCTGATCATGAACAGCAAATGCGTGGCGGGTTGGAAAATGAACAAAGAGGGCTCGATGTGCGACGGGGTGATGGAGTGCGCCGTCGTCAAACAAAAACCGGCGCCCAATTTATACAATAAAGCGCGGGCAATGCTGGCGCTCGCCCGTCTTTTCGTTCTCGGTTATCGGTTTGAGGAAGATAATCTCGTGCGCTTTAAAGGCGGGCGTCTGCGCTTTGAGGTGCCCGACGACGTGGTCTGGAATTTCGACGGCGAAAAGGGCGCGAGCGGAAGTATTGAAGTGGAGGTCCTGCGGCGGAAAGTTCCTCTGCTCGTTCCGAAAAATAATAAAAATATTTAAAAAAAGTACTGTCAAAACGCTTGCTTTTTTCGTTCGGATTCAGTATAATAAAAAAGCTGTTGATGAGACAAGCGTTTCTTATGCTGATATGGCTCAGTCGGTAGAGCGAGTGATTCGTAATCACTAGGTCGCCAGTTCGAATCTGGCTATCAGCTCCATAGAAAGCAGACCGCCAGGCGTTTGCCTGTCGGTTTTTTATTTTCAATAAAAATAGTGACAAAATTGATAAAAGAAAAGGGAGAAAAACCAATGGAATTTATGGAAGAAAGCGGCCGTATCTATGCGGCGGATAAAAACGGAAAGGTGATCGCGGAGATCCTTTTTCCCGACGAGGGGCAGGACGCCGTTCGTATCGAGCGCACTTATGTAGACGAAAGTCTGCGAGGCCTAGGAATCGCGGCGAAGCTCATGGAATCCGCCGCGGCGTCCGCGAAAAGAAGAGGAAAAAAGATAGTCCCCGTCTGTTCTTACGCCGTTTCCTGGCTTTCTAAACACCCGGAATATAAAACCAAAGACTGAAGAACCTTTCCGCTTGACAAGAGAGGCGAAAAGGGATATAATAGTAGTATCTATAAAAAGCAGAGAGGATAAAAATCATGTATTCATGGGTGTTTTTAATATGGTGCTTTCTGCCGCTCTTCGTCTTATGGACGCTGCTCGATACGAAAAAGCGGGCGGTAATCGTCAGAAAACACCTCAGAAATAAACAAACGCGCGAGAAAGGAGATATTATCGATATGCTCAACCTCATCAATCAGTTTATCGGCAAAAAATGCAATATTGTCACCATCGAGAAGGAATACACCGGCGTGATCGAAAGCGTGGAAGAAAATTGGATCGTCGTTCTGGACAGTTATCTCAATACCAAAGAGATTATCAATCTCGAATATGTGACGGGGATCCGTCAGTGCAAAGAGAAGGTGAAAAAGGCGGAAAAACAGGAAGCCTGAAAAATAGAAAGAGCCGTTTCCCGGTCGGGAGACGGCTCTCGTTTTATTCGACGAAAATATTCTTTTCTTCGGGGGGAAGATGTCGGATTAAGGCAAACGTTTCGTCGGCGAACTTTTCAAAACGCAGGCACTCTTTCGCCGTTCCCGTCAGCCGTTGTTCGTCTCCGGCCCGGAGCAACAGCGGATATTCCGATTTGCTCAAAGCTCCTAAAAGCTCCTTTCGTCCCGTTCGGACGGCGAGAAGACGGAGATAAAGAGGCGCGGCAAGACAGGTCCGGATCTGAGCCTCGGAAATATTCAATAAATTTTGCAGCAGAATTCGCCGCAGTCTCGCCGAGGTATAACGTTTGGACGTCAAGGCCGAAACGAGGTCGCTGCAATTCCTTCTCACCGCGTTTTTGAGCGCGTTTTCCAGTCCTTCCCCGCAGTCGCATACGCTTTTGAGTTCCGCTTCGCTTCGTTCTGACACCGCGAACTTTTCCAAAATATCCAGATCGTCGTAAAGTGCGGCAGGAAGATCGTCGAAAACGTAAGGGGGAAGATTGCCTTTCAGTATATCCCGTTCGCCCCGGCGGAGCGCTTCGCGGATCGCAGCCGCCGAAGAAAAGTTGTCTTTCAGCTCGCCGTCCGCGTATCCTCCGCCGACGCGGCGGACGGGAACGATTGTTATCTCTTTATCGAGGGAAAGTATCGCCCGCGTATATTCCGCGCCGAGGATATTATTGGGATAGCGGAGAAGACCGAAAGGGAGAAGCTCTTTCCACGCTTCCGCCCGCGCTTTCGCATATCCTACGCCGCTTTTTAAAAGCCGTTTGATTGTTTCCGATACTTTTTTCGGTTCGTCGTTCAGTGCGCGAGCCGCTTCGATAAAGGCGGTTTCGTCGCCGCTTTCGCAGCCGAAACAAAGATATTTTATGTCGGGAACGGAGGCGAGGAGCTTGACGGCTCCTTTGGCGAAAAGCTCCGCGGGGGAAGTGGAAAAGACTGCGGGGAGCTCGACGACCGCGTCGGCGCCGGAGAGGACAGCGTGTCTCGCCCGCGCGTATTTGCCGAGGATCGCCGCCTCGCCGCGCTGTACGAAGTTCCCGCTCATCAGACAGACGAGAAAATCGCAGCCTGTCTTTTCTTTCGCGGCTTGCAGCTGATAAAGATGGCCGTTGTGAAAGGGGTTATATTCGCAAATAATCGCACAAATTTTCATATTACGGCTTTCCTTTTCCTTTACAACCCGGGAAATGTGTGATATAATTAGTAGCGAATGGAAAAATCGCGGCGGATATTCTTCGCTACGGCTCTATTATACACGAAAAGCATAAAGAAATAAAGCGTTTCAAGGAGTTATTTTTATGAGGGACATTCTCAACGAAATCAAAACCAAGGCCAAATCCCTGCACAAGAAGATCGTTCTTTGCGAAGGCGAGGACAAGCGAGTCGTCAAAGCCGCGGCCGACGCGACGAAAGAGGGAATTGCGGAGATCGTTCTGCTCGGCGACGAAGCGGCGATCAAGGCCGCCAACCCCGACGTGGAGCTGACGGGCGTTACGATCGTAAATCCGCTAACTTCTTCCCGGCTGGCGGAATATAACGCGAAGCTCTGCGAATTGCGCGCGTCGAAGGGAATGACGCCCGATCAGGCCGCGAAACTTTTGGCGGACGGCACCTATTTCGGCGCGATGATGCTGAAAATGGGCGAAGTGGACGGACTCGTTTCCGGCGCCTGCCATTCGACCGCGAATACCCTTCGTCCGGGACTTCAAATCATCAAGACTGCAAAGGGCGTTTCGGCGGTGTCCAGCTTCAATCTGATGATCTGCCCTCCTCAGGGCAACCAATATTGCCCCGACGGACTCGTCGTCTTCGCCGACTGCGGACTCAATCCCACCTATACGAGCGAAGGTCTCGCCGACTGCGCGATCGCGACGGCAAAATCCGCGCGCGAGATCGCGGGGATCGAACCGAAAGTCGCCATGCTCTCTTTCTCGACCAAAGGCAGCGCCAGGCACGACAACGTGAACCTGGTGGCGGAAGCGGTAAGAATCGCGAAGGAAAAGGCGCCCGATCTGAAACTTGACGGCGAGCTCCAATTCGACGCCGCCATCGTGCCTTCCGTAGGCGAATTCAAAGCGCCCGGCTCCGAGGTCGCGGGACATGCCAACGTGTTCGTTTTCCCCGATCTGCAGGCCGGAAATATCGGTTATAAGATCGCGGAGCGCCTGGGCGGATTCATGGCCGTCGGTCCTATTTGCCAGGGTTTTGCCAAACCCCTCAACGATCTGTCGAGAGGCTGCAAGGCGGAGGACATCGTCGCCGCCGTCGCAATCACGGCGATGCAAACGCAATTCTAATCGGGAGTAAAATCGTTCATGAAAATTTTGGTCATCAATTCGGGAAGTTCGTCCCTCAAATATCAACTCATCGACATGGAGACGGAGAATGCGATCGCGAAAGGAAACTGCGAACGTATCGGTATCGAAGGCTCCAAACTCACGCATAAGGCGAACGGAAAAGAGATCGTTATCGAACAGGCGATGCCCGATCATAACGTCGCCGTCCAGCTCGTTTTGAAAGAGCTTACGGACCAAGAAAACGGCGTCATTTCTTCGATGGACGAGATCGACGCGGTCGGTCACAGAGTCGTCGCTTCGGGCGAAGCGTTCAAAAAGACGACGCTCGTGAGTCCGGAAGCTATGGTACTGATGGAGGAGATCAAAGACCTCGCGCCGCTCCATAACCCCGCGGCGATCGTCGGCGTAAAGGCCTGCCAGGCGGCGATGCCCAAAAAGCCGATGGCGCTCGTCTTCGATACGGGCTTCCATTTCACCATGCCCGATTACGCGTATATGTACGCGGTCGATTACGCACACTACGAGAAATATAAGATCAGAAGATACGGCGCGCACGGCACCAGCCACAAATTCGTCTCTCAGGAAGCGGCGAAATATCTCGGCAAAAAGCCGGAAGAGCTGAAAATCGTCACCTGCCATCTCGGCAACGGTTCCTCGATCACGGCGGTGGACGGCGGCAAATGCGTCGACACCTCGATGGGCTTCACGCCGCTCGCCGGCGTGCCGATGGGAACCCGCAGCGGCGACATCGATTACGCGGCCGCGGAATATATCGCGAGAAAGGAAGGCATGGACGTTTCTCAGATGCTCGCCTATCTCAATAAAAAATGCGGTATGCTTGGAGTCTCCGGCGTTTCCAGCGATTTCCGGGATCTGACGGCGGCTTCCGACGAGGGCAATAAGCGCGCGAAGCTGGCGCTCGATATGTTCTCCTATGCCTGCAAAAAATACGTCGGCGCGTATGCCGCGGCGATGAACGGCATGGACTGCCTCGTGTTTACGGCGGGCGTGGGTGAAAACACCCCTTGCGTAAGAAAGGGAATCTGTGAAAATATGCAGTACCTCGGCCTCGAAATCGACGAAGAGAAGAACGCGGGAAAAAATACGGGCGCGATCCGGGATATTACGGGAAAGAACTCGAAAGTCAAGGTTCTCATCATTCCCACCAACGAAGAACTCGTCATTGCGCGGGAAACGATGGAATTATTGTAAATTTTCCGCAAATTCCTCGAAAAAAAGTTGACAAACAGGCGGAAATATAATATACTTTTAAAGTCGGTTTTATGATGATTATCGATGTAAGAAAACTCAATGCGCAAAAGAAGTATTCCGGCAGACTCGAATTCGCATACGAGCCGCCCGAAAGTTTGATAGACATTCCTTTCGTGAAATTTTCCGCACCCGTTAAAGTGGAGGCGGAATACGAGCTCTTTGAGGACGGTTCTCTCGAACTTAAGGGAAGAGTGGTCTGCCGCATTGAAGGACAATGCTCACGCTGTTTAAAAGATGCGTCTCAGGAAGTGGAAGGGGAGATAGACGCCTGTTTCCAGCCTTTTGAAGACGCCGACGACTATGCCTATACGGGCGGCGTCATCGATTTGACGAACGCGGTGAACGACGCGATCATGGCCTGTATGCCGCGCGTGCTTTCCTGCGGTGAGAATTGTCAAGGCATTCGGTACCCGAATTAAACGGCGGAGAAAATTCAAAGAATATTAAGAAGAGGTGTAAATATGGCAGTACCTAAGAGTAAACAATCCAAGAGCAGAACCAATAAGAGATTCGCGAATTATAAAGCCACGGCCGCAACGCTCGTGGAATGTCCTCATTGCCACGAACTGACCGAGGCGCACAGAGTCTGCAAAAACTGCGGTTTCTACGACGGCAAAGAAGTCATTTCCCAGAAAGAAGAAAAGAAAAACTGATCGTCTAAACAACGGGCTTTTAGGCGGGTTGCTTTGTGCATCCCGCTTTTTTGCGTTACGTACCTTTTCCTGAATTTGTCAGTTTTTAATTTTTTTACCACGGTTAAGTTCAAAAGACTTGACAGGACTCAGCGAATTGCGTTATAATAAAACCGCGTTTGAAAGACTTGGAAAGCGTACATACTGTCAAGGACCGACAAGGTTCGGTCTGCGGGTTTTAGGCATATAGAAGGAGCAATATATGAAAGAAAAATTTACGGTGACGGGTATGACCTGTTCCGCGTGTTCCGCGGGGATAGAGCGTACCTTAAATAAAATAGAAGGCATGGAGAAGGCGGAAGTCTCGCTGATGGGCGAGTCGATGACGGTGGAATACGACGAGAAAAAAGTTTCGCGGGAACGGATCGTCAAAGCCGTGGAGGACCTCGGTTACGGCGCGCTGCCTTTCGACGATAAAACGCTGAAAAAACGGGAGCCGCAGTCGGACGCGCTGAAACGCCGCTTCTTTATTTCGCTCTTCTTTCTCCTGCCGCTCATGTACTTTTCGATGGGCGAAATGATCGGCCTGCCCCAGCCTTCCAACATTGTAAATTATACGATACAGCTCGTTTTGACGCTCGTCATCACGGTCGTCAACTTCCGTTTTTTCACGAACGGCGTCAAAGCGCTCTTCAAGCGCGTGCCCAATATGGACACTCTGGTCGCCATCGGCTCCGCGGCTTCGCTATTGTATAGTCTCGTGCTGACGGTGCGGGTATACGCGGGCTGGGAACATCACGCGCATATGTTTTACGAATCGGCGGCGATGATTCTGACGCTCGTCACGCTCGGCAAGTGGCTGGAAGAAAAATCCCGCCGCAGGACTGGCGAAGAGGTGGAAAAACTCATACGGCTCATGCCCGACACGGTCACGGTCGATCGGAACGGCGCGGAAGCGACGATTCCGTTTGCGGAAATTCTCCCCGGCGATCTGCTGATCGTAAGACAGGGGGACTATATTCCCGTGGACGGTAAGATCGTGGAAGGCCACGCCTTTGTCGACCGCGCGGCGATCACGGGCGAGAGTATGCCGGTAGAGGTCGGCGAAGGGGACGGCGTGACGGGCGCGGACATCGTCAGGAGCGGCTTCGTCAAGGTCGTCGCCGAAAAAGTCGGCGCGGAAACGACGCTTTCTCAGATCGTGCGCATGGTGAAGGAAGCCGGCGCGAGCAAAGCGCCCATTCAACGGATCGCCGATAAGATCGCCGGCGTGTTCGTACCCGTAGTGACGCTCATCGCGCTCATCACCTTCGTCGTCTGGACGGCGACGACGCGGGAGATCGGTACGGCGGCGAATTACGCGATCAGCGTCCTCGTCATCTCCTGTCCCTGCGCGCTCGGTCTCGCCACGCCCGTGGCGGTGATGGCGGCGACGGGAAAGGGCATGTCGCTCGGCATTCTCTATAAGGACGCAGAGGCCCTGCAAAAGGCTCAGCACGTCAACTGCGTGCTCCTCGATAAAACGGCCACCCTCACTGTCGGCGCGCCGCAGGTGACCGATTTTGAGCCTTTAACGAAGGATAAGGAGTTCGCCCTGAAACTCGCGGCGTCGATCGAGGCGCATTCCAATCACCCGATCGCGGACTGCGTGAGAGCTTACGCGGAAACCTACGTCCCCGCGGGCGCGCTGCGCACGGAAAATTACCGCTACGAAATGGGAAAAGGCGCCTTGGCGGAATACGAAGGCGTAAGCTATCGTCTGGGCAATCGTAAACTGCTCGGCCCGGCGCTGCAAAAATCCGCCTTCGAACGGGAAAAAAGATACGCGAGCGAAGGAAAGACGGTTGTCTTTCTCGCGGACGAGAAAAAGCTTCTGGCCGTGTTCGCTGTCGCGGATACTTTGAAGGAGACGAGCGAAGAGGCAGTGCGGTCGCTGAAAGAGCGGAAAATCCGCGTGGCGATGCTTACGGGCGACAGCGAAAACGTCGCGAAGGCGATCGCGGAAAAAGTCGGCCTCGACGAATACTTCGCCGAAGCCCTGCCCGAAGATAAGACGAAAGCGGTCGAGCGGGTACAGCAGGTCGGCGGCTATGTGGCGATGGTCGGCGACGGCATCAACGACAGCCCCGCTTTGAAGGCCGCGGACGTGGGCGTGGCGATGGGCACGGGTACGGACATCGCGATCGACAGCGCGGACGTAGTGCTCGTCAGCGGCGATCTTCGTTCGGTGAGCACGATGGTGGATCTGAGCAAAGCGGCGGTGAAAAACATCAAAGAGAACCTGTTTTGGGCGTTTTTCTATAACTGCGTGGCGATCCCCGTCGCGGCGGGCGCGTTCTCTTTCGTCAATTTCACTCTGAACCCGATGATCGCGGCGGCCTGCATGAGTTTAAGCTCGCTGTTTGTCGTGCTGAACGCGCTGCGGCTCACAAGATTCAAAAAAGACAAAAAACCCAAACAGCGCCGGGCGGACGTTCCCAACAACGCGCCGCGTTCCCTGACGGAAACGATCGGCGGCAAACAAAATAAAGAAGAGGAGACAAAGCAAATGACCAAAACATTGAAGATCGAAGGTATGATGTGCAACCACTGCGTCATGCACGTGACGAAGGCGCTGGAAGGCGTCGCGGGCGTTGAAAAGGCGGACGTAGATTTGGAAGGAAAAAAAGCGACGGTGACGCTTACCTGCGAAGTCGCAGACTCCGCGCTCTCCGGCGCCGTCAAAGACGCGGGCTACGAAGTGACGGAAATCAGATAAACGCGAGGGCTTGAAGATCGGGCGTACGCGGCGGAGAAGAAAATGATTATCAGAGAAGACATCGGACAATATATGCGGGACTTGAAGTCCTGGCTCGACGAGACCGCCGAAAGCGGTCTGGAAGAAATGTCCGATTTCTTTGCCGGGCGGCTCGATTGCTACGAAGAGCACATGTCTCTCTGGTCGGAGGCTTATCGGAAGTTTGCCGCACTGCTGCCCGATTCCTGCGTGGAAATACTCGATTTAGGCTGCGGCACGGGGCTCGAACTGGACGAAATTTTCAAACGCCTTCCGAACGTGCGGGTGACGGGCGTGGATATGTGCCGCGAGATGCTCGATCGTCTGGCGGCAAAACACCCCGGCAAAGACTTACGCCTGGTGTGCGAGGATTATTTTAGGTACGACATGCCCGCGGAACATTGGGACGCGGCGATCTCCTTTGAAAGTCTGCATCATTTTTTGCCGGGGCAAAAGCTCGGACTCTATCGGAAAATATACAAAGCGCTGAAAAGGGGCGGCGTATTCGTTTACGGGGATTATATCGCCTGCTGCGGCGAGGAGGAAGAGTTGCTGCGGGAAACGTATCTCGATAAGCGCGGACGTTCGGAAATCGAGGAAGACTCGTTCGTACATTTCGATATACCGCTTACGGAGGAGCACGAGCTCGAAGTACTGCGGAAAGCGGGGTTCGAGCGGGCGGAAGTTCTGGACAGCATCGACGGCGCGACTTTGATCCGCGCGGAAAAAAGCCGATAAACGAAAAGCGTCCGTAAGAAATTATGACAAAATAAATTCAGGCACGACAAAATCAGACAGGCAGGGGACATCTGTATATGTTATCATATTCACGACGAAACATATAGGAGGAAAACTCATGTCCGAAATGCTGCTGCTCGACAAACGCACCCAGGGCCTCATCGAGGATTACGTACCGCAAGGCGAAATTCTCGAAGGCGTGGTGTGCTTTTTTTCTGTCTTTGCCGATTATACGAGGGTAAAGATCTTATCCGCGCTCGCCATCAGCGAGCTTTGCGTCACCGACCTTTCCAGGATCCTCAATATCAACCAGACCACGGTCTCTCATCAGCTGCGATTTTTGAAGAGCGCGGGGATCGTCAAAAGCTGCCGGCAGGGCAAAGTGATCTTTTACAGTCTCACCAACGACTCCATAAACGACGTTTTACTCAAAGGAATCGAGTTTTTAGGCTGCTGAATGTAATTATTTCCCTCGTATCCCTTGCAAAATCGCTGAAATTGGTATATAATAATAACGTTGACTGCCGAGCGTCTGCCGCAGTCCGCGGAGCGATATGAGCGAATTACAGGAGAAACTCAAACTTTTGCCCGACAGTCCGGGCGTGTATATCATGCTGGACAAGGACAATATCGTCATTTACGTAGGAAAGGCGCGCATTCTCAAAAATCGGGTGCGTCAATATTTTCACGGCTCGGAGAAGCCGGAAAAGGTCGCGGCGATGGTGGAACACATCGCGGATTTCTATTACATCATCACCAAGACGGAAATTGACGCGCTCGCGCTGGAAAACAACCTCATTAAGAAGTACAAACCCAAGTACAATATTCTTTTAAAAGACGACAAGACATATCCCTATATCAAAGCGCACACGCGGGAGGAATTTCCGCGCTTTTCCATTACGCGGAAAATCAAAAAAAAGGACGGAAAATATTTCGGTCCCTTCATGGGCGGGATTCGCTGCAAAGAGATTTTAGACGTCGCCGCTTCCGTATACAATATCCGGCTCTGTTCGATCGCCATCGGCGAAAAGCCGAAAAAGCCCTGTCTCGCCTATCATCTGCACCGCTGTCTTGCCCCGTGCGCGCATCTGTGCACGAAAGAAGAATATGCCGAGCGGGTGAAAAAGACGCTTTCCTTCCTCGACGGAAATTACGAGGAGGCGGAACAGATCCTCAGGGAAAAAATGCTGAAATTCGCCGAAAACGAGGAATTCGAGCTGGCGATGGAATACCGCGGCAAACTGGCGATGCTTTCGAAGCTCAAACTCAAACGGATCACTTCCCTCAACCGCTGTATCAACGCGGACATCATCGCTTTGAAAACGAACAATCTCTATACCGCGGTCAATATTCTCATCACCCGCAGCGGGATTATGCAGGGCGGGAGCAATTTCGCGCTCGAAGACGCTTCGCTTTCGGAATCCGACGCTCTTACGGCGTTTATCATTCAGTACTATTCCGCGCACGAGATCCCCGAGGAGATCATCACCGCCGAATACTGCGAAAAGGAACTGCTCGAAAATTTCTTTCTGGAAAATTTCGATAAAAAAGTGGACGTCGTATTCGCCAAACAGGGCGTTCGGCGCCAGCTTCTCGAAATGGCGGAACGAAACGCGGAGGAGTATCTTTCCAAGTCCATCGACAAGATCAAGCATAAAGACGATATGACGAAAAACGCCTGCGCGCGGCTCAAAGAGATTCTGGGACTCAGCCGCTATCCCAAACGCATGGAGTGTTACGATATTTCCAACATCAGCGGCGTCGACAAGGTCGGCTCGATGGTGGTGTTTTCCGACGGCGAACCGGACCGGACGAGTTATCGCCGTTTTAAGATCAAGACGGTGGAAGGTTCGGACGATTTCGCCTCCTTGCAGGAGGTGTTAAGGCGCCGGCTTTCCAAGCTCGGCACCGACGAAGAAGCGCGCTTTCCCAAACCCGACCTCATCGTCATCGACGGCGGCAAGGGCCAGCTCTCCTCCGTACAGGAAATTTTCGAGGAACTGGGCGTGACCGGAATCGACCTGATTTCGCTCGCCAAGCGCGAGGAAGAGGTTTTTACGCCCTATCTCGACGAGAGCGTCAAAATCGATCACCGAGATTACGTGTTGAAAATGTTGCAGCGGATCCGCGACGAAGCGCACAGGTTCGCGATCACTTATTTCAGGAGCCTGCATTCCAAACGCAACCTCGCTTCCGTTCTCGCGGAGATCGAGGGGGTAGGGAAAAAGAAACAGATCGCGCTCATGGAGAAATTCGGTACGATCGACAAGATCATGAACGCGAGTACGGAAGAGCTCATGCAGGCGGAAGGCATCGGCGAGGAGCTCGCCAAACGCATCAAATATTATTTCGAGGAAAAACTGTAAAACGTATGCGAAAGATAAACTATCCTTTGATCATTTCCGATTTCGACGGCACGCTGGTCCGCTCCGACGGTACGATCGCGGCCAAGACCAAGCGCACGATCGACGAATATATAGCCGCCGGCGGCACTTTCGGAATCTGCACAGGCAGAATGTTCACCTCCATTCTTCCCCGCGCCCGCGAACTCGGTCTGAAAGGTCTCGTCGCCTCCTATCAGGGTTCCGTGATCACGGATATCGAAAGCGGGGAACTTCTCGTCGACGGATACATCGACGCGGGCGAAGCGGCTAAAATCTGTAAAATTTTCGAGAATCTGCGCCTGCATACACATATCTATACGCTGAGCGAGTTTTACGTCAATATGCGGGACGAAGCGCTCGCCTTTTACGAAAAAGTCTGCAACGTAAAGGGGAACGTCGTGGAGGACGAGCCGCTTTCGAGGCTGATCCTTCGTAAAGATCTCAAAGTGAGAAAAGTACTGGCGATGGTCGAGACGGAACAAAGACGGGAGATTTTCGATAAAGTTTCCGCCGCGCTCGGCGATAAATTCTACGTCACGTACAGTACGGCGAATCTCGTGGAAGTTGCGAGCCGCCGCTATTCCAAAGGCACGGCGGTAAAATTCATGGCCGACTATTACGGCGTACCCGTCGAAAAGACGGTTGCCGTGGGAGACAGTTTCAACGATCTGCCTATGCTGAAAGCGGCGGGAGTGGGCATTGCCGTGGCGAACGCCGACGAGGCGCTCAAAGGCTGCGCAGTGAATTTTGAATATTCCAACGACGAAAACGCGATCGGCCGTATCATCGAAGAGTACGGCTTTATAAAGGAGGGGAAATGAACGAACACGTGAGCGAAAGCGTCATGCTCGATAAACTCGCTTCCGATCTGAATCTCGAAATCGTCTATACGGGACGGGGCGTCGTCACGCTTTCGAGCATGAGCGTGGAAAGGCCGGGCTTGCAGCTGGCCGGATTTTTCAGTTATTTCGATCCCCGCCGCATTATGGTGCTGGGACTTTCGGAACATGAATACCTGCGCGCCTTTTCTCCCGAGGAACGCCGGGAAAAACTTTCCCGGCTCTTCGACTACGGCGAGGTGCCCTGCATTATTTTAAGCCGCGATCTGCCGGCTGTTCCTGAGCTGATGGAGAACGTCCGCAAAGCCTCCTGTCCGCTGTTCAGAAGTCCCAAGATCACCACCGATTTGATGAGCGATCTCTATATCTACCTCAACCGTATGCTGGCGCCGTCCGTGACCGAACACGGCGTGTTGATGGAGGTGTTTGGCGTGGGGATTCTGCTCACGGGAAAAAGCGGCGTCGGGAAAAGCGAGACGGCGATGGAACTCATCAAACGCGGCCACCGGCTCGTCGCCGACGACAGCGTCGTCATCAAGGAGATCGCCAACGATCTCTACGGCACGGCGCCCGACATCATTCGCTATTTCATGGAACTGAGGGGAATCGGCATCATCAACGTAAAGAGCATGTACGGCTCCGGCTCCATTCTCGGCGAAAAGAAAATCGAACTCGTCATGCAGCTCGAAAACTGGCAGCAGGGCAAGGAATACGACCGCGTGGGGGACTCCTCCGCGTATGCCGAATATCTCGGCGTCAAACTCCCCAAACTGACCATTCCGGTCAGCCCCGGGCGAAACCTCGCCATCATCATCGAGGTCGCCGCGCGTAACTTCCGTTTGAAGAGCATGGGCTACGACGCTTCCCAGGAATTGATCACGCGGAGTATCGGACGGTGAATAATTACGCAAGGGAGAGTACTATGCCGGAGATATTGGCGCCGGCCGGAAACGCGGAGTGTGCTGCGGCGGCGATCGATGCGGGAGCGGACGCGGTTTATCTCGGGTTCAGCGCCTATTCCGCACGCGCCGGGGCGGGGAATTTCGACGAGGAAAGCCTCAAAGAGACGATCGGACGCGCGCATTTTGCGGGCGTGAAGGTCTATGTCGCCATGAATACGCTCGTCAAGGACGACGAAACGGAAGAGTTTATAAAGACGCTTTTAAACGTCTGGAACATGGGTGCGGACGCTATTATTATGCAAGACGTACTTCTTGGCCGGCTCGTGCATGAAACGTACCCCGAGATCGTACTGCATTTGAGCACGCAGGCGGGCGTATGCAATCTTTACGGCGCAAAAATCGCCAAAGAATACGGCTTTTCGCGGGTGATTTTAGCGCGCGAAACTCCCTTTTCGGAGATAGAAAAAATCGCCTCGTTCACGGAAACGGAGGTCTTCGTACAAGGCGCTTTATGCACCTGTTTTTCCGGCCAATGCTATTTTTCCTCTTTCGCCGGCGGGAACAGCGGCAACCGCGGCAGATGCAAACAGCCCTGCCGCAAACTCTATTCCTACGACCGTCCGGGTTTTGAGGAAAAGAGCTACGCTTTGTCTCTCTCCGATCTCTGCGTGGCAGAGTACCTGGAAAAATTCACAGCCGCCGGCGTCAAGTCCTTCAAAATCGAAGGGCGTATGCGCCGGCCGGAATACGTCGGCGCGGCGGTACGCTATTATAAGGCTTTATTAAGCGGCGCTTCCGAAACGGAAACAGCCGGACTTTTGTCCGATCTGAAAAGGACTTATAACCGCGGCAATTATACGAAAGGACTCGCGTTCGGCCAGGACAAACGCTTGCTTTCCCGGAACGTGCAGGGACATCTCGGCGAAAAGGTCGGGACGGTGAAGGTCGTAAACGGTAAGTATTACGTGGAAAGCTCTTTCCGGCCGACAGAGGGCGACGCCTTCAAAGTTTTGCGGCAGGGGCGGGAAGTCGGCGGCGCGGCGTTTGAAAAAGCGCAGGGCAAAGGTTTCCTGCTTTCTTCCAAAGTCCGCCTTTTAAACGGCGACGGCGTTTTCGTCACCACCGATACAGCCGCCGGCGCGCGCGCATTGTCCGGGGAAAAACGGATTGCCGTTTTCCTTTCCCTGCGTTTTCACGAAGGCGAAAAGGCGGTTGCGGAAGGCGAAGGCGTCCGCGTCGAATCGGAAGAAGTTTTATCCCGCGCGGAGACACGTCCTCTGACGGAAGAAGAACTCCGGGACTGTTTTATGAAAACGGACGCGCTGCCTTTGAGCGTCGCGTTTCAAGAAATAGATCTGAAAGGCGACGTTTTTCTGCCGAAGTCCCGGCTCAACGCGCTTCGCCGCGCCTTCTACGCCGAACTCGTGCGCCGACGCACGCAAAGCAAAAACCAACGTTACGATTTTCGACCGCCTGCCCTTTTTGTTCCGGAGGGCGAAAATAAAAAAACGGCGTTGCTCGCGTCCGACTTTTCGGGAGTGAGGGATATCGAGATCGCCGTTTTTAAACCGCGCGATTACGGGACGGAACTTCCCGAGTCGTTTACGGAAAGTAATTTCGAAAAATATCTCTATTGTCCGGCTTTTGCCGCGGAAAGAGATCTTGCGCGCATAGCGGAACTCGTGAAAAGCGGCCGTCTCGACGGTATATATGCGGAAAATTACGGCGCGCTCGCGTTCGCGGAAGAACACGGCTGCAAAGTCTTTGCCGGCACGGGATTCAATCTGACAAATTCTTTGGCGATCGATCAGCTTCTTCGTGAGAAAAACGTCTCTTATTACGCGCTTTCCAAAGAGCTCGACGAGAAAGAGCAGGCGAAGCTGAGCGGAGAGAACGTGTTTGTACTCTCCTCGGGCGGTATAAAACTGATTGATCTTTGTTACTGTCCTTTCGGGAAAAGCTGCGCGGCGTGCGATAAAAGATCCGTCTATAAACTGACGGACGAAAACGGGAGAGAATTTCCCGTCCGGCGTTTCCAAAGCGCGGCGGGGGAGTGCCGCTTCGAGGTCTATAACTGCGCAAACCTCGTCGGCGCGGGAAGCAAAGGGGCGGGCAGGCTCGTAGATGGCAGCGTCGCCGCCGATCCAAAGACCGCCGCGGCGATTGCGGACGACGAGGAAGCGCAAAAAAAGTTTTACGGACGTTATACGGCGGGACACCGGAAAAAGAGCGTACTTTGACGTCCGGCCGTATTTCAAAGGACAATTATTTATGAATCGAAAAGCGATCGAAAAAACCGAATTGAATAAAATACTCGCGCTTGCCGCGGAGTTCGCGGTCCTGGACGGGAGCAAGGAAAAGCTGAAAAACACGCAGCCGGTCTGCGAGCTTGCCGCCGTGAGAAAAAAGCTCGCGCTCACCGAGGAATGCGTGAAACTGCTCTTTACCTACGGCGTGGGAAAGATCGAATATTTCCCGCCTTTCACGGACGAGATCGAACGCGCCGAAAAAGGCTCCGCGCTTTCCTGCGGCGAGCTTTTGAGCGTCGGAAATCTCCTGCGCGCGGCGCGTATCGCCCATTCGGGGATCGCCGCCGTCGCCGACGAGGAGATACGCAATATCCGTGCACTCGCGGATAATCTGTATTTCGACGCGGCTCTCGAAGACGATATTCAGACGAAGATCCTCAACGACACCGAACTGAGCGACTACGCGAGCGACAGGCTCTATACGATCCGTCGGGAGATCCGTTCGCTCAACGAGCGGATCCGTTCGAGGCTCGCGGAATATCTCACCGGGGAAGAGGGAAAATATTTGCAGGACGGCATCATCACGATGCGGGACAACCGCTATGTGCTGCCCGTCCGCGCGGAGTATAAGCGCAGCGTCAAAGGCTTCGTTCACGACCGTTCGGCGAGCGGCGCCACCTTCTTCATCGAACCCGAGCAGGTCCTCGAAATGAACAACGAACTCCGTTCTCTCGCGATCGACGAGAAAGAAGAGGTGGAGCGCATTCTCGGCGAGCTTTCCCGCCGCGTCGGGTTCATGGGCAAAGACCTTCTCAGGGATATGGAAGTCCTCGAAGAGATAGACGCTTCTTACGCGCGGGCGGAATACGCTTATAAATTGTCCTGCGTCAAGCCCGACATCAACGCCTCGGGGATCGTCTCTTTCGACCAGGGCCGCCACCCGCTCATCGACCGCAAAAAAGTCGTTCCCGTGACGCTGGCACTGGGCAGGGACTATCGTTTCCTTCTCATCAGCGGCCCCAATACCGGCGGCAAGACGGTGACTTTGAAAATGGTCGGGCTTTTTTGTCTGATGGCGATGTGCGGCTTGTTTATCCCCGCCAGGCGGGCGGAAGTCTCCGTGTTCGAGGAGATTTACTGCGACGTGGGCGACGCGCAGAGCATCGAGGAAAGCCTTTCCACATTCTCTTCGCACGTGACGAATATCGTGGAGATTGTGGAGCGGGCGGATCATAAAAGCCTCGTGCTCGTCGACGAGCTCGGCGGGGGGACGGATCCCGACGAAGGCCAGGCGCTCGCTAAGGCGGTCGTTTCCTACCTTTTGAAAACGGGCTGTACGGGCGTGGTGACGACGCACTATTCCGCTTTGAAAGAGTTCGCGTTCTCGACGGAAGGCATCGAAAACGCCTGTATGGAATTCGATTCCGACACGCTGCGTCCCCTGTACGTCATTAAAATCGGGCTTCCCGGTTCGAGCAACGCCTTAGCGATTTCGAGACGGCTCGGCTTGAAAGAAGAAATCCTCGAAGCTGCGCTCGGAAACCTTTCCGAAGGCGCGCAGGTCTTTGAAAACATCGTCCGCAGCGCGGAAGAGAGCCGGATCGAAGCGGAAGAAGTGCTCAAAGAGACCAACCGTTTAAAAACGGAATGGCAGGAAAAAATCCGTTTGATCGAGGAAGAACGGGAGAAACTGCAAAAAGAGAAAGAAAAATTATTCACTTCCGCGAAAGCGGAGTCGAGACGGATCATCAACGAACGCACGGCGGAGGCGGAGGAACTTCTCGAAGAGATCGAAAAAATCTTCGAGAAAGAGACAATCTCCGAAGCCGACCTCATCAAGGCGCGCACGTTGAAAAACAGGCTGGCGGATAAAGCCTACGACAACGAAAAGGAAGAATTTTCCCGCCCGCAATACGTCCCCGCGAAAGCGGAGAAACTCAAAGCGGGGGATAAAGTGTTCGTCGGCAATATCAACCGGGAAGGGGTGGTGCAGAGCGTCCGTCCGCAGAAGAAGGAAGCGGAAGTGCTTTGCGGCAATATCCGCGTGCACAGCAAAATTTCCGATTTATCCGTGTTAATTTCCGTCGGGAATGCACAAAATGATAAAAGAAAAGCGCCGGGAAAAATTTCCGACCGCGTCCAAGTCTCCAAAAAGCTGGCGCCCAAGCCTTTGCCGACGCTCGAACTCAACGTCATCGGCGAAACGGTTCAGGAAGCGCTCCCGGACGTGGAAGCGTTCATCGACTCGGCCGTGTGCGCCAATTTGGAAGAGGTGCGCATCGTCCACGGCGTGGGAACGGGCAAACTCCGCGCGGGGATTCACGACTACCTCAAAAAACACAAAAACGTAGCCGAATTCCGGCTCGGAAAATACGGCGAGGGCGAAACGGGCGTCACCGTCGTCAAAATCAAATAATACCCGGAATTACTCTGCGGCGAAACGGTCAAAAGATCATAAACTCGGAAAAAGAAAAATAAGATAATACGGAATCTTTTTTCGAGGTAAACGATTTTGAAAACGAACCGTAATAAGACCGCCCGCAAGGAGCGGCTGAACAAGAACGTCAAGCTCAACATCGCCACCAACTGCGCGCTGGGGCTGTTGATTTTTTCGGTGGGATTCGTCTGTCTGTTCCCCGTCAACGACGCCGTGACGACGGAAGGCAGCGAAAAGAACGTCTACCGCAGCGCTTCGGCGGAGTCGGACGGCGTATCGCTGATGTTCAACGTCTATTGGGGCACGGACGAGGTGTATCGTATCCTCGACACCCTCGACGCGCACAAAGCCAAAGCCACTTTTTTCATCGGCGGGTGCTGGGCGGACGACAACGTGGCTTGCGTTAAGGAAATCCTTTCCCGCGGCCACGAACTGGGCAATCACGGTTATTTTCATAAAGACCACGCCGCGCTCGACGAGGCGAAAAACGAAGAGGAGATCTCTCTTTGCAATCGGTTTATAGAGCTGATGACGGGGAAGAAGATGACTCTGTTCGCTCCGCCTTCGGGCGCTTACGGAAAAGCGGCGCTCGCCGCCTGCGAGACGCTGAACATGAAAACGATCCTCTGGTCGAGAGATACGATCGACTGGCGGGATAAAAATTCGTCGCTCATTTACAGCCGCGCGACGAAAAATATCAAGGGCGGGGAATTCGTTCTCATGCACCCGATGAAGGAAACGGCCGACGCGCTCGGCGATATATTGTCATATTATGAAACCTGCTCTCTCCGCGCGGTGACGATCACGGAGAATTTGCAGGACGGAGGATAAAACAGAATGGTTTACGAAAAAAGATACAAAAACGGACTTCGGCTCGTCGTCAAACAAATGGACGGGCTTTTGTCCGTGACGATGGGGATTCTCGTCGGAACCGGCTCGTCGTCGGAAACGGACGCGGAGGACGGAATTTCCCATTTCATCGAACACATGCAGTTCAAAGGCACGAAAAAGCGCACCTCGTTCGAGATCTCCGACGCGTTTGATAGAATCGGCGCGCAGGTGAACGCCTTCACGGGCAAGGATATGACCTGTTACTATTCCAAATGCACGTCCGATCATACGGCGGAAGCCTTCGAGATCCTTTCCGATCTCTTTTTGAACAGTACTTTCCCCGAAGAGGAGATGGTCCGAGAAAAGGGCGTCGTCTGCGAGGAAATCTCCATGAACGAGGACACTCCCGACGATCTGTGTCTCGATCTGCTCTCTTCCGCTTTCTACGGCAGGGAAAACTACGGCAGGAATATCCTCGGCCCGGCGAAAAACGTCAAAGGCTTCACCCGCGAGGATCTGTTCCGCTATAAAGCGGCGAGATACTGCCCCCGGAACGTCGTCGTTTCCTTTGCCGGCGGCGTGGATATGAAAACCGCCGAAGCGCTCGTCGAAACTTATTTCGGGAATTTGGAAGAGGGCAAATTCGAGGCCCGGGAAAAGAATATAGAGCGAAAACATCTCAGCCTTCTCAAAAAGAAACCGATCGAGCAGGTGCATCTCGCCGTCGGGTATCCGGCGCTGCCGCGCGAGCACGAGCTCACCGACGCCATGCAGACGATGAACAGCGTTTTGGGCGGCAGCATGAGTTCGCGGCTCTTTCAGGAAGTGCGCGAAAAGCTGGGACTCGCTTATTCCGTCTATTCCTATATTTCCGCTTTTGCGGAATGCGGCGCGCTGATCGTCTATGCGGGCGTCAATCCCGCTTCCGCGCAAAAGGCCTACGAGGCGATAGAAACGGTGATCGCGGAGATGAAAAAGAAAGGGATCAGCAAAGAGGAGTTCCTGCGCGGCCGGGAACAGATGAAGGCTTCCATGCTCTTTTCGCAGGAAAGCACCTCCTCGCAGATGCTGATGTACGGAAAATATATGCTCTTCAACGATAAGCTCTTCGATTTTGAGGGAAAGCTCGACTCCATCAACCGCATCACCGAAGCGGACGTGCGGGAAACGCTTGCTCTCACCTTCGGCGAAGAGGGAAAAGCGGTCGCGGCCGTGGGCAATCTGGACAAGCCCTTCGTTCTTTGAACGTATGAGCGAAAGCATAGAAAGAAAGACCGCGTTTCCGCCCGTATTCGACCGGCACAGCCGCCTGCTGATTTTAGGCAGTTTTCCCTCCGTCAAAAGCCGTAAAGTTCAATTTTTCTACGGCAATCCTCAGAACCGTTTCTGGAAAACGGTCTGCGGTTTTTTCGGCGAAGAAGTCCCCGAAAATATAGAGGGCAAAAAAGAATTTCTCTTCCGCCGGCATATCGCGCTTTGGGATATGGTGACGGAATGCGAGATCGAGGGTTCGGCGGACGCCGACGTCAAAAACGCCTCCGTCGCCGACCTCACCGTCATTTTCCGCGCCGCGCCCATCGAAAAAATCCTCCTCAACGGCACGTTGTCCTATAACCTTTTCGTCGCCCATTATGCGGACGTGAAGATTCCTTATTTCAAAATGCCCTCGACGAGCCCCGCCAACCCGCGCTTCGACGCGAATCTCTGGAAGGAGCACTTACGTGACTTACTCTGAATTTTTAAACGAACTCGCGCCCTATGCGGAGTCCGGGTTCGCCGAGTTTCAAAAACGCATCGTCAACAGTCCGACGCAAAAATTCCTCGGGATCCGCACTCCGGCCATGCGCATGCTCGCAAAACGATTTAAAGGGGCCTTAGAGACGCTTTTCACTTTCCCCGACACATTCTACGAGACAACGTTTATCAAGCTGTCGGCGGCCTCTCAGACGCCTTACGAAACGTTTTTGAAATATCTCGGCCGCTGCGTCCCGTTGATGAATAACTGGGCGGTCTGCGATGGCTTTCGTCCCGTCTGCGTCAGAAAGCATTTGGACGACTTTCTGCCCAGGCTCGCGGCGTTTTTCGACGACGGCGGGGAATTTTCCCAGCGCTACGTTTTAGTGACGCTTTTGAGCTATTACGTAGAGGAGAAATATCTGCCGACGATCGTCGGGTATCTGAAACGAGCCGATACGGACAAGTATTACGTTTATATGGCGGCGGCATGGCTGACCGCGGAAATACTTATCAAGCGCTACGAGTTCGGCGTAGGGATCCTTCAAGATGGGATTCTGGACGCGAAAACGCACAATAAAGCGATACAAAAAGCGAAAGAAAGTTATCGCCTTACCTCAGAGCAAAAGGGATTTCTCGAATCCCTGAAAATAAAAATATTAAAATAATCGAAGGTATCATTATGGACATTTTACAAACGATTACCCAGGAATTCAATCTCACCGATGCGCACGCGAAGAACATTCTTTCCCTGATCGACGAGGGCAACACCATTCCCTTTATCGCCCGGTACAGAAAGGAGATGACGGGCAGCTGCGACGACCAGGTGCTCCGCGAGCTCTTTGACCGGCTCACCTACCTCAGAAACCTCGAAAAGCGCAAGGAGGAAGTTTCCTCTGCGATCGGGGAACAGGGAAAAATGACGGACGAGCTGCGTGCGGCGCTGGAAAAAGCCGTCACGCTCACCGAGGTGGAGGATATCTACCGCCCTTATAAGCAGAAACGCAAGACGCGGGCTTCGGTGGCGATCGCGAAGGGACTCCAACCGCTCGCCGACGCCATTCTCGCGCAGGATAAGGCGCTGGACGTCAAAGCGGAAGCGGAGAAATACATAAGCGAAGAGGTTAAAACCGTCCAGGAGGCGATCGCCGGCGCGCGGGACGTCATCGCGGAGATCGTTTCCGACGACGCGGCGACGCGCAAAAAGCTGCGCAACTTCTTCTTCAAGCACGGCGAGATCGTTTCGGGCTACGTCAAAGGCAAAGAGGCGGAGGACGAGACGAAGATCTACGAAATGTATAAAGAATATTCCGAGCCCGTGTCGGAGATCAAGAGCCACCGCGTGCTCGCGCTCAACCGCGGCGAGAAGGAGGGCTTTTTGAAAGTTTCAATCGTCTGTAATTCCGAGGTCGCCAAACGCATCGCCGAGGCGGCGTTCGTGAAGGACGGCGGGGAATCCTCCGCGATCGTCAAAGCCGCGGCGGAGGACGCGTACGACCGTCTGATCGCGCCGTCTGTGGAACGGGAGGTACGGGCGCAGCTCTTCGAGGACGCCAGCGAACAGGCGATCAAAATGTTCGAAGTGAATTTAAAGCCCCTGCTCATGCAGCCGCCGGTCAAGAACAAAGTGACGATGGGCTGGGATCCCGCCTTCCGCACCGGCTGCAAAATCTGCGTCGTGGACGGCACGGGCAAGGTGCTGGATAAGACGGTCGTCTATCCCACGCCCCCGCAGAATAAGAAAGAGGAAGCCAAACGCGTTTTAAAAGGACTTATCGAAAAATACGCCGTCGAGGTCATTTCCTGCGGCAACGGCACGGCCAGCAAGGAGAGCGAAATTTTTATCGCCGAGCTCATCAAAGAGATCAAAGCCGAAACGGAGCGAGAAGTGGGGTACGTCATCGTCAACGAGGCGGGCGCGAGCGTCTATTCCGCCAGCGCGCTCGGGGCGGAGGAATTTCCCGATTACGACGTCACGGCCAGGAGCGCGGTTTCGATCGCGAGAAGATTGCAGGACCCGCTCGCCGAGCTCATCAAAATCGATCCCAAATCGATCGGCGTGGGGCAGTATCAGCACGATATGAACGAAAAGCGTCTGGACAGCGCGCTGGACGGCGTGCTCGAAGACTGCGTCAACAGCGTCGGCGTCGATCTCAACACCGCCAGCGTCTCCCTCCTCAGATACGTGGCGGGGCTCAATTCCGCCGTCGCGAAAAACATCGTTTCCTATCGCGAGGAAAACGGCAAGTTTCTTTCCCGCAAACAGCTTCTGAAAGTACCCAAACTCGGCGAAAAGGCGTATACGCAGTGTGCGGGTTTCTTACGGATTGACTGCGGGGACAATATCCTCGACAACACCGCCGTGCACCCCGAATCCTACGAAAAGGCGGAAAAACTTTTGTCGCTGTTCGGCTACACGAAAGAGGACGTGCGCGCCCGCCGCATTTCCGATCTTCGGGAACAGCTCAAAAGCTACGGTTTCGATAAAGCGGCGAAGGAGACGGAGCTCGACAAGGCGACCTTGACGGACATCGTCGCGGAGCTCATGAAACCGGGGCGGGACATTCGGGAGGCGCTGCCCGCGCCCATGCTGCGCAAGGACATCATGGGGATCGAAGATCTCAGACCGGGCATGGAAATCACGGGCACGGTGCGCAACGTCGTCGATTTCGGCGCGTTCATCGACATCGGCGTACATCAGGACGGACTCGTGCATATCTCGGAGATCACGGAAAAATATATCCGCCACCCCTCGGAGGCGCTCAAAGTGGGGCAGGTCGTCAAGGTCTGGGTGAAGGACGTGGATCTTAAAAAGAACCGCATCGCTTTAACGATGAAAAAGAGAAACAAATAGAAGCGAAAAGGGCTTGACTTTTGCGGCTCGATGTATTACAATACTGTCATAAAAAGTAGTACGTTTTGAAAAAATCGGAGGAAAGGCAATATGTTGGAAAAAGTACAGGCAATGCTGGCGGACGCGCTCAATCTGCCTTTGAGTAAAATTACGCCCGACGCGAGAATCATCGAGGATCTGGGAGCCGATTCCCTTGACGTGGTGGAGCTTTTGAGCCGTCTCGAAGACGAGCACGGAGTTATCATTCCCGACGACGATGTGGAAACGCTGAAAACGGTTGCGGACGTGGCCGCGGAACTCGAAAAAATCGTCAAATAAGACTCGTTTCTTTTTGCGAGTGCCCCGCGTCCGTTGAAAAATGAAGGTAAAACGCGGTATGTAAACGATTTTATATTCCAAAAACGTCCGGCGATCCGTCCGGCGAAAGCCGAGAAAGCCTCTGAAAAATTTTTCGGGGGCTTTCTCGGCTTTTTCATGGGAATAGCGGGCGGAATTGTTTGCCTTAAACGCCGGGATATGGTATAATCTTCAAGGAATAAATTATTGAGGTACTTCGATGTTACAAGTTTCGGGAGTAAGTCTGCAATACGGCAGCAAAAAATTGTTTGAAGACGTAAATTTAAAATTCACCAAAGGGAACTGCTACGGGATCATCGGCGCCAACGGCGCGGGCAAGTCTACCTTTTTGAAAGTGCTTTCGGGCGAAATCGAACCCCAGAAGGGGTATGTGACGCTCGATAAAAACGAGCGCATGTCCGTTCTCCAACAGAACCAGAACATGTACGACGGCGAAACGGTGCTGCGCACCGTCATGCTCGGCTATAAGCGGCTCGTGGACGTCATGGACGAAAAGGACGCGCTCTACGCCAATCCCGATTTCTCGGAAGAGGACGGGATCCGCGCGGCGGAACTCGAAAGCGAATTTGCGGAAATGAACGGCTACGACGCGGAATATCAGGCCGGTCAGCTTCTGAACGCTTTGGAGATTCCCGAAGAGCTGCACTATGCCGCTATGGGCGACCTCGACGCCAAGCAGAAAGTCCGCGTTCTGCTCGCGCAGGCGCTCTTCGGCGATCCCGACGTACTGCTTTTGGACGAGCCCACCAACAACCTCGATATCAAGACGGTGCGTTGGCTGGAAAACTATCTCATGGACTTTGAAAACACCATCATCATCGTTTCCCATAACCGGCACTTTCTCAATAAGGTCTGCACGAATATCTGCGACGTGGATTTCGGCAAGATCAATATGTACGTCGGCAACTACGATTTCTGGTACCAGACCAGCCAGCTTTTGGCTCGTCAGCAAAAAGAACAGAATAAGAAGGCGGAACAGCGGGCGAAGGAATTGCAGGAGTTCATCGCGCGCTTCGCCGCGAACGCTTCCAAATCCCGGCAGGCGACTTCCCGGAAAAAGGAACTGGAAAAACTTACGATCAACGATTTCAAGCCGTCTTTGAGAAAATATCCGTATATCGATTTCAAATTTGAAAAAGAGATCGGCAACGACATTCTCATCGTCGAAGATCTGACGAAGGAAGGTTATTTTAAAAATGTTTCCTTCACCGTTCAAAAAGGCGAAAAAATCGGCCTCATTTCGGACAAGAGTACCACCGTCACCATGCTCTACGACATTCTGACGGGCAAGGAAGAGCCCGACGCGGGCACGGTTAAGTGGGGCAAAACCATTTCCGTTTCCTATTTCCCGCAGAACAACAACGAGTATTTCGAGAACTGCGATCTCTCGCTCGTGGAATGGCTTTCCCAGTTTTCGCAGGATCATTACGAGGAATACCTCCGCGGCTGGCTCGGAAGAATGCTCTTCTCGGGCGAGGAAGCGCTGAAAAAGGCGAAGGTACTTTCCGGCGGCGAAAAGGTGAGATGCATGCTCGCCAAAATGATGCTGGAAGGCAGCAATTTCCTCATCTTCGACGAACCGACCAATCACCTCGATCTCGAATCCATCACCGCTCTCAACAACGGCCTCAGCAACTATCGCGGCTGCATGCTCCTCACCTCTCACGATCAGGAATTGATGAACACCGTCGCGAACCGCATCATCGACGTCGAGGATACGAAGGTCTACGATCGGCCCGTTACTTATGATGAATATGTCGACGAAATGAAGTAACGGAAATAAGAAGAGACAAGAAACGACAAGTAGCGACGATATATTTACAAAAAAGACAGAGGAAGTAAAAAATAAAATCGAAATAATGTAAAATAATCCTTTACTAACAACGAAATATGT
>DBFWLO010000024.1:0-183941 GCA_048465415.1 Candidatus Scatosoma sp.
TCCCCCCCCCCCGTTGCTTTTTGAAGAGCCTGATGAGGTAGGACTCGCTTTGTATGTTGAGCCGCTCGGCGATCTGGCCGAGGGTGTAATCGGTATTCGTAAGAAAGAACTCGATGCGTTTTACGATCGCTTTTTCCCGGTCTTTTACGGGAGTGACGCCGAATTTTCTTTTATAGAGGATACCGAACCAGGTAGCGGAATAAGAGAGACTGTCCGCCATTTTTTTGATCGTAAGATTTTCGGGCGCGCGATAGAGTTCCGCGCGGATTTCGTTCAGGCGGTAGGAGAGATTGCTTTCCCCCAACTCGTCGCTCTGCAATTTTTTATTCTCATAACAATCCTCGATGATTTTCAGAATTTTCCGCATCGAAATGTCTATCTCTTCGAGATGAGAGAGATCGTAACAGGTATTTTTCAAAAAAGAGATCCTATCGACGTATTCGTCGATGATTTTGCTCTCTTCCCCGCCGATCCGAATGAGTCTGGCGAGCGGAAATCTATATTCGCCGATCAGCTTTTTATCCGCGTCGAAACTGATAAAACTGTTGTTGAATTCTCCGTTGACGGCTCTATAACAGGTAAAGGAGCTGGGCGGATACAGGATCGCCGTTTGCTTTTTGCTGTAAAAATAGTTTTCGCCCTCATAGGAGAACATACAATCGGAAAGGAATAAAATGAACATATAATGAGGGCCGCGCCCCTCGGGCAGTTTCAATTCAAAGTCGGGGGACTCTCTTTTATTGGATAAGACCGCTTCTATATTGAACGTTCCCATACCTCGCTCCTATGATCTTTTTTTACTTTCGTATTTTTATTATAGCACAAAAAACTCATCTTTGCAAGATATTTTTATTTTGAGGATTTTTAGATTCCCACCCTCTTTCCCGACGCGTTTATAAAGCAAACACGCCGCAAAAAATCTGCGGCGTGTTTGCTTTATTCGTTTAAGCGTTTTAAAAATCCACTTCCGGCAAATCGACGTCGTTATTTTCCGAGTGATTGCCTGAACCGCCGTCCGACGCTCCGTCCGACGGATCGACGGAATCGGATTCGTCCTTTAAGCTCTCGCTTTGGGCGCTTTCTTTCTCGCTATGCTCTCCGTCCGGCGTCGCGGCGCAAGCGCCGACAACCGCCGTAAGCGTTAAGCATACGATGAGCGAGACTGTCAAAAAGATTCTTTTCATTTTTTTACTCCAAAGTTTCGCGTTGCAAAGCGGCGTTCGCGTTTATTTTCCGCCTGACACTCTATTCATTAGAGTGAAAGGGATGATCGAAAACGTCTTCCTGCGTCTCAAAAGCGCCGCTTGCGGTCACGACGTCCCGGGCTGAAAAAAAGATTACCTCACATTCCACGGCGGCAAACTTCTTTTTTTCGTTTATATTTTCGTTCGATTTCATAGAGTTGACTCCTTTACGTATTGACGTAATATTCACTCGCTTACAAATTTGCAAAGTCGACTGCGCCGGCAGCGTTTTCGGCGGAAAGCGGCTTGCCGCTGATTTCGTCGATGCTATTTACGGCGATTCCCGCCTTTACCCAATAAGTCGGATCGGAAATAGTCCCCCAAAAGTCAAAGCCATTGGCATCTGCAAGCGGAGACGCTTCTCCTTCCGCACTGTTTTTATACCGGAATCCATAATCGTTTTCACTGCCTGCAAGGTATTTCGTAAATTGATAAGTGCTTATATTAACGCCAAATCCCCCCGAAAAGCCTTGTGCGAAACCGATCGCTTCTACTTTGGCAATTCCTCCGATAGTGATCGCCAAACTCGATCCAAAAATTTCGGAAGCAACCGCCGCTATGGAATCCGAACTTCCGTTATTTGTAAACAGCGTCTCGCCGCCGATAAAATAATAGCGGCAATTTGTACCCATGGATTTGATTGCGGCGGTACCGTTACTTGTAATCGTTAATGTTCCGCCCTTTATCACCGTTTTTTCGCTCGTCAGCGTATTATTCAAAACCACGTCGCCGCCCGTCACGGAAAGATTTCTGAGGCTGTACGTCGCCCTATTGCTTTCAAGATTCATCTTACCGCCCGAAACGCGCACGGTGTTTGCGCCCACATTTCCGGTCGTCGTAAACGAGCCGCCTTTTACCTGTATTTCCAAAGAATCGTTCTGACATAAAACCGCGTTTGCGTTGCTTTCGCTTGCTTTAAACGTCGTCTCGCCGCCTGTTATCGTCAGGGCGTTGCCCGCCCCGTTGCCGACAAAAGCGTGTCCGTACGCGGTCTCGACCGTAACATTCGCGCCGGCGTTGACGACAAAGCTGTTGTTGGCGTTATTCATATAAACGCCGATTCCTCTATTGGTACTCGTGAACGTCCCGTTGACCGTGACGCTCACATTTTCCGCCCCATAGAGAACTCCGCTTTTCCACTGACCATTTTCGGGAGTTTCAATGATCAATTTACCGTCGATCCTCAACTGACTTGCGTACAAATTTACACCGTTTTCGCCTGATATGGGTTTCACCGCCGCGTTCGCGCCGATCGTCGTACTCGCTTTCAATTCCCAGGAATCGTTTACGGTCAGCGTATATCCTTCGTTTGCCGAGTCGAGTGTGCTGTCGATCTTCCAGGCTTTCCCCTGCAAGCTCATATTGTCCAGCGTAACGTTCTCCGTCAAGGTAATGACGGAAATTCCCGCTTCCACGCTTCCGACCAAGTTGGAATTAAGCCGGGAAATATCATATATACTGTGATGAACTGTAAGCCAATTTTCTCCGTCCTGAAAAGCCGTTACGACATAGCTATCCACGTTGGTTGTAAAAGACAGCGTACCGTAGCCGGAGTCGGATCTCAGCCGGAAAGCGCCGACGGCTCCGTTTTCCGACAAACTGGTGCCTATATACTCATAATAGCGGAACCCGTTTTCAAAATCCGCCGAAAGCGAAGGAATCTTTTTGGTGTACGTATACCCGCCGTAAGTCGCTTTCAAAACTCCTTCTTCGTGTTCCGCAGGCGCCGTTTCGACGGTATAATCGAGCGCTCCCGCGTTTTTATAAGCTACCGCCGCCTTTCCGTAGCTGTAAATCGCTTTGATCAACGCGACGTTCTGCTCGTTCGTATCATTACAGGTGTTGGCAATATAGTTATGCACGCTGTAAGTGATCGTATTGCTGATTGGAGTTTCCCCGTCGAACAGCTGGGCCGTATACGCCTGATCGAACCGGGTGAGGGAGATGCTCGTATAATAATAGGTATATACGGTCTTTCCTTCTTCGCCGGCGGCCGGTTCGCTCTTTTTCAAGCTCAATTCCGTTCCGCCTATCTTCATCGTGTACGGCGCGGCGTCGGAAACGGTCGGCGCGGTTATTTTGAAATACATGGCGATCTTGGAATCGCAGACAAGTCCCGCGGACTTCCACTCGGCGATCTGATTTGCGACCGCTGCGCCGAATTCAGCCTCGCCGACCGAGGGAGCCTCAAACCCGGTGGCGAGCGCCTTTTCGTCCGCGGTCAGGCCGGCGTTGACAAGCTCGCCTTCCGTTCCCGTGTACGTCTGCGCCGCCGCGCCGTAGTTGAGAAGATCGACGACCAAAGCACGCAGGGAATCGTATTTTTCCCGCGTGTAACCGAGTTCTTCCGGAGTTTTTTCGAGCAGTTTTTCGCAATACGTCCGCACGGAATAATTGGTTACCCCGGCGATTTCGGTTTCCGCCGTCTCTCCCGTTTTGACGGCGGAAACAACCATGTCTACGGGTATGCCCAGATACTGCGGCGTCACGCCGTCGAACGTAAATTCGTATACCGCGTCCGCCGTGCCTGCCGCCGCGGAAACGAGCGTGCCCTCCGTCTTGGAATATTCCGTTCCGTTAAACGTAAACGCCGCCGCGGGCGCGGTATAATCGGCGGACACGTTGACATAGTACTTTATCACGATATCCTCGTTCAAAGTGACCGCTACGCTTTTGATATTTTTCCCCTCCGCCGGCGCGTCGGCAGGCGATTCGGTTTTCGTCTCCGCGCCTGCCGACATATACGGCGCGCTGTTTACGACCAATCCGACGAGACAGCCGGAAAAGATCGCCGTCAAAAGTCCGATTAATATGCTGCGCTTCTTTACCGTAAACGCTTTGTTCATAAGTTTCCTCCCTATTTAAACAACTTTTTATTTTTTTCTGTATTTCCGGGCGCATATAGGTCGATCGTCGCGGAACCGTTTCCCGACGCGCTCGATACGCCGCCGCCCGTTCCGTCGACGATATGATCGATTCCCGAGTCTTTGTTTCCGCCCAGCCATACCGTCACGATATGCGTGAATTTTATTCCCGACGCCCCGGGCGTTTCCACCGCGTTTTCCAGCCGCACCGCGTTATCTCTCAAATAGGAATACACGCCCACGCCGTATGCCCGGTGCCTCGATACCCCGTCGCCTACTTTATAGCTGGAATACCCGTTCACGGTGTCTCCGTGCGACATCCAACGACTCTGATAGGGCACGTCGTAAGGCAATTCCGACTGATAAAAATAAGTGCAGCCGTTTTCGCCGTTCCAGATCGTCTGGTATTCGAGAAAGTGTTCGACGAACAGTCCGTAAAACGTGACGTTATCTCCGTTGACGATCAAGCCGTTCGGCGCGGGATTGACGTCCCAGCCGACTCCGTCGGTATGATCCGCCCGCCAAACCCAAAAGTTATCGCCGATTACTCCGTCCGCGTTGAGTTCCACGCATACGTCCACAGAAGTTTTCGTATTTGCCACGCCGCCGACGCGAAAGTACAGATCGCTCAGACAAATAGGCGAAGCCGACGAACGCGAGGAGTCCTTTGCGCCCACTTCCAGCAGCTTTTGCGAGTAGGCGCCCGCGTCGAACAGGATTCCGCAAATCCGGATCCCGTCCGCGTCGGAGACGCGCATCAGACAATCGGTATTTTTATCCGAAATCTTCAAAGTCGCCAGGCCCAGCCCTAAGATCACCGAATCGGCTTTCGTCACCCGCAGAGGCGAATCCAGCGCATAAATCCCGGGCGTGAGCAGGAGATGTTTTCCCTTTGCCAACGCCGCATTGATGGTCTCCGAGGTATCGCGGTCGCTCCTGGCCACGTAAAAATCAGAAAGCGGGAGCTTTCTCGATACGTCCGCGGCATAGGAAACGCCGGAAGCGTCTTTTTTCAAAGGAGGTACGACCACGCCGTATCCGTCTTTTTCGTCAAACGTCAAGAAGGGTTTTTCCGCGATCGACTCCGTCTTTTCGATTCCGGTGAACCTGCCCTGCGGCCACGCCGCGGCGGGAATGGGACTCGGTACGCCGACAAAGACCATATTGAATACGCCGCCCTGCCACTCCTTCCATTGACAATTCCGCGACAGCCACTGCTGCTGAGAACCGGCATACACGGAGCCGGAAATTTTGCTGTCGGCGAGAAATCCGCCCGACACGTATCCGCCGTTGGACAGGGACAAATCCCCCTCCACGTTGATCCGCCTCAGACTCGTCGCCTGGGAAACCGCCCAGGTCATATTCCCTTTGATGGTCAGATTTTCGGCGCTGCGCCAAAAGTTGCAAAGAGAATTGGCGGCGACTACGTTCATTTTCGCGAGCGATACGTCCGCGGGATCGGCGCCTAATCCGGAAACCGTCGTATAGTAGCCGATTTTCAGATCCAGCGAAGGATAATCGCCTTTTTTGAACAAAGCCGCGAAACGCATATCGGAAAATTCGCCCGTCTCCGATATTTTATAAGCGTTGTCAAAATCCTGCTGAATTTTCTTTTCGCTGTCCGTATCGGCGTACACGCATACGTTTTCGCCGAACGTTTCCGCGTCGAAACTGTATTGACCGATCGTTCTCACGATCTCGCCGCCCTTTTTTACGCCTACGACGCGGTAATATGCGTATGCGTCCGCGTCCTCGTAATACGTCTCCTTCAAATCTTCGGACGCCGCTACATATTCGCCGTACCGGCTCGGGCTTTTATAGACGCGATAGCCGTCGCAGCCGCTTACCCGTTCCCAACGCAGGCAGGCCTTGCCGTCTTGCAAAGAAAATCCCGACGTTTCATTTTCACCGTTCTCATCGCTCGCTCCGCCCGTCTTTACGCAGGAACAGAACGCGGCTAACGACAAGACCGACATAGCCAAACCCAATAAAAGAGCTATCGCTTTTTTCTCCACACCGCCCTCCTTTTTCATTTTTCTCTCCGTGCCTCACGCGTCAGTGCTTCGGTCCGGTCACATCTTCGCCGTCAAAGCCTCCGTCCACCGAAGGCTCTGCGGTCTCTTCGTCGCTGCTCCCGCTTTCGCTGTTGCTGTTGCTGTCACTACTGTTTTCACTGTCGCTCTCGCTGTGGCTTCCGGTGCTTTGTTCGGACTGCGAATTCGGCGAACTCTCCGGCGATTCCGATCCGCTGCCGGAAGGGCCGCAGGCGGCAAAGGAAAAGGCCAGTACGCAAAGCAGCGTCATAAAAATTATTTTTAACGATTTTTTCATGTTTTTCTTCTCCCTCTTAACCGTTCATATAACGCACGGTTCCCTCGACGAGTTTCGCGTTGCTTTCCCACTCGCCGATCCCACCGCCGCAGCCGACAGCCGCCATATCACCGTAAATATAGATGCGGACGGGCTGAACGGTCTCGGAAACGCCTACCCAACTGCCGACGGGCAAACCGCATTTTTCCACAAATACTCTCGCCCCTGTTGCCACAGTGATAACTTCGTTGCCGGCGTTGGCATAAATGCCGTGCGCGCTTCCGTCGCTGCGCAGATAGACGTCGCATTGATCGAAATTCAAAGCCGCGCCCTGCACGGTTTCGATGACGCCGGCATGATTGCGCACCTCGAAACGGATCGTACCGCCGTCGATTTCCATGCCGCTGGTCCACAACGCCCTGCCTTTCATATCCCAATAGGGATTATAAAAATCGCAGAACACGCTGATCTTTCCTGTTTCGGGAATGCCGCCGACCGTCGTCAGCTTCGCCGGGGAATCCTGTCCGATGCCGTTTCCGCCTGTCGCCAGGATCGTAAGCTCCGCCGCGTCTACCGTCACGTTCGCGTAGTCGATCCCGAAGGCGGCGGTAATTTTTACCGCGCCGTTTATAAACTTCAAGTCCCGGTTGACGCTGTGGGAAGAAATCCCCCCCGTCACGGCTTCTATTTCTACGCGCGCTTCCCCGTCCGCCGTAAAATTCTGCCCCGCGGCGTCCGCCGCTCCGTCGAGGAATATCCCGTAATTGAAGCCTTTGGAAACGAGTGTCGCGCCGTTTACGGAAATATTGCCGACGGCGCTGATCCCGCGCGAAGCCGAAACTTTTTCGCCCGTATATTCCACGGAAAGAATCGCGTCGTTTTCGACCGTCAGGCTGCCGTTCGTTTCCACGCCGTTATATCCCGCCTGGGAACTTTTCACGTTGACTTCGGCGCCGTTCACCGCCACGCCGCCGGGAGCAAGGATCCCGCCGTTCACATAAAGCGCCGCGCCCGGTTCGCCCGAAACGGAGATTTTGCCGCTGTCCGCGCCGATCGTACAGCCTTTTTTAGCGCCTTTATCGTTCCAGTCGCGATAGCATAAGCCCGAGATCGTACTGTTTGATTTTACGACGATTTCGAGATTCGCATAGTAAACGAGCAGTCCGTGTTCCAAGTCCGCCCCGTCCAAAGTGACGGTGAACAAATTACCCTCGGGAGAATAGGCAAGCGTCACTCCCTCCGCGATCGTTCCGCCTTCGGGAATATGCGACGTATCGTACGCATTTCCGTCCAGGTATACATACTGTCCGAACGTGCCGCTTCCCTCTTTGGCTTGGAGCATTCTGCCGTCGTCGTACGTATAGTCGAATTTGGAGCAGGTGACGATGCCGTTGTCGTTGACCGCGGGCAAGACCGTATACTCCACCGAATCTTTATAACCGTACCACGCCGCCGCTTTTCCGAACGCATAGAGCGCCGCCGCCTTATCCCGCTCCGATTGCGGGGCGGAACCGTCCACGTAAATTTTATCGATACATCTGTTTACAGAATAGACGAGACGGCTGCTGACCGGCGTTTTGCCGTGATAGATGCGCACGCCCGTCTGCGAACTGAATTCCGTCGCCTTCAACGGGGGAGTCGTGACCGTGTATAACGTAACGCCGCTTTCCGTCTGTTCTTCCGCAGGCAGCGGTTCGACGGATACGGTTTCCGTGCGGCTGCCCAGCACGACTTTCGCTTGCAGGTCGTCCGTGATTCCGCCTTGATACGAAAAGGTGAAACGCATGGCGACTCCCTGCGCCAAATTCAGGGATTCCCCGCCCGTCCAATGAAAATCTTCCCCGTCCGCGCCTTCGTAGGTGGGAGTCCGCTTCGTCCAATCGGCCTGATAGATACTGTCGTAACCGTACACGAGCGCTTTTTCCTCGTTTGTAAGACCTGCGTCGGCAAGATTTTCCGTAATGCCGCCGTCGATCTGCGCTTTCGACGCGTAATTTAAAAAGTTGACGGCGAGCGAACGCAGAGAAACGTATTCCAAAGTCGTATATTCCAACTCTTCCCGCGTCATATCGAGAACGGATTCCCAATACTCCTGCACGGAGGTGTCGCGCGAACCTATCTTTTCCGTCTTTCCCGACGCGTTTTTTGCGACGGCGGAGGCGGTGATCTCCTCGCCCACCGTCAAAACGGTCGCGCCCGTATACGAAAAGACGTACTCGTCTCCGTCCATGGCGTACTTTGAGACCGTCTCCTCGTCCTCTTCGCCCTGATTAAAAATCATCTGCGGTTCCGAATATCCTTCCGGCAGCGAGACGTAGTAATTCACAGCGAGCGTTTGGTTCAAAGAAACGGTGATACCGGTCACCGCGTTCCTCGAAGTTTCGGCGCGGGCGGTGCCGCGCAGACAAACCGCGCCGGCAAACGCCGCCGAAAACAGCACCGCAGCCGAAAGATAAGTAAAAATTGACTTTTTTGAAAAACTTCCGTTTCTCATCCGTTTTCCTCCTGTACGGCAAAGACTGTCCCCGCCGTCCGATGATAAGCGCTTAAAAAGTATAGCTGCAATAGGGCGCGATATCGTTCATAATATCGCGGTAATACACATCGTCCCCGACCGATTTTTCCAGTTTCGACACCGACACGGACCGGCCGCAAGTATACCGATCGTACTTGAAAGAAGCGTCGAGCGAAAGCTCGTAAGCGATATCGACGATCTTTCCCGCCGTGGAATTGAGCGTCCAGGCGTAAATATTTGCCTCGCCGCTCACGCTCGCCCCGTAGATCGTCTGCGTGCCCTCCGCCGGATTCTGCAAAGTCACCTGATAGTTGACGCCGTCCGTCGTCTGGTAGGTAAACGTGCCGACGATCTGTACCGATATGCTGGAAAAATCTTTTCCCCATTCTTCCGAATTGGTAAGGGTGATCGTGTATTGATAGTTATAGGTAAAATCTCGTTTCAGCTTTAAGCGCTGATCCACGCTGTAACATACCTTGGATCCGTTCACGGTATTGAGCGGATAAACGGTGCAATAAAGATTGTTGTCTGCCGCGCTCGCCTGATTATAGATGCGCAGGTCCTGATTCGCGGCATCTTTTTTGATCGCTTCCGAATGTGTGAACGTGCCGCTCAAAGCGCTCGTTTCCGTCTGAGGCGCTTCCTCGCCGCAGGCGGAGAGGGCAAACGCCGACGCTAGAGAGAGTGCCGCCAAAATCATCGCGGCGATTCTTTGCTTTGTCATGTTTCCGCCCCCTTATTTCATGTTGTACGCCGCTTTCAAAAGCGACGCCATATCGACCGTAAACCGAACGTTCTCCCAGCCGTTTTCGCGCGTATACACATGTACGTCCGCAAACATCGGCCCCGTATAATTGGACACCTCGGGCTTTTCGGCGTTCAGCATATAATCGCCCAGATACGCTTCCGCATACGCGTCGCCGTACTGCGAGGAAAGCGGAACGTACGTCCACGTCCAGGTCTGCATGAAGAAACGAAACTTTTGCTTCGCGCCGTTTTTATCCGTATAGATATAGAAGCCTTTGCTGATCCCGCTGCCCGTGCTCATATCGAACGTATAATCGGAGATATAGAGTTTCAAAGTTTCCGTGCCCGCTTCGGCGCAATTCGTCAGGTCCAGAATCCGCGCTTCCGAATCGATTACCAATTTATAATCCCCGTCCGTATAGACGACGCCGTTCACCACGGCGCTTTCCCATAAATTTCCCTGCACCGTAAAGGAATCGCCGCCGCAGCGTACGCGGTACTTTTCGTTCTCTTTTTTCTCGTCCGAGATTCCTGTCGCCGAGACGGGAGATTTGAAAATCTCTTCCGTTTCCGTAAGTTCGTAACGGAAATCATAGACGCTTTCCCTGCCGTCGGCGGACGTGTATACGTAATACCCAGCGCTCTCGCCCGCGCAATCGCTTTGATATTCGGGAGAGGTTTGAGTAACGATCAGTCTTAGCGAAGCGGACGAGCTTTTATTCTCATTTTCGTAAACGACGACGCTCTTTTCCGAACGAACCAAAAATGTGCGGCTTGCCGAATTGAAAAAATTAAAAGAATAAGCGAGGTTTCCGCAGAATACGGAAGCGGCGTAATATCCTTCCACGGACACGCTCTCCACCGCTTTGGTCGTATACAGGGACGAATCCAGGCGGATCACATTCTCTTTTCCCTCCGCCGTAGTCCCCGCAAACTCCGAGGAAGCCCCGGGCGCGGAATCCAGTTCCGCATAAAGTTCGAATCCCTCGTCCGTCGAGAAGGAACCGTCCGCGTTCACGACGACGGTCTCTGGTTGTACGGCCGCATACAGATTACGGACGAAATACACTTTTATATTGTAAGAACCGACATAATTGGTGTACCGGTTCAGCGCGTAGGTGAGCGTCACTTTTTTGTTTCCCGCGGCGGTGAGATCGGCGTCCACTTGGCAGTCGGAAACGTCGATGAGTTCCGGTTTTTCCCGCGTTCCGATATTCAGCGAAAGTCCGTCCGTCGAAAGAGTCTGTCCGACGAGATATTCCCGTCGCGCGTTTTCGGAAAGTACGACTTCCGCGTCCAAGATCTCCACGTCCTCGCTTTCCCTGCCGAAAAAGCTCCAAACGAACATGGGCAGAAAAATCGCCAGTGTGACCAATCCGAAGACCGCGTAAACGATTGCGGATATATTTTTGTGTTTCAGTTTTTTCGTCTCTGTTCCGGCGCTCACGATTTCACCGCCTTTTTCCGTTCGGAAGAGGAAAATCCCGCTATCAGATTGCATACGACCGCCGCCAGGTAGCAAGCCGCCGTAATGATGGACGCGGGCACGCCGACCGCGTTCGTCTCCACGTCGCCCATATTGTGTACGGTAAAATAGATACCGATGGGCGACAGGCAGGGCTTGATGACCAGCAGCAGGGAAAGCACCAGCAGCAGACTGACCAAAACGTGCACATAGGAAGCCCAGAAAGGCTTTTCCCCCGCAAACAGCGTATTCATCGTTCTGAACAAAAGACACCAGACCGACAGAAGAGTCATAAACAACGCCCAGCGGTTGATCGCGTAGCCGAAAACGTCATACGTTCTGAAAAACATCGCCAGTGCCGCCGCCGTAAAAATCAACGAGCCCGCCGTAAAATAGAATCCCAAGCCCGGACGTTTTATTTTAATCATTTCGCTGTCCTCCGCTTTGCGCCGAGACGTTCTTTTTGCGCGTTTTAAGATCATGATACGCCACGACGCCGAGAATAGTCAGGGCGCCGGCGCCGAACACGCCTCCGCCGACGAGAAGGATATATTCCCAGTAAGACATCACGTTCGTCTGAATGGTGTCGCCCGGGGCGATGCCGTTTAAGGCGATACTGTTGGCAATGGAATACATATAATAGTGCATATTTTCGTACAGAGCGTTGACCATGTTGGGATCGCTTTGCACTTTTTTCTTGTTATTATAATCCTGCCAATAGCTGCTCAAAAGGTTTTCGGCGTTGGAGGTCGCCATGAACGTAACGTTATTGACGACGCTGTCCTGCGGATTGAAAAAGTTTCCCGCGACGACCATATCTGTGGAGATAAGGCCGTTAAAACCCCATTCCCCGCGCAGGATATTTTTCATCAGTCCCGTGTGCGCGTTGACGCCGCATACGCCGGCACGGGAGAACGAGCTCATCAGTCCCAGAGCGTTGATCGTATTGCCGGCGGAATTGATGTAGACCACGTCCTCGCTGAGTCCCTGGAACGCGCGCAGTTCCTTTTCGCGGGCCGATTGCTCCTCCATGAACTGGCACAAGCCTTCGCGGTAGGATTCCTGAGAGTTGAAAGCGAAATGCTTCGCTGCGAGAATAGAACCTTTGGAAAGCCCGCCGCGCACGAACGACACGCCGAGGATATTCGTGAGCATAGCGTCTTCGCTATAATATTCGTGATTTCGGGAATTGAACGGCGTGCGGTGGAGATTCATGCCGGGCGCCCACATAATGGGATTGCGGCTCCAAAGGTTATCTTCTCCGTAGATTACTCCCTGTTCTTCCACGAGTTCCGCGTTAAACGTTGCGGCCGTCATCGGCGCGCAGGGCATATCGCAGCTGAAATAGCCGTCGTTGGGATCGGAAGCGGGTACGGCGAGATATCCCGATTCGGGTGCGAGCGCGCCGTAAGAACGGGTGACGTTTCCGTTCGGGCCGTCGATCTGCCAGACCGTGGGCGCGTTGACGGAAGCGAACGGATTGCACGACGAGCCGCCGTAAGGAGAAAATTTCCACGCTTCGTCGAACGTGATCTGTTCGAGCAGATAATCCCACTCGGGATCGTCGTAGGCTTTGAGTTTATACTCCGCCACGGATTTATTCTGCAAAGGCGTTCCGTTCTCGTCTAAATCTTCTTCGTGGTCGATACCGAATTCCACGTCGGTGTTCCCGCTCGTCGTGAATTTATAGACGTTGCTGTCGAGATAATCCTTCATTGCCGCCGTCTCTTTCAATCCCGGATAGGACACGGGGAAGGTACCTGCCCAATCGCTGCGGCTGAGATACTTGATCGTCCCCGCGTTGAAATAGTTATAATCCACGTCCTCCATCTGGTTTTTGACGACCGTTCCGTTTTCCGATTTGGAAAAATAGGAGCTGTCCACGCCGTCGGAATTGAAACTAAAATCGGAAAGCCCCTCCGTCGTCCATTTCACCGTACCCTGCTCGTTGGCCTCGCTGCCTTCCTCCCAGTACAAAGCGGAAGGCTCGGCGCCCTTTTTGAGCAGAATATTGTTCAGCGCTTCGTGCGCGCCGTTGCCTATGGAAAAATAATAATCGCCTCTTTCCATAATATACCCGCCCGTCACGCCGTCGTGGGCGATCGTTTTATCGTAGCTTGCAAAATATTTCATATCCGCCGTCAGCGTCAACGTCTGCGAGCCGTACGCCCCGGCGCTTTCGTTCACTTCTCCCGCCGGATACAGCAAATCCGTTTTTCCGATCGCGAGCAGCTGAACCGCGGATTTTTCCACGCCTTTCTTTTTATCGTATTCCGTATAGGGTACCTGCACGTACAGCTGAACCGCGTCTTTCGCGGCTCGGCTGCCCGTATTCGTCACTTTCACGTCCACGGAAATCGTTTTCGCCGAAGGATTATAGACGAACGAATCAGGCACGATCTCCTGTGTGAAGTCGGAATAGCTCATACCGAATCCGAACGCATACGAAACTTCGTCCTCGTACTTCCACGCCGACGCGCCGGCTACGGCGCCCTTTGCGGAAGACGCGCCGCCGTTTCCCTCCACGCAGTCGGCATAGCGGGTTTCATAATAGGTATAGCCCGTATAAATATCTTCCGCCATCACCACGTAATGGGAATCGTCGCTGTCCGTGCGCGAGGAGTCCGTCCACGTATACCGCTTGCTTCCGTCCTGCGTATACACGCCGAAATTCTGCGCCGCGGGAGAATTGGAGGCGTTGACGGCATAGGTATCGGGCAGATGTCCGGAAGGAGAAGCCTTGCCGCTTAAAACGCGCGCCACGCCGTTGAGTCCGTAGGCGCCCGGCAGACCTATCCACATCACGGAATCCACTCGATCGTCCTCTTTGAGTTCGTCGATCTCCATTGCGACCGCGCTGTTGATGAGGACGATCACGTTGTCGGAGATCTCGTTCGCCACGGTGATCAGGTTGCGCTCGTTATCCGACAAGCCGATCGCGCAGGTGGAACCGTCGTTTTTGCTCTTATCGACGCCCGAGATCCCGGGGAAATAGTCGCGGCCTTCGCCGCTGCAACGCCCGATCACCACCAGACAGGCGTCGCCGTATTCGCCGTAATCCCCGCAGTCGCCCTTATCGAGATACGTTTCATTTACGGCATAGGGCGCGCCTTCGTTGCCGCTCCCTTCGCTGCCTCCGAGAAGAGACGGGAAGGCTTTATTGGAATAAAAGCCCGCAAGCGCCGGATTGATGCGGATACTTTCGCTTTGCAGCGCTTTTTCCATCGTCACGGGTACATGAAACGTACCGTCCTCCGTCGTCACTTTTTCTTCTATGACTTTACTGCCCGTAATTCCTCCGTAAAAGGTCATCGAAGTATCGCGGAGCGTTACCCCGTCAGCCTTATACGTATAGGCGCGCGAACCGAGCATCGTCACTTTCAGCTCCCGCGTATCCGCCGCGGAAGGGCGCAAAGGGAGAGAATCCGCTTTATTCTTCAAAAGAACGCAGCCTTCCTCTCCTATCTGTTCCGCTATCCGCACCCGTTCGGTCAGCATTTCCGTGGTGCTTTCGTAATCGGAGGTAAACGCGTACGTATCCGCCGTTCCCGCCGCGACGCTCACCCCGCCGAGCACTCCGTTCACCATGTCCTTATAATCGCCGCTGCCGGCGATGATTTCCGCGCCGAACATCAATGCGCACAGACAAGAACACACCGAACCGAATCCCAGAAGAATTTTTTTCTTTCTAAAACCCATTCTTCCCTCCCGAAATTTTTCAATCTATCCTACGCCCCCGCATAAAAAACGGAAAGCTGTCAAGTTTTTTTATTTGCTTACACAGTAAGCAAATAAGGGCATGCCCTTCGAAAACGCTGTAAGGCGATAGATTTCGTTATAGACCAAACTTATTTTAATCGACTTTCCTCGATCCGTCAATCGCCATTTCCTAAACTGTCGATTTTTCCGCCTAAATTGTTTCACATAAATAACACTCTCCCGTCAGAAAAGCGGAATGTTACAAAATTGCGCGTATCATTTGAATAAATACGCTCAAAAAGTATGTTTCAATCGAACATTTCAGCCGAGCTTTAAAAAATCGGCAGGGTAAAAATACTTGCAATCGTATTTTGTTTGTGCTATTATAAATTTAACCGTAAAAAGAAATCAAAGGATTTTATCTATGAAAAAACATCGTTGCCTTCCTCTTATTTTCACGCTTCTCTTATCGATCGCTCCCCTCGCAGCCTGTTCGTCGGGCGGCGTCGATTCCACCCCCGCCCCGCACAGAGACGGCGCGGAAACGGTCGTAAAAAAGGGGCTCGGGTTGTCCCGGTATAACGACGGCAGGGACGAAAGCGCGGATAAAATAAACGAGTTGGGCGTCGGCTGGTATTATAACTGGGGTATGGACGATCCGGGCGAACGATACGAAGGCGAATACGTGCCGATGATCTGGGGGAGAAGCTCCGTCAACGCCGCTAATCTGCAAAAAATCAAGTCGGGATACGAAAACGGCTCATACAGACATTTGCTCACCTTTAACGAACCGGATAACAAAGGTCAGTCCGATATGACGGTAGACGAAGCGATCGCGCTTTGGCCGCAGCTGGAAGAGCTTGGGATTCCCCTGTCCAGTCCCTGTCCCGCCGATTACAGCTACGGGTGGCTGGACGAGTTCATGGCGGCGGCAAAAAAGAAAAACTACCGCGTGGATTTTATCGCCGTGCATTGTTATCAGGACTTTTCCCAGCAAGGCGCCGCCAATTTAATGAAGAGCACGCTGACCGCTATTTACGAAAAATATTCTCTGCCGATCTGGCTGACGGAATTCGGCGCCATCGATATTTCCGTATGGGCGGGCCAGAGCAATAAAAACTGCACTTTGAAAGCCGCCAAAGAGTATATAGACAGCACGACGAAAATGTTGGAATCGCTCGGGTTTGTCGAACGGTACGCGTGGTTTTTGGATAACTTTTCCGAAACGGGAACGGCGCGGCCGAGCGAAGCGCCCTACACTTCTCTTTACAACGACGACGACAGCATTTCCGAAACGGGGAAAATTTATAAATCGGTTTCTTCCAACGCGGCGTTGACTTTGGAAACAGAGCGTCTGCCCGCGGGGAAAAAGGGTTCGGTGTACGCCGCCGCGGTACAGGCGCTGGGCGGCAAGGGAGACTATACGTTTACCGCTACCCTTTTGCCGAAGGGACTCTCTATCAGCGCCGCGGGGAATATCAGCGGAAAACCGGAGGTGACGGGTACTTATACGGCGCGAATCGCGGCGACCGATCAGGCCGGACAGACCGCTTACCGCTTCTATACCATACAGATAGATTGAGGAGTGTCATCAAGTTCTAAGAGAAAAGAATCGACGGAAGCCTCTGCACTAAAAAAGCCCTGATTTTCAGGGCTTTTTTAGTAGTAACGCTTAATGAAACGCGATCCTCACGATTCTTTATGCAAAAGGTCGCAAACCTGTTCATATACTCCGAACACCAAGCCTGTGACAAATCCGCTTGCATGGCCAAGATACGGAATAACCTCCCAGGTCCGAGCCGTAAACCGCATACAAAATAATATTCAGTAAAACGATCGCTACGGTTACGGCAAAAAAATAGTTTCTGTTTCTCCGGGTCAAATTTTTTTGCCGATCATTTATAAAGCGGAGTCTGAAATTTTCATAATTTATATATACCCTCCTGAACCTTGCGGAAATCAGGATTCTCTAAAAACCGCTTTCAACCGTGGCTTTATAAAGTTATCGTCTTTTTTTCCTGATGAGTACGACTGCCGCCGCGCCTACACCGATTAAAGAGACGCTTCCTGTCGCGGAACTTCCGCAGCCGGAACAACCGACCTTTATTCCGTCCTCAGACGACGTTTTCGCTTTCTCTTGCAGCGTGAAGATTATCTCCGCGGCGCCGCCTTCGGTCACGAGAGTCAGCTTGCGTTCCCCGACGGAAATTTCTTCAAACACACTGCCGGCGATCGTCAGCTTTCCGTCCGCATAAGAATATTCGCCTTCCCGAAGTTTGAGTCCGTCCACCGTAACGGAAATAATCTTTTTACCGTAGAGTTCCGCCGTAACGACCAGATCCGAGCCCTGTTTTACGCTGTACTCTCCCGAAAGAAGGGGCGGCGCGTCTTTTACGGTTATCGTCGCGGAAACCGAAGCCAAAGTAGTGACCGTCAACTCGTAATCCCCCGCCACCAGAGCTTTCATCACCGAGGATTTGACGATAAGAGTATTATCGGAATACGTAAATTCCGCCGCCGTCAACGTTTTATCTCCCAGTTTTACGGACACGATTTCCTTTCCGTTGACAATGAGACCGATCGAATAATCCCCGCCGCCGCTCTTTTCATAAATCGGAGCTTCCGAAAATACGGGCGTGGAATCGGTGACGATTATGGTAAATCTACCGCTTGCACCCGAAGTCGTGATCACAGTAAACTCATGGCTGTTTACGGCGAGAGTTTTAAGATAACTGTATTTAAACACCAACGTACCTTGTGCGTTGAGAATAAATTCCGTACCGACGAGATCTTCTCCCCGCAAAGAGATCTTCGCAATCTCGTACCCCGCTAAATCGACATTAAATTCAAGGTCTTTCTGTTCGGCCTTATCGACAGCGATAGCTTCCGAAGGAAGTTCGGGCGCGGTATCCACGACGTTAAAATCGAGATTTACCGTATTGCCTTTGGTTGTGAGGACAGAAATTTTGTTTTCGCTGCCGATCTCATATTTTTTGCAGAACGCTTCCGTCAAATCGATCCTCGTATATCCGAGAGGAGTGACGGAGACGGTATAATCGCTCGTTGCCGTAAGAAGGGTGTTTCCGATCTTTATGGAAGCGATGTCGAACACGCGGCATAAATCGATGAGATAATAAGGAGTATTTCCCGACGCCACGTCGTAATTCGCACTGCCGCTCACAAGCGAAGGATACAGTTCCGACTTTACGTCGATATTATCCAGATACCAAACAGTGTTTTCGTTTTCTTTGGCCGTCTTGAAAATACAATACGCCGCGGCGTTTTCCCCGAACGCATCGCCCGTATAGAAGAAGGAAATCGTCAGCGTATACCAGCCGCCCGTCTTTTTCGTCACCGACCAGCTCGCGTTGTAACTCTGCGCTCCGTCGTCCACGCGCTTACCGTTTGCAAGATCTATTTCCATATAGAAAATCTGCGTGTCTTTGTCGCCCTCGTAAACTTGCCCTCTTATCCCGATCGTCGCGCCGTTCTGCGGTCTCCAATCCATAGATACGGTGTGCCATTTATCTTTTCCAAGCATATTCAGGCGTCCCTCGCGGGGATTCGTTTGAAACAGATCCTTCATTTCTTCCGATACGTCGCCCGGATTGATAAATTTGATGATACGGTTTTCGCCCTCATCTACGGTAAAGATATTGTGGAAAGCGGGATCCATAAAGCCGTTTTGATAAAACACGTCTTTCGCCGTCTGGTCGCCGTTTAAATCGGGCATACCGGAAAAGTCCGTTTCTTTAACCGTAGAGGACGCCGCGTCTCCCACGACGATCTCCGCCGTCGCCCGATTACCTTCCCCGCTTTCTACCGTTAACGTATAAGTACCGTTTGCGAGGGCTTTCAGAACGTTCTCTTTCACGGTAAGAAGTTCATTGACAAACGTATACTGCCCGCCCGTCAATGCGATTTCGTTTATTTTAACCGAAGCGATATCGGTAAAATTCGCCGTCGTGAGGAAATCGCCGCCCAGCGCTTTATTGTAGAACGAAGATTTTTTATTGATTCCTACCGTTTCCGCTTTTTTCTGTTTCGACATCAGATAATCGTCGAGATAGAAGCCGGTATCTTTGTTCGCATTGGAGGCCGCCGCGTCGGCAGCCTGCATATTAAAGAAATTGGAAATCCAACCGTCGGTACCGTACAGATATATGCTTAAATCATACACGCCGCCGGCATAGTTGACTTCGGCTTTTATGAGCTTTCCGTCCGCGTTCTTTTCCAGGGAAATCGTCCCGTCTTTTTGGAGATATACATATTCTCTGACGTCGGAAGGATAGGCAAACCCGATCGACATATTCGTCCAACCGCCGAACGGTTTTATCTTCATTTTGTAGCAGTAAATGCCGTCCGCGGAAGTCGAGCCGGTTTTCCCCGAATCAAGATAGGCGTTCCCTTTCTGCCAGCCGCCGTCCGTATAAAACTCGTACACCGCTTTCATACAACGGTCGGAAGAGATTCCGCCGTCGCAAACCCCGAGCATGCCGCCGGACGTTCCGAACCCCGTCGCGTGATACATCGCGTCGCTTCCCGAAGTATCGAGAGGGACTTTGTTGAAATCGACAGAATAGAGCGTTTTGTATTCTCCCGAGACGTCGGGCTCGGCCGGTTCCTCCCCTTTCTCTTCCCGGATCTTACAATCGTCGAAATAGATACCCGTATCTTTTGCCGCGTTGGCTCCGTCGGCGTCCGAAGAATGCATATTAACGCTCAGCTTGAATTTTCCTCCGAGACCTTTTACGACCGCTTTTATTTTAAATACATTTCCCTCTTTCACGATAGAGCAGCTTTCAAAACTTTTAACCGCTCCCGAATCGACGACGTCGTAGGTTCCGTCCCCTTTCAGAATCGCCTGAGAGGTAATGTCCGCCACTCCGACCTGTTCAAACACGCAGACCGCCTGATCGACTTTACCGAACGGGGAAACAGAAAACTCCACGCCGTACCGTTTCCCCGTTTCCATACGGATATCCGTATTGTTTTCGTTGTTGTAAACGCCCTCTTTCTGCCAGCCGCCGTCGGCGGTCGGCCAAAAATCGTAGACGGCTTTCAGAGTTTTTCCCGTGATTCCGCTTCCCGCTTTTATAGTCGTACTGTCGTTTCCGCCCGCAAATCCCGTAGCGCCGAATACCGCGTTTCCGCCCGTCGGACCGGGAGTCGGAGAAAGCGTATAGCGTTCGGTTTCCCCCTCTTTGATCCGGCAGCGGGAAATGCGAAAGCCCGTTCCTTCGCGATTGGCTTCTTCATACTTTTCGGGCTCGACTTTCATAAACCATTCAAAAGGTACGCTGCCGCTTTTTCCCGTGAAGGTCAATTCCGCCGTCCAGACGTTATCCGTTCTCACGGCGTCCATAACCACGACGGAGGGAGCGACGTTATCCACGGCGGAAGTCCCGTCCGGGAAAAATTTGAGGTAGGAACCGCCCAAAATCAGATATGTTTCCGCAATATAATCGCCGTACGCTTCAAATTCCAAAGAAAAAGAATAGGTTTTCGTCTCCTCCATTTCTTTCAGCCCGGCGCAGTCCAGATACAAATGCAAGGCGGCGTTCCCGTCCGCCGCAAAAGTATACGGCGCCTCTATGTACGGACTTTTCGACTGCACGATCGAACGGTTTGGTCCGGCGATACTTGTGGCGCCGTATATTTCGTCCGCAGTCGCCGCAGTCGTCAGATTTTCAAAATCCGCGCCGTAAAGCAGGGTGTCCTCCGCGTCCGCATGCAGCCGAAGCCCCTGCGTTCCCGCGAAGACGCCTGCTGAAACCGCCGCGCCGCAAAATACGGACAAAACCGAACAGACGATAAGTCTATGTTTGTTGTTTCTCATAATTTTCCTCCATTTTTTATAGATTCTGATTTTATTGCTGATTTTTCCCTACAAATTGACGCTTCTCTATTGCATTTTGGGTTTTATTTTGTTATAATATTGGCGCACGAAAATAGAACCGCTATTAATTTTGCCAGGGGGTTTTCATGTATCTTATCCATAACAAAAAAACGCTTACTTATATAAATTATCAGCCTATCTACAAAGGGATAAATATCACGGAGATAGGCGAAGAGACGAGCGACTGCAACTTCCACCGCAAATCGTTTTGCTATCGCCATAATTACATCGTGCATTTCGTAACAGACGGATCGGGGAAATTTTATTGCGACGGAAAAATATTTCAGCTGTCTCCGGGTAAAGCGTTCGTGATCACCCCTCATAACTGGATCCGTTACTCCGCCGACGAAGGCGTAAGCTGGTCCTATTGCTGGATCGCCTTTTCCGGTACGGATTGCGATACCCTTTTCCAACAATGCGGCTTCTCGGACGAAACGGCTGTTTTCGATTTCCGGCCGGAAGATATCGCGCCTTTGAAAAATTTATTGACAACCCTCCGCAACGACACCTGGACGGACACGCCCTCCTTCGCTTTATCCGTAATCTCGGTATGTTTCGAGGTTTTGAGGAACTGTGCGGCGAAAATGCCCGTCGATAAATGGAAGAAACAAACCTCGTCTTCTTCGATCGTGGACACCGCCGTAGCGTATATGCAGGCGAATCTGCACCGACAATTGAATATTTCCCAAATCTGCCATACCCTCGGTATCTCACGCGCTTATTTTTCTACGCTGTTTGAAAACACCTTAAAACAACCGCCCTATCAATACCTGCAAAATCTGCGCATTCAACGCGCCTGTGAATTACTTTTAAGTGATAAACATATTCGCATCTGCGAAGTTTCGGAAGCGGTCGGGTTTTCTTCGACGTCTCAATTCTGCAAGACTTTTCGCAAAGTAATGAACTATTCCCCTTTGGAATTCCGTCAAAAGTATACCAAACTATAACTTTATTTTTCGCCCGACATAACTTGGTCGATCCGTTTTTCGGCAGCCGCGAAGTCGGGACATTCCACCAAACGATGCAGACCGCCGTTGACGCAGGCAAAAGTCGAGATGCCTTTTTCGTCGATCGTCACTCTTCCCCGTTCGGAAAACGTAAACACGCCGTCCGCCCCGAAGACGGCCACATAAGAAGCGATAGGATCCCAACTCTCCCGGTTGCCGTGAGAATGTATGAAATACGACTCGGCAACGGGATTTTTTCTGTCCTTTTCTATGAGCGCCCCGCCCGTATGGATCTGCTTCCCGATCAGGTAATGGGAAACGACGATGGGAACGGGACAAAGAGCAAACACCGCGCGCGCCGCTTCCACGTCGGCTTTGATATTGCATTCCGCTTCCATTTGATAATCGCCGAACCATACTTCGGGAATTTTTTCCGTAGGAAAAAAGCAGCCCATCAAAACGATTTTCTCCACGCTGCGGCTCATCAATTCTTTCCCCGAACAGGGAGAAATATCATCGGCGCCGCTTTTTAAAAGAGCGGCTATATTTATGCAGCAGCCCACTACGACCAATATTATTTTATCGCCCGTATTCTCCGCCAGCAATCTTCTGAGCAGCCGCGTCGCGTCTTCGGGGATTCGGCCCGCTCCGGGCTGATAGCCGTTCTCGTATAATTCCGTAATATGTTTCCCGTAAGAACTTTCGAAGAGATCTTTATCCTCATCGGGCGGAGCGGCTTTCGTCTGCCCGATCGGCACCTCGCGCCCGTACCAACGATTGATCGCGTCCGCGCAGCCCGCCGCGTAAGGACTCGCCGTGCTCACCGTCACCGCGAGCAAGTGCGCTCTGCCCGCCCGCTCGCATTCGTGAATAATCGCCAAAGCCCCAGCGTCGTCGCAGTCCCCGCCGATGTCCGTATCGAAAATAATTTTTTTCGTTTCCATTTTTCCGTACTCCCGATATTCGAATATCTGTTCGTTCAGCCTTTGACGCCGCCCTGCAACGAAATGCCTTTGGCAAAGACTTTCGTTCCGACAAAGTAAACGGCGACGGAAGGAATCGCCATGAGCACGCTTGCCGCAAGCAGCATAGGCGTATCCTGTTTTCCCTGCGTAGTCTGCGCGCGAAGCATATTGAGCCCCATCGAAATATTGAATTTTTCGGGAGTTCTCAAATAAATCAACGGCCCGAGATAGTCGCCCCAGATCCCCATCAGCGTAAACAATACCATCGTGGCGATCGCGGGAATGCAATTCGGCACGACGATCGCCCAAAGTCTCACAAACGAATTCGCGCCGTCCATTTCCGCCGCTTCCATGATTTCGTTGGGAATACCGCGCATATTCTGTTTGAACATAAACACATAATACGCGCTCCCGCCGACGCTGGGAAGGATCAGCGGCCAGAACGTATCGACAAGTCCGAGTTTCGCCCAGATAATAAAGGAGGGAATCATCGTGACTGCCCACGGAATCATCATCGTACAAAGCAGCACCATAAAAATTTTATCGGCCGCTTTACAGCGAAATTTGGCAAAACCGTAGGCGACGAAAATCGTACTCACCGTACAGATCGTCGTATTGGAAAACATTAAAACAAACGTATTTCCTATCCATTTCAAAAAGTTCGCATCCGCCTGAAAGACACGCGCGTAATTATCGAACGCCCATAATTTGGGAAAAAAACGAAAATGCAGACTGTAATACTCGTCATAGGTTTTTAGAGAGGACAAAATCATGACCAAGGTCGGCAGCAGCATAAAGATCCCTACGCCGCCGAGCAGAATATAAAAAGCGATATTTTTTCTCAGCGCCCTCTTTTTACGACTCGCAAAAGTCTTCGGGACTTGCGAGCGCGGCTTATCCGAACCGAAAGTTTTCGTGTTTTCCATATCAGTCACCGTCCACGTAATAAACTTTTTTGCCGCCGAACTTGAAGAATACGAAAGTAACGACGAGAACGAGCAGGAACACGATCCACGCGTATGCGCTGGCGTACCCCATCATATGGTCGACCATAGCGTAATTGTAGATTTGTAAAGTAGCCGTCATGGTAGCGGTGCCGCCGCCCAGCATCATCATGGGGCCGTAGGCCTGCAAACCGCCGATGATATCCATAATCAGCAGGTAGAAAATCGTCGGACTGATCATAGGCAGCGTGATATGGGTAAACTTTTTCCAAGCGTTCGCCCCGTCTATGTCCATGGATTCGAGCAGTTCCGCCGGCACTCCCGCCACGGCGGGCAGCAGCATGGTTATTTTTCCGCCGATGCCGCTCCATACCGCCATAACGATCAGACTTTTCATCGCGTTTTTATAGCCCATAAAATTGATCGAGTCCATTCCGAACGTATTCAGCATACTGTTGAGTATGCCGTATTTCGCATACATGGATTCCCAAAGCATGGTCCCCGCGATAAAGGGCAGTACGGCGGGCAGATAATAGAGCGTCTGGAAAAGCCGTTTGCATTTCGGCACCGAATTGATAACAAGAGAAAAGAAAAGCCCTCCCGCCATTCCGAACACCGTCGTCGCACCCATAAATACAAACGTATTTTTAAAGGTTTTAAAGAAAAACCTTTCCTGCGTGAAAAGATCTATGTAATTTTGGAACTTGACAAATTCGGGAGTACCTACCATCTGATAGGAACAAAAACTCATATAGAGCGAATAAAGCAAAGGAAATATGCCGAAACAGAGAAAACCTATTATCCACGGACTTATATATCCGAAAAATTGAAGAGTCGTCTTTTTTTCTTTTTTCATAGTTAACTCCGAAGCTCAAAGCAAACGGAAACCGAGTCCGCATTTCTCATGACTTGTCCGCTTCACTTGTCGGCTTTCTTTGCCTGGGAAACTCTCTTATTGATTTCATAATCGAGAGTATCGCAAAACTCCGCAAAGCTCATCGCGCCTTCGAGATATTCTCCCGTATACGTATGTTCTATGTTTTCAAAGGAAGCCTGCGAACAATACAGATTGCGGTCGATGACGACCGCTTTTGCAAGAGACTCGTAAAACAGCCCGGTCGCCTTGAATTTAACGGGATCGGTATTCACCTCGGGATCAAGCATAAATTCGTCGGCGTATTTTCTCAAAGCGGGAAAGTTATTTCCCTTTTTGGCGTCCCGTTCTCCGTAGTAATGGAGATACCACTCGATAAATTTGAACGCCGCGTCCTTCACTTTGGAACGTGACGAAACGGAAAATCCCACGCAGCCCGTCGTGTACGGCTTGCTTTTCATTCCTCTCTCTTTGACGGGAGGATAGGCGACGCCCAGATCCAGTTTGTTCAGTCCGTAATAATCGACGCAGTAAAGTCCTCCCATCGTCATCGCAAGTTTGCCCTGGGCGAATAAGGGATAGAAAGTAGAGCCCGTATTATTTACCTCGTTCGCTCCTAAAATATCGTAATAGTATTTCACAACATTTTGCACAGCTTCCGTATCGAACGCAGACTCATACGTAGCGGGATCGAACCAGGACAATCCCGCGTTGGTGATAAACTGCGCGAGCACTTTCGCTTCCGCAAGTCCCGGGAGGAAGGAATACTGTGTGATATTGGCGCCCGTACGCTTCAAAAGCTGGCCGCACAAAGTCTCGAACTCGACAAACGTCAGCGGATCGGCGATCCCGTCCTTGTCCTCGTCCTTTTCGAGAACGGCGAGCTGCGCTTCCGTAAACAACGCGCGGTTATAAAGAAGCATGGAATCCGTCGTCCAGTCCTTCATTACGGCATACGTTTTCCCGGAACCGAACTTCTTGGCCGAGGAATCGAACGCGTAGGCTTCCGCGTTGATATCCCAAATATCGTCCAGGGAAACGCTTTCCGACGCCGCGAAATATCCGTCGAGCGGTTCCAGATATCCGGCGGAAATAAAGGGATAGATCTCGCCCGGCTCCATGCCGAAGATATCCGCTTCCGTTTTACCGGCGAAGTCGTTCAAAAGGTTGGTATAGAACGATCCCGTGGAGATTTCCGTCTGTATTTTGATATTGGGATACTTCACATAAAAATCTTCTTCCAGCGCTTTTTTCAATTTGGAATTGGTTTCCGCGTCGTTAAAGGAATAGTAGCGGACGATCGTTTTTCTTTTTCCGTCGCTGCCGAATTCATCGTCGTCGGAAGCCGATCCCCCATTGGGACGGAATCCTCCGCACGAGGCAAAACCGAACGCCGTTCCCAAAGCCAAAATCACCGATAAACTTTTGATTATTTTCTTCATGAAAACTTAAACCTCCTTTTCTGCGCTGACCGCCGCGGTAAATCAGCGGCTATACAGCACGTCCTGCGTTATCGTATACGCATGCCCGCGAGTCACGACCGGCGTCGTCTGCCCGGTCGGCGTCGTCGCTTTGTCGAACGTTACGTCGTCGATGGCTATGGCGCCGTACCAATGCACGCCCCACATAAAATAGTAATTATCCGCGCCGCCCGTCGTAAATTCGTACTCCACCGAATATACTTCGCCGATCTCGTATCCGCTCTTCCATTCAAAAATACCTTTATCGTGCGCGAAACTCCCGTCCTCGCGGGCAAGACAATAAAACTGTCCGTTTTCTTCCGGCTTCACGTCTTCGATGACCATGAATTTGAAACGCACGCGATAAGTCGTATTCGCCGAAAATCTCATATCCGCAAGGTTTGTGCGGCAAAACTCGTTAAATTCGTAATTGACGGAAAGAGGATCGTTATTTATGATATAGCAAGAGTAATTTCCGCTGATTACGTTGGTGTTTCTTCTGATAATACCGGTGGTATGCCCGCCGGGAAACATACAGCCGCCGTTGAATACGCCCGCTTCGAAGTTTTCCACGACGCCTTTATTGTCCAAATCTATGTTTTTGTCGGGAACGATGTTGTGAGCTATGATTTCCGCGTCCGAGGTATAGGAATAGTCGGTGTCCAAAACGGTAAGCGTAATATTTTTAAGCGACACGCCGCCCATATTACGGATACCGAATACCAGCTGCCAGCCATCACCGTAATCCCCCGTATTGAATACGTACGAATACTTTTCGTATCCGTAATCCGCGGGCGTATAGAACGAACCGATGCGGTTAAGGCTAAAAGATTCGATGTACTCCTTCTTGTTGTCGACGTCCGCTTCGGGATCTATCAACGTCGCATAGAAAAAACCGCCTCCCGAAATTTCGGCCACCGTCGCGGCATCGAAAGTAAGCATATACGTCGTATGACCGACAAGCCGTTCTTTCAGCTGCAAACCGTCCGCCCAATTCTGCGTAATCGTACTGCGCATTTCATAAGAGCCGTCCGCTTTTTTCTCCGTATAATCGGGATTGAAACGGAAGGAAGCCGATACCTTATCCGCCGATCTTACGGAAACGTTATCGATCGCTATTTGCGCCGCGCCGTTCTTTCCGCCGAACGCGAGCACGTACTCTTTGCCGTCGTCGGGAACGGTTATCGTGACGCTTCTCGACGATACGTCGTTGGAGACGTCCAGCCATTCGTAACAATCTCCCCACGTTCGCTCAGTCCTGGAATAAGCGCCCGCCACGTAACGGCTGTCGTCCGTGATCACGATATCCTCTTTCGCTTTGTCCGTTCGGTAATAGTAAGAGATATAGTACGTTTTGCCGTTCTCCATAGGCGCGCCGTAAGCGAATACGTCGTCCCCGCCGCCGACAAGAGCCTTTGAACCGTCGACCGTTACGAGTCGATCCGTCAATTTTCCTTCTCCCGTTACGGTATAGGTTTTCGTCCCTTCTATCCTGTCCGTTTCGGAAAGATCTTCCGCCGCTTTATCTCCGACAGTCACTTCGCCGAGATAATATTTGTTCTCTCCGTCCCCTCCCGCGATCGGAAGTTCTGCTTTCGGCGTCCCGTTCCCGTCGGAAACCGCGAATTTCAGCGTATATACGCCCTTAGACAGGCTATCCGGAAGCGTATAGGAGAGATTGAAGAAATGCGCTTCTCCGCCGTTCATCGAAACGGGATCGAATCTCGCGTCCGTACCCGTGTAAACGGTTTCCCCCGCGGCATTTTCGAGATACACGCTCAAATCGTAATCCTGCCAGCATCTGCCCATTGCCCGGTTGCTCCAAAGCGTGTTGAGATATAATTTATCGCCCGCTTTCACTTCGGAGGAATACTGCATGCAATCGGGAACCAAACGATAGCCCATCAAACGGTTAAAATATTCGACAAGCTCCTCTTCGTTTTTGACGACGGTATCGAAATCCTGGGCCACCCAGCCGATCACCGACTGATAGTTCACCCGCCATTTATGAAGAGCTTCGTTCATGGCCTCGAAAAGCGGATAGGGATCGTCGTCGCCGTGCGTATGGTATCCGCCGCCGATCTCGCCCAAAAGGGGCAGGCCCGTGTTTTGATAGAAATAATCCAACGCCATACGCTGATCGTACTGCTGTAAAGCAAACGCTATGCCGTCGCGGCGGAACGTAATATTGTCGAGCTGCAAAACGTGGTCGTAACCCATATAATACATGAAATCGTCATACGTTTTCGGGCTGTTGACGCCCCACATATTATTCAGAAACTCATAAGTACAAGAAATCACGAGGAGTTTATCCCCCCACGCCTCGCGCCATGCGTCGATAGTGTCGCAAAGGGCTTTTGTCCGTTCCTCCACGCTGTTATATGTATTCCAGCCCGAATGCCATTCCCCGACCATTCCGTAGCCGCGAAGCTCCACCACCTCGATGGCGTCGCGGTAAGCATATTCCTCCGACATATAATGACCGGAAAACTCAGATAAAAACGTTCTCAGTTCCCGCTGATATACGACGTTGGAAAGATCGGCGTAAATATCCCCGTCGTTCACTATTTTAGGCACGTTGTAAGGCTCTTCGAATAACCAGGCGGGACAGCCGTTGACAACCCCCTGATTCAGATCGAGACCGTCCGTACAAAGGCGCAGATTGATAGTCTTTCCCTGCTGAACCCAATATTCGACGGCCTCGTCCATGACGCTCCAATCGTAGCTTCCGGGCTTCGGCTCGATCACAGACCAGCCCGTGGAAAGGGAAACGCTTTTTACTTCGGGAAGCAATCCTTTATATCCGAGAGAAGGAAGTCCTCCCCAAAGAGGTTCTTCCAAAACCACCCAGCCCATACCTTCGTTATCCGCACACAAATTGTTCGTTTCCTCAAATCCTACCGTTTTGTATCCGCCTCGCACATTGCTTTTGCCGTATATTTTTACGGTGTTTTCCCCAACGCTTTTTGCGCCCAGATATTCTTTTTCCTCGATAGTCGAAACGTTCGGTTGTTCCGAAGATTGCTTCCCCGGCGAAACACAGCCGCAAACGCAGACCAAAAGCAATACGGACAGCACCGACGCCGAAAACTTTAAAGATCCCCTTTTCATGATTTACCTCCCGATCATTTTATCGTTATGATTCGTCCTCACACCCTCCGCTTCCCGCGAACTATATAAAGACTTCATAAACTTTGTTCTGTTTTGCTTTGTTTATTTTCCTATTTAGTATAACATCAAATTTCTCCGTTTTCAAGACGCATCTGTTTTCTAAAATTGTGTATTTGTTCTGTTTATCGCTATCTTCCCGGCGCTGTCCGGAGATATTTTGCGATCTATGCGGCAACTTTTTACAATCTCTTATCGGCCATGAACAAAAAGCACTCTGCCGCCTTCTTTTCTGGATTCTTCGGCGCGTATCGCCATCAGATGACTTTCCACCGAATCTTCGAGGCGGGTAGGTGCGTCGGCCTCGCCGCAAAGGACTTTATAAAATTGTTCGATAATGCCGTTGTCGCCTCCGCCGTGGTTATGGCCGCCCTCTAACAACATGTCGATATCGATCTTTTCCTCGGGACGGTTGAAACGCTTAATAACGATCGTATTTGTGACTTCGTCCAGATCTATCTGGCCTTCCGTACAATAAAATTTCATAATGCGGCCGCCGCCCGCAGTAAACGCCGTCATCCGCAGATTGGCTTTAATCCCGTTCGCGAAACGTATTTCGACGATCTGATGATCCACCACGTCGTTATCACAGGCGTACACGCATCGTCCGTAAGGCCCCGTTTCTATCGCTTTTCTTATATTTTCTTCCGTTAAAGGAAGCTCCGTCGTCAGCATGTTATACGGCCAGCAGTTTCCGGGGCTGCCGACGCTTTTCCAGTTCCCGATATATATGCTTTCCGCGCTGTATGTACAGGTATGTATATACTTGCAATCGGTGCATCTGTCTGCCGCGTCTTTCGGCTGACATTCGCGGCGAAAAAGTTTCAAATCCCCCATAGAGGAAAGCGCTTCGCATTTACTTTTCGCGTAATACTGCAAAAGATCGAGATCATGGCAGCACTTTTGCAAAATCATAGGCGAGGTCTCTTTGCTGTTGCGCCAGTTCCCGCGAACGAAACTGTGCGCCTGGTGCCAATAACAAACCTGTTCGATCGTATCTATCATTACCAGATCGCCGCAGGTTTTGCCGTCGAGAATCTCTTTCACCTTGACAAAAGCGGGCGCATAGCGAAGCACATGACAGACCATTACCTTTCCCCCGTACTTTTTATGCGCCGCCAGCAGCCGCCGACATTCTTTTTCGTCTCCGGTGATCGGTTTTTCGAGCAGTATATCGTATCCGAGTTCCAGCGCTCTCTCGCATTGACGAACGTGATCGTTATCCAAAGTCGCGATCACAAGAGCGTCGGCTCGCTTTATTTTGAAAAACTCACGCTCGTCGGGAAACAGCGATTCTTCTTTTACGTCGAAAATTTTCCCATATTTTTCCAACTTCGCTTTATTTATATCGCACAGAGCCGTTATCTCAAACCGGTCTTTCCGATCTGCCATCAATCGGCCGTAGGCTTCTGCGCCGCGCGAACCGCAGCCGATAACCGCAACGCTGAATTTCTTCGTTTCCATAATTTATACTCCTAATCTCTGCGGCTCCCCGCCGCAGTTTTCTTAACTTAATTAAAATCCCCGCTCAGTTTGACCTTTCCCGAAAGTCGTATATCCCGAGAAGACGACCCGACCGCTATGCCGTAAACGCCGTCGGATACGACGTAACGATGATAAACGACAGAATAAAAGGCAAAGTCGGATTTTGAAAGACGACATTCGATTCGCCTTTCTTCTCCCGCTTTCAAAAATATTTTTTCAAAAGTTTTCAATTCGCGTTTGGGACGTTCCACGGGGGCATGGTAGGGTTCAACGTAGATCTGAACGACTTCCGCGCCATCGCGCTTTCCCGTATTTTTCAACGTAAAACACACCTCCACAATATGATCGGATCTATTTTTCAACGATAAATCGCCGTACTCGAAACAGGTATAGCTCAATCCGAAGCCAAACGGAAAAAGTACGGGTAAATGATAAAAATCATAATACCTGTAACCGACCAGCACCCCTTCGCGATACCGTTCCGTAAATCCGTTCCCGCAGTTTTCTCCCGTAGGCGTATCCGCGACGGAAATAGGAAACGTTTCCGAAAGTTTGCCCGAAGGATTGGTTTCCCCGCTCAAAACCGAAGCGAGGGCGTCATTGATCCGGTCGCCGCCGAATCCCGCAAAAACAATCGCCGCCACTTTTTCCGTCCAGGCGGTCATATCCACGGCCGCGCCCGTCTCCACGACGACGATCACATTTTTGTTTTCTTCGGCAAGCGAGAGAATGAGTTTTTCCTGTACGGGCTGCAAACGCAGGGAAGAACGGTCATAGCTTTCGGTTTCCGTCAGCTGATTATCGCCGACCACCACGATTACCGCGTCGTTTTCAAAGGCGGCCAACCTTGCTTCTTTATGCCCGACCGACTGGCAAAGAGAAAGAGCCAACGTACAGCTGGAATAAGTATAACCCCTATAAAAGGGAAATTCGCCGTGGGACAGACGTTTTTTGAGTTGAACAGACAAAGACTCAGACTGCCCTATCGATGTAACGCGCGCGCTTCCACCTCCGGTACAGGAGGGGCTTTCCGCAAGCTCGCCGACGACCGCGACGCGGCATCCGTCTTTCAAAGGCAGCATCCCTTCGTTTTTCAAAAGAACGATGCCCTCTCTTGCGGCAGCGAATGCTATTTGTTCCCGTTCTTTCGCGGTGAGTACCGAACCGCGCAAATCCTCAGCGGCATCCCTTTTATTCAATAACGTCAGAATGCGCCCGACGCTTTCGTCGATGTCGGTCTGTGAAATCACACCCTCCGCCAGTCCTTTTTGGAGATTTGTCAAAGAATCCGGCGAATAGGGAAATTCGATATCGAGCGTGGCTTTAAGCGCACGGCTCCTGTCATGCACCGCGCCCCAATCGGAAATAACAACGCCTTGATATCCGAGCTTCTCTCTCAAAATATCTTTCAGAATCATGGGATTTTCGGAAGCGTAAACGCCGCAAACCGGATTATACGAGCACATCACCGTCCACGGCTGAGCCTGCAAAGCAATTTCAAAAGGTTTTATATAAATTTCCATCAATGTGCGTTCGTCGATTTCGCTGCTTTGATACAAACGTTCCCATTCCCGGTTATTCAAACAAAAATGTTTTAAAGAGGCGCCTATTCCCGCCTTTTGCAAGCCTTCGATATAGCTTTTCGCCGTCCGTCCCGCCAAATAAGGATCTTCGGAAAAATATTCAAAATTACGTCCGCAAAGAGGCGTACGTTTTATATTGACGCCCGGGGCCAACAAAATATCCACGTGCTTCTCCGCACATTCCGCGGCTAAGGCTTGTCCTACTTGTTCTGCCAGATACGGATTCCAGGCATTAGCAAGCAAATGAGGAGAGGGATATGCGCGCGAAGGTTCTCCTTTCGGAAATTCGGGGGTTTCGACGCGTAACCCACAAGGACCGTCCGACGCGCGCAGAGAGGGAAGTTTGCCTCCGCAGCTCTCCGTCTTGAATCCTCCCACGGCGATAAGCAATTTCAATTTTTCTTCCGCAGTCAATTCGGGGGTTCCGTTTTTAGGTTCTTCACAATTTAGTTTTATTGTATTTTCCATTCTCCTTTCTGTCCCCATTTTTCTGATTTTATGATTTTATTATACACTGCCGCCTATTGAATTTCAAGTTACTTCTGTTCTTAAATATTGTGCTTTTGTTCTGAATCATGTGAATGAAAGCAAATTTTTCCTTAATATGAAATATCTGCTAAAAATTGTCTTTAAAAAGAGAGAATAATATATTCCCCTTATCTACAAAGATACTATACAAAAAGTTTAACAATCGTTAGTATCTGTTCATCAAATTTTAAGATGCGTATTTACATAAACAACAGGCGCGAAAGCGTCGAAGCGATAGAATCGGGTGTTATGAGCGACGGAATCGGCAAAGAAAAAGACCTGAAATACTCAGGACTTTGGTTTAGAAAGAGAGAGTCGAACCCCCGTTCGCTTTCACTAATCCGGGTTTCAAGAAATTTGTCCTTCCTCGCCTTCCGTCTCCATTGGTCTTTGAAACGCCCCTATTTTCCCCAGATTTGAGCCTTTTTTCGCAGGCTTTTGCACAAATGCGAGAAAATTGCGAGAAAATTGCGAGAAGATAATTCGATTATTTAACCCAAAAAAACGGACGTCTTTCCTTCATCATCGGCAAAAAAAGAAAAGGAAGATAAAAAAATGACTCGTGAAGAAAAAATCATTGTTCTCGAAAGAATGCTGCGTAAATGTCCCGAAGTTTTAAGCCCCATGAAAGTGAGCCGCTATTCTCCGTTCGGCAAAAACCGCGTCTACGAACTCATCAAAAGCGGCGAACTTCGCGCCTTCGTCTATCAAGGCTCTTACATCATCGCAAAATCGGATTTAATCGAATACCTCGCCGACCACAGCGACGATAAAAGCGCAAGAAGGTACACGATCGCAAAAGGCGGCAAACAAAGATGAGCCTCAGGCGCATACAGGAAGAAATCAGAAGCACCTATCCTTCCCTGCTGACGCTTGACAACGTACGCACGATCCTGCGCATCAGCAAGCGCAAGGCTTCGTGGATGCTCAAAAACGGATATATCAAATGCACCGACAGCGGCAAGAAAACCCATCAATACAAGGTACGCATCGAAGACCTCCTCGCATACATGAAAAAAGTCGAACAGGGCAAACCGGAAGTGAAAATTCCCACAGGGTTGTTCAATGCCCACCCCACGAAAAGGAATCGGTCGGATATACTCATCGTGCCGGGAAGTCTGCACGAACAGCCGCCTGACGATTTCAAAGTGTGGCTGGAAAAGGAATGGTCCGACATCGCGGAGTGTCTGACGGTAAAAGAGGTCGCCCTCTTGACGGGCTATCAAAAACAGACCGTACAAAAATGGATTGCGTCAAAAAAGCTGAAAAGCGTATGGGCGCAAAACAAACTTCTCATTGCAAAGAGATGGGTAATCAAATTCTATTGTTCCTACGGATATAAAATCCAAAACAAATGCGAAAAGCATATCAAGTTATTACTGCGATACTATGCGCTGTAAAATTTCAGATTCAAAGATGATTTGCCGCCTATCTGGTTTTGCATTTACGACATCTTACATAAAAAATTTTTAGGAGGAAGGCAACATGACAATCACAAAAGAAGAGAGGGAAACCATTACCCTCTCCAACGAAGCCGAAGGAAGCGCGGAGGTCTATACCTACAACACAAAGCTCAAAAACCGCCTCGCGGAGGTTGCGGAACAGTATCCCGAAGTCTATTCTTTGAAACATGAAAATCCCGACGGCGGCGTTCTCTACACGCTTCCCAAAAAGTATCTGAAAGTAACGATTCGCACGCCTATGAGCGAAGCGGACAGAGATCGCTGCAGAGAAAACTGTCAAAATTTGAAACCGTCGCAATATCGCCAAACAAATTCAATGGATAAGGAATAATCCGCTGCGGGCAGGACACTTCCTCTACCGCGAGAAATAAACTCGAAAAAGCATGAGGAAACTCAATGATTTTCGACCTTAAAACGGCGGGAAAACGTATAGGCTTGAAAAACGAAAAACCAAAGAGTGATTACTTGTCGTAAAAAGTACTTTTTATATTAAAGAAGGGATACTGTCTCCCTTCCCTTCCTGATCGCTGATAACTAAATATCTTCGCATTTTTTACTTTCCCTCTGTTGTTTGAAAAAACGAGCTATGTGAACATTCGGTTGATCCTGATTCAGACGCTGCGGCGCAACCCGTGACGGAGGCTATAACAGGCAGAGGAAATAATGATACTTACGTCCCGTCACAGGTCGAGCGTTGAAGCGGTAGGAGAACCGTGAGCCGTCGCAACCAATGAGGACGTCTGTGCAAGAACAGCACAGGGGTGAGATTCCCATGAGTCCAAAGGCATGGACGAAAAATGCGAACCCATAGTTCGGGGAAATTGAGAATAAATACGAACAAATGCAACTGAAAAGCGGTCATTCACCAAAAGCCCTTTGACCGCTTTACACTGAATTGTATGCAGGAAGAAACACTTTGCTTCGGCAAATTTTTGAGTATATCCAAAATCGGCCGAAGCGATGTTGACAAACCTTATTCCGCAATTCTGTTGACAGGTCCCCCTCAGGCAGGAAAAACCACGCTGCTCCGCTCCCTGGCGGAGAGGGAAAACGAGGGACGCGAGTACGTATCGCTTGACGACCTTTCTATGCGCGATATGGCAAAGAACGATCTTGCTTTTTTTTCAAATACACAAGCCTCCCGTACTGATCGACGAGGTTCAATACGCACCGGAACTTTTTACCTATATCAAAATGCATATCGACGAACACCACAATTATGGAGAGAGGGTTCCAGAGAAAACTGTCAAAACTTAGCCTCGTCGCAATATCGCTCTAAAACTCGACGAATGAGCGATAATCCGATACGGACGATTCCTCTACCGCGAGAAAGTGAATCGAAAAAGCATGAGAAAACTCAACAATTTTTGACCTTAAAATGACGAGAAAAACGTGCATTTCGGAACCGTTTTGCGAAAAAATGCAGATCCTCGAAAAAATAAAAAAGCCCCTTATCACCAAGGGGGCATTATGCCCCAAAGGTGACAGGTGGCACCTGCCATGGTGGCAGGTCAATGTGAACTACCCAATAGAAAAGTAACTATAACGGAGAAGAAAGAATTAACATACTACGCGCGATACACGCGCGAGGATTTTTTGTTTTTAAGTAGATCACGATTGGGAGAACGATTTATCCAATGAAAAATTTATTTCTTTCTGCCCATTATTAAAATTTACGCCAAACCATTTTGTTGACAAATTTTGTTTTTGCATAAACGGTCTTCTTTGCTTGACACCTATAATTTCAAGTGCTATAATTATGAATATATTTATTTAAAAAATATCTTTGAAATTATCGCTTAAAGCATCAAGGCTTTATAATGGAGAACTTATCATGAAAAAGTTAAATATAAAACTTCTGGCACAAAAAATCGTTTCCGCGAGAAAAGAAAAACACCTTTCCCAACAACAGCTTTCCGCTCTCACCGGCATCAATCGGGCAATTATCAGCCGTTTGGAACAGGAAGATTATATTCCTTTGATTCCGCAGCTTGAAAAACTCGGTGAAGTTCTTGGATTTGAGCCGATTTCTATGTTTGAAGAAGAGACTTCCATTGCCCCCTCTACTACTTTTCATTTCCCAATGAATATTGCCGTAGCGGGAACAGGTTATGTCGGTTTATCGCTGGCTACCTTACTTGCTCAACACAATCATGTCACTGCTGTCGATATTATTCCCGAAAAAGTGGAACTTATCAATCATAAAAAATCACCGATTCAGGACGAGTACATTGAAGATTATCTAGCCAATAAGCAACTTGATCTTGTGGCGACACTCGATGGTGAAAGCGCCTACAAAAACGCCGATTTCGTGATTATCGCAGCTCCGACCAATTACGATAGCAAGAAGAACTATTTCGATACTTCCGCCGTGGAAGCGGTAATTGAACTGGTTCTTAAAGTCAATCCGAATGCGGTCATGATCATTAAATCGACGATTCCCGTCGGATATACGGCTTCCGTTCGGGCAAAGTATAATACAAAAAATATCCTTTTCAGCCCTGAATTTTTACGTGAAAGCAAGGCCTTATATGACAATCTCTACCCTTCCCGCATTATTGTCGGTACGGATAAATCGGATGAAAGGCTGCTGAATGCTGCTCAAACTTTTGCTCAGCTTTTACAGGAAGGCGCCATCAAAAAGAATATAGATACCCTTTTGATGGGATTCACTGAAGCGGAAGCCGTCAAACTTTTTGCGAATACGTATCTGGCGCTTCGCGTTTCTTATTTCAACGAACTCGATACCTACGCGGAAGTCAAAGGCCTGAACACACAAGATATCATCACGGGCGTCTGTCTCGATCCGCGTATCGGATCACATTACAATAATCCTTCTTTCGGATATGGAGGTTACTGTTTGCCCAAAGATACCAAACAGCTTCTCGCCAACTATAACGACGTACCGCAGAACATGATGACGGCTATCGTGGAAAGCAATCGCACGAGAAAGGATTTTATTGCCGATCGGATCCTGGAACTTGCAGGCGCTTATGAAGCGAACAGCTCGTTTGACGAGAACAAGGAGAAAGAAGTCGTTGTCGGCGTTTACCGACTGACTATGAAGAGTAATTCCGATAACTTCCGTCAATCCTCTATTCAAGGCGTCATGAAACGCATCAAAGCGAAGGGCGCTACGGTGATTATTTACGAGCCGACTTTGGAAGACGGAACTACGTTCTTTGGGAGCCTTGTCGTCAACGATCTCAAAAAATTTAAGAAACTGAGCCACAGCATCATTGCCAATCGTTTTGATTCTTGTCTTGGCGATGTTAAGGAAAAGGTTTATACAAGAGACTTGTTCCAGAGAGATTGAGGTAAAAATATGAATTTATTACAAGAAGATTATAAACGTTATACTAACAAAAAACAAATGCCAAAATGGGCAATATATTATAGAAAATGTCAGGGAAATAAAGGATTGCTTCGCTTATTTTACAGATTCCTTTTTAAGAAGAGCAAAGAAAAATATTGTATAGAATTACCTTATTCCGTTCAAATCGGAGGGGGAATATATTGGGGACATCCTTTTGCTATTGCTATAAATCCTCACGTTATTATTGGAAAAAACTGCAATATACATAAAGGCGTTACGATTGGTCAGGAAAATCGAGGATCTCGAAAAGGGACTCCTGTTATCGGTGACGAAGTATGGATTGGAGTCAACGCAACCATTGTCGGGAATATTAAAATTGGAAACAATGTCTTAATTGCGCCAAATTCCTATGTAAATTGTGACATTCCGCCTAATTCCATTGTTTTAGGTAATCCTTGTATTATTAAACCGAATGAACATGCTACTACCGATTATATTAACAGAAAAATATAACCCCCCCCCATTTATTTATAGAGAATATAAAAGGAAGAATTATGAGTACAAATCCAATTACATTCAATTTTAAAACATCTGTTACATTAGAGAATAAAACTGTTTTTATCACCGGTGCAGCGGGATTCATCGGCGCAAATTTAGTTTTAGAACTTCTGCGTTCTAAGTCTCCCATTCATATCGTCGGAATCGACAATATGAACGATTATTACGATGTTTCCATCAAAGAATGGAGATTGCACGAGATTGAAAAAATTGTTTCCGAACATAAGGCTTCTTCCTGGACTTTTATCGAAGGAAATATCGCGGATAAGACAATTATTTCACAAATTTTTGAGACCTATAAGCCTGCGGTAGTCGTCAATCTTGCCGCACAAGCAGGTGTCCGTTATTCTATAAGCAATCCAGATGTGTACATCGAATCAAATTTAATTGGCTTTTATAATATTTTGGAAGCCTGCCGTCATTCTTACGACAACGGAGGCTCCGGAGTTGAACATCTTGTCTACGCGTCTTCGTCGTCCGTTTACGGTTCCAATAAAAAAGTTCCTTACTCTACCGAAGATAAAGTCGATAATCCCGTTTCTTTATATGCAGCCACGAAAAAATCGAATGAGCTGATGGCGCATGCGTACAGTAAATTATATAATATTCCGTCCACGGGTTTACGCTTCTTTACGGTCTATGGTCCCGCAGGTCGTCCGGACATGGCATATTTCGGCTTTACCAATAAGTTACTGAAAGGCGAAACCATTCAAATTTTCAATTACGGAAATTGTAAGCGCGATTTTACCTATATAGACGACATTGTGGAAGGCGTTAAACGTGTGATGCAAGGTGCTCCCGAAAAGAAAAATGGAGAAGACGGTTTACCCGTTCCCCCGTATGCGATTTATAATATCGGGAATAATGCTCCCGAAAATCTGATTGATTTTGTGGATATTTTGCAGCAAGAACTTATTGGTGCGGAAGTTCTCCCTGCGGACTATGACTTTGAAGCGCATAAAAAGCTTGTGCCGATGCAACCCGGCGATGTTCCGATTACTTATGCAGATACTTCGGCTTTGGAACGTGATTTTGATTTTAAACCAAGCACAAATTTGCGAGACGGTTTGAGAAAATTTTCTAAATGGTATAAAGAGTTTTATAGAGTTTAATAATGATAACGACTCACCTGATTTAGGTGAGTCGTTTTTTATTATACTATTTTATACCTATAAGCATTCGTGAAATTTTCTATTTATTTAAAATATAAGAGCTGATAACACCTATATAAAAATGAAATTAAGTATTATTAAAACAATATTTGGTACTGACATATTAAAAGTTGATATATTTTTCTGTTTATTCTTTTCAAGTTTCAATTTATTAAATTCACTTACTACTATGATAATTATCTACATCTATATAAAAGGCTCTAATAAAAACAAACTTTAATAATTTTTAGGTTTCCTCTAATTAGTTTTTTCTAATTAACATGTTTGTCGGCGATATCTCAAACTAAATAAACAGTCATTATAATTTTAAAGTTTTTATATAACACATTATTTCTGCTTTATCACTATTTATTGAAGTGTTTGATGTTTCTGATCTTTTCTTTTACTTTCAATAAGAATTTTAGGAACATTCCTTTTATTTGATAAAAATAGAAAATCAAATTGATAATTAAAGTAATCAAAAATGCAATACCCGCAACTTTTAAAGCCATCAAGATCCAACCTATATAAGACACTTTATCGAAAGTAATAAATTTTGTTGCAAAATAAACAACAATAAAAATTCCTATATCAATTAACATATGCTTTACAAAATGACCAAATGATCTATTAATAATATTTTTTCTTAAATAACATGCAAAATAAATTGTATGATATAGCATTGCAACAACAGTTCCAATTGCAACGCCTAAAAGTTTATTTTTTAAAACAATCACCAATACAACGGAAATGATGATATTTAAGCTCATGGAAATAAAAGCCCCAACTTGAGTTTCTTTATAATGTCCAGCAGCACTAATTATTTGAAAATATGGTAGACGTAAACAACGGCAAGCATATGCTACCGATAATATAATTCCAAAGATTGGAATTGAATAGACAGCAGCATCAGAAATCCCATTGACATATACCTTAACAAAAGGTTCTACAAGAAAGGCAGTACAGGAAAAAACAAATATTACACAAACATGCATTAACATTTCAACATTTATAAATGATTTTTTCAATGTTTCTTGTTCTCCTTTTGCCAACATATTTCCCCAATATGCTTCAAGTCCGCTGACAAAAGTTAATACTACAGTGGTAATACCGTTTACCACAAGAAAATACGTAGAATAAATTGAAACAGACTGATAATCGGCGAAAAAAGTAAGTAAAATAACATCAATCTCACCGCAAATAACAGCAGCCAAATGCTGAGCAAAGCCGTTCCATTTTTGTTTAATAGGCTCTTTATCATATCTAATTTTCCAATCGATAGAATATTTTTTTTTGACGTACAGAGCGAAAAAAAACGGTCTTATAACATAAATAATGGCAGAAAACAGCTTTACTATATGAATAGAATAACCTAATTTTATCAGTACAATACATATTACAGTATTTAATACTACGGTAACGATCTGACTTACTTGTCCTAAATAGACTTTTTGATCCGCAGTCAACAAAACCTGATACGTCAATCCAAAATAGTATTGAATAAAAGAACTAATTGATATGATCAATAATAAAGAAGCTGTAAACCAGTAATCAAATTCTGAATTAAATAGCGGATAAACAAAAAATAGAATACCTATATAAGCCAAAAATAAATATGCTATTCTTCTATAAAACTTTCTTGTTGAAACAAGAATTTGACTTATTTGTTCTTGATTATTTTCTGCTAACGGCTTATATAAGTTTGATTGTACCACAGGCCCAACACCTAATTCCAAAAAAGAAATCACACTTAAAAATCGGGTAATTGATGCGACAAGTCCGTTTACTTCAGAACCAAAAGCGCCTAGAATATATCTTGGAAGGATAAAGCCACAAACAAGTACTACTAACTGACTAATCAATGCAGTTAAAATATTTAGATATAATTTTCTATTTCTTGTCATTTTTATAATTCCATTCCTTCAGTCCATATAACACTAATTCTCCATAAGCTTCACCTTCGACATAGTTTTATATAACATTTCATATTTTTTATCATATTTCCTTTTTTAAGAACCATTTTGCAAACTGATAATCAGTTAGTTTATTAATAATTCTAAGAAATAAGTTCCTAGTTGACTTGCCTGCACAAGAACTCAGATAGTTCCATTTCATCTCTTCTATTCCATTCATTTCTCCGTTATTACTAAATTTATATGCCGGAACACCTCAATAGTAATATTTCCCTCTAAAACATCCTTATTGACTCCTGCATTTGCATCTATGGCTATATTATTAGCAATACATATGCCGCCTAAAACCACTGCTCCTCCTATAACAACGCCCTTCCTTAAGATAGGCGCACTATCATTTGTGTTTCTTGGGACTAATGCCGTATTTATACTAAATGAACAATCTTCTCCTGCTTGAACTTTACTGTTCATCAAAATAAGGTCAATGTGCATTATTTTTAATTCTTTTCCTCAACATTAATGGGAATATGAAGCACATATTTATTTTGTATTTTATCAAATTTAACTCTATAAATCGTGATCCCAATTTTATGATGCTAATTGACGTAATATTCTGTTTTGCGAAGAAGTAGTTGGTGCCTTCTCAAAATTGAGTTTTCGCTAATTTGTAAAAAAATTCCGGCGCCCCGTGATATTTTACGGATTCATATGTTATCCATTCTTTTAATTGCTTTTTTGTTTTAATTATTTTATTATCGGAAAGCTTATTTTACTCCTTTTAAAATTTTTTCCCTCATTATATAGAAAGCTTTTAATTGGGTAAAACAAGCCATTCACCCAATTTATAATCCCACGCTTCAGGCTCAAATTTTTCCATTCCAGATCCCGGGAAAAAAGTCAATTCTCCAAAATAGATTTTTCTATTTATTTCGTAAAAATCCACTCTTACAAAGGGAATATCCTTAGATAGAATTTCAGCCAACTCAATCATTTTTTCATAATTGATCGGTTTAGGTAAGCCTTCTTCAATATGTGGATAATGCCGTTCAAAAGGCATAATATTCCACTCTCTATCAAAAAAAGTCACATGAAGTCCTTGACTCGAAAACCGATCAGAGCAAACAAAACTACATTTTACTTCTCCATTAAAGCACATTAATTTGTAATCCTTTAAATCTTTTTCTTTTGTATTAAACTCTCGCATGTATTTTTCAGCAATAATTTTACGTGGGACATTTTTATACGGCCATTCTCTGCCCGTTAAATAGTAATTCTGTTTTAATCCTTTATACAATTCCTTTTTCACTTTATTGATATTTAATTTTGTTTTATTGTTACAAATACACATTCCTAGTCCCGAATTGTGATTACATTTAAGGACGAATTGATTAGGTAACATATCAAAATCTATATCCTCGGGAGTATCCCAAACTCCAAGTAATGGAATCAAATATTCTTTTCCCAATTTATTTGCAATATGCTCTCTGACAAGATATTTATCTACCATCATTGTATATTCAGGACGTCGGTCATAAAGTTTCAACCATTGAAGCTTTTCATTAAATGTTTTAGGGTTATCAAGGTTAAGAGGCATACCCATCGTAGCTTGATAAAATCTTTTCAAATATTCTTCATCCGATAATTGATGATACCCTCCTCGTCCCGCCCAGAAAAGGAAACGATAGTCAGATCGAGTTATATATTTTTTCCCTGCAGCAATAATTTTCTTTAACTTCACTTTTTAACCCCTCACAATTTTTCTTTTGCTCTCGTATTTGTATGAAAAAAATTAAAAAATAGAAATATGTGCTTTTAGAATAATATGATACGGCTCCATAATCCATAATTAATTGTAAGATAATCAATATAAGACAAATAGAGGTAGTATCGTTTTTTCCTTTTCTATATTGAAATAATTTAAATACAATATATATATATATACTATAATAACACAGAGTCCCGACTATTCCTCCACACGCAAGCAACTCTATATAATTATTATGCAAATATGTGTCCATACCAAACTGGATTGTTAACTGTCCGGAGTTACCTATTCCAATACCTAAAATTGGTGTTTTCAAGAACTGTTCAATCCCCGCCTGTTTGTAATGTTCTCTTTTTAGCGCAGATGAATCTATTTCACCTTTTCCTGTCAACAAATTGATTAAGCCTTCCATTCGTTGATTAATTCCAGAAAATATAGGTATATTAGCCAGTAAGCGTATAATCAGATATGCTAATATCAAAATTATAAATATCTTCACCAAGTTTTTAACAATACTTTTTGTAGCATATCTAGAATAGAAAACAAGAAATATTCCTGCAATTAATAGGACTAATGCTTTTCTGCTTCCAGAAGTGGCTATTAAAATTGCTGCGGGAAGAAGAAAAATGATTGTCCACAAATTTTTCTTATATAATAGCTGATAAACTGTAATTATGCAAGCCAATGCGGATAGCATTGCAATAGAATTTATATTCGCAAATGAATTATCTAACCTTTGCGATTGACTGATAGTATTTTTAATAATATCAAATCCATAAAAAGCGAACGCATATAATGTTACGACAAATCCCGCCCACATAACTGCTTGAATTAGTCGTTGTGCTGTTCCAAATTTTTGATAATGAGTATATATAAGAGAAATACAGACTAACAATTCGAAAATTGTTATGCCTTTTTCAACAGCCGCACCTTTATTCTTCGCCCATATAGACGATAACAAACAAAAAAATGAAAATCCCAAAATCAATAAATGAAATGGTTCTATTTTAAACGCTATCCGAAAATTATTTTGTATAACTGATAGAAAAAAAATAACTATAGTTATTACAAACAACAAATAACTAACCCAACTTTTTGTATCAAATATATAAAAGGAAGCAAAAAGACATACAGTTAATATCCATATAATTTTTTCTGTTAATGTTGCTTTGCTCTTAATGGTATTCATTCTTATTCCCTTTCAAAAATTAAATCCGTGAACAACTTCGCGGTATCATTTATATCATAACCTTTATCTTTCACTATTTGAGGGTAAGGTGTTCTATCTCTATCTTTAAAACTCAAAGTAGTTCTTGCCCAATCTTCACATGAAGCTTTTAGACTCTTATAATGTATAAGCTCCGTTAGTTGTGCTTCCCGCGTTATTTTATCAGATATTACACAAGGTAATCCCGTCGCTTGCGCTTCAACAACTGTATTCGGCATTCCTTCATAAAGGGAGGGAAAAACAAAAACGTCCATAGCGGATAATAAGGCAGGAATATCCGAACGAATACCTGTAAAAATAACTTTTTCAGTTAAACCAAATTCAGAAATTTTTTTTCGAATTTGGCTTTCAAGCTCACCTTTTCCCACCAGTAATAAAATACTATCATTTCTTATTTTTTCAATCTCATTAAAAATATCAATCAAAAAATTATGATTTTTTTGTTGATTGAATCTTCCAATATGCCCCACCAAAAATTTATTTTCTATATGAAATTCCTTACGAATCTCTGCTCTTGCTTGTTCATCATATTTATAATAAGTTAAATCTATTCCATTATGCAATATCTTTGCTTTTCCCTTTTTTACACAATCCTTTCCAAACATAAATTCGGCGGCCTCTGTCGACGGAGCTATTTTTACATTTGCAAAAAGGTGAGGCATAAATTTAGAAATACTATGCACCATTTTTTCTTTCTTATTTCCGCTTACACTATCAGAATTACTTGATCTAAATGCTGTTATCTTTGCTCCACCAAATTTTGCAGCTAAAAGCTCTAATGCCGACATGGAATTTTGTGAGACTCTTAATACATACTTATATTGTTTCTTCTTAACTAATTGCTTTATACTATTAAAATTTTTTAGAAGTCCTGAACTTTTAGGCGAAATATGAAAAATTTTTCCTCCCATAGAAAGTATCTCATCATCATATGCACCAGCGTTTTCTATTCCCACTGCAAAATCCATTTGATATTGAGTTTTATCCAATTTTCGATAAATTTTCATGAGAAAAGTTTCTGCTCCACCAATGTTCATCCCTCCCAATATACATAATAATTTTTTCACTTTTTAATCCTTTTCAAAAATCTTTTGCATCGATTTTTTTATAAAAGCTTTTTTTCTATTCCAAAATTTTAAAGAATACTGTTTAAAGTTATTATAACACAGGGATATATTCTCGCCTGGATAAATCATAAGTACGGCTTCTAATTGCGCTATATGGAGATTATGATAAAAAGGACTAGTAATTTTTTTTCCGTTATCATACATTGACCAATATCCATTATCAAATGAACTAATTTTTCTTTCCAATGAATCTAATGATTGATTTAAAATTTTTTTATAGGAAATATCCTCAATACTTAAGTCATAGATACCAAAAATCGAAAAAATCCAACCATTAAGTACGTAAGGCTTATTAGTAAATTCATATAAAATGACGTCGTCTTTAATGTATTCTGCCGTTCCACCATTTTCTTTCGGTATAAGCATAAAATTAATGGCTTTTTTTGTTGCATCTAGGTAAATACTATCACCATATTGTTTATATGCTCTAATTAATAATGAGGCTCCTTCACCTTGGCACATGGAACTATATGGTGCTTCTGGATAAATAAATCCAAAATTGTTCCAAGCGCCCAAACAGTTTTGATTATTAATTGCCCAATCTACACATTTTTTAAATTGTGTCAAATATCGTTCCTCATGTGTTAAAAGGAATAAGTCGTATGCACCTAAACCATATTGAAAAATAGCAATAGGAAATACAACAATTCCCGCTTTCTCATCAGTAGTAAGAGGCAATTCACCTCTATCAATTAATTCAGGTTGCTTTGTAACCTTTTCTGTTAGATTATTGAAATATCCTTTTATTTCTCCTGGAATAAAACATTTACCAAAATCCTGATTCACATGCAAGATACTTTTACCTGAAAGCATTTTGAACCATTTTTTTATATTATAAAAACTGAGTCCCATGATTAATTTTAAATATTCCTCACGATTATTTTATCTCCTGAAAAATTTCGTGCCATTTCGGCACAATTTTTTTCTATCTCATTAGAAGTTTAAAGATAGTCTTTAGCCTTTCCGATTTTTTACCTAAGACAATCATAATCACCTAATCAGAAACCCTATCTTGTGACATTTTTAATAAAAATATCTTCATAGTTTTTCCATTTGCTCATGCTCACAGGCACGCTCGCGACATTTACGTCAATAATGGTTCCCGCTATTCTTTCAGCACAGTAATACTTTTTTTTCGGTGCTATAATTCCACCTTACTTTATATACGTTGGAAACTAGCTTTGTAACTTCTCAAAATGAAAGTTTTAATCTTCATCTATCGAACCATATATAGAAAGCTCCTTTCTCTTTGCCCACATAGCTTTAGAGAACTCCTTTATAATTTTTCAAACAAACACTTTATAGCATTTTTCGGCGAATACTTATATGCATGTTGCAAGCAGTGCCGCTTCATTCCATCTATAAATTCTTGTTGGTTGGAAATATCTAACAATATTTTTGATAACGTCTCAATATTTTTAGCGGGAAATATCCAACCAGTTATTCCATTTTGAATAATTTCTCCGTTATATTTCCAATCGCTTGCAATAACGGGCACTCCTGCTGCCATAGCGTCGATTAATGTTCCGGCAAATCCCTCGCCTTCATAATATGTGGGAAACAGAAGCACATAATAATTCTTTAACGTCTCTACGCTTTGATCGTAAGGAATAATTCCTATATATTTGACATAAGAAGGAAAAGCTTTTTTTAGATTTTCGAACCACTCCGTCTGATTGGGGTCCACTTGTCCATATATATCTAACTGATATACCGTTCGACCAATAAGCTCATTAATCTTTTTTACAGCTTGGACTGCGTCTTCGATTCCTTTTTCTTTCATAACACGAGAAAAGGTACATACTTTTAAAGGTTTATAGTACCCCCCCCCCGATCAGTGTTCCAACTACCGTGTGAGCAGAAAAGTCTACGGCTTTTTTAAGACATGCTGATTTCATATCAATAAACTCCGTAGGCTTTTCGGAAGCCTTTCTCAAAACTTGCAAAAGATCCTCATAATCGTTAAATCTAACTTCTATTCCTGTAATCTTTGAAACGATAATATCGTCGAAGTTTTCCCATTTTGTACCGATCACTGGAATTCCCGCGGCGTAAGCATCTATAACGGTTCCCGGAATACCTTCTGTATAAAATTTTGTTGGAAACAGCAATGCAAAATATTCTTTAAGAGTTTCTGTACTTTGCTCGTAAGGAATTACTCCCTTATATCTGATGTACTCCGGAAAAGATTTTTGTAAATTATCAAACCATTCCTTTTGTTTGACTTCTACTTGTCCGTATATATCCAGTTCAAAAACTGTTCGTCCTTTTTCTTGATTAATAACACGAACGGCGTTTACCGCTTCTTCTATTCCTTTTTCTTTCATGACGCGAGAAAACGTACAAAGTTTATAAGGTTCCGCATCGGGATATATCAATTCTTCGGGGTTCAATATTTTCAGATCTTTACAATTCGGCATAATGATAACATTAACAAATCCTATCGCGTCGAGGGCTTTTTTCATAGCGTTCGTTTCTACGTAGATGTAATCAAATTTTTTCAACTGGTTGGAAAGGCGCAATTTTTTTGTTAAAAATTCGGGAAGCCACCCTCCAATAACGATATAATGAAGTTTCCTTTGAAAAAAACGATTCCAAAACAGAAGCACCGGTGTAAAGAATCTAATCCCGTTATGAGCAGGTAGCATTATTACGTTTTTACATTTTTTTAAAAGTCCCATGCTGCCAAACGCGCATTTAATAAGAGCTTTCTTTCCCCCGTAGGTATCTATCGTTAAAACTTCTTCTTCTCCCAATTGGCGTTTCAGCTCTGTTGTTATTATCTTTGTTTTTACTGTTTGTCCATCTAGAAATACTTCTTCTCCTCCATAGTGCCCGATAATCCCAACTCTTCGCATTATAATCTCCAATAATTTATACTGCTCTTTTCGAGGTCCGCAATTTTGAATATTCCTTTTACGTCGATAAGTACTTTTTCTCTATTTGGTATATTTTTATATAATTTTTGGATTTCGGTCAGGCTCATGTTTCTAAATTCATTATGAGCTACGGCGAAAATAATACAATCAGCATCGGAGGCTTCGCTCATAGACTTAAGTTCAATTCCATATTCATGAAGAGCATCGCGTTTGCTTGCCCATGAGTCAACAACTATGGGAGAAATCCCAAATTCAGTCAATCGATTATAAATATCGGCGACTTTACTGTTTCTTGTATCGGGGCAATTTTCTTTAAATGTCAAGCCAAGTATAACTACTTTGCTTTGAGCGGGAGCTTTACCTGCCTGTATCATTTTTTTAACAGCCGCATCTGCCACGTAAGCACCCATACTGTCATTGACAATACGACCATTTAATATAATTTGGCTATGATATCCCAGTTTTTCCGCCTCATAGGTAAAGTAATACGGGTCCACCCCGATACAATGGCCGCCGACAAGACCAGGTCTAAATCCCAATGCATTCCATTTAGTATTCATGCCGTCCACGACTTCGTTCGTATCTATGCCCATCCGATCAAAAACCATAGCAAGCTCGTTCATAAAAGCAATATTAATGTCCCGCTGACTATTTTCCACAACCTTTACCGCTTCAGCCGTTTTAATATTAGAGACAGGATACGTACCAACTTTAATTACAATATCGTAAACAGATTTAATCTCTTTAAGAGATTCTGCATCACAGCCCGAAACTATTTTTCTGATATTTTCAAGACGATGTATTCTATCTCCTGGATTTATACGTTCGGGGCTATATCCTAATTTAAAATCCACACCACATTTCAATTTCGATTCATGTTCGAGAATAGGAAGACAAACGTCTTCCGTAACCCCAGGGTAGACGGTGGATTCGAAGACAACGATAGAACCCTTTGTAAGATTTCTGCCTATAATCTCACTTGCACCGATCACTGGAGTCAAATCCGGCGTATGATCGGCATTCACGGGAGTAGGAACGGCAATAATATGAAATTTCGCTTTTTTTAAATCCGTTTCGTCGCAAGTAAATTGCACTACCGTATTTTTTATAACCTCATCGCCAACTTCATGCGTAGGGTCTACTCCGGATTTATATAAGTCAATTTTTGCTTTGTTCAAATCAAAGCCTATCACATTAACTCCTTCTTTTGCAAAAGCAACCGCAATCGGCATACCTACATAACCGAGACCTACCACTGATAAGTTTTCTTCTTTATTTATAAGTTTTTCATAAAGCGACATAAGATTTTCTCCTTAAATCTTTTTCGGTGAATAATCATTTTTTCTATATTTTTTAGAAAATAATAAAAATACTCCTTTCAACGAACCGATCCCATAATTCACATGAAATAAAGGAAAAAGTATCAATAAAAGAAAGAATTCTTTTATCCCATTACATTGTCTCGCTGAAAATAGGATATCTAAACCCAGGTATAATAAACATTCCAGTCCTAACAAACCCCAACACGGCCACCATAAAAACCCTAGGAGAAATAACATCATAATCGACACAACAAAACTCAACGGAATAAAGTGTCTAAGCCCCATAGAGCCAGGACATAATTTCATTGTAATTATATTCCACTCTCCATTTTTTCTAGCCATTTGACAGATACTTTGAATAGTGTCCCTGCAGTAATACGATAAATGGATATCTTTCGCAAGATATATTTTTCCGCCATTTTTTCGGATACGATAATTCATCTCGTTATCCTGATTCCTTACAAGTCTTTCATCATACCCGCCGTATTTAGAAAAAACCTCACGTTTAAACGCGCCAAAGGGAACCGTATCTACGTAGCCGCTTTTTCCGTTTGTCCTAAATTGAGAGTTTCCTACTCCAAATTTGGAAGATAACATTTTCGCGATAGCATTGCCTATTATTCCATGAGACTTAGTTTCTGCAACTCCGCCGACATTTTCAGCGTCCGTATTATCTAAATAATAGACGCACTTAGAAATATAGTCTATTGCATAATCAGCATGGGCATCCAGCCGTACAATATATTTGCCTTTAGCTTCCGCAATACCGATATTCATTGCATAAGGAACGATTTTATTCGGATTACTATATATACGAATTAGATTAGGAAACTTTTCAGAATAATCTTTTAATATTTCTACAGTTCTATCTTTTGAATTCCCGTCGACAAATATCCATTCCATATTTTCCCTAGAATAGTCTTGCAACAAAAGAGATTGTATACACTTATCTATATACTTTTCCTCGTTATAAACCGGCATAACAACGGAAACAATAGTTGACATATTCATTAGTTTTCTCCGTTTTTATCTTCTTTTTCTTCATTCAAATTTTCTATTCCTTGAACTGATTGTATATTGTAATTGCCCTTGTACTCTTTCCCCATCACAGCAAAAAGCGTCATGAACATAAGTTTGATATCATTCCAAAAGCTAAAATCCTTTATCCCTTTTAGATTCCATTTCATCTTCTGCGGCAAAATTTCTTCAAGATAAACTTCATCTGCATTCTCCGCCGACTCTAATAATTTATCCTCGTCTTTATAGTAGATAGAAGTTAAATTTGTTACACCTGCGGGAAGAAGTAACGTGGCTTTCATTTCAGGCGTATATTTTTCTACGTACTTGGTGACTTCAGGGCGGACCCCGATAAATGTCATCTTTCCTCTAAAAACGTCTATCAACTGCGCAACTTCATCAAGTCGGCATTTTCTAATAAACTTACCAACTTTCGTAATACGCTCGTCATTGCTAATTGTCACCTGCGTTCCTATTTTATCGGCATCTTGAACCATTGTTCTAAACTTAAAAATCCGGAACTTTTTTCCGTACCTTGTTACTCTTTCTTGTCTATAAAATACCGGTCCTCTCGAATCAATTTTTATTGCGACAGCCAAAATAAGAAACAACGGCGACAAGATAATCAGCATAAGAGCGCTGATAAATATATCAAATACTCTTTTGAAAAATAGAGAGCACCTTTTATGTCGTAAAATCTCATAATACGGTTTTACTTCCTCTGTCTGCATATCGGCAGGCAGTTGTTCCCATTTTTTCATAACCTTCTTCTCATCAAATATATTTTTTTATAATTTCAGTAAACTTTTCAATTACGTATTCGATATCTTCTTTTTCCAACAACGTATGGTTAGGAAGTGTAATTTCGTTTTCATAACGAGATAACGCGTTTGGATAATCCTTGATATCAAAACCTAAATTTTTATAAGCCGTGTGCAGAGGTAAAGGCTTGTAGTGAACATTGCAGGCAATACCCGCCTCCGCCATCTGAATAATAATTTCACGTCGCTGCGCGTCGGAAATACCAGGAATTCTTGTTAAATACAAATGACCGGTGGAAATATATGCATTCGTATAATGAGGCATTACTTCTATACCAAGAGGCTTAAAAGCTTTATCGTAAGCTTCATTAGTAGCTCTACGTTCATTTAATAAATCGGGATACCGCTCCAATTGTTTTAACCCGATTGCCGCTGTAATATCCGTCATATTACATTTATACCAAGTGCCGACGATATCATATTCCCAAGCCCCGATCTGTGTCTTGGCAAGAGCGTCTTTCGACTGACCGTGTAAAGATAAAAGCTGCAATCGGTGATAAATATCCTCGTCTGAAATTCCAGGAATGGATTTCCAAGTTAAAGCGCCGCCTTCAGCCGTAGTAAAATTTTTGACCGCATGAAAACTAAAAGAACTAAAATCCGCTATAGAACCCACCATTTTTCCATGCCATACCGAACCGAACGCATGAGCCGTATCCGCACAAATCGCAATTCTGCCGATCGCCTTTTGAATATAATTCGACGGATTAAACAGGTTTTTCTTTCTTTCAACGATTTCCAATAATCTTTCGTAATCGCAGGGGATACCGCCAAGGTCAACGGGAATAATCGCCTTGGTTTTATCGGTAATCGCCTTTTCCACAGCGTCATAATCAATCAGATAACTGTCCTTTTGGCAATCGACCAAAACAATTTTCGCTCCAACGTGTTCGATAACGGAAGCCGAAGCCGTATACGTATAGGCGCACGTAATTACTTCGTCGCCGGAACCAATTCCAAGAATACGCAAAGCCATTTCCGCACACGCCGTTTGACTATTTAAGCAAACACATTTATTCGTGCCTACCCAATCGGCGATTCTTCTTTCCAATTCTTTTGTTCTGGGACCGGTAGTAATCCACCCCGACCTAAGCGCCTCTGCAACTTCTTGTATTTCCAGTTCCGTTATATCCGGCGGACTAAATGAAACGCTTCTCTTTTTCATTAGAATAATTTCTCCTTACGCACTCTGCGAGAAAGCTGCCGTCCATTGGCTTTTCGTTTTCTCTACGCTCTATTTCTCTCTATGTTATCTGAACCGAATATCGTTACGCAATATTAGGGTACCCTAATGATTGTTTATTTATAAAACGACAGAATAAACTTATAAAATCTACCGATAGATATTATATCACAAGACTTTTACCTTGTCAATTAATTCACTCTCATAGGTCAAGAGTGCACAAGTTGAATAAAAGCGCAAGATTATTCAATTTTCAAACATTTTTCGAGAAAAATATTCACAAAATTTTATAATTTTTTAGTTTAAATTCGATTCGTTTCGACACTAAAACTATTTTTTCGATAGTTCTTTCTATTAAATTTTTCCAAGGAGGACTACGTGAACGATTTTTTCTTTTGAGATTAGTCGAGAGTTAATTATTCACTTTATAAAGTATCGCTCTTTCCATTATTCTTTTCAACGAAGCTGAGGAACAGAACTTCCACTGAGCAATTTATTTATTCGTTAAAAGACAAGCCAAAAACAATGAAGAAGCCCAATAATTTTACCTTTAAGAGACGATTCCCCCTGAGACAGGGAAATCCTCGACGGAGAACGAAAAAGGCGAAATCAGGCAATTTCGGGGCCTGCTATGCTGTGAAAAACCGACTTTTTCGGCTGACCGATTTTCTTGCAGGAATAAGTGCAGGGGTCGCAATGCCCCCTTGCGCGATTGACAGCGTCCGGCAATGCCGACCGCATAAGGGATTCAGCCCATTTTTTCCATAAAAATAAAAGGGGTCGCAGGTAAGGTTATAAAGTCACCAAAGGGGTCCTAAAAAGAAATATTGCCCTGTAGTACGGGTAACTAGCGGGATTGTATTGGGGTCATATAAAAATAGGACGCAACACCGAACAGGATCGCACCATCTTCAAATCTCCGGTGATGTCATGGAAATAGCAATATTTCCACAAAAATTATCCCCCTAAAAGGAAAAATCTTTTAGGGGGATTTTTTTAGTTAGTTATGTATTTTTGCCTCTTTGAAAAACGGCGTCTCATATATCTCCTCAAAACTTTCCTTTTGATAAAACTGCCGAAGTGAAATCTTAAAGACCTTGCAGAAAGAATTGAGGATCTGCGCGTCAAGCTCTTTCATTTCTCCCGTCAAAATCCCTCTAACCACGGCAGAGTCCACTCCGCTTTTCTCACACAGCTCTTCCGCCGTCAGATGATTCGCTTCCAGCAGCTCCTTGATCCGGTTCGCTATCGCCGTAAAATATATCGTCTCCGCTTCCGTCTGCATGGCAGCAAGCTTCTTCTGAATAACCGCATACTCGGCAAGTTCTTTCTCTACTCGATCTTCAAAATCCGGCACGTCAATATGTACCGCGGCGATTCCTTTTTCCTGTAAAGTTTTCAAATAGAGATCTTCCGCTATGCAATTCCTTGTATAGTCCTCCACGTCCCGCGTGCAATCTTCCACCGGGTAATTATACTCCGCCAGCTTATGTGCCAGATTGATCGGCAGTATTTCTTCTTCGTGTTTATCTATAAGCCCCCTCATTTCCTCGAGATACTCTTCTATGGAAAACTCACCTTGCGCTTCAAGCAACGCAGGGCTGATCACGTCCTTAAACGGCTCCATCATGATCTGACGCGCCACCCACTTATATGTCTCGATTTCCTTTTCATCTTCGCAATACCGTTCCGTAAAGTAGTTCCCTAACGCCACCATTCTGAATAAATATTTTGCTTTGTCTTCTTCTAATTCAAATGTCATGATCTTTCATTCTCCTGTTTCTATTTTTGTTTGATTGTTTCTTGCAGATACTCTGCTGATAATTGTTTTGGATACAGAATCCCTATATAATAACACTCCAGGAATCAGGAGCGCGGATCGGATTCGCTTTATATCTTATATTCATTTTTCTTTCGCCCTTTCCTTTTTAATCGTCTTGTAAACAGCTAACTTATCGACAAAAACAAAACCAAACGTTACCTATCCAAAAGCGTAAAAAAATGTTTTAGAATTATATAGGTCTGATTATCTGTCTTTTTGAGAATGACTTTATTATATCATATTAAGATAGGAAACGCTATTTATCTATCATACTTTTTTTGTCGAAAAAGGAGAAACAATATTTTATTATGTCAAAAACACCTGAAAATGCGTTATTTAGATCCTCCCCAGCCTTTAAAAAAAGAATCATGCACCTTATTTATAAACAAGGGTGCACAAAAAAAGAATTCGCTTTGAGAGTAGGCGTAAGCGAACCCATTATAACTCGTGCCACCCTTGACGGAATTATCCCCACCGTACCCATTTTAATAACTATTGCCAACTCTTTAAAAATTTCTTTGGATTACCTTATATGTAGAAGTGAAAATCCAAATATAGAGCTCGCTAAAACTCCTACCACTTTTCATTTAAGGTTGGAAGAATTAGCAAAGGAGCATCAAGTTAATTATGGAAAGATAGCTCAAAAAATGAGGTTTCCAAGGACTTATTTTTACGAATGGCAAAAGGAAAAAACATTTCCGTCAGTAGACTATTTAGTCGATATAGCAGGATATTTTAAAGTTACTCTCGATTATTTAGTAGGGAGAACCGACAAAAAAACGAATAACGAAAACAATGAGGAACAGCATGGCCAAGATACCCCGTGATACTGAAAAACGTATATCTCCCGAATTTCAAAAACGTTTGCTCGAACTCTTAGACGACCAGGAATGTACTAAGAATGAATTTGCCGCCTTAGCGGGAATCAGCAAAGAAGTTATGGCGCGGACCACCATCTATGGTATTATACCGACTGTAAGGACTTTAATAAAATTAGCGGATTTCTTTAATGTTTCTTTATTATATTTGTTAGCCGAAAGCGACGATCCTTATTTTTATAAATCAGAATCCCCCAAGACTTTTCAAGAGCGATTAAAGGAATTAGTGGAAGAAAATAAAACAAAATATTCTCAAATCGCACATAACATGCCTTTTACTAAAAATTTTTTCTATGAGTGGGAACGCATAGGCACTATTCCTTCCCTCGATTATCTGAAAGCACTTGCCGAATATTTTAGAGTTTCCCCGGATTACCTTTTGGGACGTACAGACGATAGAAATTAGCAAATTGACTCGCTTGAATTTTATTTCAGCTTTCTAAATATTTTTCCGTGTCCATCGATTATCTGCTTGCTCGAACCGGTACTAAGACTTATGACAATAAAAAGAAACAGGTATCCTTATGAATCAACTTTTAGATAATGACTTTAAGCTCTCTTCCGTATTTCAGAAAAGACTCATAGAATTAATAGCCGATTCAGACTGTAACAAATCCGAATTACCTAATTTAATAGGCATAAGCAAAGATATTTTCATCCGGGCAACAAACGTAGGTTTGCTCCCCAGCACAAAATCCCTTATTAAAATTGCCGATTACTTTTCTGTTTCTATGGATTATTTAATTGGACTTAACGATAAGGACTACTACATTAAAATAGATGAATCTAAAACATTCCAGCAACGACTTTGCGAACTTGCAGAAGAAAATAATATATCCTACTGTAAACTTGCCGATATGTTAGGATTTTCGAGAAGCCTCTTTAATTCTTGGAAAAGATACAACTACATTCCTTCTTTGGAACTTGTTTATATGTTATCTCAATATTTCAACGTATCTATCGATTACCTTTTGGGACGTACAGACGATAGAAATTAACCTACCCATTCGCCCCGACATCAATTAAAAACTCTATACAAAATTAAGACCGAGCTGTTCGTCAGCTCGGTCTTTTTTTCTTTATAATTTCCTTTATTTTTGCCGTTTATGTGAAACTTTGATGAAATTTGTATCTTTAGGCCGCTCAACAGGTCGATTTTTTGCCATAGAAAGTAGAGGGACTTTTCGAAAAAAAGAAATTGTAATTTTATAGCGCATAGCCCCTCTATTTTTTCCTTTGTATAAGTGAGAAGTATTTTATATAAGTTTTTCAAAAATCAAATTTCGGAGGTACTGCCATGAATGCAAGAGTCTATTTATCCATGCGGAAAGATCAGCCCGAAGTGGTGTCCGTAAGCGAAGTCGCAAAAATTCTTCGTATCGGCAAAAACAAAGCCTACGCCCTTGTAAAGAACGGAAGCCTGTCCTTGATTAAGGTGGGAGGAAAAAATGAAACGAATCATAGGCTGATGGAGATTCTCTCCAGGTACAATCAAAGCGATTTGTACTTGCCGGACTCCCTCTCCCACGCAGAACGCGAAAAGCGGAAAGCAAAACGCCTTCCGCTTTTACGCCGACACGCTTCCTCCGCTATTTTTAGCGGACAAAGCATTTTTATAACTTACTTAATGACTTTACTCGATGACAAGTTTCCCTGTTCCGTTCGATAAATACTGTCTGCCTACAAGACCGTTATTAGGAAATTCGGTGACCGCGCCCGTCGTTTTATTGGCGCTTTTCAGCGTACCCGTAAACGAACAATTTCTAAACGTAACGGTAGTATCGTTTTGGTTATGCCATACACCGGCAATACCGCCGATTTCCAGCTCGTCGCCCGCATCGTCCGCACCGACCAGCGTAACGTTCCCCGAACAGGTCACGTTTTCAAACACGTTGTTGTAATGAGCGATCCCCGAAATTCCGCCGACGTCGCAGGTGGAACCGATCACGTCGATATTGGAGGTAACGTCTTTGACTATCGAGGCTCCTTCCCCGCGGTGTCCGACAATGCCGCCGACATAAGAACGCGCCCCTTCCGACTCCGCTTTCACATAGCTGCCGGATTCGGCTTCTATCGTCAAACCGGTCAAATTTCCGTAAGAATGATAGCCCAGCATACCGCCCACATAACTGCGCCCCTCCACCTTTATATTACCCGTCAAACGGATTTCGCTGAACACGGTGGTATAAGGACTGCCCGCAATCGCGCCTACATATAAGTCTCCTTTTATGGCGGCGTTGCGCAAGGTAAAATTTTTAATGGTTCCCTCTGAGGTAAAGCCAAACAATCCTATACCGTCCGTACTCGACTTAGTTATTTTAAGATTGCTGATCGTCTTGTCTCTCCCGTCAAAGACACCCAAAAACTTATACGCCGAATTGCCGATCGGCGTCCATTCCTCATTCATAAGGTCGATGTCCGCCGCCAATGCTATGGTCAAGGCTTTATAATCCGCCCTCCCACCGTTGACACTGTCGCGGAAATACTTAAAACCGTTTATATCGGTAACACTGTATTCGACAAAAGTTTTATTTTGCATAACCTTATTGAAACCGCCGGAAACGGCAACCGTAGAATCGATTGTTCCATTGTTCGTGAAAGTACATTCGGGCGTACCGCTTAAAATAAAACCGATGTAAGGTTGTTGACTTTCGTCGCCCGTCAGAGACGTTTTATAATTTCTGCCGTCCACGGTCAACGTAGCGCCGGCGGTAAGGGTAATGTCATAGACGTCGTTGCGCGCGATACCGATGAGCGCGCCGATCGCGCCGCTGGTTTTTTCGGTGCCGTCCTTTCTGAAAAACGTTTCCCAGGTAACCGTATTCGCGCCTTCCAAAGAGCAATTTCTAATTGTCGTACCCTCGCCTTGACCGACAAACGCGCCCACCTGATACCCCGTCGCCGTAACGTTTTTCAGCGTGAGATCACTGATTGTGCAAGCTCCCGCGTAGCCGGCAAAGCCGCTTCTGCCTGCATCGTCCGCCACCGTAGTAAGATTGGCGATCGTATGGCCGCCGCCCTCCACGTTCACCCAATGAGCAAACAGGGCTTTCCATTCTTTCCCCGCCATATCGATGTCGTTGGCAATCGTAATGACAGCCGGGCCGTCGGCTTCCTTGTGGCTGATTATTTTTTTATCGGAAAGTTTATTGACAAGCAGCAATCCGTCCGCGTCGTAAGCGGTGACCGCCGTAAGCGCCGCGCCGTTAAAGGCAAGATCGCTCAACAAATAGTTTACGGTAATGCCCGAGGCCGTCGCCGTATTCTTTTCGCCGAGAGCAATCCCGCTTCGATTTCCGCCGGCGATCTCCCCCGCGTTATCTTTGACAACGGCCTCGATTGTCGTGTTGTTGACGCTGCCCGCTACGGTTCCGCAATCCCCCGCGTACTCGCCGACCATGCCGCCGACATAAAGTTTACCGATATTATTGGCGGTATAATCGTCCTTTGCTTCGTTCGTGATTTTGACGATACACTCGGACACCGTCGCGTCGAGCGCGACCTCGCCGCCCAAATAGCCGACGGCGCCGCCCACCTTGCGGGTGCCCTCCACCGTAAGTCCCGAAACGGTAACCGTGTACGTTTTCTGCCCTTCCGCGCCGTAGCCGATTGCGCCGCCGACATTGTCGCCCTCGAAGTCATTTCCCGCATAAACGGCTTTCACGTAACTGCCCGCGGCGCCTTTCACCGAACAGTCGTTTACCTTCGTATAGGCGTAACCGACAATCCCGCCTACTTTATAATTCCCTTCCACCTTAATCGAGCCGGAAACGTGACAATCGGAAATCGTACCCGTATAACCGCCCGCGATGACTCCGACGCTGTATTTTCCCTTGACGTCGGCGTTTTCCACTTTAATTGCCGTCAATGCAGCGGGACTTTTGATTATTCCGAAAAGTCCCGTATATTCGGTTCCCGTCTTGTCGTCAATCTTCAAATTGGAAAGGGTATAACCGTTTCCGTCAAACGTACCTACAAAAGGCGCGCTTTCCTTGCCGATGGGCGTAAACGCTTTGTTCGCAAGATCGATGTTCTCCATCTGCTTCACAGTGTAGCCCTGATAGGAGTTTCCCGCGTTTACGGAAGCGGAAAACAGCGCCATATCCTGCGCCGTATACAATTCCACGGTTTTCTCCTGCACGTCCGTACAAAGCGCATTGCCCTGCACAGCGTTGACGGCCACGTAAAGCGAGGCTGACTTGTTTTGATATTCGTCGCCCGCGTCCAAAGGAAGGGAAATCGTCACGGCGACGGTATCGATAAGAGTCGCTTCGCTGACGGCGGGAGCTTCCTTCCACAGGCTTTTGGCGGTGATACCGTTGAAAGACTTTGAATCGACCGTAACTTCAAGTCCGCCGAACAAGCCGCCGTCCTCCGTCACACCGACAACCGTCTGATATTTGGAAACCACGGTGCTGGCATTGGTGATCTGGATATTGAAAGAAATTTCGTCTCCCGGCACCATTTTATCCAGTGTCAAAGCATTTCCGACTACTTCGGCAACGCCGCCGTAAAAGTTTCCCGTTACTTTGTCGTAACCGTTATTTTCCGCGTTCGGTTCCACGTGCGATTTTTCAATACTTGCTTCGTCGATCGCCGCCGCGATTTCCACTTTTCCGCTGTTGATGGCGATATTTACTTTCGATTCGCTCGTAAACAGCGCAAATGTCGCCCCCGTGATCAGGCTCAGGCAACAACCGAGAGAAAGAATCGAGGTCAATAATATTTTCTTCTTCATAATTTTAACTCCTTAGACTTTGCGCTATGGTGACGGTCGGTTCAAAGTTAAGAGCGCCCGCGGCGATACCGTCCTTAAATTTCATTTCTCCGCCCGTGAACGTGCCGCCTTCAATGATCAGCTCGTAAGCCGTACAACTCGCTTTCGCGCCTTCTGTCGTCTTGTAATAAACCGCGGAACGCGAACCGTTGAAAGTCCCCGCCGTTATTTTGCAGTAAACGGAGGTGGTGTCGCCCGCTTCCGCCGCGATTTTGGCGCCGTCTTTGCCGCTGAAAGTTCCGCCTTTGAGATTGACGTTGCCGTTTTTCACATAAATGCCCGCGCCCTCTCCTTCGGCGGTAAACTCGCCGCCGTTGACTGTGAGTTGGCCGTGTCCCGCCCAATAAATCGCGCAGTCGCTCCATTCCGTTCCCGTAGTGGTATACGAACCGCCGTTTATCGTGACGTCCATTCCTTCTTTACTCGCGGCCGCAGAAGAAATCGCGTGGCCGCTTACGACAACGTCCGCTGTTTCCACGACAAGTTTGCCGTAACACGCAAAGCCATACACGCCGCCTCGGATCGTTATGCTTTTCACGGTGAGATCCCCCTGCACGACCACGTCGTACCGAGAGCCGTTGACGGCGACGTCTTCCACAATCGCCTTGCTGCCGCCTTTTACGACGATTCCGCCATATTCCGCCGCAAGGGATTCGCTGGTACCGTCACCCGATGTGATTTGTTTCGCGTTGATTGTTCCGCCTTTGATGGTAACCGCCGCTTTCTGATAAGCGCCTACCTGCAAACCGCAGGGGAACGTATAGCCGTTGAGATCGAAAACAATCCCGCCTTTGGTAATCGTAAAATAATTACTATTCGCGTACTCGTCCGCGTCGGAAGCGAGCGTAACCGTGTCGTTATCTTTAAGACCGCGCAAAGCCTTTGCAACGTTGTCGGCCGATACGGTATATTCGACGTCCGTATTTTGGTCGGCGCGGCCGATGACGACGCCTTTGGATACGAAATTTCCGCCGAGGTAATCGTCCCCCTTAGCGGGATTTTGATTGACGAACGTGCCGCCGTTGACCACGATTTTGCCCGTAGAAGCATTTTGAAGGTTAAGGACGTAATAGAAATCATTATAAGGTCCGTCCACTTTGAAATAGCCGCCGTTGATTTCGATCGTACCCTGATCTTGAACGTAGAGGCAGGAAGCTGTCGCGCCGCCGATGAACGTGCCGCCGTCGATCGTTATCTTCCCGTCGCCTTGGGCGCAAACGGGGATTTCCCAGCCCGAAGCGTCAACGCTACGGGCGTCGACGGTTCCGTTTCCCGTCAGATGCAGACGGCCGCCGTTTCCCGCGACAAACAGTCCTGCCATGACGGCATTGGCCTGCGTACTGCCGTTATGTATCGCGCTGCCGTTAAGGTCTATCGTTATCTCCTTGTTTTCCACGAAAACGGGCGCCGTTGTCGCGGCTGTTTCCGCTGCAGCCAAAGAAATATCGTTGAGTAAAGTAATTACCCCGCCGTCCGGCGCTTCGGAAATCGCGGCGGTAAGCTGCGTCCCGTTAGATACTTTATATTCCGTTTGCCCGTTGTCCTCGACGACGGCGTTCCCCTGCACCGCTTCCACAGTGAATATAATATTGCAGGCTTTATTCTGATAAACATTTCCCGCAGCTTCGGGGAGCTCGACGGAGAGATATTGTTTTCTGATCTCGTTTTCCTGCGCGGGAATCTCCCACACCGTCCATGCGGTGGTCAAGCTGACAAGCGGAACCGCCGTTTCCAGCCCTTCCTCGCTGTTTGCGATTTTGAAATCGAGGCCGCTGAAAAGTCCCGTGTCGTTTTCCGCCGCGACCGATATCCGATATTGAATCGCCACATTGCTGGAATTTGAAATTTCGATTGCGAAGCTCGCCTTATCCATAGGCATCATTTTGTCGATTGTGAGGACGGCGTTTTTCACCGTCGCCGAGCCGCCGTTGACAAATCTTCCGTCCGCTTGCTCGACGCTGTCATATGCGTTGTTCGTTTCGTTCCATTGGCCCGAATAGGTTTTCAAGCTCGTTTCATCGACGGTCGCTATCACTTCCACTTTTCCGCTCGTCACTGCGATATTGACTTTCGATTCGCTCGTGAACAGCGCGAACGTCGCCCCCGTGATCAGGCTGAGACAGCAGCCGATAGAAAGCAGAGACGAAAATAATACTTTCTTTTTCATTTTAGTTTCCTTTACTTTTCGTTGAATTTTCGTTTATAATTCCTTTTCTCAAACCTTCTGCGTCGCGTAGAGCTGCAAGTCGAAATCGATGGTGATCAGCTGTACCGCGTCGTTGTCTTCGCGGTCTTCAAATTCCGCCTGAACGGTAAACTTCCGCGTAGCCGCGCTTTCGAGAAAACCCAGCGACATTTCGTTTGACGCGCAATCCGCCAGCGCAAACTCCTTCACGGCCGTTCCGTCCGCGTCGCGGACCGTAATCGTGATCTGCCTTGCGAACAGTTTTTCTTCGTCCGAAGCCGAGTCGGTATCCCACAAAATCCTTACGCCGTAGTCAAACGCCACGTCGCCGAGGTTGCTTACTTCCAACGTCGCAGAATAATAACTCGTCGGCACGGCTTTTTCGACGTTGAACAGCTTGCTTTCGTCGGCGGTCAGATCAACTTTTTCGGAATCGGTGTGATCCGTCATCAGTCCGCCGTCGCCAAGCACGCGTTCGGAATAAGAAACCCGGAACAGCCCCACCTTCAGCGAGCCTGCGGCCAAGTGATTGTTGACCGTGACGGAATCGGAAAACAGAGCGAAAGAAGCGCCTACGATCAGCGTTACGCTCAGCAGTACCGTCGCCATCGACAGAATGAGAACCCTCATTCTCTTTGTCATTTTTTCACCTCCTTATCGTATTTATCGTACAAAAATTAAAGCGTTATCCGTCGCTTTAATTTTGTCTGTTTGTCTGTGAGGCGTCCGAAATTTTCGGAGCCTCGGTTTCCGCCGGCTTTCCGTAGACGAAATATCCCACGGGCATAGGCTGCGCCCCCTGTTTTTCAGGCATCGTATAAAAGAACGTCGCGGCCATGTTTTGCGCGGGCGGACAATTTTTTTCCGCCGCGGACTGTTCGGCTCTCTTTGAAAAGGAAGGCGTCGTTCCGGACATGGTATCGGCTTTTGCGGATTTCTGCTCTCCCCGTTGCGCCTTTTCTCTCCTTGCGCTTTTTTTGGCGTCCCCTATCACAAACGCAACCGCAAAAAGACAAAAGCAGATAGAAATGATGAAAAATACGATAATGAATGTTTTCACGCTTTACTTTTCCTCCTCTTTTTCCACCGACGTTTCGGCGGACGGTTGGACGGGCGCTTCCGCCGAAGGCTGCGCCGAAACTTCCGCGGCGCGGCCGCCGTTTTCCAGCTCCTTCAATCGGCGTTTAAGTTCTTCAAGCTCGTTGTCTTTCCGCTCCTGTTCTTCCTTTTGCTTTTTCTTTTTGTCCGAGGAAAACACCCCTACGATGCGTATGACTTCCAGGACGGCGATAATCGCACAGGGAATGATGATCATGCACACGATCCCGACGGGACTTTTGATCGCCGAAATCAAAAAGCCTAAAAAACGGCTTTGCCCCGTCACCTTTCCGATGACATAATTGGGACTGTCTTTTAAGGAAGTGTCGATCGTCTGTTGTAAGGCGCCCGTTTCCGAACTTTTATTGTCTCCTGCAAGAGTTATGAGATAACCGCCCGTTTCCTTTTGCGTAATTTCCGTGATGCGGTGAGTGATCGTTTCCTGTCTGGTATAGACGTATTTAAAAGTCAGCACGTCCCCCGTTTTTAATTCCCCAAACCATTCTTCCGCTTTCTCGTCCTCCGAGGGCACCGTTTGAATGAACATCAACGATTTTACGGGTATATCTTTTATCTCAAATCCGCTCACGTCCGTATCTTCGCATTTTTCCATCGAAGGGGAAACGACGATGCGCATCTGCCGCCCGAAAAAAGTGACGGCGCCGTCCGCGTCTTTCTTTACGCTGACCGAGAGGACAAGGGCAAGCATACAGAGGGCAAAAAACAAATAAACGACGATGTGCACGACGACGGAGAGTATTTTCTTTATTCCGCTTTTTTTAGATGAAGCTTCCAAAAATCCGCCTCCTTATCCCCCGATTTTTTTCGTCGTAAAGAGTATATTGAAATCGACCGAAGTTTTTTGCGCTTCGTTCCCCACGTCCAAGGGCATGGTATAACGTATCACCACTTTCACGGGCTTGGACGAAGCGGGACGGTGAGAAAAAGAAACCGTTTCCCCGCCGAGATACGTTTCCAACAGACCGCTGTCAATCTGCTCGCCGGCAACCTCTATTTCCGTTTTTATGTAATTTTCAAGACTGCCGCCGTCCGTTTTTTCAAATATAAGCGTCGTTTCATACTCTTCCTTCACATTATAGACGAGATTTAACGTATATTCCTGCTTGCGGCCCGGATAAAAACCCGTCAGAGAAACCCCCAAAGTTTCCCGCGTATCGCCGTCAATCTCTATCGTCGCCTGCACGTCGGTATTTTTATGCGCTTTAAGTATAGAAAAACCCAATATTACCCCCGACACCGTAAGAACAGCCAAAATAAGTACTACGGCATACGCCGCTCTGTTTTTATTCATGGATCGCGCCGCGCCTCCTTCGCCTTCCTCTTTCCCCGTATTCGCGTTCTTCTAAATTTCTAAATAAGAGATAATTTTTATACATTCATATTATACCCCCCCCCCCGTCGAAAATGTCAAGGGGTTTTCGATTTTTTTATGCTGTTTTATGTAAAAAATATTTGCAGTTTTCAATCGTTCGGGAGGGATTTTTTTTATTAAAAAAATTTATAAAGTTTAATTGTTGACCTCGGTTTTACGGCCCGACAAGAAATTCGCATAACCTCCGGCGCGACGGACGACGCGCGTATGTCTCCCGCAAGGAAATCCGACACTTTTGATTTCAGCAAGACAGCGACTATTGCGGAAGGTCATTTGATCCGTTATTCATTTATGGACTCCTGGGGCACGATTCGCCCCGCGCCGATGCTCTTTTTCGACAATGAAAAACCCATGCCTATCCGCGAGTACCGTTGGCAGGAATACCTCCCGCTCTTGTCTGAAAATAAAAAATAGACCTCTGACGATTGACCGATTGCTTTTCCGAAAAAGCAAATTAACATAGACAAGCCTCCCGCTTTCTATAAAAAAGCGGGAGGCTTGTTATAATTTTACCCTCTTATGTGAAATTTTGATGAAATTTTCGTTTTTAGTGTAGTCAATAGGCCATTTTTTCGGCATGGAAAGTGAGGGGTATTTTTATAACACTATTTCCTTATGCGAAACTTTGATGAAACTTATCTTTTTAACGCGCTCAACAGGGGGATTTTTTCCTTTGTATAAGTAAGAGATGCTTTATAAATTCTTTATATAAATTTTGGAGGTACTGCCATGAACGAAAGAATCTATCTGTCTATGCTGAAAGAGCAACCCGAAGTTCTTACCGTGTCAGAGGTTGCAAAAATACTGCGTATCGGTAAAAACAAGGCCTATGCTCTTATCAAATCCGGGGAACTGGCTTCCGTCAGAATCGGAAAGAAAGTCATCGTTCCCAAGATATGCTTGATACGTTTTCTCGTGGATACAAAAAATGATTCTATTTAGTCCCCTTTCGTCTCCCCTAATCGCTGGACTTATGACAAGAGGTGTGATATGCTTGCGTTGCCGATGGTGATACCAGGACATTCGCAAGACAAAAAATACAACAAAGGAGGAATACATGAAAAACATCACAGGTCGATTGACCCAAAAGAATGGTAAATGGTACGCCGTAGTCAATTTATACACAGCCGAAGGAAAACGTAAAGAAAAATGGTGTAACCTCAATCTCGAAGTAAAGCGGGGAAACAAAACAGAAGCCAATCAGAGGGTGATAGAGATTCTCGCAAAATACAACAGCAACGACTTCTATCTGCAAGATTCGCTTACGCACGCGGAAAGGGAAAAACGCAGGCTCGCCGCCCAGCCCGTGGAAGAGTATGTTTCCGAATGGCTGGAAAGCTACAAATGCAATCTTTCCGTCTCGACCTACAACAGCTATAAAATGATGGTAAACGCCAGGATTACCCGCTATTTTAAGGAGCTCGGCCTGTCCTTAAAGGAAGTCACGGGCGACGAAATCAACGATTTTTACGCCTATTTACGGGGCGACGGCTTGTCGGGCGCAACGGCGCAGCGACATCATTCCCTTTTACACCTCGCCTTCAAACACGCCGTCAAGCGGAGAATCATTCCGTCCAATCCCTGCGATCAGGCGGACAGACCGAAATCCAAGCAGTATATCGGCGACTACTACAACGCCGAGGAATTAAAAAAGCTCCTCGAATGCGTCGAGAACGATCCGATGAGAACTGTGGTGAATCTTGCCGTTTACTACGGTTTAAGGCGAAGCGAGGTGCTCGGCCTGAAATGGTCGGCGATCGATTGGGTGGAAAACAAAATCTATATCCGCCATAAAATCGTCGAGGACAAAATGGACGGCAGCAGTATCGTGGGGCTGGACGTAATGAAAACGAAATCCTCTTATCGCACCTTGCCGCTTATCCCGTATATCCGCGAAATTCTGCTCGCCGAGAAAGCGCACCAGGAAGAAATGAAAAAAAGTTTCAGAGGCGGCTACCACAAAGAATATAAAGATTATATCTGCGTGGACGCTCTGGGAGATATTTTCACACCGAAATACGTCACTTCGCACTTCCAGGTCATCCTCAAACAGAACGGACTCAAAGAGATTCGTTTTCACGACCTGCGTCACTCGTGCGCGTCCATGCTGCTCGCCAAAAAGGTACCCATGAAAATGATTCAGGATTGGCTGGGACATTCGGATATGAGTACCACCGCAAATATTTATTCCCACATCGACAGCAACAGTAAGCTCGAAAGCGCCGAAATGATCGAATCGGCTCTTACGGGCGACGAAAACGGCAAAGAAAAAAAGCCCTGAAAAATCAGGACTTTGGCGGAAGGTAAGGGATTCGAACCCCTGAACGCTTTCACACGTTTCACGTTTTCAAGACGCGCGCCTTCGACCGCTCGGCCAACCTTCCATTGATAAAATGATAACTGCGAGAAAACTGCGAACCGCCCTTCCCGCGCCCTGCACAAAAACCCCGTCAACCCCGCTAAAATCAAGGCCTTTCCGAAAAAGACGAAGCCGAAACCACCTACTTTTCAAGACCGGCGCAATCGGTCGCATATAAGATACTTCGTTTATTATATCTTCTTTCGCTTGAATTGTCAATGATTTTTTCAAAAGAGCCGCGCTTATTTTTTTCGCTTTCTCTCTTTTTCGCTTAAACACGTTTGACAAAGCTATGGGAATGTGCTACAATACAGCTAATTTATTTGTGCGCCTTAGCTTTTTCATCGCGCTGAAAGCCGAGAAACTTAGTTATGAAATTGAAAACAAAATCAAAAATGACCGTCTGGCAGTTCCTGTCGCTGGGCTATTTAATCGTCATTCTCTTGGGCAGCCTTCTTTTGATGCTGCCCTTTGCTACGAGAAGAGGAGAATCGACTTCCTACGTCAACGCCCTCTTCACGTCCACTTCGGCGACTTGCGTGACCGGTCTCGTCCCTTATGATACGAACACTCATTGGAGCTTGTTCGGCCAGATTGTCATTATCGTCCTCATTCAAACCGGCGGACTCGGCTTCATGACTTTCGTCTCCGTACTCTTCGGTATGCTGAAACGCAACATGGGGCTTTACGAACGCAAAGCGTTCATGCAATCTTCGGGGGAATGGAAACTCAGCGGCGTGCGCCGTCTCATCAGACGCATTTTTATCGGTACCGCCATCTTTGAAATCCTCGGCGCAGCGCTTTTGTCCATTCGCTTTATCCCCGATTTCGGAGTCGGCAAAGGCATTTACTACTCTATTTGGCACGCGATTTCCGCGTTCTGCAACGCCGGCTTCGATCTGATGGGCGGGACTTTCGACGGCGGCGTTTTTGTGTCTTTTACCCATTACGCTACCGATCCTGTCGTTTCCCTCACCCTTTCCTTTCTGATCATCATCGGCGGACTCGGCTTCTGCGTCTGGGGCGACATCGTAGACAGTAAAGGCAACGTCAAAAAACTTCAATTATATACGAAAGTCATTTTGCTCGTCAATACTTTGCTGCTCGTCATCTCGACATTGCTCTTTCTGTTTTTTGAAAGAAACAACCCCACTTACGGCGAGTTCTCCTACGGCGAGAAATGGCTGGTCGCGTTCTTCAACGCCACCACGCCGAGGACGGCCGGTTTTAATACCGTCGACCTCACCGCTCTTTCCGACAGCGGCTATCTTTTGACGATCATGCTCATGTTCATCGGCGGCAGTTCCGGTTCCACGGCCGGCGGAATCAAAATCAGCACCCTCGCGGTCATTCTCATGGGTATGATCGCGGTATTCCGCAACCGCCGCGACATCAATATCGGTAAAAAACGGGTGGAATATTCCCTCGTCAATCAGGCGCTGGCGATCTTCGTTTCCTGCCTGATCCTGGTGATGACCGCCACCTTACTCATCTGCGCCATCGAGCCCGATTCGTTAGCCTCTTTCAAGCAGGTACTCTTTGAAACGGTCTCCGCGCTCGGCACCGTCGGACTCAGCCTTTCCCTGACGCCGCTGCTCTCCGTCGCCTCTAAATGTATCATTATGCTGCTCATGTACGCGGGCCGCGTAGGCATTTTGACGCTGGCGCTGGCGCTCGGCGAGAGCCGTACTTCTTCGGAAGTGAAAAAACCCCTCGATACCCTTTTGATCGGATAAAATCAATAACGTTTGCGGCGTCTATGAAAACGCCTCGGAGGATAAATCATGAAATCCGTATTACTCATCGGACTGGGAAAATTCGGGCAGACGCTCGGAGAAAGACTTTTGAATATGGGCGACGAAGTGATGATCGTGGATAAAAACGAAGATATCGTCAATTCTCTCGCGCCCAAATACACCAACGCGCTGATCGCCAACTGCATGAACGGCGACAACTTGAAGACGATGGATATTCCCTCCTTCGACGTCTGCATCGTCGCCATCGGCGAAGATTTCCAGTCCTCGCTCGAAATCACGTCTATCCTCAAAGACCTCGGCGCAAAATACGTCGTTTCCAAAGCGACGACGGAGATCCAGCGTAAATTCCTGCTCAGGAACGGCGCGGACGAGGTCGTTTATCCCGACCGCGACATCGCGGAAAAACTCGCCGTCAAGCTCAATTCCGCGCGCGTTTTCGACTATATCGAGCTCGATTCGGAATACTCTATTTTCGAGATTGCCGTACCCACCGAATGGTATCAGAAAAAAATCGTCGAGGTCAATCCCCGCCGAAAATACGGCATCAACATTCTCACCATCAAAAAAGGCCGCAAGATCGTCACCTCCCCAGACGCCGAGTATCTGTTCGAGGAGGGCGATCACATGGTCATTTTCGGCAATACCGAAAAGATTCTCGCCTTCACCAACAAGAAAAGAAAGTAACCGCCCACTCTTTCAGAAAAACCGCCTTCCGGCATTCTGATGCAGGAAGGCGGTTTTCTATTTTCTATGTTTACCTTTGCTTGCCTTTGAAGAACAACGCGAGCGTACCCGCGCCCGAATGAGTGCCGATGACCGAGCCCACATAGCTCACCTTAATCTCATGGCCGGGGAATTTGGCCTTTAAGAGCCCGATCAGATAGTTGACGTCGTCGATACAATCGCCGTGGCTGATGAAGATCGGATCGTCCTTTTCCATCGTCTGCAGTTTGGACATGTGCTCGACGAGCGCCTGAATGGACTTCTTTCTGCCCATCGTCTTGCCGATCGCGATGAGGTGTCCCTCGTCGTCTACGTGCAGCACCGGTTTGATATTGAGCACGGTGCCGACGATCGCGGTCGCCGAAGAAACCCGGCCGCCGCGTTTTAAATGAAAGAGGTTATCCACCGTAAAGTAATGACAGATATGTAATTTCAGCTCTTCCGCATACGCCGCCGTCTCTTTAAGCGTCGCGCCGCTGTCCGCTTTCTTGACTACATAGTCCACAAACAGTCCTTCGCCCATAGACGCGCAGAGGGAGTCCACCACCGTCACCGTTCTGCCGGGGTACTTTTCCATCAGTTCTTTCGCCGCGACGCGGAAGCTGCCTTCCGTGCCCGAAAGTCCTGAAGAAAACGCGATCACGAGTACGTCGCGGCCGTTTTTCAGGAATTTTTCGATGTGCGTCTTTGCCGATTCGCTCGTCACCTGATAGGTGGTGGGCATGGAACCGGAACGCAGCTTCGCGTAAAAATCTTTGACGTCGAGCTTTTCACCGTCTTCGCCGCCGTAATTGATGTTATTCATCGTGAATCCGAGATTCACGCATTCCAGGTTGTGTTCGCCGTAATACTCTTCGGGCAAGTCGCTTGAAGAATCGGTCACGATTTCAAAAAGTCTCTTTTCCATAGTATATTTACCTCTCTTTTCCGCTTGGGTTACGGACTTTTATTGACTTTATTGTTTCTCTTGTTTATTATACCTCATTTTCCCTTGCCGCGTCAAACATTCTTCCCCTTGCAAAAAACGCTTTTTTGTAACAGTTTTTCCCTTCGACAACCATACGCCGCCGCTTTATTTCAGCACATTGAACTTTTTCACGCGGTCGGCTTCAAAGGTGACGTTTACCTTATACACTCCTTTTTCGCAGACGATGGTCATATCCGGCAGACCGTTCAGCTCGAAATATTCCTCGAACGTTTTGGCAAAATCCTGCAAGACAAGCGCTTTACAGCCGTCGCTCATCACCGATTTATCCGATTGGATCACGCTGTTCGTGCGTTCAAAGTTATCTCTGACTCTTCGCATTTCTCTCCTCCTTAAAGCCCTTTTCTCAGCAGTCTGCGGATATTTCCGACCACGCCCGTATAGCGGCGCGTCACGTCGTACAGCCGGCATTTGTCGGCGAGCAGATTATTCGCGAGCAGACGAAACGCCCGCGTTTTATCGGAAAGGTTATTGAGAAACACGTCGTCCTCTTCGGGAAGGATCCCGAGAATGGGCGTTTTTAAAATTTCTTCGATTTCTTTGGGCGAAAGGATCTCGCCCGAAAGCAACATGTCCCCCCGCACCATATTGACGATGACGGAGACGGCTTTCGGCTCGTAGCTTTTGAGCACGGTGATGACCTTGTCCGCGTCGCGGAGCGCGGAAATATGCGGCGTCGTGACGACGAGCGCCTCGTCGGCGGTAGCTACGGCGCGGTGAAAGCCTTCGTCGATGCCCGCGGGACAGTCGATGAGAATAAAATCGAACTGCGGCGAAAGCGTATCGAGCACCAGTTTCACCGCCTGCGGCGAGATATAACGCTCGGGGGCGGAATGATTGCTGGCGAGTATGTAAAGATTTCCGAAATCGGGGTGGCGGATCAGCGCCTGTTTGGCGCGGCATCTTCCTTCGATGACGTCCACAATGTCGTAGACCACGAGATTTTCCACGCCCGTCACCACGTCCATATTATTGAGTCCGAAATCGGTGTCGCAGAGAATCACCCTCTCGCCACGTTTAGAAAGCTGCGCGCCGAGATTGGCGGCGACGGTGGTTTTACCCACCCCACCCTTGCCCGACGTTACGACGATTTTCCTTGCCATACGTATCTCTCTCCCTGCCGTTTTTCCTTATTGCTTTTTCTGCAAAGAAAATCATACCATACGGGCGGGAGATTATTTTGTTTGATTTCCGGCCTTTATCGGGAATTTTGTCGGAACTTATTTATTCCGCTTGGAAAGCTCCGCGCATACCTCGGAGATCTTCACGTTCTTTTCCTGCAAGAGCACCATCATGTGATAGAGAAAATCCGCGGCCTCGCCGATCACTTCGCCCTTATCGTCGTTCTTGGACGCGATGACGAGCTCCACCGCCTCTTCGCCCGCTTTTTTGGCGATCTTATCGATGCCCCGCGCGAACAAAAAGCTCGTGTACGAACCCTCTTCGGGGTTCTTTTTCCGGTTCTCGACGATGCGCTGCAATCGGCCCAGCATCTCCGCGCCGATCTCGTTCTCTTCGCCCTTGACCTGTTCGGAGAAACAGCTGTACGTGCCCGTGTGGCAGGCGACGCCCTTTTGCCGCACCTTCAAAAGAATACAGTCCTTATCGCAGTCGAGGAAAGCGGTGACGACCTTCTGCGTGTTGCCGCTCGTTTCTCCCTTTTTCCAAAGCGATTTTCTCGAACGGCTGAAATAATGCGCATAGCCCGTTTCAAACGTCTTTTCCACGGCCTCCCGGTTCATATACGCCTGCATGAGCACCTCGCCGCTTTCGTAATCCTGCGCGATCGCGGGAATAAGTCCCTTCTCGTCGAATCTGATCTCGTCCGCATTCACTTTTTTCGCCTTCGTCTCAACCATGATAGCCTCCTCTGACGGGAATTCCCCGTTCCGACAAATATATTTTCAAATCCTTTATACCGAGCTGTCCGAAATGGAAGAGCGAAGCCGCGAGCGCCGCGTCCGCCTTTCCCTCGCTCAACACCTCGTAAAAGTGCTCTTTCGTACCCGCGCCGCCCGAAGCGATGACGGGAATATTCACGAGCTTAGCCGCCGCCCTCGTGAGCGGGACGTCGTAGCCCGATTTCGTGCCGTCCTTATCCATACTGGTGAGCAGGATCTCCCCCGCGCCCAGTTTCTCCGCCCGCGCAATCCATTCGAGTGCGTCCAGCCCCGTATCGATGCGCCCGCCGTGCTTATAGACGTTCCAGCCGCCCCGGCCGTTCGCTTTGGCATCCACCGCCAGCACCACGCACTGACTGCCGAATTTCGACGCCGCCTCGCCGATGAGCGAAGGATCGTCGATCGCCGCGGAGTTCACCGCTACCTTATCCGCGCCGCAGTGCAAGAGCGCCGAAAAATCCTCCACCGACGAGATCCCCCCTCCCACCGTCAGGGGAATGAATACCTGTTCGCTGGCCCGGGAAATGACGTCGAGTTTCGTCTTGCGCCCGTCCGAGCTTGCGGTGATGTCGAGAAAGACCAGCTCGTCCGCCCCGGCGGCGTTGTATAGCTTCGCCGTTTCCACGGGATCGCCCGCGTCGCGTAAGTTCACGAAGTTGACTCCTTTCACCACTCTGCCGTCCTTGATATCGAGACAGGGAACGATTCTTTTACAGAGCATCTTCCTCCCCTCCCCTTTGAAACTTTGCGACGGCTTCTTTGAGATCGATCGTCCCCTCGTAAACGGAACGTCCCAAAATAGCCCCGTAAACGCCCTGTGCGGCGAGATTTTCGAGATCGGACATCGACGCGACGCCGCCCGAAGCGACGACTTTCAGGCCCGTTTCGCGGCCTAAAAGGGCTGTTTCCTCCACCGCCGCGCCCGAAAGCGCGCCGTCGCGGGATACGTCCGTGAAGACGCAGTATGCGACGCCGAGCGCTTTCGCGCGTCTGCCGAACGCTTCGCCCCGTTCGCCGCCCGTCTCCGTCCAGCCCTTGACGGAAATATACCCGTCTTTGCAGTCGATTCCGGCGACGATCCTTTTTCCGAAGCGGCGCACCGCTTCTTCAAAGAGCTTCGGATCGGTATGGCAGACGGTGCCGAGCACGACGCGGGACGCGCCCGCGCTCAATCTGCGCTCGATCGCTTCCATCGTCCTCAGTCCGCCGCCGCTCTGTACTTTGACGCCGAGCGCCGCGATCTTTGAAATCGTCTCGTCGATACGGCCCGTTCCCTCGAACGCGCCGTCGAGATCGACGACGTGCAGATACTCCGCGCCCGCGTCCCGCCACATTTTAGCCCGTGCGAGCGGAAGACCATAATCGGTGACGAGCTCTCGTTTCCCGTAAAGAAGCCGCACGGCGCGGCCGTTCATGATATCGATGGCGGGAAAGAGTTTCATGCCTTCGCTCCTTTGATCTTCAAAAAATTATCCAATAATTTAAGCCCTTTGTCGCCGCTCTTTTCGGGGTGAAACTGCACGCCGTAGACGTTTTTCCCGTTCCATACCGCCGCCGCGAACGCGACGCCGTAATCGCATTTCGCCGCGGTTTCCGCTTCGGAAGCGGCGGCGTAATAACTGTGTACGAAATAAAATTCGCTGTTTTCCCCAATCTCCGCAAACAACGGGGATTTCAGATCATAAACGCTGTTCCAGCCGACCTGCGGCACTTTTCCCGTTTGGAATTTCACGACGTCGCCGACGCAGAAACCGAGTCCCGCGCTCTCCCCGTCCTCGAAGGAACGGCTCATGAGAAACTGCATACCGAGGCAGATCCCGAGCACCGGCGTATCCGATGCGCGCCGCTTGACATACGCCGCCAGTCCGCTCGTTTTGAGGGATTCCACGCCCCGGCGGAACGCGCCCACGCCGGGCAGGATCAACCTCTCGCAGCCGTCGAGCGCGTCGGGTTCCGAGGACACGAGCGCGCGTTCTCCCAAAAACTCAAACGCTTTTTGCACCGAGCGGAGGTTGCCCACGCCGTAGTCGAGGATCCCCGTCATTGCAGAACGCCTTTGGAGGAGAGTACCCGATCCGACGTCACGGCGACCGCCTTTTTCAGACATCTCGCGAGCGCCTTGAACACCGCTTCCGCTTCGTGATGGCGATTGCCGCCTTTGAGTATTTTCACATAGGCGTTGATCCCGGCGCGGTAACAGAGGGCGCGCAGAAATTCTTCGACGAGTTCGAGGTCGAACGTGCCGCATTTGCCGAACGCGAGATCGGGGCAATCGAAGCTCAGATACCCTCTGCCGCTCAGATCGACGGCGACGAGCGCCGCCGTTTCGTCCATCGGCACCACGCAGTCGGCAAACCGTTCGATGCCCTTACGGTCGCCGAGCGCTTCTTTAAAAGTTTCGCCCAGCGCGATGCCGATATCCTCCGCCGAATGATGATCGTCCACTTCCGTATCGCCGTGACAGACGACGGAGAGATCGATCCCGGAATGTACTTTGAAAAGTTCCAGCATGTGGTTGAGAAATCCGATTCCGCTGTCCACGGCGCCCGCGCCGCTCCCGTCTAAGTTGAGGGAAAGAAAAATCTCCGTTTCGTTGGTCTTTCTCCGCGTCTCCGCTTTGCGATCTTTCATTCTTTCGTTTCCTCCTTCAAGCGTACTTTCACCGCGTTCGCGTGGGCGTACAGCCCCTCGTTTTCCGCGAGCCGGATAATGTCCGCGCCGTCCTCTCGGAGCGCCTCTCGGGAATATCTGATCACGCTCATTTTACGCAGGAAAATATCGCGGCTCAGCGCCTGGAAAAAACGCGCCGTACCGCCCGTGGGCAGGATATGGTCGGGGCCGGCGAAATAGTCCCCCACCGGTTCCGGCGTGCAGCCGCCCAAAAATACCGCGCCGGCGTTTCTGACGAGCGGCAATAATTCCTCAGCGTTTTCGGCGTAAATTTCGAGGTGTTCGGGGGCGATGCGGTTGGCGATCTCCACCGCCTTTTTCAAATTCTCCACCACCACGATCCCGCCGCTGTGTTCCAGAGAATATTCCGCGATCTCCTTTCTCGGCAGCAGCGAGCATTGCCGCGCCGCTTCCGCCGCCAGAATTTCCGCGAACGCTTTATCGTCCGTGAGCACGACGGCGCGCGCCCGTTTGTCGTGTTCCGCCTGAGAAAGAATGTCCGCCGCCACATATTCCGCGTTCGCCGCGCCGTCGGCGATGATGAGGATTTCGCTCGGTCCCGCCAGCATATCGATGCCGACCTCTCCGTACACTTCCTTTTTGGCGAGCGTCACATAGATATTACCCGGCCCCGCGATGACGTCCGTTTTCGGTACGCTCTCCGTTCCGTAGGCAAGCGCCGCGATCGCCTGCGCGCCCCCCATTTTGAACACCGCTTCCGCGCCGCATTCTTTGGCGGCGACCAGCGTCGCGGGGTGGATCTTTCCGTTTTTCGCGGGCGTGGCCATATAAATATGCTCCACGCCCGCCGCCTTTGCGGGCAGAATCCCCATGCAAACCGACGAGAACAGGGGCGCCGTACCGCCGGGCACATAGATCCCCGCGCGCTCCACCGGTCTCAGCACATAGCCCGTCGTACGCCCCTTTTCGTCCGTACGAAGCTCCCCTTCCGAGCTCCCGCGAAGATGATAATTCAAAATTCTTTCTTTGGCGCGGCGGAGGGAGGCTAAAAGCTCCGGTTCTATCTCCGCGTACGCCCTTTCAAACTCCTCTTCGCTCACCTGAAAGGAGCCTTTCGTCAAACGAGTGCCGTCGAATTTCTCCTCATAGGAGAATACGGCTTCATCGCCGCGGCTTTTCACGTCCTCGACGATCGTATGTACCGCGGCGGCCGCTTCCGCGTCGGAAAATCCGTTTCTTTTGATGAGTTCGCCGCAATTTTCGGCCGTATAAATTTTCATAATTCACCTCTTCCGGCGCAACGTATGCGCCCGCCCGCACATGCGGTCAGCCCACTATTTCCCTCATTCTGTCGATTACGGGCAGAATGACGTCCGCTTTCGTTTTCAGGCTCACTTTATTCACCACAAGTCTCGCGGAAATATCGAACACCTCTTCGAGCACGACGAGTCCGTTCGCGCGGAGCGTGGAGCCCGTCTGCACAACGTCGAAAATAACGTCGGCAAGCCCGGTCACGGGCGCGAGCTCGATCGAGCCGTTCAGGGGAATGATCTCCACGTCCTCGCCCCGTCCCGCGTACAGCTTGCGCGCCGTGCGCACGTATTTCGTCGCCACTCTCAAATGAGGATTGGTGAGAAGCTCCTTTTTTTCGGGATAGCCGGCTACGCACAGCTTACAGGGCTCGAATCGGAGATCGAGCATTTCATACAGATCCTTTTCCTGTTCGAGCAGGGTGTCTTTGCCCACGATACCGAGATCGGCGATTCCGTACTCCACATAGGTCGGTACGTCGGAGGGCTTGACAAGGAAAAAGGAATATTTCTTGTCCGCGCTTTCGAGCACGAGTTTCCGCGTATCGGAAAAGACAGCGGAGGCGTCCACGCCGCATTTTTCAAAGAGTTCCGCGCTTTCCGCGGCCAGCCGTCCTTTGGCGAGAGCGATCGCGATCATACTTCCTTCACCCCCTCGCGTTCCGCGACAAGCACCTTTTTCGCGCCGTTTTCTTTCGCGTAGGCGACGCCCTTTTCCGCCTCGCCCGTATATAACTCCGCCGTCCTCCCTTGCGCCGTCAGACGCAGGTATTCCCGATACCCCGCCGCTTCCGCCCCCGGCCGGACGACGATCACCGCGTCGGGCGCGGGGAGCTTTTGCACCTTCCCGCGGCGTTCGAGCGCCATGAGAATACGCTTCAAGCCCATAGCAAAGCCTACGGCGGGGATATGCCGGCCGAAATCGTCCGCGAGATAGTCGTATCTGCCGCCGCTTAAAAGAGGTGCGCCCAAAGATTCGGTGAGCCCGGTAAAGACGATGCCCGAATAATAGGACAAGCTCTTCACCGCTCCCAGATCGAAGGAGACGTATTTTTCGCAGCCGAACTCCTTCAAGAGCGCGTACACTTTTTTCAGATGTTCGAGCGCGGCGAGCGCCGCGGGATCCTCCGTCAATTTTTCCGCGCGCGCGAATACCTCTTCGCCGCCGAAGAGCGCGGGAAGCGCCTGAATGGCTTCCGCCGCCCGGCCGCCCACGCCCGCGGATTTTAAAATCAACATGGTGCCGACGGCGTCTTTGGCGTTGATCGAAGCGCGGATCTCTTCCGCCGTCGCCTCGCCAAGCCCCACGCCCGAAAGGAGTCCTTTGAAAAATCCGACGTGCCCCACGTCGATCGTGAAATCGGAAATCCCCGTCTCTTTCAGACACTCGACGGCGAACGCGATCGTCTGCGCGTCGGCAAACGCGCCTTCCGCGCCCAAAAACTCCACGCCCGCCTGCAAAAAACCGCGCTGGGAGAGATTGCCCGCCGCCTCGAAATTGTTCCATACGTCCCCTACGTACGCGAGCCGCGCATAGGGCGCCGTGAGCTTGGTGGCGGCGATCCGGGAGACCGCGAGCGTCATATCCGGCCGAAGCACCAAAAGCGAGCCGTCCCCGTCCGTCATCTTGAACATCTCCGTCTGCGGAATACGGTTGCGGATCTCCGCATACGTGTCGTAATACTCGATCGCGGAACTCGCGACGAACCGACAGCCCGCCAGCCGGAATTTGTTTTTCAGCTTCTCCGCCAGCAAAGAAATGTTGTAGTACTCCTCGGGCAGCAGATCCTGCACGCCCGACGGCAATTTATAATGATTCATAATATCGTTAAACTCCTTTTTCATTATACTACAAATCCGGCGCCCAGTCAATATTTATCATTAAAAAAAACGACCGGACGGGAAAATAATCTCCCGTCCGCGCCTTTTCCTTGATCCATTCACTCTCCTGACTTGGCTTATTTCCCTTCTTCTTTGCAAAATCCCCCTGAATTCCCGTTTCATTTTTATTTCACTTACCATTATAACGCTTAAAACCCGAAAAATTCATTTGATACCTACTGAATATCCGCTAAAAATTCCACGGTCAAAAAAGAGATCGAATTTGAAAAATCAAATCCGATCTACTTTTTTAATTGAGTACGACGTCCTTTAAGCTGTTGTATTTTTTGAGCGCGGCCTCGCGCAGCGCTTCCGTGTCGAACCTGCCCTCGAAGGCTTCGTCGGACATCTTTTTCGCCGCGAAAATGACCGAAGTCGGATATTGCAGATTGCGGATCTCATTGAGCATTTTCCCCGACTGCCGCGTGCCGAAAAAGTCGCCGCTGCCGCGCATTTCCAGATCCTTTTCCGCGATCTTGAACCCGTCCGTATTGTTTTTGAGCGTCAAAAGCCGCTCCCGCGCCGTCTCGCTCTCCGCGCCCATCAAAAGGAAGCAATAGCTCTTGTCCTGCCCCCGGCCGACGCGGCCGCGAAGCTGGTGCAGCTGCGAGAGCCCGAAGCGCTCGGCGTTGTATATGACCATAATCGTCGCGTTGGGCACGTCCACGCCGACCTCGATGACGGTCGTCGAAACCAGGCAGTCGTAGACTTTGTCCTTGAACGCCTGCATGATCTCCGCCTTTTCCTTGTCCTTCATCTTGCCGTGCAACAGCGCGAACCGCACGAACGGCAGGCGGCTTCTGAGTTCCTCGTACAGCTCCTTGACGCTGATGAGCGTCCCTTCTTCGTCGTCCTCGTCTATTTTCGCGCAGACGAAATACGCCTGCTTTCCCGCGCGCGTCTCCCTGCCGATATAGTCGAGCATATCGTCGTAGCGGTTTTCGGAAATGATGCTCGTCGCCACTTCCCGGCGGGCTTTGGGCTTGTCGGAAATCGTCGTGACGTCGAGATCGCCGTAAAAGATCAGCGACAGGGTGCGAGGAATGGGCGTCGCGCTCATGACGAGCATATCCGTCCCCTCCCCCTTCTCCGCGAGCGCGTTCCTCTGCGCCACGCCGAAGCGGTGCTGTTCGTCGCAGACGATGAAGGACAGATCGGGGATCTCCACGTCTGCTTGCAGCATCGCGTGCGTGCCGCAGACGATATCGATCTCCCCGGTTTTGAGCTTCGCCTTCAATTCCCGTTTTTCCTTCGCCGTCATGCCGCCCGCGAGATACCCGACTTTATAATCGGGGAAATATTGTCGGAGCAAGGCGAAGTTCTGAGCGGCGAGCACTTCCGTCGGGGAAAGATACGCCGCTTTATAGCCGCTTTTCACCGCCATATAGATGCCGCACAGCGCCACCGCCGTCTTGCCGCTGCCCACGTCGCCTTGCAGCAATCGGTTCATGCGCGAGGGGGAATGAAGATTCTCGAAAATCTCGTTGACCGCCCGTTTCTGGCCGTCGGTGAACTCAAACCCGAACCTTTGGGCAAAAACTTTGACGTCGTCCGCCGTCGCCGTATATTTATGAAGCCGCACGTCCTCCTTGTCCCCTTTGATGAGCTTAAAGGCGGAGATGAGCACGAAGTATTCTTCGAGCGCGATCCGCTCCGCCGCCAGATCTTTCGTTTCCAGATCGGGCGGATTATGAATGTCGAAATAGGCTTTCGCGAGCGAAGAAAGTCCGTACTTTTCCACGATCTGAAAAGGGATCACACTGTCTATTTTCGCCTTTTTCAAGGCCTCCTGCACCGCGTCGCGCACAATTTTCTGCGTCAGCGAGCCTTTGAGCGGATAGACGGGCACGACGCCTTTCAAACGGTAGTTTTTATCGAGCGGCTCGAAAGTGGGATTGACGAGAGAGATCTGCCCGTATTTGTTCTGTACGCGGCCGTAAAAGAGATACTCCCCCGTTTTGAGCTTTTCCCGCACGTACGGCTGATTGAACCAGATGACCGTGAACGGCAGACCGTTTTGATTACAGTAGGCCTTGACGTATTTACGGCGGCTCATATAATTGGGCGGTGCGATCTGCACGACTTCGCAGGCGACGAGCGCCATATCGTTGTGATAAGCGTCGCGTAAGGAAGAGCGCTCGGTCAGATCGAGATAGGCGCGGGGATAAAACCGCACCAGGTCTTCCGCCTCGAACACGCCGAATTTATTGAAATCTTTTTCCCGTTTTTCGCTGATCATGCGAAGAGCAGACAGCTTCATTTTTTCACCTCTTTCCGCCCGATTTTTTGATTTGAAACGACAAAGCGGAAGAAACAGCACCGCCGCTCCTCCCGCTTTCGTTTTTTATCTTGTTCCGCCCGCCTCGTTCTGCCCGCGGGCCGTCCGGTCATCTATATACAGGAAACTTCCGTTTCCGATTAAGGAGTCGCCTCCTCATTCTCTCATTTATAAGTTTGCGGAACCGTTAAATATTTATACCTTTATTCCAAAGAAATGATATAATAGTATACCGGCTGGCCGCCGCTGTGGTAATCCACGTCGCAATCGGGGTATTTTTCCGCAATCGTCTCGCAAAGCGCCGCCGCCTCGTCTTCCTTGACGTCCTCGCCGTAATAGAGGGTAATCACCTGGTGGGACTCCTCTTTCATGTGCGCGAGGAGTTTCAAGACCGTTTCCTCCGTCGAAGCGGATTTGGCGAGGATTTTCTTGTCGTCGAGTCCGATGATGTCGCCCTGCTTGATGGAGAAGCCGTTCATACTGGTGTTGCGCACCGCGTAAGTGACCTGGCCGGCTTTGACGTTGTCCATGGCGTGGATCATATTCGTCTTGTTCTCTTCCGCGCTGACCTCGGGATTGAATTCGAGCGCCGCCGCGAACCCCTGGGGCACGTTTTTGGTGGGAATGACGTGAATGGTCCGGTTTTCCGCCAGCGCCTTCGCCTGTTCCGCCGCGAGAATGATATTTTTATTGTTGGGAAAGACGAAAATGTGTTCGGCGTTGATCTTCTGCGCCGCCGTGGCGATGTCGCTCGCGCTCGGGTTCATGGTTTGTCCGCCTTCGATGACGCGGTCGACGAATAGATCCTTGAATATATCCGCCAGTCCCTGGCCCGCGCAGATGGCCAGCATGCCCATCTCCTTCTTTTCCGACTCCCGCTTGGCGCGGAGCTGTCGGTTCTGTTCGAGCATGTTCTCTATCTTCGGCCGGTCGAGCTCGCCCAGTTCGAGCGCGTAGGTGAGCGCTACGCCGGGAGTATTCGTATGCACGTGCACCTTGACCATTTCGAGATCCCCGATGCAGATGACGCTGTCGCCGAGATTCATGAGCCGCTCTTTCAGCCGGTCGATATCCGCGAGCGTCGTGCTCTTTTTCAGATTGATGATGAAGAACTCCGTGCAGTAAGCGAATTGGATTTCGCCGAGATCGAGGTTGACGATGTCGGAATTGTCGCCGAAATCCTCCTGCGGTTTATCCTCCGCCTGCGTCTGTATATCCGCGCCGACGTCCTCGCCCGTGATCGCCGCGAGAAAGCCCCGGAAAATCGTCATCAGTCCCACGCCGCCGCTGTCGACGACGCCCGCTTTTTTGAGGACGGGCAGCAGTTCCGGCGTCAGCGCCAGCGCTTTGTCCCCCTCCGCGATGACGTCCGCGAAAAATTCCTCGAAGGTCTTCTTTCTCGAAGCCGCCTTTCCGGCGTGCTCGCTCATCATGCGCACGACCGTTAAAATGGTGCCTTCCTTCGGTACGGACACCGCGCCGTAGGCGACTTTGGTTCCCGCCTCCATCGCTTTGGCAAAGTGCTTGGTTTCAAATTCCTTGCCGCATTCGCGGATCACCGAACAGATGCCTCTTAAAATCTGGGAAAGGATAACGCCCGAATTTCCCCTCGCGCCCTTCAAAGCGCCCTTCGACACGCTGTCGCAGACGTCCATAAAGGAGTTGGAGGAACAGGCGGAAAGCTCTTTCACCGCCGACTGCATGGTCAGCGACATATTTGTGCCCGTATCTCCGTCGGGGACGGGGAAAACGTTGAGCGCGTCCACCTTACTTCTGTTATTTTCCAGCAATCGCGCGCCGAACATGATCATCTTTCGAAATTCGGTGCTGTTTATCGTTTTCTGCATTATACATGCTCCTTATGATCTTGATAAAAATTTAAAGGGGTATTCTGCCGCCGCGCGCGGAAAGCGTATATAAAAAACGGATATGACCGGAAGAAAAAATCCGGCGGTCTAAGTAAAAAGCACATGGAAAAAATGCGGGCCGCAAAGGACACGCATCGCTTTTACAGTTTTACCCCGATGACGTTTACGTTGACGGTGTCCACGATCATGCCCGTGAATTTTTCCACCTTGTATTTGACGGATTCTTTCAAAGATTCCGCGACGGCGTTGATCGAAACGCCGTATTTGATCACCACGTATACGTCGATATAAATTCTGTTCCCGGAGGTCGTCACTTTGATGCCGCGGCCGCCGACGTCTTTTTTCAAAAGCTCGGACAGGCTGTCGGTAAAACGGCGCGAGACCATCTCCACAATGCCGTAACCTTCCATTGCGGTGTGAGAAGCCACCTTGGCGATGGCGAGGTCCGATATTGAGATTTTGCCGTAAGCGTTGCTCGTGTTGACAGACATAATTATTCTCCAAGTTCTTTCCTATTGTACATCATTTCCACGCATTTGGCAAGCAAAAATTTTCCTTTTGCAAATATTTTTTTATTTTTTTGTTTTTTGGGTAGCGTTTTTAATTGCTTTTTGACGGAAATAATGCTATATTATTAATGCTTGCTTTCCGGATTCGGAAAGAGAAAGTAAATTCATACGGTAATTTATCCCGATCGGAGGTGTCAATATGTCAAGAGTATGCAGTATTTGCGGTAAGGGACAGACGAGCGGCAACAACGTCAGCCACTCCAAGCGCAGAACGAGAAGAACCTTCAAAGTAAACGTACAGAAGGTTTCCTATGTGCAGGAAGGCAAGGAATGCACGGGCTACGTGTGCGCCAGATGCCTGAAAAAAACGGAGCGCGCGTAAACGGCTGCGGCGTTTCCCGCACCATCGACAACGGAAACAAAGACTGTTCCCCTCTTTCTATCAAGCGGAGCAGTCTTTTTTTCGTACCTTCTTTTTAATCGCCCAGGAGTCGGGAAATATTTTCAAAGGCGACTTTTTCGACGAGGCGGGTGGAACCCCCCGCCTTTTTCATGTCCTCGAAAAAGCGCGGCATTTCTTCCGCGCCCGCATATAACGGGTTTTCCGTACCGTCGAAGTCGCTTCCCACGGCCAGAACGTCCTCCCCCCCGACGTTTGCGATGTGACGGATATGCGCGAAAATCCCCGCCGCGCCGATAAATTCCCGCACGAAATTGACGCCGATCAGTCCGCCCGAATCGGCGATTTTTTTGATCTGTCCGTCGGTCAGATTTCGTTTATGCGGACACACTTCCCGCGCCAGGGAATGGGTGGCGAAAACGGGCGTTTCAAAGCTCTTCGCGATCGCGAAAAGATCCTCAGCCCCTTCGTCGGAGAGGTGGGAAATATCGCCGTAAACGCCGCGGGAACAAAGCTCCTCCGCAGTCCGGCGGCCGAAGGGTTTGAGTCCGCCTTCCTTTCCGCAGGGAAAACCGAGACTATTTTCGTCGTTCCAGGTGAAGCCGAAAATCTTCACGCCCGCCGCAGTCAACGCGTCGATCCGGGAGAGTTCGTTTTCAAGAATCCCGCCGTTCTCTATGGTGAGCACGGGACGAACGCCGGCGTTCACAAGTTCTTTTTTTGCGGCGGCAAAATCGGCAAAATAGCGGAGCGCGCGTTCCCAGGCGCCGCCTTCGAGGGGCGAAAACACGGCGAAACACTGTAAAAAGCAGTCTCCCCCGACGAGTTTTCCGAGGGAGACCTGCGAGTCCTTCCTATGTAAAAACGGCTGCGTACCCGCTCTTGTGAGCGTATCGCAGTGCAAGTCGCCGTAACGCAAGAAAGGCGGCCTTGCCGTTACGCTTTGGATCTGCCCTTAAACAGGCGCAGAATCATGCGGATCACCTTCGGCGGTTTCAAACAAATGATTTTTGACATCTCTCTCCTCGTTGGCTACGGCCAGCAGCATCCCGCCGTCGCAGTCGATTTCGGCGTTTTCGCTCACGCCCACGTTGGAAATGCCGCGGCAGGAGCCGTAGCGCAGCGTCAGATCGTCCGTGGGATAGAACAGCCCTTTGTTATACATTATATGCGCGTCGCCGCCGAAAGGCAACAGGGAGACGGTCTTTCCGAGCACGTTTTTCAAAACGAATTTTCCTTGGTGCATGGAAAGGACGGCGCGCGAGGTATAGAGCGCGCAGGGAATCCCTTCCCGACAGGCGCGGCAGAGAAGGTGCAGATTGCCCAAAAAATGATCCTCGCGTCCCCCGCCGCCGCCGTAGATTTCAATGACGGAGAGGGGCGTTTTTTTTGCGAACGCGAGAAGTTTTTCGAGCGCAATCTCCCCGTCCGTCGCATTTTTCTGCGCGGGAAAGATCTCCTCGGGATAGGGTTCGGGGATCTCGTTTGCAGAATCGAAATCTCCGAGATTGACGTCGATCCTCACCCTTCCCTTCGCCCAGTTATAAGCGCCGTCCGCACAGACCACGACCGCGTTCCCGGCGTCTATTTCCCCTTCATAGGGCTCTCCGTTGAGCAGTATGATTCCCTTCATTTCCCGTCCTCTTCGTTTGTCAGTTGTTTCTGAGCGCTTCGATCGCCGCTCTTCTCGACGCCGCTTTGAACACCGAGCTTCCCGCCACGACGACGTTGGCGCCCGCCGCCTTGACTTGTCCGACGTTTTCCGCCGTGATTCCGCCGTCGATCTCGACGTCTAAATCGAGCCCTTGTCCGTCGGCGAGTTCGCGGATCCGACGCACTTTTTCGAGCGCTTCGGGCATGAATTTCTGTCCCCCGAAGCCGGGATACACGCTCATGACGAGCGCCATATCGCAAAACGGAAGCGCCTTTTCGATCGCCGAGACGGGCGTGTCGGGATTGATGACCGCGCCGCACTTCGCGCCGGAGTTTTTGATGAGCATAAGCGTCTCTTCGAGCCGTTCGCCGCAGGCCTCCGCGTGGACGGTGACGAAATCCGCGCCCGCTTCGACGAAACGCCGCGCGTATTTTTCCGGCGAGACGATCATCAGATGGCAATCGAGAGGAAGCGACGTTTTCTTTCTGAGATCTTCCACCATTTTGATGCCGAAGGTGATGTTGTTGACGAACACGCCGTCCATGACGTCGCAGTGCACGAGGTCCGCGCCGTTTTTTTCGAGGTCTTCCACCTCTTCGCCCATTTTCGAGAAATCCGCCGAGAGAATGGAGGGCGCGATTTTAATCTTACGTATCATAATTGACTCCTTGTTGTCTGGATTGCGGCCGGAAACATATATAGCAGTCGTTATCGAGAACGGCGCCGTCGAAACGCACTTCACATTTTTGCAGCCTGCCCTCGCAAACGAATCCGCACTTTTCGAGCACGCGTTTGGAGCGGGTATTGTAGGGATAACAATAGGCGGAGACGAGGTCGAGACCAAGTTCCCCGAACGCGAATGCAAGGATCGCCGTAACCGCTTCCGTCATCATGCCTTTGCCCCAGTACTTCTCCGAACTCGCGTATCCGAGCATGCGGGCGCGGGGATTCTCCCGTTTCGGATCCTCTATGATTCCCGCCATACCCACGACTGTTCCGTTTTCTTTCCACACGATTGCAAACACGCCCTCTTTCCCGAGAAAGACTTCCCGCATGATGCCCTTCGTCTCTTCGAGGCTTTCGTGCGGTTTCCAGCCCGCGTGAATCCCGACGTTTTCCTCTTTGCTGTACGCGAAGATATCCTCCGCGTCCGACTCTTCTACCGGCCTTAAAAGAAGCCGCTTTGTCTCTATGCGCATCTTATTTGTTTTCCTCTATATAGGAGGCGCGGAGCTGCCCGCACGCGCCGCCGACGTCGCTGCCGATCTGCCGCCGCAGCGTCGCGCTCAGCCCTCCCTGTTCGAGCAGTCCCAAAAACCGATAGGCCTGCTTTTCGCCGATCGAGCGCAAAGTGCGCTCTTTGACCTCGTTGAGCCGAATGAGATTGACGTGACATGGTTTGCCTTTCAAAAGCGCGATCAACGCTTTGGCGTGCTCCTCGTCGCAGTTTTCGCCTTCGATGAGCGTGTATTCGAAATAGTACCTTCTGCCCGTCTTTTCAAAATAGTACGCGCACGCCTTTAAGATCTCGGCGATCGGATACGCTTTGGCAACGGGCATCACCCGCGCCCGGTCCCCGTCGTTCGTCGCGTGCAGGGAGACGGTGAGATTGAGCGGGATCCCCTCCTCCGCGAGCGCGTACATTTTCGGCACCAAACCGCAGGTGGAAAGGGAAATGTTGCGCGCGCTGATATGAATCCCCTCCTCCGCCGTGACGCTCCTGAGGAACTTCACCGTCTCCGCGTAATTGTCGAGCGGCTCGCCGCTGCCCATTAAAACGACATTGGTGACGGCGCGGCCGCGCTCCCCCGCTTCGCCTTTGTGCAGCGCGTTGACGACGAGGATTTGAGAGAGTATCTCTCCCGAGGAAAGATTGCGCAAAAGCCCGTTCAGCGTCGAGGCGCAGAATTTACAGCCCATGCGGCACCCCACCTGCGTGGAGACGCACTGTGTGAACCCGTATTTGTACTTCATCAGCACGCCTTCGACGAGGTTGCCGTCCGCCAGCCCGAAGAGATATTTTTCGGTGCCGTCCGCGGAACGAAAGGTTTCCCGCACGCGCACGGGCTCGTCCTCGTATTCTTCTAAGAGCCGCTCCTTCAAAGTTTTGGAAAGGGAGGTGATCGCGGAGATCTTTTTCCCCTGCGTCAGTCCCTCGTAGAGCTGTCGGGCGCGGAATTTCTGTTCGCCGAGGGAAAGTATTTTCTCTTCCAGCTCGGAAAAGCTCAGATCCTGTAAAATTTTTTTCATGCGCGCCTCCCTGCTTTTTTCAAAGTTTTCTCGCCAGCTTCGCGACGTAAAATCCCGCGCCGAAGGCCGTGTCGGGCAAAAACTGCAAGCCGTATTTCTTCCGTTCGTGAGCGAGCGGACTGTCGATCTCCGCGATCGAAAACTCTGGATTTTCCTTTAAAAACCCGCCGACGATCCCGTCGTTCTCCCGCTCGAAGAGCGAACAGGTGGAATAGTAGAGCGCGCCGCCCTGTTTGACGTACCGCGAACAGGCGCAAAGGATCTTTTTCTGCGTTTCCTTTAACGAGACAAAATCCTCTTCTTTGCGGAAGAGTTTTATGTCGGGATTTTCGCTGACCGTGCCGAAGCCGGAGCAGGGCACGTCGCACAAAACGCCGTCGAATTGCTCTTCGTACTCCCCGTGGAAAACCGAGCTGTCCTTCTGCTCCTCGCACACGTTTTCCGCGCCCATGCGCTCTTTATACTGCCTGATCAGCTCCACACGGTGCGGGTGCAGTTCGAAGGCGGCGACGCGTCCGCATTTTTTCGCCAGAAGCACCGCTTTGCCGCCCGGCGCGGCGCAGGCGTCGAGGAGTTTTGCGCACGGCTCCACGACGTCGCAGATCGCTGCGCTCCCCACCGACTGAAAGGTGTAGTCGCCCTCGAAAAAGCCCTCGTCGCGGACGAAATTTTCAAAAAAGAACATATGCGGGAAGGGCGCGTCTGTGTGCTTTTTGGCGAGATATTTCTCCTCGTTTCTCTCGAACCGCACCGATACGCCCGCGCTCTTCGCCGCCGCGATCCCTTCCGCGCGCTCGCCGTATTCCGTTTTGAGCATTCTGTACGCGTATAAGGGATAGGAAAGCCGGATTGCCGCTCCCTCGTCTCCGGCGGGAATCGCCGCGTCCGTTTCCGCACTCGAAAAGCGGCGCAAAAAAGCGTTGACAAACCCCGACACCCCCTGTTTTCCGAGCTTTTTGCAAAGCTCCACCGCGAAATCCGTCACCATATATTTCTGCTTGTCCATAAACAACAGCATATAGAGCGAAATTTTCAGGAGCGTGCGCACGGCGAGTTTGGGCGCCTTCGGCGCGTAATGCCGGATACAAAAGCTCAGATATCCGTCGTTTTCCAGTACGCCGTAGACGATCTTCACGGTGCGGGCGCGGTTGAGTTCTTCAATGTAGGTATCGGCAATCGCCTGCTTGACGTGCGCGCCCTCCGAATAGATTTTCGTCAGGATCTGAAAGGGATCGTAGAGGGGATTGCTCACCATGTAAACACCTGGCCCTTTTTGACCTTCCTGCCGTTGAGGAAATCGCAGCCTCTCATGCGTTTGCCGCCCGCCGCCTGCACTTCCGCGAGTTTCACCGCCCCGTCCCCGCAGGCGACTAAAAATCCCGCTTTCGGGCTGTCGGAAAGAATTTCGCCCGCCGCCGCGTTCTCCGTCCCGTCCGGCCGCGCCGCGCGCTCGGCGCGGAACACGTTGATCCGCGCCCCGTCGAGCTCCGCGAACGCGCAGGGCTCGGGATTCATGCCGCGCACGAGATCTACGATCTGTCCGGCGGGCAGAGAGAAGTCGATCTTCGCGTCCTCTTTCTTTATCTTTTTAACGAGCGTGGCCGCCGCGTCGTCCTGCGCGGTCAGCTCGTATCCTCCGTTCTCGATCGTCGGCAGGGCTTTTACGATCGCTTCCGCGCCCAAAAGGGAAAGCCGTTCGGCGAGTTCGCCGTACGTCTCCGTCTCCCCGATCTCCGTCTTTAAGGATAGGAGCATATCTCCCGTGTCCACCTGCCCGAGCCCCGTCTTCATGACGGTGACGCCCGTCTCTTTCTCTCCCGCGAGCACGCAGCTTTGAATGGGCGACGCGCCGCGGTATCTGGGCAGAAGGCTGGCATGGATATTCCACACGCCCAAAGGAAACGTATCGAGCACGGCCGGAGTGAGAATCTGCCCGTACGCGCAGGTGATCATGATCTCGCCGCCGAGCGCTTTCAGCGCTTCGACCTCGCCTCGGATCTTCGCGGGCTGCAACACGGGAATCCCTTTTTCAAGCGCAAACGCTTTGACGGGCGGAGGCGTGAGAATCCCCTTTCTCCCCTGCGGCTTATCCGGCTGCGCGACGACGCCGACGACCTCGTAGCCCTCGCTCAGGATTCTTTTCAAAGGCTCGACCGCAAACGACGGCGTGCCCGCAAATACGATCTTCATAAACTCGTTCCTCCCTGTGTTTCGTCCTTCCCGGCCCGGCGGTTCGGCTCAGTCGGCGGCTTCGACGTGTTCCGCGCGGTCGATATACAGTACGCCGTCGAGGTGATCGAGCTCGTGGCAGACGGCGCGCGCGAAAAAACCTTTGGCGGCGAGCACCCGCTTTTCCCCGTGCCGATCCTGATAGGACACTTTCACTTTCATGGGGCGGGAAACGACGCCGCGTTTACCGCGCACGGAAAGACAGCCTTCCCAGCCGAGCTGTTCGCCCTTTTCGGAGACGATTTTGGGATTGACGAATTCAAAAAATCCCTCTTCCACGTCCACCACGACGACTCGGCGGAGAATCCCCACCTGCGGCGCGGCGAGCCCCGCGCCCTCTTCGTGCCGAAGGGTGTCTTTCATATCGTCTAAAAGCAGTCCCAGACTCTCGTCGAATTCCTCGACGGGAAAACTTTTTTTTCTCAAAATCTCGTCGCCTACCTGCACTACGTTTCTGATTGCCATAATCTCTCTGTTCGCTCCTGAAAATTTTTTAAGACAAATTGGAGGGATTCTCCTCCACCGACACCAGTACGTCCCGCGTCCTCGCGGCGGCGCAGGCGTCGTAGATCGCGGGCAGTACGGACGTATCCGACAGCCGCATCAGCACCTGATAGCGGAATTTATTCTGGATCCGTTTGATCGGCGCATGCATTTTATTGAAAAAGAGGAACTTATCCGCGTTTTGCGTATACAGCCTCTCCAAGGAAAAATAGACGTTTCTCAGCGCCTCCACCGTCTTTTTCTCCTCCTCGCCCGTCACCAGCACCCGCACGATCTTGGAAAATGGCGGGAACGCGGTCGCGGCGCGCAGGGAGATCTCGTTCTGATAGAACCCCTCGTAATCGTACGTCACGGCGTAGCGCAGCACGTCGTTCTCGGGGCTGAACGTCTGTAAGACGACTCTGCCCTTTTCCTCGGCGCGGCCGCTCCGTCCCGCCACCTGCGTGATCAGCTGGAAAGTGCGCTCGCCGCTCCGATAATCGGAAAAATGCAGACTCATGTCCGCGTCGAGGATTCCCACCAGCGTCACGGACGGGAAATCGTGGCCTTTGGCGATCATCTGCGTCCCCACCAATATATCCGCCTGCTTCTCCCCGAACGCCTTTAAAATCTTGTAATGCCCCTCTTTGCCGCTCGTCGTGTCGTTGTCCATGCGCAGAATCCGCGCCTCGGGATAGAGCTTCTGCAAATCCGCCACGATCCGCTGCGTGCCCGTACCCGCATACGACAATTTACGCCCGCCGCAGTCGGGGCAGACGGTCGGCAGTTTATATTTCGCGCCGCAGTAATGGCATTTGAGACAGTCCTCGTCCCGGTGATAGGTCAAAGACACGTCGCAGGCCTCGCACTTGGCGACGTAGCCGCATTCCTTGCAGAGCACCGTCGGGGAGTAGCCCCGGCGGTTGAGAAAGAGAATCGCCTGATTGCCGCCCGCAAGACACCTGTCGAGTTCCTCGCGAAGCGGCGCCGAAAAAGCGGAATTGTTCCCCCGCCGCACCTCGCGGCGCATATCCGCGATGACGATCTCGGGAAGCGGTTTCCGATTGACTCGCTTTTCGAGCCGAATGAGATTGAACTCCCCGTCCATCGCCCGCTTGTAGGTGTCCACGGCAGGCGTCGCGCTGCCCAAAACCAGCTTGCAGCGGTTGTACTTCGCGCGCAGAAACGCCACGTCGAAGGTGTTGTAGCGGGGGGCGGTCTCGCTCGCGTAGCTCGAATCGTGCTCCTCGTCGACGATGATGACGCCGAGATTTTCAAGCGGTGCAAAGACCGCGCTCCTGGCTCCGATCGCGATTTTCGCCTCGCCCGAGCGCAGTCTCCACCATTCGTCGAATCTCTCCCCCGCCGACAGCCCGCTGTGCATGATCGCCGCGTTGCGGCCGAACCGGGATCGAAGCTGCGCGAGCATCTGCGGCGTCAAAGAGATCTCCGGCACGAGAAAGATCGAGCTCTTCCCTTCTTCCAGGCATTTCGCGATCAGGGTGAGATAGATCTCCGTCTTGCCGCTGCCCGTCACGCCGTGCACGAGCTGCACCGTCCTTTGCTCGGAAAGAATCGTCTCCACCGCGTCCGCCTGCTCTTTCGTCAAGACGTGCTCCCCTCCGGAATCGCCGAGCCCTTTGTACGGATCCCGGAGAATCTGTTCTTTGACGATCGCCGCGTATCCCTTCTTTTCGAGCGCCGCCGCGCCGCCCGGGAACAGACCGTTTAAAAACCCGCATTCCGTCTTGCCGTGCGCTTCGAGGTATTCCGCCGCGCCGAGCTGGTTCTTCGCCGTCTTCGCGAGTTTCATTTCCGCAAGCGGCACTTTGAGCTCGGCGTAATTTTTTTTCAGCTCCCGCACCTTTCCCGTGCGCATTTCCGAAGGCAGGAACAGCCGCAAAGTCAGAGCCTGGGGAACGCGGTACCGCGCCGTCAGCTTCCCCGCGAGGGACAGACATTCCTTATTCAAAGCGGGCAGTTCGTCGGGGCAGGGAAAGGCCCTTTTAAGCCGCTCGGGCGGACAGTCGGAGCTCTCTTTGAGTCGCATGACGAAGCCTGCCACGACCTTGCCGCCGAAGGGCACGCGTACGCGGCAGCCCTCCGCGACGTCCCCGCCGCAGAGATAATCGTATATTCTGTCCGTCTCGCCCGAGGCGATGTCCACAATCACTTCCGCTATCATACTCCCTCGAAAAATCCCGCCGCCGTCGCTTGGGAAACGGCCTTAAAAAACGGATTGCCCCGAAAAATCGAGGCAACGCGCAAAAAGACCGCAAATTTTCAATTCGTCAATCTTTGGCGATGACGACTCGGCCGTCCGCAATGTCCTTGCAGGCCACGAGAATCTCTTTGTCCCTGCCCGTAAAATCGTGAATCCCGCGGCTTCTCTCCGCCTCGATGATCTGGCGGGCGCGCTTGGCCGCCACTACGCACAGCGCGTAACGGCTGACAGGCTCCTCTTCCGCGCCGAGCTCACGGATCAATACGTCCACTGCCGGTTCGTTAATCATGATTATCACACTCCTTGTGTCGTTATATTTTTTTCTTTATCTATGATGTCTTCCAGTCTCTTTACGGCGCCGCCCAACGTATCGTTGACCACGACGTAATCGTAAAGCTCCTTTTTGGAAAGCTCGTAATCGATGCGGGCGAGACGGTTTCTGATCTGTTCTTCCGTCTCGGAATTTCTTCCTTTCAAGCGCCTTTTGAGTTCCTCTTCGGAGGGCGGCACGATCATGATCAGAATACATTCGGGAAACACCTTTTTGGCGTTGAGCGCGCCGACGACGTCGATTTCCAGAATCACCGACCTGGTTTTGAGCGTCTCGCGCACGAAGGATTTGGGCGTACCGTAATAATTGCCGAAATGCTCGTCGTATTCGAGAAACTCGCCCGCGTCGATGCGCCTAGAAAATTCTTCTTTCGTGAGAAAAAAATACTCCTTTCCGTCCCGTTCCCCTTTTCTCGGCGGGCGCGTCGTGCAGGACACGGACGCGGCGACGTCTTTGCGCCGGGCGAGCAGCTCTTTCACGAGCGTTCCCTTGCCCACCCCCGAGGGGCCGGATATTGCCATCAGGATATTTTTCATAGGTTTCCTCGATTCCTTTTCGTCAGCCGTTTGAAAATGTATTTCCCAACCGCTCCGCCTTGCGGCGTCTCATTCGAGATTCTGCACCTGCTCGCGGATCTTCTCGATCTCGTTTTTGAGCGCGAGCCCCAGACGGGTGATCTCGATATCGTTGCTCTTGGAACAGGTGGTGTTCGCTTCGCGGTTGAATTCCTGCACGAGAAAGTCGAGCTTCCTGCCCACGATCCCCTCCTCGCAGATGGAACGGAATTGCGCGATGTGGGAAAACAGCCGCGTCAATTCCTCGTCGATATTGCTCTTATCGGCAAATAACGCCGCCTCGGTGAGCAGTCTCCCCTCGTCGGGATTGGCCTCCGCGAGACAGCCCTTGATCCGCTCCGTAAGTTTCAACCGGTATTCCTCGGCGATGAAAGGGGCGCGGGCGGCGATCTCTTTCACCAGTTTTTCGATCGTATCCATGCGGGAGAGCATATCCGCTCTGAGTTTTTCGCCTTCCGCCGCGCGCATGCCGTTGAGACTTGTAAGCGCGCCGCCGAGCGCAGATTTCAGCGCCGCGATCAGTTCCTCGTCGGCGGCAGCCGCCTCGTCCTGCTTCAAAACGTCGGGATAACGGAGCACGGCAGTGAGCGTCAGATCGTCCGTCAGTTCGGGGAAAGCTTCCTTCACCGCCTTCGCCGCCGCCACATAAGAGGCGATAAGCTGCATATCCGGCGTCATCGCGGAGGGTTTTTCCCGTTTGTCTTTGCAGGAAATGAACACGTCGACGTGTCCGCGCGTCATCTTTTCCCGAATCGCGGAGCGAATCGAATCCTCGTACGCGAGAAATATTTTCGGCGCCTTCACGGATACGTCCAGATAGCGGTTATTCACCGTCCTCACTTCGCAGGTCAGCTCGATGCCGCCCTCTTTCCGTTCGCCCTTTCCGTAACCCGTCATGCTCAACATAAGCGTTCCTCTCCGATCCTTTGAAACGGACGTTTTTTTGCTCCTTGCCGGAGTTCTTATCATTATAGCAGATTTCCCCGAAAATTTCAAGCGGTATTGCAAATTTTTTGCGGCTTTTTTGAAAAAACAGCGGAGGAATTTACTCCTCCGCTGTTTTCTTCGGCTCCGTTTCTTTTAAAAGCCGCTCGAACTCCGCCTCGTCGATGACGCGGATTCCTAATTTCTGCGCCTTTTCCAGTTTACTGCCCGCGTCCTCGCCGGCCAGCACCAGCGTCGTCTTCGTCGTCACGGCGCTCTGGCAGATCCCGCCCCGTTCCTCGACGAGCTTCTGCGCCTCGCTGCGCTTATAACGGGCGAGCGTACCCGTGAGCACGACCGCTTCGCCCTTGAAAACGCCCTCCGTATTCACCGCTTCCTTCGCTTCGGGCACGACGCCCGCTTCTTTGAGCGCGGCGAGTTCCGCGAGATTCGCTTCGTCGGCAAAATACTCCGCCACGTTTTTCGCCGTGACGTCGCCGATATTGTCGAGCGCGACGAGATCTTCGTATGTCGCCGCGCCGAGCGCGTCCATGCTCTGGAATCTCTTCGCAAGATCTTTCGCCGCGACTCTGCCGATCCCCTCGATGCCGATTGCGTAGATGAACGCGTCCAGAGAGACGCGTTTGCTCTTTTCGATCGCGGAGAGAAGGTTGTTGATTTTCTTCGTCTTGAAACCTTCGAGATCGCTGAGATCCGCCGCGGTCAACCGATAGAGATCGGAAAAGTTCTTAACGCCCTTTTTGTCGATTAAAAGATACGCGGTGCTCTCCGAAAACCCCTCGATATCCATCGCGTTCTTGCCCGCGTAGTGGTCGAGTCTGGCGGCGATGCGCGGCCGGCACACCCGGTTGGGACAAAAGAGATGCGCTCCCACCTCGTTCAAAACGCTGCCACAAAAAGGACATACCGTCGGTTTTTCGATTTCCCGGCTGTCCCCCGTATGTTCGGTGGCGCCCAGGATTTCGGGAATCACCTCGTTGGAACGGCGGACGAGCACGCGGGAGCCGATCTTCACGTCCTTGCGCAGAATGTCCCCGTAATTGTTGAGGGTGGCGTTGCGAACGGTCGCGCCCGCCAGTTCCACCGGTTCCAGACGGGCGAGCGGAGTGAGCTTACCCGTCCGCCCCACCTGCCAGATGACCTCTTTCACCGTCGTCGTCACCTCTTCCGCCTCGAACTTGAACGCCATCGCCCAGCGCGGGAATTTATCCGTATACCCCATCGCCTCGCGCACGGCGGGGGAATCCACTTTCACCACCGCGCCGTCGGTGAGCACGTCTATGTTCCTCCGCTCCGTCTCGATCTCGTCGATCGCGGCAAGCACCTCTTCCTCCGAACGGCAGATCTTGAAATAGGGAAAGACCTTGAATCCCTCTTTGACCAAAAAGTCGTGCGCCTGCGTCTGCGAAAAAATCCTGCCGTCCGAAACGTAGTTGATGTCGTAGAAATAAATATCCGGCTTGCGCTGTTCCGTCACTTTCGGATCAAGGTTTCGGATCGCGCCCGCCACCGCGTTGCGCGCGTTTTTCAACGGCTCCGCCGCCGTCTCGTTGTATTTTTTGAGCACGGACAGCCGCATCACCGCCTCGCCGCGCACTTCCAGAGTCCCCGGAAACGAGATGCGCAGGGGATAGGAGCGGATCGTCAAAACCTGCGCCGTGACGTCCTCGCCCACCACGCCGTTGCCGCGCGTCGTCGCGCGCACGAACTCGCCGTTCTCGTAGGTGAGACAGACGGTAAGCCCGTCGAATTTGTACTCGACGCAGTATTCCGCGTCCCCGCCCGCGGTTTTTGACACCCGCGTCAGAAACGCCCGCATCTCCTCGTCCGTAACGGATTTGTCGAGGCTATACAGCCGCGCGATGTGTTCATGCGTCTCGAAGGCTTTGATCGGCTCCCCGCCCACCCGGCGCGTCGGGCTGTCGGGATATACCTCCCCGCTCTCCTCTTCCAGTTTTTTGAGTTCGTCGTAGAGCGTATCGTATTCTTTGTCCGAGACGGTAGGAGCGTCGAGGACATAATACTCATACGCCCATTTGTTCAAAATATCGGTCAATTCTCTCTGTCTGTTCATATTCTACCCGCTGTCTTATTCTGTCTCGCCGGACGCTTCGTCCGTTTTTTCACTCCTTGACGGTGAGGGGCGCCAAAGAGGCGGAGAGCTGCTTGATCCCCAGCCCCGCGAAGGCGATGTCGAGGATCATATTGCTGCCCGAGCCGCGCACGTTGACGATCGTGCCCGTCCCGAACTTCGGGTGCACGACCTGAACGCCCGTTTTGAACGCGGACAGATCCTTGCCGCCCGTTTTCGGTTTGCCCGCTTTGCTCCCGACTCCTCCGTACGTAAACGCGCTCGTCGGTTTCGACGTGTCCGCGCGCCCCGCCGCGCCGTAAAAACTCCCCCCGGCAGACGAACCGTAGGAAGAACCTCCGTTCCAGGCGCTGCGCCGGGGCGCGGAACTTTGCCTGTCCCCGTAAGAGGCGTACGACGAACCGCCGTAGGCGCTTTTTCTGCCGTACCTGCCTCCGCCGTAGGCGGAATTGCCGTAAGATTCGGGATCGTCGTCGGAAAAATACCCGCTGTCGTCGCCGTAGCCTCGGAACAGGGGCCGGGCGTCCTTGGGCAGTTCGAGCTCGGAGGACAGTTCCTTTAAAAACCTCGACCGCATGGTCGGCTCCCGTTTCCCGTATAAATACCGGCTCTTGGACCGGGTGAGGAACAAACGCTCCCGCGCGCGGGTGATCGCCACGTACATCAGCCGCCGCTCCTCTTCCAGCTCGTCCTCGTTCTCCACGGCGCGCGAGACGGGCAGGATATTCTCTTCCATGCCGCAGATGAATACGCAGCGGAATTCCAGTCCCTTCACCGAATGCACCGTGGCGAGCGTCACGTAATTGCTCTCGTCCATATCGTCCGTATCCGAGCTTAAAGTCACCTGATTGAGATAATCGGTGAGCGTCGCGCCTTCGTTTAAGCGGCAGTATTCGTCCACGGAGTTGATAAATTCATCGATGTTGGCGCGCTTGTTGATGCTCTCGTCGCTTTCGTCCGCGTACGCCGCGCGCATGCCCGTGTCGGCGACGATCCTGCGCACCAGCTCGTTGACCGGAAGTTCCTGGCTCTCCATGATCCAGCCCTTCACCTGCTCGGCAAACGTTTTCAGCTTCGTTTTCGTCGCGGCGGGCAGACTGAGCATATCCGCGTCCAATAACGCGTCGTACACGGAAAGCTCCGTCTCGTACGCGTAATTTTCCAGCGTTTCCACCGTCCTGGCGCCGATCCCCCGCTTGGGGAAATTGATGATCCGCACCGCCGCTTCGCTGTCGAAGGGATTGTTGATGAGCCGAAGATAGGCTAGCAGATCCTTGATCTCCTTGCGCTCGAAGAACTTGAAGCCCCCGAATACCTTGTAGGAAATACCGTCGGCCGTAAACTCCTGCTCGAACGCCCGCGTCAGGGCGTTGAGCCGCATCAGCACGGCGAAATCGGAAAATTTATAGCCCTTGTTCATCAGTCCGGCGATCGTGTGGGCTATGTACCTCGCCTCGCCGCTCTCCTCTTCCGCCTCAAACACCTTGGGCGCTTCGCCCGTCTCATTCTCCGTCCACAGCGTCTTTTCCTTGCGGTGGCCGTTGTTGTGAATCACGGTGTTGGCGAGTTTTAAAATATTTTTCGTCGAGCGGTAGTTGCGTTCCAGCTTGAACGTTTTCGCGCCGGGAAAATCCCTTTCAAAATGGAGAATGTTCTCGATTTTCGCCCCCCGCCAGCCGTAAATGGACTGATCGTCGTCGCCCACGGCGAACAGATTCCCGTGCACGGAAGAGAGCAGACGCACGATTTCGTACTGCACGGAGTTCGTGTCCTGAAACTCGTCCACGAGCACGTAACGGAACCTGCCGCCCAGATATTCCCGCGCTTCCGCGTTGGTTTTGAGCAGCAGCCTCGTCTCGTTTAAAAGATCGTCGAAATCGAGAGAATTGTTCTCCCGAAGGTGCGCCTGATAACGCCGATATACCTTCACCACCTCGTCGATGTCCCGTTCGGCGGCGTACTCCTCCGCGTACTCGTCGGGAGACAGACCGAGCATTTTGGCGTTGGCGATGTGCCATTTAACGTTTTTTAAGAGCTTTTCGTCGTCGTAATCGCATTCCTGAAAGGACTTTTTGATAATATTGACGCGCTCCGTCTCGCTGTAAATGGAAAAATTCTGCGTCAGATTCGCTTCGGCGGCGTACATGCGCAGAATCCGCACGCACATGCTGTGAATGGTGCACACCCACATACCGTGCGCGTCCACGATCCGGCCGATTCTCTCTTTCATTTCGTTGGCGGCCTTGTTCGTGAAGGTGATGGCGAGAATCGCCTCGGCCGGCACCCCCTTTTCGCCGATCAGATAGGCGATCCGGGAAGTGAGCACGCGCGTCTTGCCGCTGCCCGCGCCCGCGAGCACTAAAACGGCGCCCTCCGTTTGCAGTACGGGCTTTATTTGTTCGTCGTTGAGTTTATCGAGTATTTCAGTCGTTTGATTCATAAAAATATTATAACATACCGCCCGGCGTTTGGCAAGCGGATTTGGTGCTTTCCAACCGTGCGGGCGGCCACTTTTTAAGCTCGGATTACGCTTTCTTCACGATCGCGTCGAACTCGCATTCTCGCCGGAATCGTTCGAGCGCCCGCAGATATTTTTCGCTCAAAGCGAGCGTGTACCGTTGTTTTTCCTCATAGGAAAGGGTTTCGTAATATTCCTTATCGGTAAGTCTGCCGATGGCGTCGCTGACTTCGCCCTCCCTGGTGAGCAGCTCTTTCACTTTGAGATAGAACGCGTCCTCCTGTTCTCCCGTTAGAGATGCGGAAACCCGGCTTTTGAAATATCGCCCCGCTTTGCTTTCGTTTAAACCCTGTTCTTTCGCTTTTTCCATTTGTGCGTTCAGATCGTCCTTGCAGTCGTTCCAGAATCCGCTCTTCATTCGCGTTTTTGCCTGCCTCGCAAGTCCTCTCAAAGTGCGTTGCTGTGTCATTTGGTACTTCACCTCTCTTTGTGTATTTTTCCTGATTTTTTCCGGTTTTTCGTCTTTCTTCGACACGCATATACAATTTTTGCAAATAAAAAAGCCCACAGCAAGCGTTGTGAGCTTTCTTCTTTCGTTAGTTTTTGTTTCTCTTTCTGGCAGCTTCGGACTTCTTCTTCTTTCTTACGGAAGGTTTTTCATAAAATTCCTTCTTTCTCAGATCACCGATGATGCCGTCGCGGGAGCACTTTCTTTTGAAACGGCGCAATGCGCTTTCCACGTTCTCGTTATCTCCTACTTTAACCGTAGACACTCTTCTCAACCCTCCTTCGCCTCAGGCATTTTTTGTTACCATGTTATTATATCAGTCCGAAAGTTTTCTGTCAAGTCTTTTACCCGATTTTTTCCAACGTTTTTCGCCGAAATTTTTCCTTTCTCCCGTTCAGTCGAGGAGCTCGAAATCCTCCGCGCCGTGCTTGCACAAGGGGCAGATATAATCTTCGGGCAGATACTCTCCCTCGTAGACGAATCCGCAGATTTTGCATACCCAGCGCTTCAACTTCTTCTCCCCGGCCGCGGCTTCCGGTTTCGCCGCCGGCTTGGGTTTGATGTGCGCGAAATAGTATTCGTACGTCACGGACGGCTCCGAAGAAAGCACCTTCGCCTCCGTCACGTCCGCCACAAACAGCGTATGCGTACCGTAATCGAGCGCGTCCGCGACCTTCGCGGAAATCAAAGCGTTCGTGTGCGCGGGCAGATAGTAGAGTCCGTTTTCGCTTCTCGGGTACTCCCCGCCCGCGAATTTGTCCGCGTCCCTGCCGCTCTGGAACCCGAACTGTTTGAAAATTTCAAACGGCGCGCTTTCGGTGAGCACGGACACGTTGAACACGCCCGTTTTTTTAATCATCTGCTCGGTATAATTGAGCTTGTTGACGTAGACGGTGATGCGTTTGGGAACGTCGGTGATCAAGGACACGGTATTGACGATACAGCCGTTGTCCTTGTTTCCCTCTCTCGCGCTCAAAACGAATAATCCGTAGGTGAGTTTAAACATCGCTTCGTTTTCGATCTTGTTTTCCATATCCTTCCTCCCGCGTCCCCGCGATCGCACGAAAATTCTTTTTTACGCCTTCCAAAGCCCGTGCAGGTTGCAGTACGCGTACACGGCCTTCAATTTGTCCCCGTCCGCCAAAAGGAAGGACGCTTCCGGCTTATCCGTGTCGCGGAACCGCCGCACGGAATATCCTTGCTCCGTCTCGATCGCCACCCATTCGATGAGGTGCTCGGCGCTCATGGGGTGGGAAACGCTGCCCACGTTCACGACCACGGTGTTCCCCGAAGCGGCCACGACGGGAATATGCTTCTCTTTCGCCCCTTCCGTGGCGAAAGGCACAAGCTCTTTCCAATCCCCGTTTAAAGTCAGTTCTTCCGCCGAAATAATCACTTTCTTGCAAGTCGCGCACTGATAAAATTTGAGTTCCATTTTCTAAAATCTCCTTATTCCTGAATTTATTTATTAAGATTAAATCCTATTTTATTATATCTTAAAAATATGGATTTGTCAATAGTATATGTAAAAATTCCCAAAAAATTTTTAAGGCAAGAAAAAAGCCGCCGGAAAAATTCCGAACGGCTTTTATTTATCAATATTCATGACGGCATTCACCGCCGCAATCACATATCTTCTTTGTTGAGTTCCCAGGCTGCGCCATATTTGCTTTGCGTGCAGAACCTCAAAAGGCACATTATCCGTTTCCGCCCTAAAAGAGACAGGATCAAAAAGCATCGCTTTCAACAAAATCGAAACGGTGGAAGGGTAAAGTCCTATAATTTTTGCCAGGCGTTTGTAATCCAATCCGTACTCATGAACTTCTTTCACGATCATTTCTTCTTTGGTCATAACATATATCCCCTTTATTAGGCCGGCCGCCTTTTATTTTGTAAACGCTTCTACCAATGTGATGACGGTATCTTTCTTTTCTTCGGGCACTTTGCGGAACAATTCCAGAATCTTCAATTCCCGTTCCGTCAACTTATCGACTTCTATATCCGTATAAAATTCCGCGGGTGAAATTTCTAACGCTGCGCAAACATCTTCTAACGATTTTCTACTGGGAGTATAATGATTGTCATTAAACCAATCATAAACAGTCGTTTCATGAATACCCGCTTCTTTCGCTAATTTATATAAACTCCAATCACGTTTCTTTAATAATTCTAAAATTCTTTCTTGTATATTCATTTCTATATATCCCCTACATATATTTTATATTCACCCTCCCATAATTTGCCACTTTCTACTATGTGGTATATACACAGTACAACAATGCAATATTTATATTAATTTACTTGTTTTTATATAAAATATTTGATATAATATAATTAAAATAGATGTTATCCTCGACGAATTATATTCCAGATTTCTTTTCTCTTCCCAGAAGAAAATCCACTGTGCAGTCAAATTCTTTTGCCAAATCTATGAACACAAAAGTTTCGGGCATGGTTCTCATTCTGATCCATTTTGAAATCGACGCTTGTTGCATTTCTAATTTTTTAGCCAATTTTCCTTGTGATAACCCTTTTTCCTGCATTAAACTTTTTAAACGTGAAACGAATAACGCCGGTATCTCTTGAATCTGGCACTTTGTATGATAACAATAAACATCTGCTTCTTTTAATCCGAGTAAATAATCAGTGCTGACTTCAAAATAATCGGCGATACGCGCAAGCGCGTCATAACGAGGCAGACAGGAACCTTCTAAATAAGTAGTAATGGATTTTCTATCAACATTCGTCCCTATTGATAATTTTCTTTTACTTATATTTTCCGGCTCCATAAGTTGTTGTAGCCTTGAACTAAATATCAATAACGGCATGTCATAACTTCTCCATAGAATTTATGACTTTATTATGCACCATATATAGTCTTAAAATCACATAACTGAGGGATCAACAAGAGTGGGGAAATAAGACTCAAAAATAATAAAAGGAGAATTTTATGTATTCCTGCGCATTTTTCGGCCACCGAGACGTGGATTATACCCCCTATTGCGAAAAGATCGAAAACATTCTTGCCGACCTCATAGAAAATCGCGGCGTGACGAGGTTTTATTCGGGCAATCGGGGCAACTTCGACAAGCTGTGCGCCTATCTCGTCTGGGACTTGAAATTCCGATATCCGCAGATCGAAAATATCCTCGTCCTGTCCTATCCGTCCAAGAGCGACTTTATTCTCCCGAAATTTTTCGACGACGCGGCGTATCTTTTGGAAACGCACGTGCCGCCTAAATTCGCCATACCGCAGACCAACCGGCGCATGGTCGATCTGGCGGATCATATCGTTTCGGGGGTAAACCGCGACCGAGGCGGCGCGTTTACCGCCTGCCAATATGCCGAAAAACGAAAGAAAGATATCATTCGGATTTACGATTGAAAAAAGGAGGAAACCGATATGTTTGAGAAAAAACGCGAGGCGCGCACCCGGCGCGCGGTCAATCTGTTATTTTTGGAGGAAGCCCTTCAAAATGCCGGACAGGAATATTCCTTTTTCGCAAACGCCGAGCCCGACGAGAAAAGCCGGGCGTATATGCGGAATATTCTCGTCAAAATCCTTGCGCCGGCCGCCGCGCCCGCGAACGCGGAAGAGCTGTTGTTCGGGCGTTATCTGTACCAAACCGCATACGCGGAAAAAGAACGCGTTGAGCTCGACGGGCTCGCCGTTCGTCTGAAAAATATTTTTCAGACGAACGCCCCGCCGGAACATCGAGATGTTCCGGCGGGGCGCTTAGAAATTTATTTGTCTCATCTTCTGAACCGACGGCGCGCGTTCGAAAACATACTCTCCGCCTTGTGGCATGGGCAGCTGAAAGCGGGAGACCGACTCAACGCGTTTTTTCCCGACCATATAAAAACCGAAACGCTGGACGCGTTTCGGCTGCCGCCGCTTCCCCCGCTCTTTGGGATCGAGGGAAACGAAATTATTTTAAACGAAGTCTCCGAAAAAACTTTTCTCTTCCTGCTTTCGGGGCTTTTGATCGGACGGCTTGCCGATTCCGACCGCGCCCGCGCGCTCTCTGCGAGGTGCTATCTTCACGCGAAAGAGTATTTGTATAAAAGTTCGTCGAGATAGTCGCAGGATTCTTTCAGTTCCTCCGGCCGTTCAAAATCGTCTTTGTAGACCTCGACGAGCAGCGGCCCGTCGAAGCCCGCGCCATGTAAGCGTTTCAAAAGCTCGGGGAAATCGAAACGACCTTTGCCGGGCAGACAAATCCGCCCTTCCGCGTCCACGTCGGACACGTGGATATGCGCGAGCCGGCCTTCCATTTCTTTCAAATACATCTCGTAAGGATATTCGGACAGCCGGGCTTGTTTTATATCGAGCACGCCGAAGAGAGCGGGAGACGCACGCCGCATTTCCGTGAATACGCCGGGGCGGTTATAAATCGCCCACTCGACGTTTTCGAGGCAAAGCCGGATTCCGAAGCCGAGACAGCGTTCGGAAATTTCTTTGAGGGCTTCGCTCCACGCGCCCAGCCGGTCGCCCTCGCCCGAACGGGAGGAACGCTTGATGCGCGCGATACCGTGAAACGTATAATATTCCGCGCCGAACGCGCGCCCGGCTTCCAGGGCTTTCGTCAGCCACTCGTACGCGTCCGCTTTCACGCGCGGATTACCGTTGAAAAGCTGCGGCTCGAACTGCGTGTTGAGCACGTGCATGGAATGTACCTCCACGCCCCCTTTGCCGGCGGCGAGCTTTTCGCCGAACGCCCGGGAATATTCGCAGAAGGAGGTGAGGAACACCTCCGCCGTGCGCACGCCGAGAGAATCGAGAAGAGGAAGCGCCTCTTCGTTATTTTTTCTGGAAAACAGCGACGCCGTAGATACGCCCGTCCGCATACACGCACCTTCTTTTTTCTCTCTATGGTAGCACAATTCCCCGCTTTTGTCAATCGGCGGAAAAAGTTTTTCCGTCTAAGTTCAGTCCTTCGTGACGACGACGCAGGCGGCGCCGAACGACGCGCCCGGCGTGTCTTCGTCCGCCGGGACTTCCGCGGCGGCAAGCTCGTCCTCGTCTTTGGGCGGCGCGGCTTCCTCTTTAGCGGGCGCGGAAGGCTCGTCCGAGAGCTCCCGAGGCGGCTCTGCAAGCGGCAGCGGCTTTGTCGAGTCCCCTATCGCCGCGGAAACGGAGGCGGCGATCATCACCGCGCAGCCGATTCCGAGCGAAGCCGTCCAGCCCACTTTGCCTGCCAGGAGGCTGAACAGCACCCCGGCGAGAGATTCGAGACTGAGCAGAATCGCGGTGAGCGAGGGAGAAATGCGGCTCTGCGCATACGTCTGTACGATATAGGCGTAAGCGGAGCTGAGCGCGCCGAGATAGAGCACGGCGGGAAGGCAGACGCTCCAATCGACGGCGGCGAAGCCCGAACGCTCGCGGACGAGCGCGCCGACTAAGCCGCACAGTCCCATCGTCAGCATTTGCACGGCGCTGAAATTAAAGACGTTGACGCCGTCGGCGAACTTATCCACGAGAATGATCTGCACGGCGAAAAACCCGGCGCAAAGCAGGGTGAACGCGTCGCCGCGGTTGAAATTTCCGCCCGCGCCTTTGAGATCGAAGAGGAAAAACATACCCGTCAAAAACACGCACGCGTTGAGAAGGGGCTTCCATTGGAATTTTTTGCGCAGTACGCAATAGACGACGGGAACGAGAATGACGTACGCGCCCGTCAGCATACCGCTTTTGGCGGTATCCGTGTATAAGAGTCCGATCGACTGGAAGAAAAAGCCGAAGAAATTGACGATCCCCACGAGGATCCCCGCCCAAACCTCCTTTTTGGAGAACCGGGCGTATTGTTTGGTCTTTTTAAGGCACAGCCTCGCCAGGAAAAGCACGACGGCCGCGAGCAGGAAGCGCCCCGCCAGCATGGTGAATACCTGCATGCTCCCGAGCGCGTCGTCCGTCACGATGATCCCGTAGCCCCAGATCATCGTCACCGATAAAAGCAGCCCTATAAAGAGCGCTTTCATCGCCCTTCCTCCGGAAGTGAAAATTTTTTCGGTTGTTTTCATCGGCAGACCTCCCCTCCGCGCCCGTTCAAAGACGAATTTTCGCGGAAAATTTCCGCCCGAAGCGTGTTTTCGACCTTCGCGGCGGATATTTTTTTATTTTCGTATATTCAGTATAACACCTTTTCCCAGCTTTGTCAACCCCTCTCCTTTCAATTTTTGAAACATTATTCCTTTTGCATATCAATTATTCTCAACTGCTGAACAAATATTTTCTTCTCTATTTCTTTTAAATAAAGAATATTATAAATTCACACTTCCTTTCTCTTAAACATTTATGCACTTACACAAAAAATTCCGCCGGCCGCGGCCGGCGGAATCAAAGAAGCGGACTTCGGTTTTAAAGGCACATTCCGAGGATTTTTTCCACGTCGGCGGGAGTGAGCGTCTTGAACCCGCGGATCGCTTCGCCGCCGCAGGCTTTTTCGGACATCAATTTGAAATATCTGTCGTCGATTTTAAGGTCGGTGAAGTTGCTCGTCAGGCCGAGCGTCCGGAAGAAAAATTCGGATAATTTTTCAATCGCGAGCCTTGCCGCTTGCATGGGCGGGGTATTTTTATCCACGTCGAAAACGTTGACGGCGAATTGATAATATCTCGGAGCGGTGGTTTCGTCGAGACAGTATTCGAGCCAACGGGGAGTGATGATCGCGAGTCCGAGACCGTGGGTGATGTCGTAAATCGCGGACACTTCGTGTTCGATGGGGTGGCAGGTCCATTCGAGGTCTTTGCCGCCGTTGATAAAGCCGTTGATCGCCCACGAAGACGCCCACATCAGATTGGCGCGGGCCTCGTAGTCGTCGGGTTTGGCGATCGCCGCGGGCGCGTATTTGATCACCGTTTTGATCAGGCCTTCCATGACGCAGTCGAGCATGTAGAGGTCGGGTTCCATATTGAAATACACTTCGAACAGATGGGAGAGGATATCGGCGGAGCCGCAGGCCGTCTGATAGGCGTTCACGGTATAGGTGTTGGTGGGATCGAGAAAGGAAACTTTGGGTTGCAAATGAAAATCGATGCGTCCGATCTTGTCCTTTGTCTCGGGGTTGGAGATGACGCCGCCGGCGTCCATTTCCGAGCCGGTCGCGGACAAAGTGAGCACCGTGACGATGGGCAGACAGCCGGTGATCTCCGCCGCGCCCGTCGAAAGATCCCAGGGATCCCCGTCGTAGAACGCGCCCGCGCCGATAAACTTGGCCGCGTCGATGACGGAACCGCCGCCCACGGCCAGAATCACGTCGATTTTCTTCTCTTTGCAAAGCCGCGCGCCGCGGCGCACCGAGTCTATTCTCGGATTCGGCTCGATCCCGGAAAGCTCGAAGAGTTCGAGCCCGGCTTTCCCGATCTCCGCCAGCACCTTATCGTAGAGTCCCGTCTTTTTGATCGAGCCGCCGCCGTAGACCAGCAGAACCCGCTTTCCGTAGGCTTTCAGCTCCCCGCCCAAATGCCCGAGCTGATTCGTGCCGAAATAGACTCGCGTGGGAATATCGTAAATAAAATTATTCATATCTTACCTCCGTCCGGGCTCGCCGTCAGCGACCTCGTCTTTTATTTTTATCTTTTTTTTGTCTCCGCAAACGTTTTCATACGGAAAATCTTATTTTTCGCTTTTTTATAAAACTTCTCTGCAAACGTTTACATGCCGCAATCTGCAATTTTCCGTCTTTCCGAAAATCCGTTCCGTAAACGTTTACGCTTCCCCTGTCCCCGCCGCACGCGTTCCGGGCGGCGGGGACAGGGGCTGGCAACGCGGGCAATAATAGACGGCGCCGCCGAGATAGGCTTCTTTGACGAGTTCGCCGCCGCAGCGGGGACAGCCCGCCGCGAGCGTCTTTTTCGAGAGCCTGGTCGCGTACCCGCCCCACTCCCCGAAGAGATTCTTTTCCGTGTCCCTGCCCCCTTTCTTTGTCATTTCCCGCAGTACGGACAGGACGGAAGCGAGCAGCGTTTCCCGCTCCGTTTGGGAAAGCGTGCCGATCTTGCGCTTGGGGTGGAGTCCCGCGTCGAAGAGAATGTCCTGCAAGACGCCGTTGCCGATCCCGGGAAACCGCTGTTCGGTCGCCAAAAAGGCTTTTAAAGACAGCGTGGGCTTGCTTTCCCGCAAAAGAGCGCGGCAGTACGCGGGAAATCCTTCGGCAAACGGCGAAAGGGCCGCACGGCTTTTCAGATAGTATTCGTTGTCGTAATCCCCGGCGTGGAGAATAATGCCGCCGTACATCGCCACCGTAAAGACGAGCGCTTTGCCGTCGTCAAGCCCGACGAGGAGCTGATACTCCTTCGGCGCGGCAGAACGGGGGAGGAGGCGCACGTTCACGCCGTCGTTGAAACAGAGCCGCCGTCCGTTGTCGAAGCGGAGCTCGACGAAAATGCCGAACCCTTCCGCGCCCGAGATCCGGGAACCTTTGACGGCCCCGTCGTAAGCGGCGGGATCGCCCTGAAACCAGCAGAATTTATGCGGTTTGGAGGGCGGAAGCACGGCTTTGACCGTCCTCCCCTTCACGGCGCCGTCGAGCTGTTGGCTGAGAGTTACTACTTCCGGCCATTCAAGCATGTCCTTTCTCCTCCCGGGCTTTGAGCCGCCGCAAGTTCTTGCGCCGATTCTTCTTGCAGGAAATCGTCCTTCCAATGCCACCACTTGCTCTTTTCGGGGTCGGGATCGGGGGTATTCGCCCAATAGACGACCGCGCGGTAAAGATAGAGCTGGCATCTGTCGATCTTCTCCCCCCGCAAAGCGCATTCCCGCAGATACAGTGCCTCGGGATCGGCGCCCTTCAAAGATTCTATGCTCGTATACCCCATCGCCGTCAGCGCCGCTTCCGTCGCCTTGCCGACGTTGGGTATCTTTCTCAGTTCCCCCATACTTTCCTCCTTCGCGTTTTTCGGCCTTTTCATTATATCACGCCGGGGCCCGGCTTGGCAAGAGGGCGGGGAAAGATTTCACCCAATTTTTGTCTGGACGGCTAAAATTTCCGACAAAGGGACATAACTAAAAGAAAAAGGAGCTGAATCTTATGCATAAAAAGATAACGGAACTTTTAAACGACCAGATCAACAAGGAACTTTATTCGGCGTATCTCTACCTCGATTTTGCCAACTATTTCGAGCGCCGGGGACTGGCGGGTTTCGCGCACTGGTACGAAGTCCAGGCGCAGGAAGAGCGCGACCACGCGCTGCTCTTTTACCGGTTCCTGCTCAACAACGACGAGCGGGTGACGCTGAAAACGATAGACGCGCCCGGATTCGAGGCGAAAAAGGACATGGACGTATTGAAGGAATCGCTCGCGCACGAAAAATACGTCACCGCGGCGATCGACGGCATCTACGCCGCCGCCCACGAGGTCAAGGACTTCCGCACCATGCAGTTCCTCGACTGGTTTATCAAAGAACAGGGCGAAGAGGAAAAGAGCGCGCTCGACCTCATCACCAAAACGGAGCTGTTCGGCTCCGATTCCAAAGGGCTCTTTATGTTGGACAACGAACTGAAAGCCCGCGTCTACGCGGCGCCCGACCTCACCCTTTGAATGCGCGTCCAACAGAAAACCGGAAATTCCGTAAATCGGAATTTCCGGTTTTTTTCACTCAATAGAGCAATAGACAAAAGAAAACGTTGACGCACACGAAAAACGCGGCGGAGAAGAAAGACGCCAGCCGCCAGCGCCGCGCGGACAGCGCTTCCGCCCACGCCTCCCGCGTCGAACCCGCGTTGTCGTCGAGGATATTCGCCGTGACGGCGGCCGTGACGATGAAGAGCAGACTGCCGACGAGACAGGGATATACGCAGTCGAACCAATGAAACAGATAAGCGAAAAAGGACAACAGCCCCGCCGCCAGATAGACGAAAAATTCCCCTTTCAGAAACCCGGACAGTTTTTCGAGACAGGCAAAGACGTCTTTCCCGGAGATCTTTTTCGGCGCGACGGAAAGGAGCACACGCCCCCATACGAAGATCAGAGCCGAGAGAAAAAGAGAGGGAAAAAGAATCCGGAAAAACAGCGACGACGCGCCCCAGTCCGCCCAGAAGGAAAGGCTGACGGCAAAAGCCGCGACCGCCGTAAACGGCAGAAGAAAGAGCGCCAGCGAAGCGATCCAGCGGCCGAGTTCCCGCTTCTTTATCTTTTCGCCGGAAAATACGTTTTCAAAATGCAGAGAATCCCCGCTCACCGCGAAGGCGGCGTGATTTTTTTCTTTGAACAGAGAAACGCACAGCGTTCCGTCGCTTGCCGCCCGGCACTCCGCCTCGTAGACGGCGTAGTAAGGCGCGGAAATTTCCGCGACCTTTTCAAAATTTCCGCCGCAAAACAGCGCCCCGATCCTCGCGAAAAGATCTTTGAAAAAACCCTCCGGCTCCGCGGCCTGCCGCCGCTCCACGACGCGCAGACCAAAGACCGCGCCCTCCCCGACCGCGAAACTTTCGCCGCCGAGCAGTACGCCGTCGATATATACGTCCGCTCTCTCTCCCGACGGCAGCAGCCGCTCGATCGTTATTTCCGCCATATTCTCCCCCGTTCTTTTAAAACCGCTTTTCCGCAGCGCCCGATTTCTCTTTACCAGTTTACTACAAACTTTTTCTTTTGTCAAGAAGTATTTTCCCTATCGCCGCCGCAAGTTTTCCCAGGTCACGTTTTTCCGGCCCCGCGCATAGGTATAAAGTATCATGGAAATCAAAGCATACGACAGAAACGCGGCGGCGGCTTACGCCAAAAAATGGGCGTTCGGACGCAATCCCGCTTATTACAACTTCGACCGCTTGGGCGGCGACTGCACCAACTACGCTTCCCAGTGCTTATACGCGGGGAGCGGCGTCATGAACTTCACGCCCGTCACGGGCTGGTTCTACCGTTCCGCGAACGACCGCACGGCCTCCTGGACGGGCGTGGAATACTTCTATCGTTTTCTCGTCGGCAACGACGGCCCCGGCCCGTTCGCGCGGGAGGTGACGATCGACGAGCTGGAAATCGGCGATTTCGTACAGCTTGGCAGAGAAACGGGCGATTTTTACCACACGCCCTTCGTCTGCGGCTTTTCGCGCGGACAGCCGCTCGTAGCCGCTCATTCTTTCGACGCCTACGACCGTCCCCTTTCCTCCTATTCCTACGAGCGGCTGCGCTGTCTGCATATCCTCGGCGTGCGCACGCTCGATTAGAGCGATCTTTTTCCGGCCTTTATACTCCCTTTTTCGTTTCCGAACGGTCGTTATATTCGTAATAATACAGGGACGCGACGGAAGCGTAAGGCGAATATTTCTTTTTCAGCCTCTCGAAGCGCAGGCGGCTGAGCGTCTTATAGCCGTGCGCTTTCATAATTCCGTTTTTCAGCGCGGCGTCGTCGAAACTGAATATATTTTTCCGTCCCAGGGAAAATTCGGCGATCATTTCCGCCGTCCAGCGCCCGACGCCTTTGATCTTCATCAGAAAGCCGATCGCCTCCTCGTCCGACCGCTCCGCGAGAAGAGAAAAGTCCAGACCGCCCTCCCCCGTCTCCTTAGCGAGAGCGAGGATATATTCCGCTTTCCGTCCCGAGATCCCGATCGCGCGGATCTCCTCCGCCGATCTCGCCGAGACGCGTTCGGGAGTAAATTCGCCCACCAACGATTTCAGCCGGCTCACGAGTACCTCCGCCACCTTGTTGGAGAGCATCTGTCCGACGATGCTCTCTACGAGCGCGGCAAAAATATCCTCCGTCATGCCCTTTTCGAGATGCCCGAACTCCTCCGTCAGCTTTTTCATCACGGGATCTTTGCCCGCTATATAGTCGATCTCTGCTTGTCCGTATTCGATCATATTCTTTCGTCTCCTTCTCCGCCCCGCGGCTCCGACCGGCGCCGCGGCCGGCAAATCATGACAATCCGTCACAAATGAGGTAAATAAAATGGAATATTGCTTTCCCCAACGCCGCGGGTGCGGGCGCCCGTTCCTGCTCTGTCCGCCCTGTTTTCCCTCTCTCCCCTCCGACTGCCCGCTTTGCGGCGGAGGAGAGAATTACGAAATCGTTTTTTACGCCCCGTTCACGCCCGTCAAGCGGGATCGGCAGACGAACGCGCCGCTCGCGGGCGCGTCTTACGCCCTCTATCAAAACGGGATCCGGACCGCGGAAGCGGCCTCGGACGCTTCCGGACGGCTCGGCTTCGCCAATCTCGCTCCCGGGAGCTATGAATTGAGAGAGACGAGCGCGCCGGCGGGCTATCAGCCGGACGACAACGTATACGCCGTCAAAGTCGATAAACGCGGGAACGTCACCGTGGACGGCCTGCCCGCCGACCGGTTTGCTCTCTACGACGCCGCTAACGACGCGTTCGCCTTCTCCAAAACGGACGCGGAAACGGGCGCGCCGCTCGCCGGAGCGCAGTTCCGCTTGTCCGACGGCAGAACGACGGCTTCCGACGCGGCCGGACTCGTCAACTTCGGCGCTCTGGCGGCCGGGAACTATACGATGACCGAAACGGCCGCGCCGGCGGGCTACGCGCTCAATCCCGCCGTTTACGACATCTTCGTCGCCGCCAACGGGGACGTATCCGTAAACGGGATCCCCCTTTCGGAATTTTCCGTCGCGGATACGCCGCTGCCGCTCAGTCCCGTGCCCGCGCTCGAACCCGTCTCCGCCGGGGATACGGCCGTGATCGGCCGCGGCGTTCCCGGCGCGACGATCCGCATGACTCTCCCCGACGGCACTCGCGTCGCCACGACGGTGAACGCGGACGGCATCTGGGCGGCCGCCGTGCCCGCGGGCGTCGTCCTGCGCGCGGGAGAGATCCTTTACGCCGACCAGACGGTCGAGGGCTCCCCGCCCAGCAAAGAGGTTTCCGCCGTCGTGCAGGCCAACGCCTGAACCGCTTCTTTTATAAAAAACCCCGCGCTTTCAAACGACCGCGGGGTTTTCTTGAAACGTTCAAAAGAATTTCCGCGCCGGATAATACGCTCACTTTATAGGCTCCCGCTTCTTCCGCCGCAAATTTATAATATCCCGGACGTCAGATCGTCGCCCGTTTTGTTCAGTTCCTCGTCGTACCAGGCAAAAGCCTCGCTCCATCTGCGCGTCGTACAGCTTTGCGCGCACGCTTCCGATCGTTTCAAACGTATATCCGCCGTTTTCGGGCGCGGTAAAGGAAAATAAGGCTTCTTCGCCGGGCAGGAGAACTACGTCCTGCGGAACGTCGATTTCCAGAATTTTTTCTTCGGCCGGCTGCGCCCAAGGCGGTTGTTCGCTTACGCTGTCGCTTGCCGACTCCGGTTTCGTTTTTAAACAGCCGGCGAGCGGCAGAACTTCCTTTTCCTTGTACGGATCCCCTTTTTATTCCCCTCTTCGTCGCCTGATAGCGGTTATGCAAGTATTATACCACATTTTTCTTTCCGTTTCAAGCAGGAAGCGGGAAAAAAGCAAGATTTTCACATCTTTTCTTTCCATTTCGTATACTGGAATGAGCGACTTTCGCTCAAAGACACAAAGGAGAAAAAATGATATACGAATCCTATGGCGTTCCCTGTTGGAACGAATGTTGCTGCCCGCAGCCCTGTTTCGTATGCGTGCCCGGTCCGAGGGGACCGCGCGGCTTTACCGGTCCGCAAGGTCCGCAAGGGCCTCAGGGACAACCCGGCTCCGCCGGCGCGGGGCTCGCCGCGTACGGCGGGCTCTACAACAGCTCCACCCAGCTGCCCGCTTTCACGGCGGCGAACGCGTACGTGCAGCTGCGGCTGAATACCGCGACGCCTTTGAAAAATGTGACCGCCGGCGCCAATCAGCTCACGATCCAGAGCGAAGGCGACTACGAAATCAACTACACTTTGCTGGTCAGCACCAACCGTGCCGCGGACGTGGCGGCGGCGGTGAGAAATAACGGCACGCCGATCGCGCAGACGCGCGCCGTACAGACTTTGGCGATCGACAATACGACCACCCTCGCCTACGACGGGCGGCTGACCTGTTCCACGATCGTCCGCCTTGCGGCCGGCAGCGTGCTCGATCTGGCGATGTCGGTGCTCAACACTCTGCCCGCCGGACTGGAAGCCGCGGTGAGCGGCAACGCCAACGCGTCCCTTTCCGTCAAACGGCTGGACGCCGCCGTTTAAACGCAAACAAGCCGTCTCCGAATCTCGGAGACGGCTTGTTAACCGTTTGTCCGTTGTTTAAGTCAGTCTTGTAAGTATTTAATCCCCGTTACTCCTCTCCCGCTTTGAAGTTATAAACCGGCTTTATCATCTGTTCGATTTCCACCGTCTCGCCGATAAATTTTAAAATTTCTTCCATCGGCTTGTATGCCATAGGCGATTCGTCCAAAGTCGAAAAGTTCGCCGTCGTGGTATATATGCCGTCCATTTCGGCAGCGAATTGGTCGACCGTGAGGTTTTTCTTCGCTTCCCCGCGCGACATGATTCTGCCTGCGCCGTGAGGCGCGGACTCGTTCCAGTCCGGGTTTCCTTTGCCGACGCCGATGATGCAGCCGTCGCGCATATTTATGGGAATGATCACTCTCTGCCCCCGGTGCGCGGAAATCGCTCCCTTGCGGACGATGTTGAAATCGTCGATATAATTGTGAACGGACTCCCATACTTTCGTGTTTCCCGCGCCGAGAAAATTTAATATTTTATTCATCACAAAAGTTCGGTTCAATACGGCAAACCGCTGACAAAGGCGCATGTCGTGCATATAGTCGTCCTTGTCCGCGCCTTCCAGATAACACAAGTCGTTGGGAACAGCCGTATTTTCGCGATACTTCTTTTTAATAATTTCCATCTGTCGGGGAATATTTTTCTGTTCGCCTTTTGCCTTTAAGTTTTCTATCATCGTTTGGATTTCGGCTTTCTCTTCTTCGGACTCGTTCTTTATTCTCTTAATCGCCAGTTTTTGATAGTATTCCGCCACCTGCTTTCCAAGATTTCTGGAACCCGAATGGACGACGAGGAACAGGCCGGCGGCGCCTTTATCTACCTCGATGAAATGATTGCCGCCGCCGAGAGAACCGAGCGACCGCTCTAACCAGGAAAGATTTTTCAGTTCTCTTTTACAGCGCAGCCGTTCAATAATTTCAATCCCGCGCTTATCGGAAACGTCGCCCACTTCCATTCCCGCCGGAATTTTACGCTTTATGTACTCGTCCAAAGCGGGCAGATCTATATCCGTATCGCCCAGTTCCGCAATTCTCATGCCGCAGCCGATGTCCACGCCGATGACGTTGGCGATCACCTTGTCCGACATCGTGGAGGTGAATCCGATGACACACCCCGACCCCGCATGGCAGTCGGGCATAATACGCACCTTTTCGTTTTCAAAGGCCTTCTGCTTCATTAAGGTATATATTTGTTCCCTCGCTTTCCAGTCTATGCACTCCGAAAATATTTTCAAGTCCATCATTGTTCCCCATCGCTATATTTCTTATCTCTTACGCACAAGACACACCAGCGTCTCGACGTGTTTCGTCTGCGGGAACATATCGAACGGCTGAATCTGCTCGATCCGATAGAATCCGTTTAAACCGCATTTATCTTCGACGCGCGAAGTTTTTTCCTCGCCCCCTTCTCCTTGTCCGTCCCCTCCCGCATCGCGCATTCCAGGGGCGTTTAAAGACGCGTAATCGGGGTTCTTCAAAAGTTCCCCTTCCCGCTCGATCAGACTGCCCGTCAAAATGCCCAGATCGCGGGCGAGCGTAGCGGGATTGCAGCTGATGAGCGCGATTTTGGAAATACCCGAACGAAGCAGCGCTTTGAGTACGCCGCGGGAGATTCCGGCGCGCGGCGGATCGAGGATCAGGCGGATCTTTTCGCCCCGCTCTTTCTCGAGAACCTTTTGCAGTTCCTCTTCCACGGTGCCGCAGATATTCGTCATGTTTTTCAGCCCGTTCTTTTCTTTGAGCCCGTCCGCGCACCGCACCGCTTCCGCTTCCAGCTCGATGCCGTATACCCGCTTGCAGACTTTCGCCAGCATCGCCGTCAGCAGCCCGCCGCCCGAATACGCGTCCACGACCACCTCCTCCCCCGTCTCCGCCGTCGCTTTCAAAGCCGCTTCGTACAGCTTTGCCCGCACGTTGGCGTTGACTTGCAGAAAGGTCACCGGGCCCGCCTCGTAACGGATTCCCTGCTCCTCGGCCTCGAAAAAGCCGGGACCGCTCAAAAGCGTAAACTTTTCCCCGAATACGACGTTCGTATCTTTGTCGTTGATGTTGAGATAGAGCGTAAACGTTTGAAATACGGCGGACAAAAGCTCGATAAAATAGGGCAGATTGGGCAGGCGCTCCGTCGTGGAAACCAGCGTGACGATAAATTTGCCGCCGATCTCGCGCACGACGATGTGCCTTAAACTCCCCGTTTTCGTCTCCTCGTCGTAGCCTTTGACCGCGCATTCCTTCATATAGCGGCGGAGCGCCGCGATCAGCTTCTCCGCCCACTCGGGGTGAATGGGACAGGTATCGGCGGGAATGATGCGGTGACTGCGCTCGGCGTAAAAACCGACGACGGCGTTCCCCTCTTTGTCCACGCCGACGGGCATCTGCAATTTGTTGCGGTAGCCGTAGGGGAGATCGCTTTTGACGGCGGGCGGCACGTCGAGGGAAATGCCCGCGATCTTTTTCAGCGCGTCCCGGACGAGATTGCCCTTGAATTTGAGCTGCGCGCGATAGGAAAGATGTTGCAGCTGACAGCCGCCGCAGCGCGAAAAGACCGGGCACTTTTCCCGTACCCGTTCCTCGGCCGGCGTGAGCACTTCCTCCACCTTGCCGTAACCGATCCTGTCCTTGACTTTCAGAACCCGGAACCTGACTTTTTCCCCGGGTAAACAATAAGGCACGAAAAAGGTGATTCCTTCGTGCCTGACAATGCCTTCGCCGTTACTGCCCATCGCTTCCGTGAGCGCGCAGATCGTTTGATTTTTTTCCGGCATAACTCCCTTCCTCCAACCTCCTTACCTCGTTTATCCGCCGTTACTTTTTTATGATCTTGTGTATCACCCGGTTGACGGCGATCTGGCATTTGAAAAACATGTAATCGTAAAAAACGAAAAACGCCGTTCCGACGATGAGAATGATCGGGATAATGTATTGATCCACCAGCGGTATCGTCGTGACCATACCGAAGACGAACCGCCAGACGACGTACATGGCCGCGTCGAACCATACCGCTTTGACGGCGAGCGCGATCCAGCGGTTGACCTTGAATTTCAGCTGCAAGGAATTGACGAGCGGGTGGAGTCCGAAAAAGAGGACGAACGGCAGGATATCCCAATAATTGAACCCGTTGAACAGGAGCGCCAGAAGGCTCGCGCCGATGTAGGCGAGCACGCAGCCCCAGTAGCACTGTTTGGCGAGCGGGATCATCAGGCAGAAGCAAGCGAACAGATACCCCGTGAACAGGAGCACCGAGGAGAGCGAACCCACGACCAGCCCGATCGTGGCCAGCGCGCAGGCGACGGCGGAAAGCGCGATTTCGTAAGCGGAAATTTTTTTCATCGGTTGAGAAAACTCTTTCCCGGTTTATCTGCAGCCGCAGCACAGACTGAACAGACAGTCCACGCAGAGATAGGTATAGCAGCAGGAGATACAGTTGGAGCAGACGTTGCCGCCCATCTGCTCGGCGTCGGGATCGTTGATGGGAGCGCCGCCCCCGCCCGCATACGGATCCTGCTGCGCCTGCGCCGACTGGCGCGCGTAGTCGTTTTTGGCGTTGATCTTGCCGTATGCTTCCTGGTACTTTTTATTGCCCGGATCCATCTGCATGGCGATTTCGAGCTGCTTTTTGCTCTCGTTCGACCAGTTCTTTTTGTAGAACACCACCGCTTGCAGATAGTGCCATTCCGCGCCGCGCTCGTTGAAAGCGTCCAGACGCGTCTGCGCCTCGGACAGTTTATCCGTTTTGAGAAGCTCGGCGATCTCTTCGAACGCGTCCTTGCCGTCCGTGTTTTTGGATTTCTCGCGGCGCTCCGCCATGATCTCCACATACGCGGTGTCCAGCTTGTTGAGCATTCTCGCCGCTTCGTTGCCCGCTTCCCCGTCCAGCCACCTGTCCTCGTTGTACTTCTTTTTCAGTTCGGCGTAGCGCTCCTTGATCTCTTCGTCCGTGGCGTTCTCGTCCAAACCGAGAAGGTCGTAATAATCCCTGTTCATGCTAAAAAATGTTTCTCCTTGTTCCCTCCCGGGAGAATCTCCCCCGGGAACGGTTGGTTATTGCTCCGTTTTCTTCGACTCTTGCGCAGGCTTTGGCGGCGCGTCCTTGCAGCGCCGGCAGACGGCGGTCTGCATCACCCGCTTCGTCTCCGCGGGCAGCCCCCGCAATAATATATTATCGGACAAATCCCGATTAAAATGAAATTTTATCTTTGACAAATTTTCCCGTATATCGAAAAACAACGCATGAAAGACAAATTCCACGTCCGCTTTCCGCTTCTTCATGAGTTCTTCCTTATCCTCGCACCCGAACGCGAGCACGAACGGGTTGTAAGCGCCCTTTTTTTTGTCCTTGTCGTAGTCGTCCAGCGCGTCGATGAGATAGATCCACTTCCCCACCGCATAAAAGAGATTATGCGTATACGGCGTCTTTTTATCCCCTAAAACGTAATCCCCGACCTCCGCGATCATGTTCGCCGAAGCGTCCGCCGCCCGGTCCAGACTGTCCGTCTTCGTCTGTTCCGTCCGTTCCTGCGCCGCGAGATTCTCCTTCACGATTCGCTCGATCTCGGGATAGGCCGCGGCGGCTTTCTTATGCCCCCGCACGAACCACAGCCGTCTGCCCCGCCCCTTGTCGCCGTCCATGATATCGTCGGTATATTTATAATAGACGAGAATCGTGTTCAGCGCGCCGAGCCGTTTCGTCATCTCGTCCACGCAGGCCATCGGCTTTTTCCGCAGTACGTGCGTCAGACAATGCTGTTTCTCCACCACGACGTCCTGCCCCGCGATGTTGTGCAACAGCACCGAAAAAAAAGTGACGTCGTAGGTAAGCCCCATGCGCGCGCATTGGCCGCATGAAGCGGATATTCCCTTGCATACGCCGCAGTACATCGCTTTATACAGCATTTCGTCTTTTATATATAAATATGGCGTATCCGTGCGAATATAACCGAACATAAGCTCCTTACGGCGCTTTTTTATACTTCGCGCCGCTTTTGTATCATTATAACACGACTTTTTGCAAAAAGCAAACCCTAAAACCGCACTTCACAATAAATAACGGAATTTATCACAGGATTAACAAAATTTTACTTTCTCCGCCCGCCCGAATATTCCCGCATTGTTTCCCGTGAAACGAAAAGTTTACTTTTTCGCTTCGGCGGGCACGGGCGTAATCTCTCCGCCGGCGAATTTAAGTATTTCCGCTGCGAGTTTTTTCTCGTCGGCGGGGAAAGCCGCTTTGAAGCGGATCGGCTTGTAGCGCAGATCGACGAGGCATTTGGGCGGTTTCATGGCGGTCAAAAGATTCAGCCGTTTGATGCCCTTGAAGCTGTCCTTGACGTCGTTCCCGGAGAGCGCGTATAAAACGTCCTGGGGGAATTTGTAGGGATTGGCGGTCGAGAGCACCACGGCGGGCGTCGTGTCCTTGTCGTCCCGCTTTTCGCGAAAGACGTTGCAGGCGTGCATCGCCACTCCCGTGTGCGTGTCCATCGGATAGCCGTAGTCCTCGAAGATCCCGTACATCGCTTCCACGGTGTCGTCCTCGCTCGCGTACGCCGCGAAGAAGTCCGCCGCGAGCTGCTCGCGTTCCGCGCCCGTCACCTCGTAGGAGCCGTTTTCGGCAAGCTCTCTCATGCGTTCCGCCGTCAGCGCCCCGTCGCGGCCGCTCGCTTCGAAGAGCAGGCGTTCGAGGTTGGAGGAGACGAGAATGTCCATCGAGGGGGACATGGTGCGGTAGAAGGGACGCTGCGCGTCGTAGACGCCCTTGGCGAAAAATTCGCTCAACACCCGGTTGCGGTTGGAGGCGCAGACGAGTTTGCGCACGGGCAGGCCCATTTTTTTGGCGTACCAGCCCGCGAGGATATCCCCGAAATTGCCCGTCGGCACGACGAAGTCCACTTCGTCGCCCGGCGCGATCTGCTGAGAGGACAAAAGGTCCACGTACGCGGAAAAATAATAGGCGATCTGCGGCACGAGCCGGCCGAAGTTGATCGAGTTGGCGCTCGAAAGCAGCGTTTTCTTTTCTTTCAGCGAGTCGTTGAACTCGCGGGAGGCGAACAGGCGCTTGACGGCGCGCTGGCAGTCGTCGAAGTTGCCCTTGACGGCCGCGACGAAAACGTTGTTCCCGTCCTGCGTGCACATCTGCAAGCGCTGCATTTTCGAGACGCCCTCGTCGGGATAGAACACCGCGACTTTCGTCCCCGGCACGTCCTTGAACCCTTCGAGCGCCGCCTTGCCCGTGTCGCCGCTCGTCGCCGCGAGAATGAGCACGTCCTCGTCAACGCCTAAGAGCTCGCAGCTCTTTTTCAGCAGATGAGGCAGAAGCGTGAGCGCCATATCCTTGAAAGCGCAAGTCGGGCCGTGGAACAGTTCGAGAATGTAAAGCCCCTCGTCGATCCTCACGAGCGGCGCGGGATCGCTGCCCTCGAAGGAGGAATAGGCTTTTGTGCAGGCCTCTTTCAGGAACTCTTCGCCGAACTCGCCGAGATATTTGCCGACGACGAACGCGGCGCGGTCGGGATAGTTCATTTCCGTCATGCTTTGCAGTTCTTCGGCGGAGACGGCGGGAAAACATTCGGGAACGAACAGGCCGCCGTCCTTTGCAAGTCCCCGCACGATCGCCTGCGCGCCCGTCGCTCTTTCGTTTCCTCTTGTGCTGATAAAATACATACTCTACCTCTATATTGTGGAATTATAAGCAAAAACCGGACGGAAACACCGCCCGGTATTCGCTTTGCCGTCCGCCGCGGAGACGGACGGGAACGCTTAAAGATATTTCTTTACGAAATCGGGAAGCTCTTCCTTAGCGGCGGAAATGGACACCGTAACGGTGAGTCCGTTCTGCTGAGCGACCTTGTCGAGCATATAGAAAAACGCCGCCAGCTCCGAAACGGGTTTTCCGGCTATCCTCATCACGCCGTCGATGTATACGTACTCGTTGTCGTGGTTGCCCGCGATAACGCCTTTGATAAAGCCGCAGAGCGCCGCTTCGCCGGCGACGTCGAAATCGGTGACGTCGATGAAACGCACTTCCCGGGCCAGATCGTACATACCGCGTTTGGTGTCCGTAATGAAAATGAGATGTCCCTTTGCGGTGGCGACCGCCGCGTTCGCCGCGTCGATCATCTGCTTGGTCTTGCCCGTGCCCTTGGAGCCGTAAATTACTTTGATCATTTAAAAATCCTCCCGAATTTTTTTTGATGTTCGTTCATTTTCCGAAAAGGTTTTTCGGTTTATTCTATTCTACCAAGTTTTCGAGTTAATTTCAAGACCTTTTGCGAAAATTTTTGTGTTTTTTCGCAAAAAATTTTTTTCTTTCGCGTTTACGGAAATCCGCCCTCTTTTTATCGACCGTTTTTTCCCGTTTTATTCCTTAATTTTTTTCTCACGCGAGCGAAGAGACAAACCGCGCGATGCGCCCCAGCCCCTCTTCGATGTCCGCTTCCGACAAAGAATAGGAAAGCCGCAGGCAGTCGTCGGCGCCGAACGACACCCCCGGCACCACCGCCACTTTTTCTTTTTCGAGCAGCGCGTCGGAAAACGCGATCGAGCCGTCGATCTTCTTCCCGTCCGAGCGTTTGCCGTAAAGCCCGCTCACGTCGAGCATCACGTAAAACGCGCCGTAGGGCACGACCGCGGAAACGCCCTCGATCTTTTCGATCAGCGCAAGCATCTTCTTTCTTCTCGCCGCGAATACGTTCACCATTTTTTGTATCTCTTCCTCGGGCGAAGCGAGCGCTTCGATCGCCGCGTACTGGGAGATCGAACAGGCGTTGGAAGTGGCGTGACTCTGGAAGGAATCGATCGCTTTCGCCACGTCTTTGGGCGCGGCGAGATAGCCGATCCGCCAGCCCGTCATCGCGTAGGTCTTGGAAACGCCGTTGACGGTGATCGTCAGCTCCTTCATTTTTTCCGAGCACGCCGCGATCGAGAACGGCTTCACGCCGTCGTAGCAGAGCTTTTCATAGATCTCGTCCGCGAGCACGTAGATCTCCGCTTCCTCGCACACCTTCGCGATCGCGCGCACCTCCGCTTCCGTATACACCGCGCCGGTGGGATTGGACGGGGAATTGAAAATGAGCATTTTCGTCTTGGGCGTGATCGCCGCTTTCAGCTCCTCGGCCGTAAATTTGAATCCCGCCTCTTTTCTACATTCGATATACGCGGGCACGCCGCCGCACACCTTGACGACTTCCGGATAGGTCAGCCAGTAAGGCGCGGGAATGATCACCTCGTCCCCTTCCTCCAAAACCGCGAAACAGGCGTTGAAAATGGAGTGCTTGGCGCCGTCGGAGACGATCACCTCAGAAGGCTCGTAGTCGAGTCCGTTATCGCGGCGGAATTTCTCGCAGATCGCTTTTCTCAGCGGCAGGAGCCCGGAGGAAGGCGTGTATTTCGTGTACCCCTTGTCGAGCGCGGCCTTAGCGGCGTCGATGATGTTCTGCGGAGTATTGAAATCAGGCTCGCCCACGCCGAAGGAAACGACGGGCTCGCCCGCCGCTTTCATGGCCTTCGCTTTCGCCGTGATGGCGAGCGTCAAAGACGGGGAAATAGCGGACATTCTCGATGCGATTCTTTTGTTCATAACGATATGCTCCCATAGATTTATTTGTTCACTCCTCTATTTTACATTCTTTTTCCGAATAAAGCAACTTCGCGAAGCCCGTTTTTGCATAAAATTTTATTTTTCGACCGGTTTTTTGCATTCCCAGGTTAAAACGGTGGAAATCGTCGTGTCGAGAGCATGGGCGACCTTGACGATAAAATCGGCGTTTATATACTTTTGATCCGCGCCGTCAAGCCACCGTTTCACCGTCGCCGGCATGACTCCCACTCTCTTTGCAAGCTCCTTCAAGTCAATGTGATTTTTCCTCATGAGAAAAAGGACTGTTTCCACGTCGAGGTAGGCCTCCGGGAGCTTTCGGGGAATTTTGTTTTCTTGCGTCATGTTTTGGATCTCCTTATCTTTCTAAAATTATATATACAACATCTAAAATTATATATTTTTTTAACATTTTTGGCTTAATTTACAGTTTGTAACTGTTATTTTTTCTCTATGAAATTTAAAATCCTTTTTTCCATAGCCGCCAGATAAGGGAATTATATAATAAAGTAGTTCATGTCCTGACTTATGTCAAACTTCACATAAAAAATACGGAGCGAAGCGGCGGTTGCCCGCGCGGGGCGGAGTGCTTACAGAAAACGCGGGCGTAGCGCGCGTCCGATTGCCTCATCGCCAAAAAAACGACGCGGAGGATTATTCCTCCGCGTCGTTCGTTCCCGCCAGCAGCGCTTCTCTGTCCGCCAGCGTCAGCGCTTCCACCATCTCGTCTATGTCGCCCATGATGAACGCGTCCAGATTGTATTGGCTCCGTCCGATCCGGTGATCGGTCACCCGGCTCTGCGGGAAATTGTAAGTGCGGATTCGCTCGCTCCGATCCCCCGTCCCCACCAGGCTCCGGCGATTCTCCACCCGTTCCCGTTCGCTCCTGCCGTTGTAATAATCGTACAGCCGCGAACGCAGCACCTTGAACGCCCGTTCCTTGTTTTTGAGCTGCGAACGCTCGTCCTGGCAGGTCACCACGATCCCCGTCGGGAAATGCGTGATCCGCACCGCCGACGCCACTTTGTTGACGTTCTGGCCGCCCGCGCCGCCCGAATGGAAGATGTCGATGCGGATATCCTTGTCGCCGATCTCCACTTCCACCTCTTCCGCTTCCGGCAGCACCGCCACCGTCGCCGTCGAGGTGTGGATCCGCCCCTGCGTTTCCGTCTCCGGCACCCGCTGCACCCGGTGCACGCCGCTCTCGTATTTGAGAAGTTTGTACGCGCCCCTGCCCGACACGTTGTAGACCGCTTCCTTGACGCCGCCCAGCTCCGTCGCGTTCACGTCCGCCGCCTCCACTTTCAGGCGGTGGTTGGCGCAGTAATTCTCATACATGCGGCAAAGTTCCGCCGCGAACAGCGCCGCTTCCTCCCCGCCCGCGCCCGCGCGGATTTCCAGAATACAGCTCCGCTCGTCGTTCTTGTCTTTGGGCAGCAGCAGAATCTTCAATTCCTCGGAAATTTTGCCGAGCCTGTCTTTGCAGGCGTAGCCTTCCGCGGAAAACAGCTCCCGCATCTCCTTGTCGCTCTCCGTCTCCGCCTGCGCGAAGGCGTCTTTCATCTCCTTCTCGCACGCGAGATATTCGAGGTATTTTTCCGCCGTCTCCCGTATCTCCGCGTGTTCTTTGGAACAGTTCCGCCACTTCTCGACGTCGGCGAGGGTTTCCGGCTCCGCCAGCCGCGCGGACAGAGTTTCATAGCGTTTTAAGATCTCGTCCAGTCTTTTCCACATATCTTTTATCCGTTCGCGCCGGCGTCAGAATACGATCTTGACAAACCGATCCACGCCCCGCATGTCTTTGACGATCATCGCGTAATCGCAGTATTTGAACAGTTTCACGACGTCCTCCGCCTGCCCCATGCCCACTTCCAGCATTAAAATCCCGCCGCGGGCGATATATTTGCTCGCGTCCTGCGCGATGCGGCGGTAAAAATCCAGACCGTCCGCCCCGCCGTCGAGCGCCGCGCGCGGCTCGAAGTCTTTCACTTCCCGCTGCAACGTCCCGATCTCCGCGCTCGGAATGTACGGGGGATTGCTGACGATGATGTTATAGCGGCCGCGGATCCTGGAAAAGAGATCGGAGTGCACGAACGTGATCTCCGCGCCGTTCGCTTCCGCGTTTTCTTTGGCGAGCGCGAGCGCGTCCGCGCTCCAATCGGAGGCCGTCACCGTCGCTTTGCGCTTATTTTTTTCGAGTTCCTTATACACGGCGACGGCGATCGCGCCGCTGCCCGTGCAAAGATCGAGGATATTGTCCCCTTCCTCCGCCGCCGAGACGACCTGCTGCGCGAGTTCTTCCGTCTCCGGCCGGGGAATGAGCACCCGTTCGTCCACTTTGATCTTATAGCCGTAAAAATCCGCGTCGCCGATCACGTACCAGAGCGGCCGGCCGGTGAGCCGTTCGTCCGCCACGCGCAGGATCTCCTTCGCCTGCGCCACTTTGAGAATGTGCTCCTCGCCGTTCACCGCGCTTTTGGGGATATTTAAAAGTATGGAGAAGATCCACTCCGCTTCTTCCTCTTCGATCCCGTTGTCCCGAAAGCGTTTCTTCGTGTTCGAGAGCAGTTCGGTCATCTTGCAGGACGTGGCGAACACCGTTTCGGGGATCGCCGGATCGGCGTCCATGTTGAGCACCTTTTCAAACGCCGCGATCGCGCATTCGATCATGCCGTCGTCCGGCTCGCGCGTCGTGATGCGCTGCAACAAGAGGCCGGGGGCTTTGAAAACGAGGAAAAATTTATTCTGCGTTTTGGCGAGCGCGCGCAGGATCTCGTAGGAAACTCCCGCCACGATCGGCAGCATCGCCAGTTTGAAAAGAAAACGGATAAAGAAGTTGACCGTTTTATTGCCCTTATAGATGTTGGGGCCGATGACGGCGTTGGCGAGCGAAAAGACGAGAATGCTCACCACCATGACGAGAAAGAGGAAGGTGGTGCCGCAGCGGTCGTGGACGCGGGAACAGCCGCGCACGTTCTCCACCGTCAGGGGCAGGCCGCTCTCGTAACAGGTGATCGTTTTATGCTCCGCGCCGTGGTACATATAGACGCGGCCGAGCATTTTGATAAACGAGATCGCGAAAATGTAGAGGATAAAAATGGCGATACGGATTCCGCCCTCGATGAGGTTGAACCAAAGCCCCTCGATCCCCGTCGTTTTAAAGCCGGTGAGTCCGGTCAAAAGCTGCGGCACGAGCACGAAAATGACGACGGCGAGCGCGATGCCGAGCACGGTCGCGACGCCGTTGAGGAGCGCGTTGAGATTGATTTTATGTTTTTCGGCGAGCCATTTTTCCGCTTTCGAGGGCTGTTCGTCCTCGCCCGACGCCACTTCGGTGCTGCGCATGAGCACGCGGTTGCCGACGATCAGGGAACTTACGAAACTGACGATCCCGCGAAGGAACGGGAGCCGGGAACAGCGGCTGCGTTTTTCCGGGGGCGTGAGACGTTCCGCCTCGATCTGGATATTGCCTTCGCCGTCGCGCACGGCGGTCGCCATCGCGCGTTTGCCGCGCATCATCACCCCTTCCATCACCGCCTGGCCGCCGATATACGTACAGGTTTTGCGGGGACGATTTTTCTTTTTTTCTTTCTCTGTGTTTTTCATACCGTCTATATTATATGCCCCTTTGCGGGCCGATTATCCTTTTTCAAAATACGAGGCGCAGGCCCCGCGCCGTACAAAAAAAGGCTTTAAGATGAAAAGACACCTTAAAGCCCATTTCGTTTCTTCCTTACATGCCGTATCTTTTCTTGAATCTGTCGATACGTCCGCCTGTATCCACCAGCTTCTGCTTGCCCGTGAAGAAAGGATGGCAATTACTGCAAATATCCACTTTCAGAACGTCTCCCTCTTTCGTGGTGCCCGTCTTAAAGGTGGCTCCGCAGGCGCAGACTACTGTCACTTCGTGATATTTGGGATGTATATCAGCTTTCATTCTTAATCACCTCGCTGTTCGTGTGCTTTCCGTTCAGATGCTTTCCCATTATAACGCTTTTTTTTTTACCCGTCAACTGTTTTTAACGGAATTTGCAAAAAATAGTTGCAAATTTGCCGCAAATGCGCTATACTGATTTTAAACAGCGATTCCGCCGTTCTTTTCCAGGCGGCCGGAAGTAAGGAATAAGGGATCATTCATGAAAGTCTGGCAATTAAATTCTTCCAATAATTTACAGCGCGCGGAGGTACCCGACCTCGGCCGCGAAGAAGGAAAAGTGAAGGTGAAGGTGACGAAAGCGCTGCTCTCGGAAGCGGATCTTGCCGTTTATTCGGGCGCGACGAGGGTGAAATACCCGATCGTTCCCGGACGGTTCGCGCTCGGCCAGGTCACCGAGGCGGAGGAAGATTCCTTTATGCAAAAGGGAGACAGGGTTTACCTCGCGGGGATCACGGAGGACGAGTGCGCCCCCGACGGCTTGAAAATCGCGGGCGAAAACGCGCAGGGGTTTTACCGGGATTTCGTGCTCGCGGGCACGGACGAGGCCTACGTACTGCCCGCCTCCGTTTCGGACGAGGCGGCCTTTCTCATCGACGCCGTCGCTATGGCCGAACATGTCGTCGACGAAATGCACGTCTCCGTCGGCCAGCACGTTCTCGTCGTCGGCGGCGGGATTTACGGCAACGTGCTCTGTCAGATTCTCATTTATCACCGTGCGGTGCCCATTCTCGCGGACAACAACGCCATGAGGCTCAACCGCGCCAAAAAGAGCGGGATTTATTATACCTATCCCAACGACGAGACGCTCAAAGAGCACATTTTACAGGTGACGGGCGGCAAACTCGCCGACGCGGCGGTGTATCTGGCCTTTGCCAACCGCAGCGAACCCTCCACCATCTTTTCGCTCGTCACGCGCGGCGCTTACGTCGCCTATTGTTCGATGATCGGCAAAAATCTGGCTGTGAATCTCGAAAACGCGCTCAAAAACAACGTCACGATCAAGGGAATCACCGAAAGCCGCGAGTTCGTGCCCACGGCGATCAACATTCTCGCCAACAAGGCGGTGAATTTCTCGGAGTTCCCCTATCGGAGCTTTCCCGAGGAACAGCTGCCCCAAACGCTGGCGCAGTACGCCGCGCTCGCCGCGGAGGGAAGTCCTCTGCCCGAAGAGATTGACGTCTTCAAATTCGTGTTCTGACGGGACGCGTGCGGCTTCCCGCATCTGCGGGCATGCGGCAAAGCGCGTCCGAAGGGCTTTTATGATCAAATTCGTCGCCACCGATTTAGACGGCACGCTGCTCGACGAGCAGGGCGCCCTCCCCCAAGAAATCTTTCCCTTAGTCGCGCGCCTTTCGGAGTGCGGCATTCTTTTCGCCCCCGCCAGCGGCAGACAGTACGCCAACTTAAAAAAGTTATTTTTTCCCGTCCGGGAACAACTCCTCTTCATCTGCGAAAACGGCGCGCTGGTGCGGCGCGGCGACGAGACTTTGTATCTCGCGCCCATTCCCGCGCCGCTCGTCAAAGACGCGCTGGACGCGGTGCGGAGCGCGGGCGGACTCTTTCCCATTCTCTGCGGCGCGGACACCGCTTACGTGGAAAACGCGGACGAGCCTTTTTTCGGCCGCGCACGCGCCGCCTACACCAACTGCGTGAAGGTCGCCTGTCTCGACGAGTGCATCGCCCGCGAACCGGTGTGCAAGATCTCCGTTTTCGATTCTCTCGGCGCCAAAGGCCACGCCATGAAGAGCCTGCCGCCGCTTTTGCACGACGTACGGCTGACGCTTTCGGGGGAATACTGGTGCGACGTAGCGGCGGAAAACGCCGACAAGGGCGAAGCGGTGCGGCAGATTCAGCGGCGGCTCGGGTTTTCGCCCGACGAGTGCATGGCCTTCGGCGATCAGATGAACGACGCGGGCATGCTGCGCGCCTGCGTTCATTCCCGCGCCGTGGAAAACGCCTATCCGCCCGTAAAAGAGCTTGCGGCGCGTATCGTGCCCTCCAATGCCGAACACGGCGTCATCGCCGCCCTCGACGAACTTTTGAAGAAGCGGAAGGCTTTTCTATAAAAGGATTTAGACGGGTCTGCCCCGTCGTTTATAAACGCGCGGCTGACGCGCGGGAAGGAGAAACCTATGTCTGAAAACGAAAAAATCATGATCGCGTCGGATATACACGGCAGCGCGCATTACTGCGAAAAACTCGTCGGAGCGTTCGCGAAGGAAAAGCCCGTTAAGCTCCTACTGCTCGGCGATCTTCTCTATCACGGGCCGAGAAACGACCTGCCCGCGCGCTACGCGCCCAAAGAGGTGTTCGCCCTGCTCAATCCCTTGAAGGAAAAGCTCCTCTGCGTGCGCGGGAACTGCGATTCGGAAGTCGATCAGATGGTGCTGGAATTTCCCGTCCTCGCCGATTATTGTCTCTTGTTCGCGGCGGGGAAAACGATCTACGCCACTCACGGGCACCTGGCGGGCGAAGGGAATCCCCCGCCCCTTTCCGCCGGGGACGTGCTTTTGAACGGGCACACGCACCTGCCCTGCCATCGGGAAATCGCGGGCGGGATCCTTTACGCGAACTGCGGTTCCGTCGCTCTGCCCAAAGAAAATACGCCTCATTCCTATCTGGTTCTCGAAAACGGAGAACTTATCTGGAAGGATCTCGACAGGGAATCGGAAATTTTCGACCGCTGTCGGTTATAAATTTTTAAGAAACCAAACGCCCGGCCATATCGCAACGGCCGGGCGTTTTTTGCGTTTTTTGCTCGTCTTATCCCTGCCCCCATCGCCGGAGAGGGCAGAACGCATATTTTTGACGAAAAAAGACTTTTTTTATCCCTTCGCCGCCTGCCCGCATGTGCCCCCGCCCGCACGCGACAAAATGCGCCGGAAAACGAGCGTCGGATTTTGTCGCGTGCGCCGCGGGGCAAATAACAAAATTCTAATTATCACATTTCCATCACGAAAACATCATATAAAGCGCTTAATTTAAATATAAAATCTGATTAGTGACTTTATTTAAAACAATAAGGCTAAGGAGGGTACGATATGTCACAATTTAACAAACGCTATTTTTCCGCTTTATTTTGTTCTTTATTTAAGTTCAGCTCTTTTTGTTTTAATTAAGATATAAAAGATAGCCGTATAAATAAAAAAGACTCCCTTCAAGTTATTGAAGAGGAGTTCGCATTATTATGACTATGTTCAGTTTGGACAACTTGATGAGACTAAATGGGGAAATTTTGTCTTAGGTATTTCTACTTCTGTATTTTTTTCCGAAACTTTTTCAAAAGAAACAGATGCGCGCTTAACTTATATTCATACTTATGGAAAAGTCAAAGGAACTATCGAATTTGAAGTATCTACCAATTTAACGGCAGCGCTTAGAGTAAAATTGACGCAAGATACCGACCAGTGGAGAGTAGAGGTTGATGTGCCGGGTTTAAAATATTAACATCATCACCAGGAGAAATTTTATTATGGCCTACGAAGAAGAGCGTTACTACCAACAACAAATTTCCAAATATACCTTAGTATCTTTAATTGTAAAAATGATTAGTCTCTTTTTTGCGGCTTTGATAATTGGTATTCATTCTTTATCAAATAGAAATATTTTATCCTTTTTTATTTTTGGGTTCGCCATTCTCGACGCTTTTTCTCTGCATGAAAAATTAAAAAACAAGTATTTATATGAGAAGATTTGTAATCACGCAGAAACGGATTTCCAAAAAAAGAATCATTTAAAGCAAGTACTATTTTCCCCCGCAATTATATTTTGGTACGGTGTATTATTTTTAGTATCTTTTTTTGTTGTTTTATTTCTTTAATCGATTAAAGAGGTTCTTTCCTTTTACAATTTCTCATCTTTGTTGCGTAGTATATAATTGTCTCTTCTCCCTTTCGGCTTTGGAAAATTTACAGCCGCAAAAATCCTGACGGTATAAATTGTACTCTTTGGAAAGTTCCAGCGAGCGATAATAGCCCCCTTTCTTTTTGAAATCGGAGGGCAAAAAACAAACGCCGTACCGCTCCCCCGCCGCCTGTCCCAGCTCGTTCACCCACCCGGCGTTTTTATAGGGGCTTAAAGACAGCGTCGAGCAGAACCAGGAAAAGCCGCGCTCTTTCGCCGCGCGAGCCGTCCGGTCGAGGCGCAGTCCGTAGCAGAGCCGGCAGCGGGCGCCCCGTTCGGGCTCCCTTTCGAGACCGGCGGAAATTTTTTCGAACGCGGCCGCCTCGTGATCGCAGTCGAGAAAATCCGCCCAGCCCGTTTCCCGCAAAAATCGGAGCTGTTCCGTTTTGCGTTTATTATATTCCCCCTCCTCGTCGATATTGGGGTTATAATAAAAGACGGTGACTTTAAAAAAATCTTTGAGCGTTTCGAGACACGCCGACGAACAGGGCGCGCAGCAGCTGTGCAAAAGCAACGGCGTATCTTTTGGCAGACCGTTTAAAACTTCCCGCATTTTCTTTTCGTAATTTTCTTTCATGGCTCTATTATACCCCGCCGCTCCTTCGTTTGTCAATCGGGAAAATAGCGGCAAAAATTCTTTTGCGGGAAATTTTCCTCAAACCCGTTGACAAAATCTCCGAAACGCATATAATATATATGATTGCATTTGTCAGCCGCGGCGAACGCATGAATTTTTGCTTTGCGGCGCAAACTGAAATCGGAAAATCTCATGCGGAGGTAGAAACTATGAAGTATGTTTGCACGGTATGCGGCTGGGAATACGACGAGGAACAGGGCGTTCCCGAAAAGGGCATCGCGCCCGGCACCAAATGGGAAAACGTTCCCGAGGACTTTGCCTGCCCGCTCTGCGGCGTAGGCAAAGATATGTTCGAGCCGGCCGAATAAGCGGGCGTCCCAAAAACGGCTTCCTTCGGGAGCCGTTTTTTCCTGCCCGAATTTTTATTTGGGGTATTATTTTTTATAAAAGTATTGACAATTCCCTTTTTCGGCGTTATAATGGCCTCGGCAGCTTCGTAAAACACGAAGCTGACAAAGAAATCTATATCGGAGAAATGTATGAAAAAATGTCAATTCTGTAACGCCGAAAACAAAGACGCGGCGCGTTTTTGCGTGAAATGCGGCACAAGTCTCGAAAAGCGCTGCTCGGTGTGCGGAGCTTCCCTCGAAGAGGACGAAAAATTTTGTCCCCAGTGCGGCGCGAGGACGGACGGCAAGCTCGTCTGCACGGCCTGCGGCGCCGAAAACGAAGCGGGAAACGAATTCTGTTCCGACTGCGGCGCGGCGCTCGTCACTCCCGCGGCGCAGAAAAAAGGCGCGCCCAGGTCTGCGCCGAAAAGCAAAAAAGCGATAAAACAGATCGCCGACCGCGTGCTCGATATCGCGCGGGCAAGTCTTTTTATGGCTTTTGCGCTCGTCATGTTCATCATGTCGTTCATAAGCGTTTCCAAGGTCGGCGACAAAGGCGCGTTCGAAGAACTAGACCTCCCCTTCGGTCCCATCGCGGTGAACGTTTCCTCCATCGATCTGATCGAGGGCGCGTTCGCGTTCACCGATCCCGCTTCGTCCGACGAGATCGCAAGCGATTTCGAGGTTTTCCTGCGCGATTCCCTTTCCCAACACGATCTGGAAGTACTCCAAAAGGAGCCTAATTCCCTCGAAGCGGGAAAGATCATCAGTAAAGTCGTGGAACGCTACAACGTCTTTAAACTTGCCGCAATGAAAGAAGTTGTGCAATACGCGCCTTCCGCCTCTTTGGATCTTTGGCTCACCGCCGCGGTCGGATTCGTATACATACTTTTAAGCGGCGCGCTCCTCATCGCTTCCGTCGTCGATTTTGTCAATACCTTACTGAGAAAAAAGACCAAGCGAAAAGCGCTCGGCGTGCTCAACGCGCTCCTATTGTCTTCCGCCGTGGGTTACGCGTTCCTGTTGAGAATGATTTTCGGCGGCAGCGTGGGGTACGGTTTGGTCACGATTCTGACGCTGAGTATCCTTTTCTTCGCGATAGAAATGGGGTACCGGCTCTTTACGGGCGAGCTGCGCTTTGAAAGAGCCAAGATCCCCGCTTACGTTTCCGCCGGAATCGGCGCCGCCTGCACGCTCGTCGTGCTCTTCTTCGCCGGCGCGGCTTTGACGCGGGTAGTTTGTTCGTATGCGCCGTCCGCCGATAAAATGTCGTCCGTCTTCCGCGGCAGCTACAACGCCTCGTCGCTGGCGGCGGCCTGGAACGCGCTTAAACTTTCCGTGGATCAGAAAGACATGATCAACAGCGCGGGAACGTATATTCCCGAATTGTTCCAACGTGTGGGCGGGAGCGGTATTCTCAGCGACTCGACTCTGGAAACGGGGCTTTCGCCGGCTTTAATGGGCGTTTTGGGCAAACTGTCCGTCGAAAACGCGCTCGCCGTCGTCGGCGTCCTTATCGAAGTCGTCTGCATCGCGTTTATCATCACGCTCGCCTTGTCGCTCGGGAACCGCGTCAAATCGCTCAGCGAAAACAAGGATTCCAAACTCGTCTATAATATTATTACTTCCGCGCTCGCCGTCGCCCTGCTCGGTCTGACGATCGGTTACGTCGTCATCGTCAATTCCACGATGAGGGACGTCGCGGAAGTCGCTTACAGCGTCCAGGTTTCCGGGTTACTGATCGCGGCGGTCGTTCTCGTCGTCCTCGATCTGATTCAAAAGATCGTCTTCCACGCCGTGGCGAAAAAACGCGCCGCGAGCCAATTTCACGACGTCGAGATTGCGAACGTTTAACGAATAACTTCTGAAAAAACTCCGGGGAAACGGATTTCCGTTTCCCCGGAGTTTTTTTATCTGACGCTGAAAAACAAGTCCGCATAGGTCGGGAAGGGCCAGTAGTCCTTCGCGCACAGCTTCTCCATCGTATCCGCATAGCCGCGAACCGCTTCCATATCGGGAACGACGATATGCGCCATTCTCCGGGCGGCGTTCTCCTCGTCGGGGGAGGCGTCCTCCAAGTCCGCTTCGAGTCTTGCGACGGCCGCGAGCATCGCCTCGTTTGCCGAGGCCAGGGTTTTGACGAGCGTTTCTTCGGACGGACAGGAAAGGGTATCGAGCACCGCTCGTTTCGCGCCGAGGTCGGCGCAGAGCCGGCCGAGGTACGCCGACACCGCGGGATAGATCTGTTTTCTCGCCATATCGATCATCGTGCACGCTTCGATGCGAATGGTCTTGACGTAGTTTTCGAGCTGAATCTTGGCGCGGGCCACCGCTTCCGGACGGGTATACACACCCTGCCGCACGAATACGTCGACGTTTTCCGGCCGGAAAAACTCGGGCACCGCGTCGGCGGTATTTTTATGGTTGAGAAGCCCGCGGCGCTCCGCTTCCGGTTCCCATTCGGGGCCGTAGCCGTTATAATTGAAAATGACGCGGTAATGCGCTTTCAGGAGCTTTTCCGTGTACGCTTTGCAGTCCTTCTCGAAATTGGCAGAACGTTCGAGTTTATCGGCGGCTTCGGAAAAGGTCTCCGCGACGATCGTATTCAACACGATGTTGGGATCGGCTACGGACGCGGAAGAGCCGAGCATGCGGAACTCGAATTTATTGCCCGTGAACGCGAACGGCGAAGTACGGTTTCTGTCCGTGGAATCGATGGGGAAAATGGGCGATTCGGGTACGCCGATAGAGCCTTTGACGGGCGCGGAAGGCACGTAGTTCTTGCCGTTGACGATGCTGTCCACGAGCGCGCCGAGCTGATCGCCGAGATAGACGGAGATGATCGCGGGCGGCGCTTCGTCCGCGCCGAGACGGTGGTCGTTGCCCGCCGACGCGACCGACGCGCGCAGGATCCCCTGGTATTTGTCCACGGCCGCGATGATACAGGCCAGAGAGAGCATGAACAGCGAATTCCCCTCCGGGTGGTCGCCCGGTTCGAGCAGGTTAAGCCCCGCTGCCGTCGAGATCGACCAGTTGTTATGCTTGCCCGAGCCGTTGATCCCCTCGAACGGTTTTTCGTGCAGGAGACACACGAGATTGTGGCGCGCGGCGACCTTTTTCATGATCTCCATCGTCAGCTGGTTATTGTCCACCGCGACGTTCATGGTCGTGAACACGGGCGCCAGTTCGTGCTGCGCGGGAGCGACTTCGTTGTGCTTGGTCTTGGCGAGGATCCCGTAAGACCAGAGCGTTTGGTCGAGGTCGCGCATAAACTCGGAGATCCGGGGTTTCAGCACGCCGAAATAGTGATCTTCCAGCTCCTGGCCGCGGGGCGACGGCGCGCCGAAGAGGGTTCTGCCCGTCAAGATCAGATCCTCCCTTCGATCGTAGAGATCTTTATCGATGAGGAAATATTCCTGTTCGGGGCCGACGGTGGTGTTGACCTTCCGGCAGTCGATGCCGAAGAGTTTCAAAATGCGTTTGGTCGCTCTATCCAGCGCGGTCATCGATTTCAAAAGCGGCGCTTTTTTGTCGAGCGTCTCGCCCGTATAGGAGACGAATACGGTGGGAATGTAGAGCGTTCCCTCTTTGACGAAGGCGGGAGAGGTCGGATCCCAGGCCGTATAGCCGCGCGCCGCGCAGGTGGCGCGGGTGCCGCCCGAGGGGAAAGAGGAGGCGTCCGGTTCGCCGACGATCAGCGATTTGCCCGTGAGCTGCATGATCACGACGTCGCCGCCGCACGGCTCGATGAAGCTGTCGTGTTTCTCGGCGGTGAGGTTGGTGAGGGGCTGGAACCAGTGCGTGTAGTGCGTCGCGCCTTTGGAGACCGCCCAGTCCTTCATCGCGTTCGCCACCGTGTCCGCGATCGACATATCGATGGGCTCGCCCGCATCGATGGTCTTTCTCAGGGATTTGTAGACCTCTTTGGGCAGAGAACTTCTCATCACGATGTCGTTGAATACGTTTTCGCCAAAGATTTCGGGAATGTTCATTTGTATCGTAACTCCTTAAAAGGTTATTGACCTCGTTCGAGCGGCAAACGGGCGCGCCGCGCTTTTCGTTTTATGGATATTATAAAAATTATAAGAGAACGGGGGCGGAAAGTCAATCGAATTCCACCCCTTTTGCCGTGAAAACAGTTTAAAAATGTTTGAGAAAAAAATCACTTCGATAAAAATCGTTTTTTTCGCGTTTTACTTTAAAAAACAAGCCTATCCGCATCGAATTTATTTATTTTTGCGGGGATAAGATTCGTTTTCGCAGCCGATAACCTCTTATACTTGAAAAAACCAAGTTTCATCGAGCCGGACTTTTATCTTGCGGCCGCCTTTTCGTCGTTCTGGCGCTGGATCTCCTTCGCCCACGCGGAAGCGATCTTCACTTCGTCGTCCCCCACGTCCACGGCGTCTTTCATGTCCACGTCCAGTTTTTCCTGTTTCTTATAATCGGAACACAAATAGCGCTTGGTTTTATAACCGACGAGCACGGTCATGAAGGCGCTGACGGTGCCCTGCACGGCGCTGTCCACGATCGTGTCGATGAAGGGGATTTTGCGGGCGATGCCCGTAAAGAATTTGCCGAATACGTTGAACCAGTTGACGTTCTGCATGCCGTAAGCGAGCAGAGAGTTCCTCAGCACCGCCGCGTAGATACGGAACAGCTTGGCATACGAGGGGCGGTAGCCGTAGACGCCGACGATCTGCTTGACCATAGACAAATTGATAAGGAGCACCGACACGGCGTCGATCTTGTCGTTCTGGGAAATGGAAGTAGTCAAAAACGCCTTGCCCGCGCTCTTCCAGATCAGTGAATTGACGCAGGAGGCGACCTCCGTCGCGTAGACTTGTCTGAGGGTGGACTTTAAAAGCGGCTTGTCCCCCTCGTCCAGCGCCTGGCCGAGTTTATCGACGTTGGCGTCGGAGAGATATTTGAATTTTGCGTAGCGGGGGTTGGTATTATATTCGACGAGCGAACGCGCCACGTCTTTCAAAGCGCGGTAATTGCGCCGGCGGGCCATGTCGCATTGTTCGGAGGTCACGTCGGTGATAAAAAACCGGGCCCCCAGGACTTTGGCGATGGGTTTGAGCACGAAAAAGACGATCAGAAGCGTCGTCAGAAAGACCATCGCATAGCCGAACCAGCGATTGAGATCGAAGCAGAGGGAAAGGATATTGGACAGCGCCCCGACGAGAAGAATGACGATGACGACGACCGCCACGAGAATAGCGGCGAAGAAGCTCTTTTCGTTTTTCTGTTTGAAGGCGTCGGACATCGAGTCCGCGAACCCCGTCGCGTCCTCCTGCGGTTTTGCGGCGAACCGCTTCGCCTTCGCGTCCAGGGCGACGACCGCCGTATTCTCTTTTTGGGACGCTTTATCCTTTTTCTTTTTCATGCGTTCGTTTCCTTTTCCGTCCCTTACGAACCGCCGGACGGGAGTTTGGCTTTCTATTATTGTACCACAGCTTGGCCGAAAAATCAACTCGCTTGGGAGTTTTTCGGGAAGTTCCGACTCGATTCCCGGAAAAAAGAAGAATTTTCCTCCGTCATTTTGTTTGATTTTTGCCGCGTTTGGTGTATAATGAAACTAAGAAAAAGGAAGGACTTTCAAATCCCCCTCCTTTTCGGGAGCTGCCGTTTTTATGTTGGATTATACGAAAATGGCGATCAAGCAGACGATATCCGACCTCAAAAAGACGGATTACATACGCAATGTCGCCACTCAAATCATTTACATAATTTATCTCATCTATACCCTGATCGTACACTCCGGCTATCTCGCCCTGAATATCGTACTGCTCGTTTTAGCCACTTCTTATTTCGTCTTTTTCCTGACCATCACTTCCGTCGGAAAGACGCCGGAGGGAAAAAACGTCAAGAGCGCGGGGACAAAAGTCTACGTCTGGTGCAAGCGGCTCATCAAGCTCTTTACGCTCGGAGTGACCATCTACGGCATCTGCACGGCCGTGGAGCACGTCACCGCCCTCTCCGTCATTCTCGCCGCGCTGATGATCGTGGGCTGGATCTTGCAGATCGTCTTCGAGGTGCTTATTAAAATTCTCACCAACCGCGTCAATTTTATTCTGGAAGGTCTCGAAGCGGACCTCGACAATATGTTGAAACCCGTGCGCTCGGTGGGCAATTTCTTTAAAAAAGTGACGGGCAAAGAAGTCGCGCCGCAAAAGGAACTGACGAAAAATCAGCTCAAACTCAAAGAAAAGGTGGAGGCGTACCGCGCCGAACAAAAACGAAAAAAAGCGGAAGAAAAGATCCGCCGCGAGGTGGATCGGCTCGCCGCCAAAGAGACGGCCAAAGAACAAAAACGGGACGAGAAAGAGTCCCGGCGCATCGAGAGCAGGCTGCTTCGCGACGCGGACAAAAAGCGCAAAGCCGAGGAAAAGGCAGAGCTTCGCGCTTCGCGCAAAGCTCTGCCCGCCGGCGGCGAATCGTCCGCGGACGCGCAGACGGCCGAAACCGCGCTCGCCTTATCCGAGGACTTCGGTCCATCGTCCGAAAATCGGAAAAAGCCTTCCCTCTTCGCACGGCTGAAAAATAAATTCACCGGCAGCGCCGCCGAGCTTTCGCCCGATCAAGAGGTGTTCGAGGCTTCGACCGGAGACGAGGGCGGTTCGGCGTACGAAGAGTCCGACGAGGATTATTCCGATATCCCCGAAGACGAGGCGCTGACGCAAGAACTCGAAGCCGGCTTCTTCGAAGAGGAAAACGTCCCCTATCTCGAAGGCGAAGAGGATTTCGAGCCGGAAGAGGAAGAAAACGAGGACGCGGAAAAGGACGCGGAAGCGCCGCCTAAAAAGCCGAACAAAGTCAAGCGCTTTTTCGGCTCGGTGTTTCATAAAAAAAAGCCGTAAACCTCAAAGGAAAAAATTCCCGCCGCAAAATTTTGCGGCGGGAATTTTGTTTGCGTTCAATAGGTATCCGATAAGCCGAGCAACTCCTCCAAAGTGATTCCATAAAATTTCGCCAGCTTAATGCAATCACTCACATTTGGAATATGGGTATTCGCTTCCCAACGACTTATATTCTGTTGTTTTATTCCCGTCTTTTTCGCTAATTCCGTTTGAGAAAGTCCTGCGTTTTCCCGTTGTTCCTTCAATGCTTTTCCTATATCTGTCATTTTTATTCTCCCATAATTATTTTACACGATTTTGAGTAAAATAGTTGACTTACACAAAATCGTGTGGTATAATTTAAAGGATCATAAAAGGAAACAACTATGGATTCATACATGCAGAAAAAACTTTATTTCCCCGAATTTCATGAAATTTTATCCGACTATCTGCGGGATAACAAAATGACGCAATGCGAGTTTGCCAGAAAAGCGGGGCTCAAACCCAATCTCGTGAGCAAATGGATACAAGGCTCAGCCAGACCGAGTTACGATAATCTGAAAAAAATCTCGCTCGCCCTCGACGTTTCCGTCAATTATTTATTGGGGATCAGCGGAACTTATTGACAAAAACGGCGGGATTTTTTTCCGCCGTTTTACTTCTTGGATACGCTTTTCAAAAATCCTTCCAGCCCCCGCCGTATATCCCGATACGCCCGTTCGAAATCGCGGGTATACCACGGATCGGACACGTCGCCGGGTTCCCCGGCATAGGATAAGAGTTTGCAGCATTTTTTGCCGTTTCGCGCCCCTAAAATGCGCCTGGCGGCGCGGAGATTGCTCTCGTCCATACAGACGAATACGTCGTATCGATCCCCGTCCGCGGCCGTTAAAAGCGCCGCGCGTTTGCCCGCGCAGGAGATGCCGAGGGATTTTAAAAGCGCTCTGACGGGCGGATAGACGGGATTGCCGATTCCGCCGAAAATTTCCTCGTCCGAAACGGCGGAGGAGGAGACGAGAAACTCCTCGCTCCTGCCCGACTTTTCGAGCATGTCTTTCAAGACGAATTCCGCGAGCGGCGAACGGCAGATATTGCCGTGACAAACGAACATGACCGAATACATGGGTACTCCTCCTCACTCCCGGAATTGATAGCGATAGAGCTCGGCGTACAGCCCGCCCGCTTCCACGAGCTCTTCGTGAGAGCCGCGTTCGGCGATGACGCCGTCCGTGACCACGAGTATCTCGTCCGCGGTTTTAACCGTCGAGAGCCGATGCGCGACGACCAGCGTCGTCCGGCCCTTGCTCAGTTCAAAAAGCGCGCTCTGGATCTGCATTTCCGTCATGTTATCGAGCGCGGAGGTCGCTTCGTCGAGAATGAGCACGGGCGGATTTTTCAAAAAGGCGCGCGCGATGGAGATGCGCTGTTTCTGGCCGCCCGAAAGTTTCACGCCACGTTCCCCCACTTCGGTGTCGTAACCGGCGGGCAGGCCCATAACGTAGTCGTGAATGTTGGCGCGCTTGGCCGCCAGGATCATTTCCGCTTCCGATTTATCGGGCGAGCCGTACATGATATTGTCGCGGATACTGCCCGCGAAGAGAAACACGTCCTGCGCCACCACGGCGATCTTATCCCGAAGCGTCTCGCTCGACACGTCGTTTATATCCGTGCCGCCGATCGAGATCTCGCCGCCGTCGCGCAGATAGAACCGGGGCAGAAGATGGCAGATCGTCGTCTTGCCGCCGCCGGAGGAACCGACGAGCGCGACCGTTTCGCCCTTTTTCACCGTAAAGGAAACGCCTTTCAGCACCGCCGTGTCCTCGCCCTCTTTGTTCTTATAGCCGAAACTCACGTCCTTGAATACGATGTCCCCGTCGAGAGCGGCGGGCACGGGATTTTCCGGCTGGTATTCGGAAGGCATATCCATGAGCTCGCAGAAGCGTTTGAAACCGGTCATGCCGTCCTGGATCTGCTCGAAGAGCGCCACCAGCGTTTTGAGAGGCGTCAGGAGCATGGTGATATAGAGGATATAGGCCATGAAATCGGCGCCGTCGATCACTTTATAGAAGAACAAAAGTCCGCCCGAGACCAGCGCGAGGAGATAGAGAAAGTCGTTGAACGCAGACATGCCCCCCTGAAAGAAGCCCATCGCGCGATAGGACTCCGCGCGCGCTTTTTTGAAGCGGCCGTTGACCGCGTCGAATTTCTTTTCTTCCGTATCCTCGGCGTTATACGCTTTCGTGATGCGCACGCCCGAAACCGACGATTCGATCTCCGCGTTGATCTCCGCCACCTTTTTTCTCGATTCGTCGAACGCCTTATTCATGCGTTTTCTCGCCTTGACGGCGAAAAAGAGCATGAACGGGATATAGCAGAAAACGATGAGCGCCAGCCAGGGATTGATCGTGCAGAGCATAATCAGCGCGCCGACGATGGAAATGAAAGAATTGAACACGTCCTCCGGCCCGTGGTGCGCGAGTTCGGAGACTTCGAAGAGATCGTTGACGATCCGGGACATGATGCCGCCCGTCTTGTTCTCGTCGAAAAAGGAAAAAGGCAGCGTCTCGATATGCCGGAACAGCGCTTTGCGCATATCCCCCTGGATCCGCACGCCCAATACGTGCCCCCAATAACCGACCACAAAGGTGAGTATGCTTTTGAGCGCGTAAATCGCCGCCAGCACGAGCGCCCACACTACGAGCAGCCGTAAGTTCTGGTTGGGCACGTAATCGTACATGATGCCGCGCGCGATCATCGGATAAAACATATTGCAGACGGAGATCGTGAACGAGCACACGAGGTCCATGAAAAACAGCCGACGATGCGGCTTATAATAGGAGAAAAACCTTTTTACCAGTTTCATCGCGTATGTTTACTCCTGTTCTTTCGTTTGTATATTCGCGTATATTTTATCATAAATCCGTCCAAAACGCAATCAAAAACGCATGAAAAAGCGGAAGGCGCGTTTCCTTTCCGGGAAGGCCGTCCGCTTTTTCGTCCATGAAACGAGGTTATATAAATCGATAAGGGATAAACGGGATCAGGATTCGGACGCGTCTCGTTCCTTTACGGTTCGGGAAGTCTCGTCCTCTTTTTTCGGTTTACGGGAAGCGCAGCCGGCGCAATGCGCGCACGAAGAGCAGCCGCCGCAGCCCGTCCTGCCTTTTTTCCTGCGGATTATCGCGGCGACGATCACGCCGACCACCAGGGCGGCGGCTGCCGCGACGATGAGTATTTCGATCGGTTTCATAACGTTTTCTCCTTTACGCCTCCGCAGGACAGGCGGAGGCCTTTCTGCGGTCGGAACGATTTTTCAAAATGATCGCTGTCGCCGCGATCACGGCCGCCGTCAGCCAGATAAACGCAGTCCACCACCAGCTGCCGATCGTGTATACGGCGGTCGAAACCACGTAGGAAGCCGTCAACCAAAAGAGAACCGTCCATTTGAGCTTGCCTTTGGGCAGTTCCGCTTTCGCCGTCGCCACCGCCGCGAAACAGGGGATCGTCGTCATATTGAAGGCGATGAAGGAAATGAGCGCGGGAACGGTGATGCCCGTCGCCTCGATCATCGCCACCGCTTCGACGACGCCGTCCGCGCTGGCTTCCTCTGCGGCCAGGATCGCGTCCACGATTGCGGGATCGATGTTAAGCGTGCCGTTGCCGGCGGCGTTGACGATACACACGGCGAGGGTGAAGAAAGTCGCCACAACGTTCTCTTTGGCGATGAGGCCTGTGACCGCCGCGACAGCGAATACCCAGCCGAACGCCGAAAGCTGCGAACCGAAGCCGAGCGGCGTGAAAACAGGCTGAATGAGTTTACCGAGCGAAGCGAGTATGGAATTGTCCATGTCGTCGCCGATATAGCGCCAGTCGAAGCTGAATTTGGAAAGGAACCAGATGACGATCGTCGAGGCGAGAATGATCGTGAACGCCTTTTTGACAAAATGCTTGACTTTATCCCAAAGATGGAGCAGAAGATTGCGCAGGCGGGGCGCGTGATAGGCTGGAAGTTCCATAATAAAGGGAGGCGTCTCCCCTTTCAGCGTCGTGCCACGCATGACGAGCAGGCAGACGACCGCCGCGGTCATGCCCAGCACGTACATCGAATAAGTGATGACGTCCGCGTTGCCGACGCCGAATTTCTGCACGATCCCGCCCGCGATCGCCGTAAGAATGGGCAGTTTGGCGCCGCAGGAAAAGAAGGGAATGACGCGGATCGTCGCCGTACGTTCCTTTTCGTCCGCTAAGGTGCGGGTGTTGATCATGGCGGGGACGCTGCAGCCGAAGCCCATGATCATGGGCATAAACGCCCGGCCGGAAACGCCGAAGCGGCGGAAAATGCGGTCGAGAATAAACGCCACGCGCGCCATATAACCGCTGTCTTCGAGGATCGAGAAGAAGAGAAAAAGCACGAGTATCTGCGGCAGGAAGGAAAGGACGGAGAACAGTCCCCCGAGCACTCCTTCACTTACCAGGCTCACCGCCCACGCGCCGGCGCCCGCGGCTTCCAGTCCCGTCTGCGCCAGGCCCGTTAGCGTATCGGTCAAGAGCGCGAGCGCGTTCGCCAAAATGACGCCGGGGGAATTGAGTCCGCCCGCAAAGAAGATCCCCTTCGCGGCGCCGCCTTCCGCGCCCGCCCATTCTCCGAACGGACGAACGATACTGCCGAGAAAGAGGAAATCCTCCGAAAACGTACAATGAAAGACGGCGAACAAAATCAACAGGAAAATGGGGATTCCCGCCCACTTATTCGTGAGTACTCTGTCCGCTTTATCCGATCTCGTCGCCGCCGCGGAAACGGATTTCGCCGAACGGGTGAGAAGGGGGGAACAGTTTTCCGATATGTACCTATAGCGCGCGTCCGCGATCTCCGCTTCCGTATCCCCGCCGAACGCTCCGGCGCCGCAGCCGTTTTCTTTTAGATACGTCTCCGTCTCCTTCGCTTCCGCAGAGTGCGCTTTGATCTCCAACTCGTCCTTTTCCACCAGTTTCACCGCGTGAAACAAGGGCGCGGAGACGTTCTTGGCGCGAAGCACCGTCTCGGCGTGGGCGATCGCCGCGCCCAGAGCAGAGACTTTGAGTACGCTGTGCCCCGCGTGCGCGCGCCTCGCCGCCTCGATCGCCCGCTCCATCAAAAGCCCGGTGTTTTTATCCTTTAAGGCGGAAATTTCCACCACGGGCGCGCCGATGCGCTTTTCCAGCGCCGCCGCGTCGATTTTGTCCCCCGCTTTTTCGAGCGCGTCCGTCATATTCAGCGCCACGACGAGGGGAATGTCCACCTCCATGAGCTGCGTGGTCAGGTAGAGATTGCGTTCGAGGTTGGTCGCGTCGACGATATTGACGATACAGTCCGGCCGCTCTTCGAGGATAAAATTGCGGGCGATCACCTCCTCCGGCGTATAGGGGGAAAGGGAATAGATCCCCGGCAGATCCACGACGCCGACGGACTCAGCGCCTTTTTTATAGACGCCCTCCCGCTTATCGACGGTCACGCCCGGCCAGTTGCCGACGTGCGCCGTGCTGCCCGTGAGCGCGTTGAAAAGAGTGGTCTTGCCGGAATTCGGGTTCCCGGCCAAAGCGAATTTCAACATCTTATCTGTCTCCCTCCGCCGCGCTCAGCGTCACGCAGGCGGCTTCCGCCTTGCGCAAGGTCAGTTCATAGCCGCGAACGGTGATCTCCAAAGGATCGCCGAGCGGCGCTTTCTTACGCAGCGTTACTTCCGCGCCGGGCGTCACGCCCATATCGAAGAGCCGCCGCCGAACCGCACCGCCGCCCGACACGGAGAGGATTTTACCCCTCTCTCCGATTTTCAGTTCCGATAAAAGTGTTGCCATAATTTTATTTCTCCTTATTCTACGGATATATTTTTTTCGATTTTTTGCGTTCGCCGCAGCCCTGCCCCTCTCTTTTTTCGTTCAGATAAAAATCCCCGCAGACATCTGCTTATCCAGCGCCATGCGCCCGTTTTTCACTTTTAAAATCACCGCCCCGCCTTCCGCGCTCAATACGGTCACTTTCTGTCCCACCGCCAGCCCCAGGTTTTCGAGGTGTCTCTTCACCCGATCGTCCGCCGCCAATCTCCTGATCTCCACTTCTTCGCCCAAAGGCGCCATCTTCAAGGGCATATCCGCCTCCTTTATTTAACTATGGTTAATTTTTACTTATTATATCATCATTTTATGTCCTTGTCAAGAATAAATTAACCAAAGTTAAATATTTTTTATAATTTTTTCGGCGCGAGGGCACGAAAAAACGGGCGGTCCCGAGAGGGACTGCCCGTGTGTGCCGACGACGTGCGGAGAAAGGAACGTTTATTTTCCGAGATGTTTTTTCATCATCTGAAAAGTCTCTTCGCCGACGAGGTGTTCCATTTTGCAGGCGTCCGTTTCCGCGGCGGAGGGAGAGACGCCCAGCGAGGTCAGAAACTCGCGGATAATGCAGTGCTTTTCATAGACGGCGGAGGCGTAAGAGATTCCGCTGGCGGTGAGATAGAGATGTTTTCCGTCCTCGTAGACGTAATTTTTTTCGCAGAGGAGCTTGACGGCCTTATTGACGGCGGCCTGCGAGACGCCGAGTCTTTTCGCCACCTCGATGCGGTGCACGTAGGGAAGCGCACGGCTCAAAAGCAGGATACTTTCGAGATAGTCCTCCTCCGACTGTCTGTTTTTCGGTTGTCCGTTCATGGTATTCCCTCCCTATCCCCTCTCTATTTGATGAACATCGCGTCCCCGAAACTGAAAAAGCGGTACTGTTCTTCCACGGCGTGCCGATAGACGCTAAGGATTTCCTCCCGCCCCGTCATGCAAGCCACGAGCATGATCAAAGTGCTTTCGGGCAGATGAAAATTCGTGATCAGCGCGTCCACGCATTTCATGCGATAAGGCGGATAGAGAAAAATTTCCGTATCGCCGCTGCACGGCCGCACGAAGCCCCGTTCGTCCGCCACGCTTTCCAGCGTGCGCACCGACGTGGTGCCGACGGCGATCACCCGACGCCCCTCGCGTTTGGCCCGGTTGATGCGTTCCGCCGCCGCTTCTTCCACACGGTAAAATTCCGAGTGCATTTTATGGTCGGTGATGATCTCCTCGTTGACCGGCCGGAAGGTGCCCAGCCCCACGTGCAGAAGCACTTCGGCGATTTCCACCCCTTTCCCTTGGATCTTTTGCAGGAGCTCTTCGGTAAAATGCAGCCCCGCCGTAGGCGCGGCCGCCGAGCCGTCGATCTTGCTGTAAACCGTGTTATATCGGGACTGATCGGCGAGCTTTTCCTTGATATAGGGCGGAAGGGGCATCGTGCCCACTTCCGAAAGAATATCCTCGAATACCCCGTCGAACTGAAATTCGACGATCCGCTCGCCCGAATCGGTGACGTCTTTGACGGTCAAAGCAAGGCGGTCGTTGATTTTCATAGACACGCCGACTTTGCCTTTTTTGCCGGGCTTCATCAGCACTTCCCATCTCGTGAGATCATGCCGCTTCAAAAGCAGTACTTCCACCAATCCGCCGTGCTCGGTGAGCGCGTACATGCGCGCGGGAATGACCTTCGTATTATTGACGACGAGCAGGTCGCCGGCTTGAAGATAATCGACGACGTCGCGAAAGATCCTGTCCTCGATTTGCTTCGTCGTGCGGTCGTAAACGAGCAGGCGCGAGGAGTCGCGAGGCTCGACGGGCGTCTGCGCGATGCGTTCCTCGGGCAGATCGTAATAGAAATCGCTCTTCTTATATTGTATCTTTTCTTCCATAGTTTCCGCCTGTCTGCGGCGCGGGATTTCCCGCGCGTTCTTATTCCTCGGGATCGAACAGCCCGATCTGCCTTTTCGCCCGTTCGCCCGGTTGTACGCCCATGTGCCGATAGCCTTCTTTGAGGCAGATCCTGCCGCGCGGCGTACGCGCGATAAATCCGAGCTGCAACAGATAGGGTTCGTACACGTCCTCGATGGTGTTCACGTCCTCGTTGATCGTCGCCGCCAGCGTTTCTAAACCGGCGGGACCGCCGCCGAATTTTTCGATCAGCGCGCCGAGCAGATTGCGGTCGGTTTGGTCGAGTCCCAGCTCGTCGATTTCCAGCCGCCCGAGCGCGAATTTCGCGTCGGCAAGCGTCACTTCCCCGTTGCCGTTGACGGCGGCGAAATCCCGTACCCGCTTTAAAAGCCGGTTGGCGATCCGGGGGGTGCCGCGGCTGCGTTTGGCGATCTCCGCCGCCGCGTCCCGGTGAATGGCAATCCCCAGCGCGTCCGCGGAATGGGCGACGATCTTTTCCAGCTCCGCCGGCGTATATATTTCCAGGCGGTTGATGATGCCGAATCTGTCGCGAAGGGGGGAGGCGAGCATGCCCGCCCGCGTCGTCGCCCCGATCAGCGTAAATTTTTTCAAAGAAAACCGGATATTGCGCGCGGACGGGCCCTTGCCGACGATGATGTCGAGCGCGTAGTCCTCCATCGCGGAATAGAGAATCTCCTCGACCGAATGATTGAGTCGGTGGATCTCGTCGATAAAGAGCACGTCCCCCTCGTTCAAGTTGGTGAGAATCGCCGCCAGATCCCCGGAGCGTTCGATCGCGGGCCCGCTCGTGAGCTTGATCTGCACCCCCATTTCGTTGGCGATGATATGCGCGAGCGTCGTCTTGCCCAGCCCCGGCGGGCCGTATAAGAGCACGTGGTCGAGCGCTTCGCCCCGCTGTTTGGCGGCGGCGATGTATACGCCGAGGTTTTCCTTCACCTTCTCCTGTCCGACGTAATCGGCCATCGTTTTGGGACGGAGTGCGTTTTCCTCCGCGTCGTATTCGGTTTTGGTGCTCACCACTAAATTGTCGGAATCGTAATCTTCGTCCTCGAACATTTCTTTTCTCCGTTATTTTTTTATCGCAAAGGCGCGGCAGGTTCGCCCGCGCGACGCACTTTATCCATCAATTTTATGAAACGTGACCGTCTGTTCTTTGAGGGATATTTTTCCCACTCGATAGCCGTATTCCGCAAGCTCTTTTTTATAATTCAAGAAAGAATGGTCGATCGGTATTCCCGCGATCGCCCGTATCTCTTCAAACGTGAGCCGGAAAGACGCGCTTTGCGTGCTTTGTACGTATTCCCATAAGGCGTTATACTTACTCATCTTTTTCTCCTCCGCTTTTCTCTTCCCTTTAACGCCATTGATCGATCAGCGCTTGTAATTCGTTGAAAAATCTGCATAAATGAAAACCGTCGGCCACGGCGTGATGGATATTCATCGTCAGCGGCAGAACGATCTTTTTCCCGTTTGCCTCGTATTTCCCCCACGTCACCACCGGGGCGAGGAATTTTCCCTCGTCGAAGACGTGCAGGTCAAAATGCTTGTATCTCACCCAGGGCAGACAGGACGCGTCGTAGAAATTCGGCGCCTGGTCGCCGGCGAAGCCGCGGACGTCTTTATACTTTTCCCCGTCGGCGAGATACCTTTCGTGAAATTTTGACAAATCTTCCGAATATTCGGTAATCAGTTTGGTGAAACTTTCTTCTTCCTCGTGAAAAACGGTATAGGAGGGAGAAATAAAATCCCAGCGGATCAGATCGCCGTTTTCGTCCCAGCCGTACTTAAACTCCTCGTGCGCGTTGATGACCTTCGATACGCACCACAGCATGACGGGATAAAATTTCAGACCGTGTTTTTTGGTATATCCGAGCAGCGGCGCCACGTCTATATCGACCGTCAGACTCATGACGATGCGCATTTTCCCTATATAAACTTTGAACAAATCCCCTCTGGTCCATTCGTTCAAATCCACTTTCGTACAGTTCATATTTTCCTAAACGCCCGATTGCAGCGCTTTCATGATCACTTCCTCGGCGGTATTCGCGCCCGCTTCGTGCGCGCGCCGGACCGCGCGGATACTCTCCGCTCTCGCGAAGCCGAGTCCCATCAGCGCGGCCACCGCGTCCTCGTCCGCCGCCGACAGCCGGCCGTTTTCCGTCGTTTCGGCAGGCGCGCTCAGTCCGTCGCCGCCGGCGCTCATGATCTCCGCGGCGGAAATCTTGCCGTGCAGTTCGAGGATAATCTTCTCGGCGGTCTTTTTCCCAAGCCCTTTGACCGTGCTCAGCCGCTTGGCGTCGGCCGTCGCAACCGCGGCCGCAAACTCGTCCGCGCTCAGAGCGGAAAGTACGGCGATTCCCATTTTCGGGCCCACGCCCGAAACGGAAACGAGTTTCAAAAAGAGCTCTTTTTCCTTGACGGAAGCGAAGCCGAACAGCGTCATGCCGTCTTCTTTCACCTGTAAATAGGTATAGAGTTCCGCCGTATCGCCGCTGCCGATCTTTCGGAACGCGCCGCCCGAACAATATACTTCATAACCTACGCCGCCGACGTCCAAAATGACCGTTTCGGCCGTCGTCGTCAAAACCCTGCCCCTGAGATACGCTATCACGCTTTTGCCTCCTCTTTAATTCTCGTGCGATTTTTTCTTTTCGTCGAGCTCCATCGCCGATTTGAAATAGCTGCCCGTCACGGCGTTTTTTCCCCTTGTGCGCGTACTGTTTTCCACCGAGAACAGGCCTCCGAAGCGGCTGGTGAAGGCGTGGCAGAGCGCGATGGCGAGCGCGTCCGCCGCGTCGTCCGGCCGGGGAACCGTTTTTAAACGCAGCAGGGAAGTCACCACCTGCTGGATCTGTTTTTTATCCGCGCGGCCGTAGCCCGTGAGCGCCTGTTTGATCTGCATGGGCGTATACTCGTAGAGGCGGCCGCATTTTTTGACGCAGGCGAGCATGGTAACGCCTCTCGCGTGCGCCACGGCGATGCCCGTGGTGATATTTTTAGAGAAGAACAATTCCTCCATCGCGATCTCTTCGGGAAGGAATTTGTCGATCACTTTATTGACGCCCTCTTCGAGAATCGCGAGCCGGACGGGCAGAGTTTCCTCTTTGGGCGTGAGCACCACGCCGTAATCGACGGCGCGGCAGTTGCCGTTTTTATCCTTGTCCACCACGCCGTAGCCGAGCGTGGCGATGCCGGGATCGATGCCCAATATAATCATATTTCCTCGCTTTGCGCCTTAAAAAGACTTGATAATTTCATCGAAAAATAGTAGAATGATTGTATCCTATTGTAACCCAATGCGCCGGAAAAGTCAAGTCAAATACACGGAGGGAGCTTCAAAACATGAAATTATGGGAAGGAAGGTTCGCCGCGCCCACCGCGGCGGACGCGGACGCGTTCAACGAATCGCTTTCGTTCGATCAGAAACTCTATAAGGCGGATATCACCGCCTCGCTCGCGCACGCCGAAATGCTCGGCAGGTGCGGAATCATTTCCGAAGCCGACAGCGCGGCGATTCAGGCGGGGCTTCGCGGCATACTCGCCGGGATCGAAGCGGGAACGCTGCGGATCGAGGGGCAGGAGGACATTCACTCCTTCGTCGAAAACGAACTTGTCGCCCGCATCGGCGACGCCGGAAAACGTCTGCATACCGCGAGATCGAGAAACGACCAGGTCGCCACCGATTTCCGGCTTTACGCCCGTTCCTCGACCGGGGAAATGCTCCGGCTTTTAAAAGAGCTCATCTCTACCCTGGTGGGCTTATCGGAGAAAAACGTCCGGCATATCATGCCGGGATATACCCATCTTAGGAAAGCGCAGCCGATCAACTGCGCGCAGTATTTCAACGCCTATGCGGAGATGTTCCTGCGCGACGCGGAGCGTTTCGCGGACGCGAGAAAGCGCATCGACGTCATGCCGCTGGGCAGCGGCGCGCTCGCGGGCACGAGTTATCCGATCGATCGGGAGATCACGCGTTCTCTGCTCGGATTTTCCGCGATTTCTCAAAATTCGCTCGACGCGGTGTCCGACCGCGATTTCGTCGCGGAATACCTCTTCGACTGTTCGCTGGCGATGGCGCATCTGTCGAGGCTCTGCGAGGACACGATCCTCTACACCTCGACGGAATTCGGATTCTGGGAAATGCCGGACGCCTATTCGACGGGTTCCTCCATCATGCCGCAGAAGAAAAATCCGGACATCTGCGAGCTCGTGCGGGGCAAGACGGGCCGCGTCTACGGGCATCTCACGGCGATTCTGACGACGATCAAGGGACTTCCGCTCGCCTATAATAAGGATTTGCAGGAGGACAAGGAAGGATTCTTCGACGCGGAAAAAACCGTGCGGGATTGTCTCGCCATTTACGCGGAACTGCTCAAAGCCGTTACGCTCAACGTCCGCCGCATGGAAGAGGCGGCCGCGGAAGATTTTACCTCTGCGACCGACGTCGCCGATTATCTCGCGAAAAAGGGCGTGCCCTTCCGCACCGCGCACGGCGTCGTCGGAAAGATCGTCCGCTATTGCCTCGAACGGGGAAAGACGCTGGAAACTCTTTCTTTGGAGGAATATAAGGCGCACAGCGACGCGTTTGAAGCGGATATCCTGCACACGGTGACGGCCCGCGCCTCCGCCGATTCCCGCGAAAGCGTCGGCGGCAGCAGCGTTTCCGCCGCCAAAGCGGGGATCAAAAGTCTCAAAGCGAGACTGAAAAAATTGCCCGGATTCTGCGAGGACGAACGAAACTGATTCTCAGACAGTATGCGCGCTTTTTCCGGCCGTTCAGCGGCCGGAAATTTTTTTATGAAAAAATTCTTTTCCGGGAAGCTCAAAAAACCTGGCACACCACGCTTGACAAAGCAAAAAGGTATGCTATAATAGATTCGCGACGGGGAAAAGGCGGGACGAAGGGCGTTTCGCCCAAACTGCGGGCACAAAAGCGCGACGGGTTTTGTACCCTTTCCGAAGAGCAGGTACAGGGAAGGAGCAAAAACATGACAACGATGGAAAAGCTCGTAAATTTCTTTCACGACAACGGCGCCGATATTCTCATTTTGGGACTTATCGGCAGACTTCTCTCCGCGCTCGTCAAAAAACTTTCGGCAAAGCGAACGCCGAAAGAACGGAGCGCAGCCAAAACAGGAACAAGGCAAGATAAGCGGAATCGCGCGTCTTCGGGCTTACGGACGCGGAGATGGAGATTCCCGCCCTTGCATAACAACAATCAAGGCCGTTCCCGAAATTTTGGGGAACGTTAACCTTTTCATCGGCGGAAGACTTTTTCCGCCGATGCTTTTTATCTTTTGTCCGGCGCAAAACGCCCGCAAAAGATACATACTTTCCTCAAAAAGAAACATACTCCCTATGTGGAAAAATTAACCGAAAACCTTCAAGAAAACGTAAAAAATATTAAATCGGTGCTGACGGCACAGGACATTCTCGTCTACGCTTTCCATACGGGAGACGGAACGGAGTGCGCCGTCATCTATACCGACGGTATGGTGGACAAAGCGCTGCTCGGCGACCTCGCCGCGCGGCCCCTTTCCAAGCTCACAGCCTCCGAGCCCGCGCCCGATACGACGGTCGCCGACGCCGTCGAGGAGGCGCAGCAGCGGACGGAAGGTTCCCCGGCCGACTCCGGCTCTTCCCAAAAGGGACAGGGCTTAGAAAACGAGAAGGGCGGCAAGGAAAATTCCCCGAAAAAAAGCGCTCAAAAGGAAAGCGCCCGACAAGAAAACACGCAGAAAGAAAACGACGCGGCGCAGCGGGACGACGCATCGTCCGCGAACCGGCCGAAGGGACGTGAATCGGACAAAGACGGACAATCCAAAAAGCCCGCGCTCACTCTCGAAGCCGTCAAGCAGACTTTGCTCTTTCCCGAACTGAAAGAGGAAACGGAGCTGAAAAAAATCTTCCAGGAGATACTCGACGGCAACAGTCTTCTGCTCGTCGACGGGATCGCGGAAGGTCTGATCGTCGGCGCGAAACTGCTGCCGACGCGGGCGGTGATGGAACCGCCCACCGACATCGCCGTCAAAGGCCCCCGAGAAGGATTTATCGAGGACATCAAGACGAATATGGCGCTGGTGAGAAAGCGGCTGAAAACCCCCGAACTCCAATTCGAGCTCACGCGGGTGGGCAGACGCTCCGCCACCAATGTGGCGGTGTGCTATATCGCGGGTACCTCCGATCCGAAAATTAAGGACGAAATTCTCAAACGTATCGAGGAGATCGACATCGACTGTATTCCCGATTCTTCCTATATCGCCGATTTTATCGCGCCGAGAAAACATTCCTTGTTCCGCCAGGTGGGAACGACGGAGAAGCCGGATATTTTCGCGGCGAAGATCGCGGAGGGCAGAGTGGGGATTCTCGTAGACGGCTCCCCCATCGCCCTCACCGCGCCCTTTGTCCTCACCGAAGATTTTCAAAGCAGCGAGGACTATTTCGTCTCCCCTTTCATGGCGACCATCTTCCGCGCGATCCGCTTCTTTGCGGTAATCGTCGCACTCCTGCTGCCCGCCTTTTACGTCACTTCCCAGCTTTTTAAAATGCAGCTCATTCCTTTGGGGCTCATGCTTACCATCGCGAGCAGCATTCAGGGGCTTCCTTTATCGCCAAGTCTCGAAATGTTTTTGGTGCTGCTCGTCCTGGAAGTCCTCAAAGAAGCGAGTATCCGCATGCCGAAGTACGTCGGCATGGCCTTATCCGTCGTGGGCGCGCTGGTACTCGGCGAAGCGGCCGTGTCCGCGGGCTTCGTTTCCACGCCCGCGATCATCATCGTGGCCTTTTCGGGCATCTGTCTCTACACCGTGCCCAATTTCAACGAGACGGGCAGCGTTTTAAGATGGCTGTTTCTCATCGTATCGGGCAGTATCGGGCCCTTCGGGATCGTGCTTCTCATCGCGTTCCTCCTCTACTACCTGCTCAGCGCGGACGCGTTCGGCATGCCGCTGCTCGCGCCTTTCTCGCCGCTCGTGCCGCACGATCTCAAAGATTCGCTCGTCAAATACAATATGCAGAGCCTCAAAACCCGGCCGAAAATTTTCCGGTCCGACAACAAGACGCGGCTGAAAACCGAACAAAACAAAGGAGAGAACTGATATGATGCCTCCGGCACACTCCACCCAACAGGATAAACCCGTCATCAACGGCCGTCAGCTTTGTTTCTTCGCGGCCTTTCTCGTGCCCGTCGCCAAACTCCTGGCCGTGCCCGCCCTGCTTTCCTATTACGCCAAAGGCGACCTGCTTTTGCCCGCCTTTATGCAGTACGTGTTGCAAGGCGCGATTCTCGCCGTCATTCTCTTCATCGCGTCGAGAACGAACAAGAGCTTTTACGACCTCGTCGCCGACACGCTCGGCGACGTGACGGCGCGTATCGTCTATATCCTCTTTTCTCTCTTTTTCGTGTTCGTCAGTCTGCTGCCCATTCTCGATCTCGAACGCTTCGTCTCTACGGCCTTTTTCGATACCGCGCCCTCGCTGAGCGCCTTCGCGCCCTTTTTCTTCCTCAGCGCGTTCATCTGCACAAAGAATCTCAAAGCCTTCGGCCGCAGCGCCGACATCGCCATGCCCCTCTTTCTCGTCGCCTTTATCGGATTGATGATCATGTCGGTGGGCGAAGCGGATTTCAGCAACGTTCTGCCCCTTTTAGGCACGCCTTTCAAATCCACCGCCACCGGTTTTTTACGCACGCTCGGACATTTCTCCGACACCGCTCTCTTTCTGCCCCTTTTAGGCGCTTACCGCTATAAAAAAGGCGACGGAACGAAGGTCATGCTCTCCTACGGACTCGGCGCGTTGTTCGTGCTCTTTTTCCTCGCCGTATTCTACGGACTGTTCGCGTCCCTGGCGCCCAAACAGCAATTCGCGTTCGTCAAAACCGCGCAGTATTTCCAGGCGCTGGACGTCGTCGGCAGGTTCGATCTCCTGCTCACGTATCTGATGACGGTGGTGCTTCTGTTCTACTATTGTTTCGTATTGCAGATGGCCGTCCATTGCTTCGCAAAGGCCGTTCATACGGAAAAAAAGGTCTGGATCTCGGCCGTACTCAACGTTGCGCTGTTTTTTTACGCGATTTTCTGCAATCAATATTACAACCAACTCTATTATCTGATCACGGTGCGGCTGTTCTGGGTTTTCCTGCTCTTTGCCGACGTCGTTCCCCTCTTATGCCTCTTTTTGAACAGAAAAGAGAAAAAGAAGGACGGCGAAGGAAAGAAAGCAAAATCCGCGCGGCGCGGCGGCAAGGAGAAAAACTATGCATAGCAGAAACACTGTCCGATATTATCTCATCGTCGCGGGATTGCTGCTCTTTCTCTTCTTCTCCAACGATTTCGGGCTCATCGATATCCAGAAAACCGCTATCGTCATGGCGGTGGGCATCGACCGCGAGGAGACCACCTTCATCGTGACGACGCAGATCGCCGTGCCCGAACCTTCCTCGCAGGGAGAGCAAGCGCAGGCCGTCCAGATCGAAAGCCGCGGCGAAACGGTCGCGGACGCATTCAATCAAATCAACGTCAAGACGGGCTGGTATCCCAAACTGGTCTTCTGCGACCTCATTATCATCGGCGAAGACGCCGCCAAGAGCAACGTTTTCGACGCGCTGGATTTCTTCCTCCGCGACGAATATATGTCCGACGGCTGTCTCGTCGCCACCTGTCAGGGTACCGCGAAAGAAATCCTCAACACCAAGACTCCCATCGATCCCATGTCCAGCCTGGCGGCGCAAAAGGTGCTTTCCCTGCACGCCCAACAAGTGGGAACGGCGGCCGCAAATTCTTTACGGGAATTTGCGATCGGGTATTTCAGCAACAGCCGCAGCAGCTATCTGCCTATTTTAAAACCCGAAAAACAACAGGAATCGTCCGGCCAGAACCCGGGCGGCGGAAGCGGCGGGGGCGAAGACTCCGGCGAACAGCCTTCCGGCGGTCAAAAAAGCGGGGCGTTCGCTGAGCCCTTCCCCGCCCCCGGCATTCCCGTCGCGGGCGGAGAAGGCGGCGGAGAGTCGGGCGGCGGAAGCGGAGGAGGAAGCGGCGGCAGCAAAAAGCCGGAAGAGAAAGTGTTCAGCGCCAGCGAGACCGCGCTCTTTTATAACGGCGTGATGGTGGAAAAGCTCGACGCCGAAGAGACGTTTGCTTTCTGTATGGTGAAAAGCAAGCTCCGGCTGGCGTCCTATTCTCTCGAAAGCGACGGCAGTCCCTATACGCTGAATATCAAAAGCAACAAGCCCTCTCTCAAATTTTCCATAGATAAAAATTCTATGGCGAGGCTGAAAATCAACGTCAAGGCCACCGCGGGCGTCCAGGACGCTTCCTTCTCTCAGACCGTCACCGAACTCTCCAACGCGGGCGCGGTGCCCGATAAAGTCTTTAAGGCGGCCGAGGAAGACCTGAAAAAAAAGATCACGCAGGTCTTCGACAAGAGCCGCAAGAGCCGCTGCGACGTCTTTAATATTCTCGACCGCCTGCAAAAATTCGAGAATAACTATTTCTCCGCCTTCCGCGAAGATATTCTCGACCGGCTCCTTCTCCATGTTTCCGTAGAGTTTGAAAGTCTTCGATAAAGGAATATATTTGATTTTTTACCGCATTTATGCAAATTTTTAAGCATAAATGCGGTGTTTCCTCTTTTTAAACAAAAAAAATTTTGTTTTTTCGGAAAAATTTTTCAAAACCCCCTTGACAAATCCGAAATATCTGCTATAATATAGGTACAAAAGATAGAAACGACCAAAAGTTGTTTAAATCTTTCAGTAAAAAGGGAGACAGACCGATGAACAAGTAACTCACAAAGCCAAAAGTCGATTGGCTGCGGGCCGCAGGGATGCGGCGCAACAAAAACCGAACCGCAAGGTTTCGCGAATAAAGGAGGTTTGAAAAAGAGACTTAATGAAATTGTTCAAACGATTATTCCAAACCCTTTATCCTGAACTTAAAGAGAGGTGCTACTCCAATGTACAATGAAACCGAGGAGTCTAAAAAGAGTTAAAGCCCGTGGGCAACGGTCAACAGCGCGGTAAACGAGAACACCGCGGCCCGGATTTGCGTCCGGTATAGTACGGGAAAGACTGCAAAAAAGACTCCGTACAACTGAATATTCCAAAAACAAAATTTCCCCCGCAAGGCTCTTGCGGGGGTTACTTTTTATAAAGAGTTTTCAGTGGAAATCTCCTTGTAGAAACGGATGTTTTTGACGACGTATTCCGCTTTCCACCAATTTTTTGCGACGCTCCACGCTTCGGGATAATCGTCCCACTCCCAAGTGAAAGCCCACGAGCCGTCCGGCCGCTGCGTTTGAGAGATAAACGCGCATTCTTTCTCGCAGACGCGCTCGTTTCCGGCATAGAAAGCGCTCTTTTTGGAATCGATGAACAGGGGACGGCTTACACGCATACTCTGTCGCCCGGGCGGACGCGGCAGGCGGTACGGAACAGCTCGCTTTGCCTATCCGCGAATTTGAAGATAAAACCCGCCAGACACGCTGTCTAAGTCTTTTCCCGAACGCAGATAGCGAAGGATTCCCTGAATGAGAGAATGATTTTTGTCCGTCAGACCGATTTCCCTAATGAAATTTCTCGCTTTATGATAATCCATCGCCCGTTTTCCCTCACCCTCCGTACCGGGAGGCGTCCGCGGCGATACGGCTCAAAAGTCTGCCGTCGCGCACCGCCGCGCCCGCGCCGGAAACCACCGCAAATTGCGGTTCGTCGCAGACATGGGGGCGCATATCGAGGTTTTTGGCGATATATTCGGGCACGAAAGAAATTTTCGTGACGCCGCCGGAAAGATAGACGCCGTTCTGATTGACGGCCGCCGCCACCTCCGCGGGGAGTTTTTGCAGCACCAGGGAAGCGTATTCGAGGATCTTATCGATATAGACGCGGATACAGCCCTCGATTTCGGAAGCCTGGACGGCTGCGGAACCCGGCCGCAGGGTAGAGACGAGGCTGCCCTCCACCACCGTGGCGCCGCGCGCGCCGACGGCGAGGGAGCCGATCTCGTTCTTCACCCGCTCGGCGGAGAGCGCGCCGATTCTGAGGCCCTTGCATTGTTCGATTCTGGCGATGATGTTCGCGTCCATATTGTTGCCGCCGACGTTCATGGAGAGCCCCGCGATGATCCCGTCCAGGGAAAGTACGGCCACGTTGGTCACGCCGCCGCCGATGTCCAGGCAAAAAACGGGGTTGGACTCGCTGAGTACGGCGTCGGCGCCGAGCGCCGCCAGAAAAGGAGCCTCGACGAAACGCACTCTTTTGAGTCCGCATTCCTCCGCCAGCGCGGCATAGTCCGACTTCAAGCGCTCCGACGCGCCGCAGGGCACGGAAAGCACCGTCTCGGAACGATTCAGCCGCGAGGGCTTGACGCCGATCCGGGAAAGAAATTCTTTGAGCATCGCGGCGGCGAGACGGCCGTCCACGATCTCTCCTTCATAGACGGGAAAGACGATCTCGGTGAATTCCGCCGTCTTGCCCACTAATTTTTTCGCTTCCTTGCCGATCGCCTTAATTTCCCGCTCCGTACCGCTCACCGCCACGCAGGAAGGCTCGGCCAAGACGATGCCGCTGCCGGCGTCCGCGCGGTATATCTTCGTCACGGACGAACCGAGATCTATCGCCAGTTTTATCATAACCGCTCCTCTTTTCGGATATATTTTAAAGAAAAATACGGGGAGAGCATCTCCCGGCAAAGCTCGGTGGGCAATCCCACCACGTTCGTGTAGCTGCCCGCGATTCCTTCGACCAGTCCGCCGTCCTGGATCCCGTAAGCGCCCGCCTTATCCATCGGCGAACCCGTGGCGATATACGCCCGGATTTCCTCCGCGGAAAGCGTTTTGAATTTCACCGCCGTGCGCGCATATTCGACGCGTACGGTTTCCCCCGCTTTGGTCGGTACGATCAGGCAAACGCCCGTAAACACTTCGTGCGTGCGGCCGGAGAGCCGGGAGAGCATGCGGAAAGCGTCGGTTTCGTCTTTGGGTTTGCCGAGAATCTCCCCGTCTATCGCCACCGCCGTATCCGCGCCGAGCACCGCTCCGTCCGCCGCCGCAAAAAGGCCGGCGATCTCGCGCGCTTTCCCCGCGGCGAGCGCTTTCACCACCTCGTAAGGGGGACGTGAAAAGTCCGTTTTCTCCTCGCCGCGGGCGGGGAGCACTTCAAAATCGGGGATCAGCCCGCGCAGCAACTCTTTCCGCCGCGGGGATCCGCTCGCTAAAATCAATCGCATACGGCGCCTCCTTTCACCGGACGGGAGTCCGGGCAAAACAAACGCCGCCTCCCGCAGGGAAAGCGGCGTCGGCCGACTCGTTTACAAAATTTCCAGATTCTTTCTGAACGCTTTTTTGAACTCGCCGTTCGCCGCGGACGCGTCGCGGATTTCGAGGGACGCTTCCCCCGCGACCTCCGTCTTCATGATCACCGAATCGCCGAGCACGTCGCAGTTGACGCCCGTGACCATGCCCGACATGCTCCGGTCGAGGCTTTCGGCGATACGCAGCAGCACGCCGAGTTTCTTCACCGCGTCGAGATCCTCTTCCAGAACGATATCTCTGTATTTCTGCCATTCGGCGAGGGAGATATCCTCCTTTTTGTGGCAGCACGCCACGAACGCCGCCAGCACGATCTCGCGGTGCGTCGCGCCGTAGATAGAGGAATTGAGAATCATGTACCAGCTGTGTTTCTGATGGTTGTAATATTTGATGCGCATGCCGCAGTCGTGCAGGCTGGCCGCGATTTTCAAAACTTTCAGATACTGACGGGAGAATTTATGCAGAACCCGAAGCTGTTTGAAGAGCTGAATGGCGAGATGCACCACGTGCTCGACGTGCCCCGGATCGCAGTCGTAGTAGCGCACGAGCGTTTCGAGGCTGTAACTGAGCACGTCGGAGACCGGCTTTTCCAAAGTCATGGGGAGAGCCTGATTAAACATGATCCCCTCGCGGAGTCCCGAACCGCCGATCGTGAATTTTTCGATCTCCATATAGCTAACGAAAGATTTGACGATCGCCATCGCGGCGGGCATGATGTCGGCGCGCGCGGGCGAAAGTCCTTTGATCTTTTTGCGCTTGTCGATGTCGAGCACTTTGATCATGTCGTAGATATTCGTGAAATCCTCGACGGCGAGATTGTAGTTATGCACCGTGTCGAGCGGATATTTCTTGACAAGTTTGCTGATCTTGAAAAGATTGCGGAAGGAACCGCCCACGCCGATCATCTGCGTTTCGGGATCCACCTCTTTCAGCCAGGGCTGTTTTTTGAGCTGTTCCGTGAAAAATTCCTCGATCTTCGCCGCCGCCTCTTCCGGCGTGCAGTCGCCCGCGAACAGGTCGGTCAGCGTCACCGCGCCGAACGGAAGCGTCGCGAAATTGAGCATGTTGCGGCGGTTGTAATAGACGATCTTCGTACTGCCGCCGCCGATTTCGAGAATCAGCCCTTTGGGTATGTCCATCGTATTGATGACGCCGCGGTAAACGAGGGTGGCCTCTTCCTCTTCGGAAAGCACCCGGATCTTGATGTTGCAGGTCGCCTGGATCTCGTCGAGGAAGGAACGCTGATTCTTGGCGCGGCGCACCGCCGCCGTCGCCACCGCTATGATTCTGTCCACCGCGCTCGAATCGCACAGCCGCTTGAACATCTTTAAGGTTTTGATGGTCTCCGCCACCCGCTGCGGTTTTAAAAAACCGTCCCTGTCCATATCCTGACCGAGACGCACGCTCTCTTTCAGCTCGTCCACGACCATGAAATGCCCCTCCGTGAACAAGTTGACGATGACGAGTCTCGCCGAATTCGAGCCCAAATCGATAATGCCTATTTTTTCCACTGTCTTTTTACCTCACCTTTCGCAGGGACAAAACTACCCGATCGTCCCGCCGTTTGCGTATGATATTTAAGTTAAAAACTTTTTAACAAATTGAATATATATCGTGAAACGAGAGCGGATTTTCCCTATGCTCCGCCCTTCGGGGTGCGTCCAACGCGTCCGCCCGATCCTTTTTCACAATAAGTTTTCCCATAGTTTAGCACATAAAAACGTATTTGTCCATACCCTTTTGAAAAATTTTTCGTAATTTTCGAAAATTTTTTTCCAAATCGCCCCATTTCGACCTTTTTCGGGCGCCTTTTTCTAAACCGAGTGTTCGTAAGGAACAAAAAGTGTCAAAAAGCCGGCCGCCCGCCCTTCCCCGGAAAGGACGCCGATTTACGGTTAAGGAAAGAGACTGCCCGACTTTTTGCCGGACAATCTCTTTTCCCCTCTTCCTTGCTCTTGACCGTTTTATGATTTTGCTTGAAGAAGAAAACGGGTAAACTCCCCGAACGTCGAAAACAGATAATCGGGCTTTTGCGCTGCCAGTTCCCCCGCTTCCGCATACCCCACGTCGAGTCCCGCGAAATCGACGCCGCATTCCCTCGCTCCCTCCGCGTCGTGCATGCGGTCGCCCACCATCAGAGAAGTCTCTTTTTCGGCGTTTAAAAGGCGCAAGGCTTCGCGGATCACCGAGGCCTTGGTGGGAAAGCTGCCGTCCGTGCCGCTGCCCGCCACGGCCCTTAAAAAGGGGGTAAATCCGAATTCCTCCGCGATGCGCTCGGCAAATATCTTCGGCTTGGAAGTCGCCATGGCCAGAAGATAGCCGGCGCCTTGCAGCGCTTTGAGCATATCGAGCGCGCCGGGAATTGGCTCGTTCTCGAAAAGGCCCTTGTCGGCGTAGCGTTCGCGGTATTTTTTGACGGCGAGCGGCACTTCTTCTTCGGACAAGCCGAAGATCTCCTTAAAGGAGTAGGTCAAAGGCGGGCCTACGCACAGACGGAGTTCTTTTTCCGTCGGCTGCGGTTTCCCGAGCGCGGCGAGCGCATAGCGCATGCAGTTGTAGATCCCCTCGTGGGAATAGGTGAGCGTACCGTCCAGATCGAAAAGGATATATTCGTATTTCTTCATATTCGATTTATTCTATCACATCCGAAAAAATTTTTCAACCGTTTTCGTCCGCAAAAGCGTGACGGAATTGAAAAAAGGATAAAATCACCAAAAATACGCCGAAAGAACGGCCGAGCACGTCGGAGGGCAGGCGGTAGGCGAGCAGTGTTCCGAGCACGGAAAACGCCAGCGCGGGCACGATCATCCAACCGATCCCCTCCGTCGCCAGCAGTTTGTTGTCGGCGTGCACTTTGAGGGCGCCGACGCTCATGGGCAGAAAGGAAAAGAGGTTCGCCGACTGCGCGATCTTCTGTTCCACGCCGCCCACGAGAATGAGCAGGGGGATCGTCACCGTTCCCCCGCCCATGCCCATGCCGGCGGGGATCCCGCCCAAAATTCCCAACAGCAGATAAATGTAAAAAGACATGCCCTATCCTCCTTAGATTCAGCGCGCGAAAAACAGCCACAGCCCCGCGAATAGCTGCAAACAGGCAAACGTGATCCCCACCGCCTTGCGGGGAAGTTTCCCGAGCAGCTTCGCGCCGATCAGCCCGCCGACGGTGACGCCGACGGCGGTGGGAATGAGGACGGCGAAATTATAGATCCCTTTTATGGCGTACAGAAAGAAGGTGAGAAGGGACACGGGGAGAATGACGAGGATCGCCGTGGCGTGCGCCTGCTGCGAGGAAATCCTCGTCTTTTCGAGAAGGGGCACCGCCAGCATGCCGCCTCCGCCTCCGAATACGCTGTTCGCCGTGCCTACCGCGCAGCCCCCCGCAATGAGTTTCCAGATCTTTGCCTTGCTTTTTTCCATGTTCTTCTCCCGACGGTATTTTTTCGGGGCGGCACGGGCGGCCGGGCCGGACGCTTCACCCCTTTACAGCGTATTTTGCGTAATTTTTTTTATTTTATAAAACTTTTTCTCTTAATTGTCACCGTAATCGCTTGCTTCTAAATCGATTTTATATTAAAATAGTAGAGCATACGTTTAGAGTGCTTGAAAAAGCAAAAAAACAAAACCGAAGGTGTTTACATGACAACAAGTTTCAAAAAACGCAGGAACAAGAAAATTCTTGCCCTCTGCTTATCGGCGTTTATGGTCTCGGCTGCCGCCGTTTCGTTCGCCGCCTGCGGCGATAACGATTCGAGCGTGGACGATTCCGAAGTAACGACGACGGAAAAGGATACCGCGAGGATCAGAAACGGCAGTTTCGAGTTTTTCGACGACAGCAAAGGCAAGAATGTAATTATTACGTCTCCCGATAACTGGACGAAGTCCACCGGCACCTCCGCCGGCGGCAGCGCCGCCCTCTCCTCCAAAAAGGCGAGCGGTATCGTCGATACGTCGGAAGACGCGTGGAAACAGCTCACCACCACCTCCTCTTTCGCGCACGATACCAAAGCGGAAGCGAAAGCCAACTGGGACAAGCTCACCGTGCGCGACCGGCTGGAATTTTACAAGACCTGGGAGGAAGAGGACGACGAAAACAAACTTGCCGATCTCGATTTCTACGATAAGGACAAGCACGACTACAACGTCGACTTCGACGCCCTGCCCGATCTCGACGCCGTAAATCCCGGCACGCATTACGCGGAAGGCGACGAAGAGGCGGAGAAGAATCAGCACGTGCTCATGCTGCACAACGCCTATTCGGACAAACGCGGCACCGCGCAGAAATACACCACCGCCTCGATCACCGTGGAACCGGGCACTTCCGCGAAGTTCTCCGTTTGGGTGAAGACGCAGGATCTCACCTTCGCGGACACCGAAGGGGAAACGCAGCCCGTCAACGGCGAGCGCGGAGCATACATCGGCGTGACGCACGCCATCAACGGCACCAATCTCGACCAGATGCAGGTCAAGAACATCGACACCGAGGCGATCAATCCCCAAGGCGACGATAACGGCTGGGTGCAGTATCATTTCTATTTCAAGGGCTGTTCCTACGCTTCGAGCAGTTTCACGGTGGTGCTCGGGCTCGGCCAGGGCGGCGGCACGGATAAATTCGAGTACGTGGACGGTTACGCCTTCTTCGACGACGTGGAGTGCTCGATCATTTCCAACGAAGACTACGACAAAGCGGTCGAAGCGGCGAATATCCCCGACAACGACGTCGTCGGCGTGTTTACGGACGCGGAAGACAAACTCTTCCGCGCCGACAAGGATTATAAAGCCGTACGCAGCTACGCCATCGATCTCCATTCGGCGTTCGACGTCTATTCTCTGGGCGACAAGAGCCTGAAAACGGGACTCACCGAAGAGAAGTCGGGCAATAAGACCTACGTTTCCGGAAAGCCCTCGAACGGCCAGCCGGCGGCGGGTACGGAACTCTACGGCGATCTCAACCGGATTACGGACAACGACGTGGTCGGACTGTACTCCCTCACCCAGCTCAAAGCTAATCAGAATCAGTACGTCAAAAATATTCTCGGCAGCGATTTTGAAAAATATCCTTTCCAGAACGAAAACGTACTCATGCTTTTGAGCGCGGACGGCGCCGCGTACACCTCGACGCTGAAAGACGAGAGCGCTTTCACGCTCGCTCCCGATTCCTATCTGATGCTTTCTTTCTGGCTGAAAACCTCCGACATCAGCGGCTTTACCGGCGCAGGCGTCACGCTGCACGAGACGGAGGGCACCAACGAGAATTCGCTCTCCTCGCTCGACACCACGTCCATCACGACGGTAGACATCGACGGCAAGGACGGCGAGACGATCGAGGACATCTACGACGGCTGGCAGCAGTGTTTCTTCTTCGTGCAAAACACGACGGAGACGGAAAAGAGCTTCTATCTCACCTTCTCCTACGGCCCCACGACCATCGTCGGCACCAACAATTCGAGTTATTACGCGGGCTATGCGGCCTTCGCCAACTTCGAGACGATGACGATGACGGAAAAGCAGTTCAAGTACGCCGCGACGGGCACCTACGCAAAATCGGTATCCCTCACCGGCGAAGAGCTTACCTCCGCTTCCGAAGCGGGCTTCGACACTCCTTCCACCATTCCCGACAAGCAGATCGAGGAAGGCCTCGCGATCCCCAAGAATTATAAGGGCGTGAACGGCGGCAGCGGCTATGTGGTCGCGGGCGGCGAGGACAAGGAAGTCAACGGCTACGAATATGCCGGCCTTATCAATAAAAAATACGCGGACAACTATTTCGCGGCCGCGACGGACGAAAATTACTGGCTCCACAAACTTGCGGATTCCATGAATCTCGTCCTCGACGAAAAGACCTGGTGGAACGATATCTTCGGCACGGCGACGCAGCCCCTCCTTATTTATAACGACGAGACGAAGTCCTACGGCTACATCGGTTCCTCGCAGACGATTTCGGGCAGTTCCTACGCCACCGTTTCCGTCAAGGTAAAAGTGAGCGCGGGCGCGAAGGCTTATATCTATCTCATCGATACGACCGAATCCGAATACGACAAGACGCTTTCGATCACGACGCCCAAATACACCTACTGGTACGACGACGAAGGCAACGTCTGCGCGAAGGATCCCTCGGACAAGAAATTCAACAAAAAGACGGACGTCGCGTTCTATCTCAACGACGAGAACGGACTGTACGAAGTCAATAAGAATTGGAGCGGATACACGGCCGAAATGGCGGGCAAGTACTACGCCAATCTCTCCAACTACGAAAAGGACGAAGATACGCAGAATCTGCTCGTCAAGGACGGCGGCGTCTCCTATAACTACGACAAGTCCGTGATCAAGAACGAAGGCAACGACGGCATCGCCTTCTATTACAACGGCGGCAAGTATTACGCCTATAAAAACCATACCGTCGAAGTCACCGATCTTGCGAGCGTCGCCGCGCTTACGCCGCGCTACAAGAACGCCGACGGCACGAGCAAAGATTTGATGATGACCGTCGGGGATACGAAGGGCGAATGGGTAACCTGCACTTTCTATATCCATACGGGCAACGCGGAAAAGAAATATCGTCTCGAAGTGTGGGACGGCGACCGCGAAGGCACCGAAGCGAACAAGAGCGCGGCGGGAAGCCACGTCATCTTCGACGCGAACGCCCTCGATTCCGTGGATTCCAAGTACGCCGATCTCGTCAACGAGACGGTGGACATGATCAAGGAAAAGAACAACTGGACGACAGACGAAGAATTTAAGGAAAATTACGACGACGCGATCTATTACGCCTACTCCTTCTTCGACAGTCCTTCCTTCCTCAGATACGATTCGACTCTGGATAAGGACGAAGTGGGCAACTCCTATACGAGCTACAAGACCTCTTCCCATGCCGAAGGCGTCGCCTATCTCTACTACGAAGACTTCGCGACGGCGTCGGACAATCCTCTCTATACGATGTTTGTCGATTACAGCTATACCGAAGTGACCGTTACGGCCGACTCCTCGGACAGCGGAGACAACGACGACAATCAAGAAGAGAATGAAAACGACACCAATATGTGGCTGTTCGTCAGCTCGCTGGTCATCGCCATCGCTCTGATCGTCGCGGTAGTCGGGCTTTTGATCCAGAAACTCGTCAAGAAAGCGCATCTCAAAAAGGCGCGCTCGAACGCGGGCAGCGTTTCCTCTGTGAACGCCGCGAAGCGCCGTTATACGAAGAAGACCGCCGCGGACGTAAAGAAGGACGCTCCCGCCAAGAAGGAAGCGCCTAAGGACGACAACGATCCTTACAACGACTAATCTTCGTAAGGTTTCAGAATCGGTCTGAAAAAATTTCAAGCGCATGCAAACACCAAGCCCCCCGCTTCTCCATGGAAGCGGGGGGCGTTGTTTTATCGTTTTGAATTTTGTTTGCCGGTTCTCGTTCAGGGCGCGGCGTATCTTCTGAGCGCTTTGGGAATATGATTCTTGATCGCGCCGTTCACCGCTTTCCCCCAGCCGATCGGGTAATCCTCCACGCAGACGAGAAGCCAGCCGTTTTTTACGCCCTCCGCCTCTATCGTTTCCCCGCGCAGGAATTTCTCCGTGCGCGCGTCTTCTAAGGAAAGCCGCAAAATGTCAGCGCACTCTTCGGCGTTCAGAGACATGGCGAGGGAATGAGAAGGCTCGAACCGCCCGTTTTTCACCTCGCCCAATCGCACGCCCGCGCGCAGAACGCGCAGGTCTTTCCAGTCGAACACGCCTTCGGGGAGCGCGTACAGCAGTCCCCTCGCCTCGTGTAACCGGCCCGGTTCCCCGTTCTTTGCGCCTCCTTGCAAAGTTTCCTTTGCAAATTCCCGCCAAAGCCTTTCGCTTTCTTTTAAGATGTGAGGACGAAGGTCGCGGACTTCGTTCGATCCGCCCTCCGTTTTCTCGAACAGAGCCGCGAAGTGCCCTTCCCCGTCCGCCCGGTGCGGATAAATTTTTTTCATTTCCAAAAGCCGCATTTGCGCATGGGCGGCGAGGTAATCCTCCACCTGCCCTTCGTCCTCCGCGACGGAAAAGGTGCACGTGGAATAGAGAAGCCGGCCGCCCGCTTTGAGGAGTTTCGTCGCTTCGGACAAAATCTCTTTCTGCCGTGCGGCGCACTTTGCGACGTTCTCTTCGCTCCACTCGCCGAGCGCTTCCTTCGCGTTCTTGCGGAACATACCCTCGCCCGAACAGGGCGCGTCGACGAGGATTTTATCGAAATATTCCCCGAAAAATCCAGCCAGCTTCGCCGGCGGTTCGGAAAGCACGACCGCGTTTTTAACGCCCAGCCGTTCCGCGTTTCCCGATAAAATCTGCGCGCGGGAAAAGACCGGCTCGTTGAGGACGAGAATCCCCTCGCCCCGCATCGCCGCCGCCAGCTGCGTGCCCTTGCCGCCGGGCGCCGCGCAAAGATCGAGCACCTTCTCTCCCGGCCGCGCGTCTAAAAGGGGCGCCGCGCACATCGCCGAGGGTTCCTGCGAATAGTAAAGCCCCGCGAAATGATAGGGGTGCGCGCCGATCTTTTCCTCGGTTACGTAAAACCCGTTCTCTTCCCAGGCGACCGGCCGCAGGGCGTACGGTGAAATTTTCAGAAACTCTTCCCGCGTACATTTGAGGGAATTGACGCGCAAGCCTTTGAACGGCGCGCGCTCCCCGCCGTAGACGGCAAAAAAAGCCTCCCGCTCTTCGGCGGGAAGCTGCTTTTTCATATTTTCGATAAATGCGGGCGGTAAAACGGCCATTTTTTATTCTCCCAGCGTTCAGCTCAACCCTGTACGGGTGTTTTTTCCAGAAACGCGGCAAATTCGCCGTCCGTTAACAGCCGCGCTTTCTTCGCCGCAGCCGATTTGAGCCGCGGCCCGCTTTCGCCTTCGCGGTAAATATAATAATCGCATTCCTCGGCGCGGAAACTGTAAAATCCGCCCTCGGCGAACAGTGACGACAACAGCGGTTTGCTGACTTCGAGCGTCTCCTCCAAAGGATGGGAGAAACAGACCGTCTTGTTTTTCAGTACGCCTTCCTTTTTGCGCCGGCGCTTTTCCCGGTCCGCGAAATTATGAAATTCCACGCGTGCCTGTTCCCGCGCCTCTTTGCGCCGGACGACCTCCGCGCAGTACGCCGCGTGCGCCTCGGACGTGTTCTGCCGCACTTCGTAATCCTCGATGCGTCCGGGACGGATCTGGTAACGATCCAGCAGTTCCCTGAAATTCACGCCCTCTTCTCTGCACATCGCTTCCGCGACCTTCATCGTCGCGTACGCGTCGTCCGCCGCGCGGTGGGGCGTAAATTCCACGCCGAGCGCGTCGGCGATCGTCCCTAAACCGAACTGGCGGTTGAAAACCCCGATCCGGTTCATATAGACGAACTGCGTATCCGCGAAATCGAAACGAAAAGAACGCAGGGAAAAGCGCTTGCTTTCGAGATTGAGGTACTTCACGTCGTTCATCGTGGCGTGCCCCGCCACCAGCGTGTTTTCGTCCTCTAAAAGCGCGTAGATGCGCGGCGCGAGCTCGGGAAAGGTGGGATAGTTCTTAAACTCCTTGTATTCGTAAGGCAGAACCAGCCCCTGCGTGCCCTTGCGGTCGGTGAGGTGAAATCCGCCCTGCGGATTGACGAGAATGTCTTCCTTTTCCAAAATATGAAATTGTTCGTCCGTGAGACAATACCCGAACGCGCAGATCTTCGCCGTATTCTTGAATACGCTGGCGCACTCGATGTCGAAAAATAAATACTTCATGCCTGCTTCCTGTCGTCGCTGCGGAGAGTTTCCTGCCTTATTTCGTGGGAACGATCGCTTCTTTGCCGCCCATGTACGGCCGGAGCGGGACGGGAATCGTCACGCTGCCGTCCGCTTGCAGATGATTCTCCAAAAACGCGATCAGCATGCGCGGAGGCGCCACCACGGTATTGTTGAGCGTGTGCGCGAGCTTGGTTTTTCCGTCCCCGTCCTTATAGCGGATCGAGAGCCGTCTCGCCTGCGCGTCGGTGAGATTCGAGCAGGAACCCACTTCAAAATATTTCTTCTGCCTCGGACTCCACGCTTCGACATCGCAGCTTTTATATTTGAGATCGGCAAGATCGCCCGAACAGCAGCCGAGCTGGCGCACCGGGATCTCCATCGACCGGAACAGCTCCACCGTGTAATTCCAGAGCTTTTCATACCACATATCGCTCTCTTCGGGCTTGCAGACGACGATCATTTCCTGTTTTTCAAACTGGTGAATCCGATAGATGCCCCTCTCCTCGATGCCGTGCGCGCCCTTTTCCTTGCGGAAACAGGGAGAATAGCTCGTCAGCGTCAGCGGGAGTTTCGCCCCGTCGAGAATCTGCCCCATAAACCGGCCGATCATTGAATGTTCGGACGTACCGATCAGGTACAGATCCTCCCCTTCGATCTTATACATCATATTTTCCATTTCGTCGAAGCTCATCACGCCCGAAACGACGTCGCCGTGGATCATGTAAGGCGGGATCACGTAAGTGAAGCCTTTCTCGATCATGAAATCGCGCGCGTAAGTCAATACTGCGGAATGGAGCCGGGCGATATCGCCCGTGAGATAATAAAATCCCTGGCCGGAGGTTCTGCGCGCGGAATCGACGTCGATTCCGTCCAGTTTTTCCAAAATATCGAGATGATACGGGATATCGAACGCGGGTACCAGGGGTTCGCCGAAGCGTTGAAGCTCGACGTTTTCCGAATCGTCTTTGCCGATCGGTACGTCGGGCGCGATGATATTGGGAATCGCCATCATGTCCTTTTTCAGCTTCTCTTCGATCCCGGCGGATTCCGCCTCGATAGCGGCGAGACGCGCGGCGCCGGCCGCTACCTGCGCTTTGACCTTTTCCGCCTCGTCTTTCTGCCCCTGCTTCATCAGCATGCCCACCTGCTTGGAAAGAGAGTTTCTCGCGGCGCGCAAACCATCGCCCTCGGCGATCAGCGCGCGGCGCTTAGAATCTAGCTCGACGATTTCGTCCACGAGCGGGAGCTTTTTGTCCTGAAATTTCTTTTTGATGTTCTCCCTGACCAAATCGGGATTGTTTCTGATGAGATTGATGTCGATCATAAAAGTATTTACCTCCGAACTATGTCCCCATTATACTACTTTCGGGCATTAAAAGCAATTAAATAAAATGAACCCGCCGTAATTTCCTCAAAAAACTTGTATTTTACGCCCGCTTATGGTATAATGAGAACAGAAACTTCCATTTTGGAGTCCGAGGGCAATGAAAAAGAAAAAACAGACAAAACCGGAATATACTTCCGAGGAGGAAAAAAGAGAACAGCGGTTCCGCTCTCTCTTCCCCCAGGAAAAAGATAGAAAGAAAGCGAAAAAAGGCAGCAAGGTGAACGCGGCGGACGCCGTGCGCTTCAACGCGGAGCTTGAAGAAGGGCTCTCCAAAGCGCAGGTCGAAGAACGCATCGAACAGGGGCTCGTCAATAGGACGGTAAAAAAATATTCCAAAACGTACCGGAGCATTTTCGTCAGCAATATCTGCACCTTCTTCAACCTGCTCTGCCTTTTGGCGGCGCTGGCGCTTTTGTCCGCGCGCGCGCCCGTCTCGCAGTTCACCTTCGTGCTCATTTTCATGTGCAACATCGTCATGGGCATCGTGCAGGAGATCCGCGCCAAACGGAAAATCGACAAACTGTCCATTCTCTCCTCCCCCACCGCCAAAGTCATACGAAGTTCCAAAAAGAAAGAAATCCCCATCAGCGAACTCGTCCTCGACGATATCCTCCTCCTGGGAGCGGGGCAGCAGGTACCCGCCGACTGCGTTATGCTCGACGGTACCGCGGAACTCAACGAGTCCCTTTTAACCGGCGAATCGGTGCCGATCAAAAAAGAAGCGAACGAAACCCTGTACGCCGGTTCTTTCGTCGCCAGCGGCCACTGCGCCGTGCGCGTGGATAAGATCGGCGAGGATACGTATATCAGTAAACTCACCGCGCGGGCGAAAAAATATAAGCGTCCCAATTCGGAGATCATGAATTCGATCAGCTTATTCATCAAAGTGATCGGCTTCGCGATCATTCCCATCGCCATTCTCATGTTCGGGACCAACTTCAAAAATCTGGGCGGGAGCTTGGCGAGTCTCAAAGAAAACGGCGGCTTTTTCGCGGTGCTCTTATCCAACGACCTCATCATGAACGAAACGGTGCAAAAAACCTGCTCGGTCATCATCGGTATGATTCCTTCGGGACTGCTGCTTCTGACTACGGTCGCGCTCTCGGTGGGCATGATCCGGCTCGCCAAGTACAACACTCTCGTGCAGGACATGTATTCCCTCGAAATGCTCGCGCGCGTCAACGTGCTCTGTCTCGACAAGACGGGCACGATCACCGACGGGCGCATGAAAGTGAGCGACTGCATGCTGTTGAACAACCCCACCGATTATTCGGTGGACGATATCTTAGGCTCCATGCTCGCTTCTCTGAACGACAACAACCAGACCTCGATCGCGCTCTACGAACGTTTCGGCCATTCCGCGGCGTTGCAGTCCACGGCGATCATGCCCTTCTCGTCGGCAAGAAAGCTGTCCGCCGTCACCTTCGGGGACGTGGGCACCTTCGCGATGGGCGCGCCCGAATTCGTGCTCAAACCCATGCCGATCCGCGTCGAAAAGATCGTCAAACAGTATGCGCAGATGGGGCTGCGCGTGCTCGTGCTCGCACATTCCCCCGCGCAGATCCAGGGCGATAAGCTGCCGACGGTGTTCCGTCCCATCGCCATTCTCACCCTCTCGGACAATATCCGTCCCGACGCGATCGAGACGATCAAATGGTTCCGCGAAAACGACGTGGCGGTGAAGGTGATTTCGGGCGACAACCCCGTCACCGTTTCGGAAGTGGCGCGCCGCGCGGGCATCAAAAACGCCGCGCAGTTCATTTCCCTCGAAGGTCTCTCCGATCTGGAAGTGGAAAACGCCGCCAATCAGTACACCGTCTTCGGACGCGTCACGCCCGAACAGAAAGCGATCCTCATTCGTTCGATCAAGAAAGCGGGCAACACGGTGGCGATGACCGGCGACGGCGTCAACGATATTCTCGCCATGAAGGAAGCCGACTGCGCCGTTTCGGTGGCTTCGGGCAGCGACGCGGCGAGAAACGTATCCAATCTCGTGTTGCAGGACAATAACTTCGGCTCGATGCCCAAGATCGTCAACGAGGGGCGGCGCGTCATCAATAACATCAAGGACTCCGCCTCCCTTTATATCATGAAAACTCTGCTCACCGTCATTCTGGCGATGGTCTGTATCTTCCGGGGAAGCGTCTATTTCTTCACGACCAACAACATGCTTCTCTTTGAAATTCTCATCAGCGCGATCCCCTCTTTCGTGCTCTCTTTGCAGCCCAACACCAACCGCGTCAAAGGAAAGTTCATTCCTTTCGTTCTCAGCCGGGCTTTTCCGGGCGCCTTGACGATGGCCTGCGGAATCGTGTCCATTTTTATCATCAACGAGACTTCCCTGTCCTACGTCTTTGAATACACGACGGAGACGGGCGAAACGGCCAGCGTCTACAACGCGATGATGATGATGACCTTGACGTTTACGGGACTCGTGATGCTTTTAAGAATCTGTCAGCCTTTAAACGTACTGCGCGCGATACTCTTCGGCAGTATGGCGCTGTTATGTATTACGGTGCTTTCGGTGCCGGTGCTCGGGAATATCGTATACGCGGGCTGGGAATCGCTGAAATTCACTCTCACGCAGATACTCATTCTCATCGTCATCGTGCAGGCGGCGATCCCCGTTTCCGCGGGGCTGATCAAATTTTTCGATATGTTTACGCCGGCGGACGAATAAGGTTTCGACCAAACGTAATTTGTTTTGTTTACAAAACAAATTAGTCGAGTCTTTGAGACGAATGATAACAGCCCCCGACAACTTGCACGTTCGTGCAGGAAGTCGAGGGCTTCTTTTTGATAAAATATCTATTGTTAATAACTATAACCGCTGATCTTTCCATACGTTTCTTGTATAATATAAATCAAAGAAACAAAGGAGAAAAATTTTATGAAACTATCTATTATCGACGAAGTGCTCGACGGAAACTTTCAAAGTTTTATGGAAGAACGCGTCCCCATTCCCGCGTACATCGAAAAAACCGTCGGACAAGCGGAAACGAAGCTGTTGAACACGATGAACAAAGAACAGGAAAAACTTTTCGACGACTATCGCTTCGAATGTTTCGCTATCCTCGCCGAGCATGAGCGGCTGCATTTTAAAAAAGGCGTTCGCTTCGGGCTGATGCTGGCGACGGAAGCCTATTCTATGGAATTCGGCGGCAACGAAGATATTTTCCGCGAAATGTCCGCCGATTCCTCGGCGGAAAAAACTTCGTAATCTGTTAAAAAATCCCCGGTTCCGCATAAGCGAACCGGGGGTTTTTAGTTACGATTTATTCGTCGTCGGCAGGAGCGTCGTCCTCGCCGTCGTCGATTTCTTCCGCATCGTCCTCGACGATGTCAACGCCGTCGTCCTCTTCGTCGAGCGTTTCCGCGCCTTCCGTCAATTCCGTCACGTCCACGTCGGCGATCGTCTCTTCGGGAGCCGCCGTCTCCGCTTCGTCGTCGCGTTCGGTGACGTCCACGGTCGCGACGAGGCTGTCCTTGACGTTCATGACGCGCACGCCGCGGGTGGCGCGACCGATACGGCTGATCGAGTCCGCGTGCATACGAATGATCGTGCCGCCCGTGGTGATGATCATGATATCGTTGTCGTCGGACACGAGTTTCATATTGACGAGATAACCCGTCTTATCGTTGAAAATGCCCGCCTTGATTCCCTTGCCGCCGCGGCTTTGCAGGCGGTAGTCCTCGACGGAGGAACGCTTGCCGTAGCCGTTGGAGGTGAGCGTGAAGATGTCCATTTCGGGATTGACGACCAGCATATCGACGATCTCGTCCTCCCCGCTCAGGCGCATGGCGCGCACGCCCGCCGCCGTTCTGCCCATCGAACGCACGTCCTTTTCCGAGAACCGGATACATTTCCCGCAGCGCGAAGCGATCAGAAGCTCGTTCTCGCCCGTCGTGAACTGTACGGAAATCAGCTCGTCGCCCTCCGCCATGCGAATGGCGATCTTGCCGTTTTTAGGGATCCGGTCGTATTCCTTCGTCGAGGTCTTTTTGATGACGCCCCGCTTGGTGGCGATGACGATATAGCCGCCGTCCCCCTCCTTCACGGGCAGTACCGACTCTATCTTCTCGCCCTGGTCGAGCCGGACAATGTTGACGACGGCGCGCCCCCTGGCGGTGCGGTTGGCCTCGGGGATTTCGTATCCCTTCACCGAGTACACCTTGCCGAACGAGGAGAAGAGCAGTATATCGTCGTGCGTCGAAGAAATGAACATCTTCTCCACATAGTCCTCGTCTTTGGGTTTGTGCGCGGTGATCCCCATGCCGCCCCGGTTCTGGGCCTTATATTCGGACACGGGCAGACGCTTGATATACCCGGTATGCGTCAGGGAAATCACCACGTCCTCTTTGTCGATGAGATCCGCGTCCTCGATCGAGCCGTAATCCACAGAAATCTCCGTGCGGCGGGGGGAGGGATAGCGATTCCGAATATCGATGAGATCGGCGCGAATGATCGCCATGACGCGGCTCTCGTTGGCGAGAATGTCTTTGAGGTCGGCGATCGTCGCTTCCAGAGCGGCGAGTTCTTCCTGCAATTTCTCCACTTCGAGAGAGGTGAGACGCTGCAACCGCATTTCGAGGATCGCATTCGCCTGTTTCTCGTCCAGCTCGAACGCCTGCGTGAGCCCCGCGATCGCCGCGAACTTGTCCGGCGATTCTTTGATGATGCGGATCACTTCGTCGATGTTGGCGAGCGCCAGCACGAGCCCCGAGACGATATGCGCCCGTTCCTCCGTCTTGTTCAACTCGAACCGGGTGCGCCGGACAATGACTTCCTTCTGATGTTCAAGGTAGTAATAAAGGATCTCGCGGAGGTTGAGCGTCCTCGGCTCGGTGCCGTTTTCGACGAGCGCGAGCATGATGATCCCGTCCGAGACCTGCAAGTTGGTGCGCTTATAGAGCGTATTGAGCACCACCTGCGCATTGGCGTCCTTCTTGCACTCGATGACGATGCGCATACCGTCGCGGTCGGATTCCTCGCGGATATCGGAAATTCCTTCGAGGCGTTTGTCCTTGACCATGTCCGCGATCGTCTTGATGAGCATCGCCTTATTGACCTGGTAGGGAATCTCCGTGACGATGATACGCGTGCGCGCGTTGCCGCCCGTGCCGTATTCCTCGATTTCGCATTTGGAACGAATGACGATCTTGCCCTGACCGGTGCGGTAGGCGTTGCGGATTCCGCTGCGCCCCATGATGATCCCCCCGGTGGGGAAATCGGGCGCGGGGATATATTCCATGAGTTCGTCGACCGTGATCTCGGGATTGTCGATCATCGCCACCGTGCCGTCGATGACTTCGCGGAGGTTATGGGGCGGAATATTCGTCGCCATACCGACCGCGATTCCGTCCGAACCGTTCACCAAGAGGTTGGGGAAGCGGGCGGGCATGACGGTAGGCTCCGATTCGTTGCCGTCGAAGTTGGGGATAAAGTCCACCGTCTCTTTATCGAGATCGCGGAGCATTTCCGACGCCAGTTTGGTGAGCCGGGCTTCCGTGTAACGCATGGCCGCCGCGGGATCGCCGTCGACGCTGCCGAAGTTGCCGTGTCCGTCCACGAGCGGGAAGTTGATCGTGAAATCCTGCGCGAGCCGGACGAGCGCGTCGTAGACGGAGCTGTCGCCGTGGGGGTGATATTTACCGAGCGTGTCGCCGACGATACGGGCGCACTTGCGGTAAGATTTGTCGTTGTATAAACCCATTTCGTGCATGGAGAAGAGGATTCTTCTGTGCACGGGTTTGAGACCGTCCCGGACGTCGGGAATGGCTCTCGATTTATTCACGGCCATGGCATAGGCGATGAACGAGCGTTTGAGTTCGTCGTCCACCTCCACGTCCAGCATTTTCGTCATGGCCAGCGTCTTTTTAAATTCCTCGGTTAATTCCGGGCTTGTTTCTTTCTTTGCCATTATTTACTCCTTAGCTTTTCAATGCCCTTAAATATCCAGATCGGTGACGAGCGAGGCGTTCTCTTCGATGAATTTTCTTCTCAGCTCGGGGTTTTCGCCCATCAGCATCGTGAACATCGTATCCGCCTCGGCCGCGTCCTCCATCGTCACGCGCACCAGCGTTCTCGTCGCGGGGTTCATCGTCGTTTCCCAGAGCTGTTCCTTGCTCATCTCGCCGAGGCCTTTATAGCGCTGGTATTCCACTTTCGAGGTCGCCTGCGCGTCGTAGGCCGTCTTTTCCTCTTCCGAATAGAGATATTCCTCCTTGCCCTTGCTCGAAGCCTTATAAAGGGGGGGCAGGGCGGAGTACACGTGCCCGTGCTCGATGAGCGGGCGCATGAAACGGAACAGGAACGTATACAAAAGGATACGGATATGCGCGCCGTCGACGTCCGCGTCGGTCATGGAAATGATGCGGTCGTAACGGAGCTTGCTCTCGTCGAAATCGTCCAGGATCCCGCAGCCGAACGCCGTGATCATCGATTTGATTTCCTCGTTTTCGAGCACGCGGTTGAGCCGCACCTTCTCGACGTTTAAAATCTTGCCGCGAAGGGGCAGAATCGCCTGGAATCTTCTGTCGCGCCCCTGTTTCGCCGTGCCGCCGGCCGAGTCCCCCTCGACGATATAGATCTCGCAAAGCTCCGGCCGGCGGTCGGAGCAGTCGGCGAGTTTGCCGGGCAGCGTCGTGCTTTCGAGCACGCCTTTGCGCCGAGTCAGCTCGCGCGCGTTCCTCGCCGCGTCGCGGGCTTTCTGCGCCGTGATGCAGCGCAGCACCAACTCCCGCGCCACCGCGGGATTTTCTTCGAGGAAGGTACCCATGTGTTCGGTGACGCACTTATTGACGAAAGCGCGGATAGAGCTGTTGTTGAGTTTATCCTTCGTCTGCGACTCGAACTGCGCGTTGACGAGCTTGACAGAAATCACCGCGGTGATCCCCTCGCGCACGTCCTCGCCCGTGAGTTTGTCGCTCTCTTTCAAAACGTTCAGTTTTCTGCCCGCGTCGTTGATGACCTTCGTGAGCGCCATTTTCAGGCCTTCCACGTGCGTGCCGCCGTCGATCGTGTTGACGTTGTTGGCGTAGCTGTAAATGACCTCGTTATAGCTCTCGTTGTACTGAATGGCGACTTCGCAGACGGTGTCGCCGTCCGTTTCCTCGAAATACACGGGCGCGGGGAAGAGCACTTCGTCGCGGTTTTTATTGAGTTCCTCGACGAAGGAACGGATCCCGCCTTCATAGCAGAAGGAATCCCGTTTTTCCTGTTCCGGGCGCTTATCTTCGAGGGAAATCCGCAGTCCCTTATTGAGATAGGCGAGCTCGCGGAGCCGTCCTTTGAGCGCGTCGTAGTTGAACGTCGTCGTTTCGAAGATCTCGTCGTCGGGCATGAAAGTGACTTTCGTGCCCATCTCGTCGGTATCCCCCACGACGGACACCGGGCGCTGCGGCACGCCGCGGTTATACACCTGTTTATATACGTGACCGTTTTGATAGACCTCCGCTTCCAGCCATTCCGAAAGCGCGTTGACCGCCTTGACGCCGACGCCGTGCAGGCCGCTCGACACTTTATAGCCCGAATCGCCGCCGAACTTGCCGCCGGCGTTCACTTTCGTGAAGACCACTTCCAGCGTGGACACCCCCTCTTTGGGGTGAACGTCCGTGGGGATCCCGCGGCCGTTGTCCGATACGGTGCAGCTGCCGTCCGCGTTGAGCACCACTTCGATATGGGTGCAGTATCCCGCCAGCGCTTCGTCGATGGAGTTGTCCACCACCTCGTGCACGAGATGATGCAGCCCCTTCGCGTCCGTGGACGAGATATACATGCCGGGCCGTTTCCTGATGTGCTCCATGCCGTCCAGAACCTGAATTTGTTCGGCGCCGTATTCGCCCTCTACTTTTTCAGACATTTTCTTTATTTACTCCTCGTTTCGCGCCCCTTTTTTTAAAGCCGGAACGCGGTTGATTTTTTACTTCTCTATTATACCATAATCGGGGAAAAAAGTACAGCGTTTTACCGCAAGTTTTTACATGTTTATTTTACCAACAGCCCTTTTTAGCGATTCTTTTCGCCTTTAAACGCGTTTTATATATTCTTTCGACAAAGTGTACGCCCCTTATGCAAAATCGCTCCTGAGGCTTTTTATTCTTTGTTTTGAATTTGAGAAGATTTTTTTAAAAATTCCCTAGGAACGGAAACGAAGGCATTTTTTTCCGGAATTTTGCGCATACTTTTTTTGGGAGGTATTCGTCTTATGAAAAATTCTCAGCCGGTAAATTCTTTAAGCGGACTCTGCCGCGGGTGCGGAAAGCCGCTCGACCGCAGCCGGACGCACTATTGTCCCTCCTGCGGGGAAAGCGTCTGCCCCGAATGCGCGCGCAGAAACGGCGGCGTCTGCCGGCGCTGCTTCACGCCCCTCGAACGCTTCTGCTGAACGACGTTGAGGCTTCTGCGGCAAAATAAGGGCCGGAAAACAGTTTCCGGCCCTTTCGCTTCGTCCGTAAACGATTGCAGACGAAAATTTTATGCGGCGTCAAAATCTTTTTCCCTTTCTGTAAACGATTACATAGAAAAATTTGAGAAAAATGCGGGAGTTCTTTTTGGTCTCTGTAAACGATTTCAGACGAAAATTTCCCGCGCGATATCGAGAACCTCGTCGGGCGACGCACAGGAGAAGAGTTTTTCTTTATACGCGGCGGCGCCGCGCCGCCCCTTGACGTAGAAAGAGACCATTTTGCGCATAAAGACGGTGGTGAAGCGCTCGTCGAAGATTTTCCGCATTTCCCGCGTCTGTTCCTCGACCATCGCGTATTTATTTTCCGGCTTTCCGCCCGTAAACGCGCAGAATATCTGCGGATCGAAGAGGGCGGCGCGCGCGATCATGATGCCGTCCGCGCCCGTTTCCGACATTAATTTTTCCCCGTCCGCGAGGGAAAAGACGCCGCCGTTGGCGACGACGGGGATTTTGACGGCTTCTTTCGCCGCCGCGATCTCTCTAAAATCGACCTCTCCCGCGTAAAATTGTTCCCGGGTACGGCCGTGGATTGTCAATAAGCTCGCCCCTGCCCCCTCCATTCGCTTGGCGAACTCTCTCGTGATCAGTTTATCGGCGGTGAGACCGATACGGATTTTCACCGTCACCGTCTTGCCGCTCTTGACGCACTGAGAAACGATCTGTTCCGCGAGCGCGGGATTTTCGAGCAGCGCGCTGCCCTCGCCGTTCTTGTAAATTTTCGGTACGGGGCAGCCCATGTTGACGTCGACGACGGGAAAGGGCGCGAGCGCCTCGTTTTCGCACGCCAGCCGCATCGTTTCCGGTTCCTTTCCGAACAGCTGCACCGCCCGATGCGTCTCACGATCGGTCGTATATAAGAGCTCTTTGGTGTTCTCGCTGCCATATTTGAGTCCTTTCGCGCTCACCATTTCCGTGAAGCAAAGCCCCGCGCCGTATTTCGCGCAGAGCATGCGGAAAGGATAATTCGTATATCCCGCCAGCGGCGCGAGAAAGACGTTGTTCGCCGTTTCCACGCCGCCGATCTTCAAAGTCCGAAGATTCATCGCTCTTCTCCTTTCGCCGCCTGGTAGTATGTTTCCCATTCCGTTTCCGTGAGAGACTTCACTTCCCGGCCGTCCTTCAACGCGAGGCGTTCCGCTTGCGTAAAGCGGCGGGCGAATTTATCCGTGCTTTCTTTGAGCGCCTTTTCGCAGTCGCACCCCGCCAGCCGCCCCACGTTGACCGCCGCGAACAACACGTCGCCCATCTCCCGCTCCGTCTCCCGCGCGTTCCCCGCGGCTCTGGCCGCGTCGAATTCCGCAAGTTCTTCCTGCAGTCTTGTTTCCGCCGCTTCCACGGAATGAAAATCCATACCGCCCTTCGCCGCGCGCTTGCCCACCTTCTGCGCGCGCATCGCCGCGGGGAAGCCCCTGGGTACGTCGTTGACGGCGTCCGCGTACGTTTCCTGGTGCTTTTCCTTCATTTTATTCTGTTCCCAGACGCTGAGCGCGCTCCCCTCGTCCGTCGCTTTGTCTTTGCCGAAGATATGGGTGTGGCGGGTGATGAGTTTTTCGCAGATCCCCGTCGTCGCGTCGGTCAGGTTGAAGGAGCCGCGCTCTTCCTTCATCACCGCGTGGAACACCGCCTGCAAGAGAATATCGCCCGTCTCTTCGAGCACTTTTTCGTCGTCGCCCGAATCGATGGCGTCCACGAGTTCGTACGCCTCCTCGATGACGTTCATTTTGATCGTCTCGGGCGTTTGCACCTTGTCCCACGGACAGCCGTCCGGGCGGCGCAGCCGCACTACGATCTCTTTCAGGTCCGCGAGCGTGAAACGCTTTTTATCCAGCAGCGGGATCTTCTCCACGGCCACGGCGGACGTGTCGTCGTAACCGGTTTGACGGTCGAGCTCGAACAAAGGAATTTTTTTCACTTCGCCGCCCCGTATGTATTGGACGACGGTCTCTTCGCCGAACGCGTCCGCAAGCCGCAGTTTTACGTCGCCCGCCAATTCTCTGTCGTTCATGTCGTAGACGACGAGCGGAGCGGAAAGTTCCGTCTCCGCGAGCTCATAAGCGGAGACCGCCGTATACGAACAGCCCGCAAACCCCGCGCGGGAAACCAGCGCGCCGATCTTGGACACGCCGTCGACGATCTTTATCTTGCCCCGCAGTCGTTTTTGCAGCGCCTTCACCGAATTGTCCTCCGACGCCGCGCCGTCCACGCAGTATACGGCGCCGTCGCCCGCCTCCGCCACCGCTTTGGCGAGGTTTTTATAGAGCGTCGAAAAACTGCGGCTGCGTTCGTAAATAAAATCGAGACAGACATGCTCCACCCCGAGCGCCGTGACGTTCTGATAGGACTCCGCCTTCGCCGTACGCACGAGCACCTTTTTCGCTTCCAAAATCGCCCGTCTGCCCTTTTCCGTCAAATCGCCCGCTTCTACGCCCAACCCGACCACCGTGATCATGCTTTTTCGCCTCTCTTTTTCGTGATAAGCAAATTATACACCAAATCGAGCGCAAATGCAACCAAATAGCAGACGTCCGCGGCGATCGCGGCTCCGTAAACGGAAATTTTCGGATCGGAAACGAGCGCGAAATTGAGGATCGTTTTGACGGCGACGGCGACGGCCATCGAGATCGCCGCATACTTGGGCCTGCCGAGTCCGGTGAGACACGCCGAAAGCGTCTGCGTACAGGAAAGAAATACCGCGCTGACGGCAAAAATTTGGATGAGTTTGATCAATATTTCCCGTTCTTCTTCCTTCAAAGAACGGAAAATGATTCTCGTCGCCGGGCCGGCGAGGAAAAAAAGCCCGATTGCGCAGGGCAGGGATACGGCGAACGTGACGATTAAAGCGTACAGCATTCTCCGGCGCGCGCCCGCAAAAGAAGGCCGCGGCTCCTCTTTCTTCGTTTTTACGCGCTTTGCGGGGGCGGGAGTTTCCGCCGCGTCCTCGGGAGAGGGCGCGGGGACGAAAATTTCCGTATGCTCGGCGGACAAAGGATCGTTTTCTTTCTTTTTTTCCGCGGAAGCCGCGGAGACGGCGGGCACGCTCGCGGCCGCGATGCCGTAACAGACGGAGACGGGAAGGTTGATAATCGTCACCGCGCCGCCCGAAAACAGCCCGTAAAGAGTCACCGCTTCCGCCGTGTAACGCTTTAAAAGCCGCACGATGATCACGCTGTCGAGAAGGGAGGAAAGGGGCAGGAGCGCGGCCGAGAGAGTGACCGGTATGCTCAGCCGCAGCACCGACTTCATCGAAACCCTGCCCTCTTCTTTTAACCCGGCAAAGGGAGCGGGCACGCGTTTATATAAAAACGCCATGAGAATGAGCGCGGCCAGTTCGGAAACGGAGACGGAAAGCAGAATAAACGTCACCGCTTTTTGAACGTCGCTGCGGAACAGGTAGGCGAACAGGAGGCCGAAGCCGACTTTGACGATCTGCTCCGTCACTTCCGAAAGCGCGGTCGGGAACATATTGTTTTCCCCCTGAAACCAGCCCCGGAACACGGAAATCGCGGACACGAGCAGCACGGCGGGCGCCAGGGCTATATAGCCGCCCGTCAGTTCGGGACAGTCCTGCACGCGGGAAAGAAGGGGCGACAGCGCCATCATCAGCACCGTTCCCACCGCGCCGACGGCGAGGAAGAGCGCCATCGCGCTTTTGAGCACCGGCTTGCTCGAAACGCCCCGGGCGCGCCGCTCCGCCGTCATTTTCGCGATCGACGAGGGAATCCCCGTCGCCGACACGGTGAGTAGCAGACAGTAAAAAGGATAGACCATCTGGTAAAGCCCCATGCCGTAGCCGCCGATGAGGTTGGTGAGCGGGATCCGGTAGAGGGCGCCGATGAGCTTGGCGAGGAAACCTCCCGCCGCTATGATCGCCGCTCCTTTCAAAAACGATTGTTTCTTCATTGCTTCCCTCCCCTCGCCCGCTTCGCCGCTTGACGGCGGCGTGATTTCGTACCATTATTTTCCGCAAAAGGAGGCGCTTTTATGTTGTGAAACGCAAAAAAGGACCGGAGTCGGCAAACGCTTTCTCCGGTCTTTTTTTATAACCAACCCGCTGAAACTATGCACGCTTTTCAGTTCCCGATCTTTTCTTCCAGCGCCGCAAGACGGACGCATGTCTGTTTCAGAACTTCGCAAATCTCACGAAGTTCCGAGACGGTTTGCTCTTTTTCTTCCCACGTCGGCGCCGTCTCGCCTTTTTCGGGCGCGTCCCATTCGGTGTTCATCGCCGTCTTTATCGGCGTCTGTGGATCCTCCGGGCCGTCCACCTTCGCGATATTTTCTTCCAGCGCCGCCACGGACACGTTCAAAAGTTCCGCCGCCCGGGACAAGGACACCTGCCGGGCCGCCCTGCGTTCTTTGTCGTAGACATAGAGATTGCCCTGTTTGCTGATCCCCACCGCCGTCGCGCCGGCAAGCTCCGCCTCTTCCTGCAAAGCCTTCAATTCTTTCACGTACTGGATATGTTTACAAAACTTCGACATTTTCGTTTTCCTCCTCTAAAATAATATGTTCTTCCGCTTCTTCGATTTCGGGCGGCATTTCGTCCGATTTTCCCGCCGGTTCCTCCTGCGGGTTCAGGTTTTTATAATTGGCCTTCGCCGCGTACGCCTGCAACTGTTTCTTTATCGTCTCGTATACCGCCACCGCGATCGCCGCGTACAACAGCGCGTTTGCGAGCACTTTTTGCCAGTCCACGGCCGTAAAATGGAATTTATAAGAGACGAGTTCCACCACGGCCGTCAAAAACAGCGATACCCCGACCGGCAACAGGGAAATATATCTCGTCACCACGGACTTGTCGTAGCCGAATTTAGACGACAGCGCCGCGGCTTTTTTGGTGATCGGCTTTTTGATCAGATTGACGAGAAGGACGACGCCGACGATGATACAGCCGGCTTTAAAGCCGTAAGTGGAAAAGAGTCTCATCAAGGAATCGATTACGCCGTTCATGCGTCGTCCTCCTTTAATAGAGCCATGCGGGTTTGTCGGGCACGGTTTTCGTCAGCGTAACGTCCAGCCAGGCACGATACCATTGTCGGAGTTCGGCGCGGCGCTCTTCGCCGAGACTTTCGTACCACAACACGCCCCGATTGACGACGGGGAAACATTCCTCTTCCCGTCTCTGCCTCAGCTTGTCCAAAAGCAGGTTTTCGCTGAACGTCAGATTTTCGACTTCTTCCATCGCCTGGACATCGTATACGCCCGTGTTGAGTTCCCGCAAAAATTCCTCGAACGTCACTTCTCGATTTTCTATTTTGTATGTTTTCATCTTTTCACCTCAATTCTTTAATTGGATATATCCCTGGACGCCGAACCACTTTCCCACGCCCAAATTGGGTAACTCCCAACCGCCGAGAGAACCGCTCGTAGTATAGTATCTTGCTAAAATAATATAATCCCCTTCCGAACTGAGTTCCAATCCGGTGCCGTAATCATAAGTCGCCCCGCTTCCCAATGCCGTATAACAATGCCAAGTGCCCGTAACGCTATTCACGGCATCGGCGGAATAGTTCGTCAATCCCGAAAGCAGTGTACTTATCTTTATAAATTTATGCTGTTTGCTTCCTTTTTGTATTTTTGCACTTGCCTTGAAAGAGATAACGCGTCCCGTGGCGTTTCTGCCCAAAACTACGTAACAGGAATGGCCGTAGACCAAGTCCGTACTTCCCGAGGAATAGAGCGTTTGAAACCCGTTGTCTTTGTACTTTAATTCGGAAAATTTCGCCTGAGCTATGTTCCCCACAAAATTTATAGTGGTAGCTTTTATTTCCAGCTTATCATCGGAAATCTCTTTCAAATAGACCAACTCTCCGTCGCCGAAATTGATACCGCCGCCATAATTCGTACCGTTACTCAGCCAAAGATTTTGCATTTTTATCTTTGTTGCATTGAATGCGTCGATATTTTTGACGAAATCCGTCGTCGCTTTCTGCGACATCACGTCCGTCGTCGATTGCCCCGACGTCTGTACGATTTGTCCGTTTTGCAGCAAGTTGTTCATATCACCGACCGTCAACGGCTCGTTCGCCGTAAATGTTTTTGTTTTTGGCATCTTTTTTACCTCATATCCTTTTTGTTATTTTAAAAAACTATTGACTTTCTGATAAATATATGATAGAATAGAACCGCTCAAATATAAACTCAGAGAGGGTTACTATGAAAAAATTATTAAGCGCCGTTCTTGTTTCCGCGTTGGCTTTGGGCTTTTCCCTGTCCGCCGCCTCTTGCAGCGATCCCAAGGATTATTCCTCCGATCTCGCTTCGCTTCAACAACAAATTACAGAGTTACAGGATAAAAACCAAGAGTTAGAAAATCAGATGGATTCTGTTTCTTCCCAGAACGACGCGCTCAAATTACAGATCGAAAAACTCATTTCTTCCAACGAAATTCCTTCCTATACTTTTAAAGATACTATCCCCTATTACATCAACGACGTTAAAATCTTTGAATTGAGCGAATTTACCGCCGCTAATATAAACTTATTGTTTAATATTGGCACTTCGTTGGATAAAAGATTTTTCCAAACAAGTCTTTCGGCAATTATTTACGATCATACTACGCAAACTTTAAAATTCAGTTTAGAAGTTGATTTAAGTTTATTTCCTCAGGTACGAATAGCTTCAAATGGTTCTACGATTTTAGGAGAAAAAACAGCCTTTCTATCCTTCGACGGCAATATTTTTGCCGCTCTCCGTTATGAAGTAACTCAATAAAGAGTCTGCAGCTTCTTTCCCGTCCTCAGGACGGGATTTTCATTTTCCCGTTTTTCAGTGTAAATTATTGTTTAAATTTTAAAAAAACATTGATTTTTCTCAACCTCTATGATATAATAAAATCGCTCAAATATAAATTCAGAGAGGGTTACTATGAAAAAATTATTAAGCGCCGTTCTTGTTTCCGCGTTGGCTTTGGGCTTTTCCCTGTCCGCCGCCTCTTGCAGCGAGTCCAAGGCTTATTCCTCCGATC
>DBFWLO010000025.1:0-61197 GCA_048465415.1 Candidatus Scatosoma sp.
AATATCGACTTCATAATTCCTCCCTAAAATGGTATATCCTCGTTTTTTACTCCGAGCCCTTTCATTACCCGCATTAAATCGAATATCGCTTTTGTTTCCGCGTCCGAAAGAATCATGATTTCGTCGTGATCCCTGTCTGACCGACTATAATTTCGAATAGTTATTCGTCCTTCGCTGTTTATGCTCGCCTGGCTCCTTTGGTCATAGCCCCTTTCGCCTGTCGTCTTTTGTTCCGCCACCTGCATTTTTCGATTTATGATTATCATCTGCTCCCTCCTGTTTTCCTCAATGCCCGGAAGTATCTCCTTCGGATTATCCAACATATCAGCATCTCTTTACCTCCTAAAATTTAACAAATCCCTGTCCATAGATTTTGTTTAAAACCTCCAATACATGCCGCATGCCCAGCCCCTCTTTTGTCGGTTTCCACATTCCGTCCGCGTCGTACGCCCCGCCTTCCATGCAGTATTCGTATTGCCGCGGGTGCGTTCGTTTCAGACGAACGAATCTTCCTTCGCCTTTCTCGTTTCCCGCTCCGAATCCGCAGAAGATACACCCTGTACGATCACACCCTGTCGTGTGGTATTCTCCGCAGCCATCGCACAGTGTTTCCGTGTAGTCATAGCCGTCTTTCCCGCGTTTCACTATATCCCCATAAACAGACGCTATCGGCAATTTCTGTTCCGCGATGTATTGCAGCACGTCCTGTTGTGTCCAAAACGACATCGGCGCGCTGTGCGGTTCCTTCGCGTTAAACGCATTGCAGCCGTTTTGCAACCAGGCCTTTTCCCGCAACATTGATTCGTCTGCCATCGTCGCGAATATCGGTTTTCGACCTGTTCGACGCGCGTATTCATGTGCCGGAGATTTTTTCATAACGTCACAGCAGCGATCTGATATCAGGAAATCCACGTCCAACAACGGACGATATTTCAGTTTTGAAAATTTCGATTTTCGATTGCTGCCGTCGCAATTCAGTCCGTTCAATAAATGGATCCGACTGGCGCTGCCGTTCCGCGCGCCCCGGACGCAATTCGCCACTGATTTAGATATGATCGGATAGCCATACGTTTTGATTACATCGTCGAATCGCATTTTCGGTCGCAAAATTTCTACATTATCAAATGTTTTTACAAACTGCTGGATTTCGGGATATTCCAGTCCCGTATTGATGAATACCGCGGGAACTTTTGGAAAATCTTCCCGTACTAAATTCAACAACAATGTGCTGTCTTTCCCGCCCGAAAAGGATATGTATGTGCCATCTTCGCCAAATTCACGCATCCATGCCCGAATAACGAGTTTCGTCATCGTAATCTTTATTGCTAACGGCAACGCTTGCCGCTGGCGTAATATGTCTGCCGTATACATGCTATTCATATCAGTTTCAACTCCACTTCCACCCGCGGGCTTTCTCCGTAGACTTTCTCCGCTGTTAACCTTATCACCCCACTATCGTCGTAATACGCAACCCCGTTTAACGCGTCCAGAATCGATTTTGTGATGTTGTCGATGTCCGGCTTGACCGATGGCTTAATCTCGTCTTTTAACGCCGCTTCCCGCTTCTTTTTCGAGTATGATGCGGGCACCTCATACACCGCCTTGATATGTACCTCAAACAATCCTTTGCCATAATACCCGCCCCCGGCCGCTTTGTAGCTCCATCGGACGATACTTTCATAATCAGCCGTATTCTCGGGCGTTATACTTTGCATCTTCCCCATTCGGCGGTTATAAAACGTTCTCGCCCGCGCCTTGCCCTGCGGCTTTCCTTCAACCGTGAATTTCATTCTTTGTCGCCCTCTCTATTTCCGTTATCGCCCGCCGGATTCCGTCTGCATAAGCCGTGTGCATCAGCCGTTTAACGTCTTTTTGCTCCCGCGCTTCGGCTCGGTATTCCTCTATTATTTTCATCAGCTTATTTTTCATTTCTGTGCTCATCTTTCGTCTCCCTTTAAACATAGATCTCTAATTCATTGCTGTAATGGATTCCATACAGTTTTCCCAGCGTATATTCGATGTTTTCCCGCATCTGCGTCGTTGTGCGGCTATCCAGCAATAAATCCTTACAGTGCACCAACACCGCGTATTTTTGGATTTGTTCCAGGTAGTTCGCTAAATACCCTTTCGTGTAGTCCTCCGTCTTATCCGCGGGAGAGAATACATTCAGCAGCTCTCCGCTCAATTCGATTTCCCGGTCGATCCACTCTACCAATCGGCTGTACTTGCTTTCGGTTGCGATCATGTTCTCGATCTGCTCCCGCCAGGCATAGCTGAAAAACGTCTGATTATTCTTCCTTAGCGACTTCGACAACGCTTCGTACAGATCGTTGACTTCGTATTCACTCATAGCCGCCTCCTTCAAAACGGAGTCTCTTCATCTTCCCGTAGTTCCGTGAACGTCACTTCTCCGATCGACATTTTGCTTTGCATTGGTCTTGTGTCCCAGCCGTAACGGATACTTTCTCCCGGATAGTTTAGAAAACGCTTACTCCTCGGCTCGAAATGCACTCCGATCATGCTGTCGTCGTCTCCAAACTCCCGATCCTTAGCCACCTCGATGATGTTGGAAAATTCAAACGCCGGATTATCTGCCGACCAAGAGAAATATTCCTGTGCACGTTTTTTAAAATCCTTTGTCACACGATGTACCATGAGCACCGTGTCCGCGGTATTGATAATATCCCCGCTTCCGCCCACGTCCTCAATTCTCGGTAACGTCTTGACCTTATTCGGGTGTGCAACCAAGATGATGCACAGGTCATGCTGTTGTGCGAACTTTTGCAGGCTTTTGGCGATCTTGCTTTGTTCGTCCCATTTGCTCTCGTTTTTTCCGTCAAAATCTATCTTCATGAGATTGTCGATAATCACAAACTTGATCTTGGGGTTTTTTTCTATCTCCTGTTTGATGTCCGCCGAAATGTTCCCCTGTTTGAAGGAAGAGTTATTGTAAACTTTCAGCTTTCCGCTTATCCAATTCTCTACCGCTTCCTTTACTTCTTTTGTCCTCGGATAAAACAGCTCTTTCCCCATCGAAGTCGTGAAGCCTTTTAAATTTTCCGGCCCCAGCGCTTGCAATGTCAGCCAATTTTTCAGTCGCGGATTCGCCATTTCAAACGAACACAGCAAGCCCGAGTATCCCCGATCGATAAAATTGCACGCAAGCTGGCCGATCAATGTCGTCTTTCCTCCCGCTCTCGGCCCCGTCAGGATTACCAAGTGCCCAAGTCCAAGTCCTACGATCGATTTATCCAGCTTTTCAAGCCCCGTTTTCAAATATCGGCTTTCGTCGAACCGCAAATCCTCTATCCCGTTGAAATTTACAAACCCCATTTTTCTCGCCTCGTCAAATTACTCGGTACGTATCGTCGTCTCGCCGTTTCGGGATTGTCTCAGGATATGGCTGATGCGTTTCCCATGTGATAAACTTTTGCTTCCACACTTTGACGGGCTTACCTTCGCTATCGTGCCAGTTTCCCGCCTCAAAGTAGTCGAAAAACTTTTGCGCCAAATCTGCCCGACCTCTCTCTTCTGCGTATGCCGTTACTTCCGCTAACGTTGGTGGTATAAATTCTTTCCGCTTTTTCCCTTCGGTTTCGGACATGTTGTTTTCTTTGGCTGATAAAGCAGAGGTTTCCCTGCCTTCGTCGTTTTCTTTCTTAGATACGTAAGTATCTTCTTTCTTTTCATTTACATTAACATTTACATTAGGTTTCGGGGTGGTTTCATCTGGTTTCACTTTGGTTATACTTTGGTTTTCGTTTGGTTTGTGGGTGGTTTCACTTTGGTTATTATCCGCTTCTGTTTCGGTTTTCGGTCTGCCTCCTCTTTTACCGTTTTCATAGCGTCGGTTATTAGCGTCGATCTGCGGACGGATCAGCTCAAATATAACACTTTCCACTACTCCCATATCCGGCATTTCTCCGTCTAACGCATAATCAAATATCGCTTTCATCACCACCGCGAATTGTTTATCGGATAGCTGGCGCAATGCGTTTGCGTATGACCTATAAAAAATAAAGCTATCTCTTTCCATCTCACTCCTTCAAGGGAAACGGATATTCTCCATCTTCCCCTTTTGCCTTGTCGCGTTCTTTCTTTTTCTTTTCCAACAATATCCGTGCCGCCAGCGTCGTGTCCTCGTCCCAATCTTTAAATATTGTTTCAAACTTATTTTCCAGCGCTGCGATCGTTGCCTCTGGGTTCTTTACCCTATACACCTGCACCAGCTCCGCTTTCGTCAACCGCTTGAACTCATCAGCTTTCTTTACAGGTTCCCCCTTCGTCGCTTCCCTGGTAGGCTTCTCCGCGTCCTCCGGCAGGTCCTCGCCCGCGTAAATATACAATCCCAGTCCAAACATCGCAAGGTTTTTCGTCAAGCAGCGCATGATCGTTTTATTGATGTCGAACATCTCCGCATTCTTCAAGGTCTTATTCCTGGCGTCCATCACCGGCAGCCACATCTCATACGTTTGCCCTTCCGCTGTCACCGAGGTATATACCATGTAGCCCGTCTTTTCGTCATACACGTACGGTAAACCGTTAAATTTCTTTACCTCATAATTCGCGTCGGGATAGACTTTCTTGAACTCCGCCCATGCCCAGCACCAGGAGAGATAGGTAAGATTCCCTTTTTTCTCCGTCTTATCTGATACGTTCACCTTATACAGCTCTTCAAATTTGCCCATTATTTCGCCCTCCTTACGGGATTGATCTGCGGGTTGAGTCTCTCTTCAAGATGTGCTCCGTTCACGCTTACGCCCCCTCTCAGCGCCCTTTTTATCGCCGTCAAATCCGGTTTATAAGTTTTCACCTCCGACCAGTAATCCACAGGAATCTTGCTCTCGTCGTCTACCTTTACCACCTCCGACTTTATAAATGTTATCTTCGCCTTGACCGTCTCGAATTTCTGACCGCCTAACGCATGAATGAGATACTCTTTCAAGTTCTCTGCCTTCCGTTCCGCTGCTTGCCTGCGTGCCTTGAAGATTTCTTCCTGCTCTTTCAGTCCCGCGATCTCGTTCTCCGTGTTCTCGATCAGCCACACGATATTTTCGATTTTCTTCTCTCGTTCCATTTGAAGCGCGTCCAGCTTCTCAAAGTTCAGCACCTCGCCCGTTTCTTCGTCTACGCAGCTCTCAATTTCCGCGTTTATCTCGTATAAGGTCATCGCTCTACTCCTTTGCGCTTACCTTCTAACTGTTCCCGCTCCGCCTGCTCTATCAGTCTTAAAAGCTCAGATTTGCTCATTACAACCTTAGTAGGCTTCCGTTCGATACATTTATCCACGAACTTTTCCAACAGTCTCATACTGCCTTCCTCGCCTCTCTCGCCGCTTGCGTTAACGCTTCCGCCGCTTCACGTCCGTACGCGCTGTAACTGTCGAGACAGTCTTCGCAAAGAATATAGGGAACGTCGTTAAACATTTTCGGGAACACGTAGCAGTTATCGTCTTTATAAATCGACTTGTTACATTCCGAACAGTGGCAAGCCGGAGCCTCTCTTTCCCATACTTCCCCCGTTTCTTCGTCCTCAACTTTCTCCCAGAACTTGATCATTCCGTTTTCGATGTTGTCTTTGCTCATTCCCTTCCTCCCTTATCTGTCCGCGGCTTTATTTTTTCCAGCCTCAAAATTTCCACACGGATTTCATCTAATTGGTTTGCGGTAATATCATCCCGTTTATCGTCTAACTTTCGCGCCAATTTATCATACACGTAGTACAAAATCTCAATATCACTGATTGTCTTAAACCTCTTCATTTCAAAAACCCTCCATGGCAATTTTTTTAATCTCTTGCTCAACTACACTTTGGTAGGCTCTTTTAGCCCGCTCTTTTACGCTCTGCGGCAGTTTCTTTATTATCCCGTCCACTGTTATCAGTATCATCGCTCTTATCGTTAAGGCGTCTTAATTCTTCAAGCTTCTTTTCATCATGTCTTGCCCATAAAATAAAACTGATAGATAATCCCGAACATATCATTGAAATAACAGCCAAAATAATTGATACCTTCATACTTTTCTCCCGTCTCTTACGTTCTCGGACTCGTTATCTTCTTCGAGTGCGCCCCCGCTGTTGGGGAGACTGTCGTCCTTAATTTTCAGCGTGTATCTGTCTATAAGCGAAGATTTAAAAAAACAACGGTTGCGGATAAATGCGTTGACGAAGAATACTATCCAAATTAAAACCGTAAATCCATTTATTGCAAAAATCACATAATATATTGGTTTCATTACCTTTCTCCCGCAGGCTTCGGCCTGCTATTTTTTTACTTCCTTCTGGTTTAATCCTTATACGGCATGGGTATGCCGCATAAAGCTTCCACTAGCTCTATTTTATCATCGGTTACTAATACGGTCATGTGAAGGTGTCCCTTCTTTCGGAGTAGTTCCACAAGCGGTGTAGCCGCGCTTCTCAGTTCTTCAATAGTGATTTTTGTTCGAAAAGATTCTTTTTCATTTTCCTCTTTCTGTTTTGCCTTAATTTCAAAATCTTTGTAGCAAACGTCACCAACGCCTATGACATGTTCATTGAAAATATCATAAGCTTTAAGCGTAAAATTTTCAATATCTTTTTTTTCGATTACCTGTCCGTGTATTCGCACTCTGTAAGGAACAGGAGCAAAAATAACATCTCTATTATAATGTTCATTGCTTTCTATTACCCAATCACCTATTTCCAATTCCTCAAATTCTTTCCTTGTCATCTTATTTCTCCTTTCCCCGCAGGGAGGTTAGTTTTTATTGCTCAGAATCTTGCGCCTTGCGTTGTTCTTCATACCTTTTACGAATTTTCTCCCGCTCGCGCTCGTATAAAGGCTCTAAAACGAACTCCATTAAAAAGGCTTCCGCTTCCCACGGCTCACACCCGCGCAAATCAGGCCGACCTACGATATACACTTCCAATTTTGGGTTTTTCATTGTTCTTAGTTCCTTTCAACCGTTTTATTCTTTTTCGTCTTTTAGCAGTTCGTCAACAGTACAATTAAATAATTGAGCATATTTCTTTAATCTTTCAATGGACGGTCTCCTTTCACCAGTTTCATACATATAGACACTATGAGCGCAATTTTTACCATTTACGCCCAACTGTAAGGCGACTTCTTTTAAGGTCATTCCTAACTCTAATCTTTTTTGTTTAAGTATCTTCATTTTTACTTCACCTCCTTTTTAACTCGTTTTGCAATATTATTATAACTCGATTTGAGCTATATGTCAAGCATTTTAACGCAAATTGTAATATATTTTTTTAATTTTTTTTTGACTTTTAGCGCAATTTGTAATATAATATAGGTATGATACATTACGTTAAGGAGAAAACGCATGAATCGTCTAAAAGAGTTACGGAAGATTAAAGGCAAAAATCAAACCCAAGTAGCTAATGCTGTTGGAATTGCCCAAACAACACTCTCAGGCTATGAAAACGAAACCCGGCAAATGGATTATGATAATATGAAAAAATTAGCCGACTACTTTGAAGTCTCCGTTGATTATTTATTGGGGCGAGAACAATCTGAAAATTCTCCTATACAACCCAAAAAACATACCGTCATTTCTATTGGACGCGGAGGTGAGCGGAGAGAATATGAGATCAGCGATGAGGACGCGGCTATTGTAGATGCGTTTTTAGAGAAAATGCGAAAAAACAAATAAAATAATTTAAAGGAGAGATATATACACATGGAACATTTTAACTCTAATCATACGGTAATTTCTATTGGCCGAGGCGGAGAAAAACGAGAGTATAAAATTTCCGACGAAAACGCGGCTATTGTGGACGCGTTCCTGGAAAAAACCGCAAAAAAAAAGCAACCAATTTTTGGAACAAATTTCCAAAGAAATTGATTACCGAAACGTACGTAATAGCGCTTGGATTTTCTTGCTTGCGAACAAATCCAATACTCTTCCGATTGATTTGAAAGGAATCGCGAATAAAAACGGCTGGTCGCTGTTATCATACGAAAATCACATAGAATTAGCGTTAGCGTTGGATAGAAAATCTCCATTTGTATGTGACGGCTGGACTGTTACATACGACGATGAAATATTTATATTTTTTAGAAATAGCAGACATGAAGGCCGGAACCGCTTCACGGTCGCCCATGAATTTGGGCATCTGGCTTTACACCACATCAAGGAGCTGAAAAGAGAAGAGTTCGAGCAAGAGGCGAATATGTTTGCAGCACGTATTCTAATGCCTCTGTGTATCCTCAAAGAGTGTCACGTTCAAACGCCCGAAGAAATAGCAAATCTTTGCCATACGTCTATTGAATCAGCTCGATATCGTGCGGAACGCTTAAAAATAGTTTCCGAACGAAATATGTTTTATAAATCTCCGTTGGAACGCCAGGTCGCTGTTCAGTTTAGGGACTACATCATTAATACAAACAAAGAGCGTTTTCCGCCACGCTTGTTTCATCAAACTTTACGAGAATTGCGAACATCACAGAAATATACGCAACGCGAAATTGCCGAAATATTAGATGTAACAGTGCAGGATTATTTTAATTTTGAACATGGAAAACTTGAACACGATATTTCAATGTTAATTAAACTTTCGGAATTTTTCAAGGTATCTCTTAACTATTTATTGGGAGCCGAGTTACCGAAAGATAATATTGAAATTCTATTCCAATCCTTAACGGTAATACAGCGCCGACGTGTAATGGATTTCATTCACGGAATCATCAGCGAAAAAGATTAACGCGGAAGAGAAATTATGCAAAGAGAAAAAACACCTCAAAAAAAATATGCCGTCCTCTATCTTCGGTACTCGTCTAATGCGCAAAACGAGCAATCGATAGAAGGACAGCGTGATGTCTGTATGAAATTTGCTGCCGATAACGGATATACTGTCGTCAAAGAATATATCGACAGAGCAACGACAGGAAAAAACGATAATCGAAAGTATTTTCAGCAAATGCTGAAAGACAGCGAACAACGATTGTGGCAATATGTAATGGTATATAAACTCGACCGTTTCGCCCGGAATAAAATAGAAGCGGCTATCAATCGAAAACGCCTGAAAGATAACGATGTGAAAATCATATCGGCGATGGAAAATATTCCCGATACACCAGAGGGAATCCTTCTCGAAAGTCTTTTGGAAGGATTGAATGAATATTATTCCCTTGAACTAGCGCAAAAAGTCAACCGGGGAATTGCAGAAAGTCGTAAAAAAGGGAATTTTATCGGCGGCCATACTCCCTATGGCTATAAAATAGAAAATAAAAAATATGTTCCCCTGGAACATGAGGCGATTGTTGTAAAAAAGATTTTCACTGATTATTCCAACGGGAAGACGGTTCCGCGAATCGTTGAAGAATTGACCGCAAAAGGAATAACCAATCACAGAGGGAAACCCTTTGCGAAGAATAGTATTTATACGATTCTTCGCACGGAAAAGTATATCGGCAACATTCGAGCTTCAAACGGCGAATTTTACGAAGGCGTTGTAGAACCCATTATAGATAAAGAGGTGTTCAGAAAAGTGGAAAAAATTATTGAGAACAACAAAAGACTACCTAACAACCGCAAAGCATTAGAGGGAAGCTACATATTGACGGGGAAGTTATATTGCGGATATTGTCAACAACCTATGATCGGAGAGTCAGGGAAGAGCCACACGGGAACAGTTTATCATTATTATAAATGTGCGACTCAAAAGAAAGATAAAGACGCGTGTCATAAGGACGCTGTTCCGCAAAAGTTCCTTGAAGATTTAGTCGTAGAAAGTACGATAAAAGTATTTTCTCCCAGCGTCATTGAGCACGTTTCAGAAAAAGCCTACAAATTGCATCGCAAAAGATACGAAGCCAACGAAGATATTAAAGTATTAGAATATGAGTTAACAGACACCCAAAAGAAAATAGACAATATCATGAAAGCGATTGAGGATGGTGTGTTTACAAGTACGACGAAAGACCGTCTACTGGATTTGGAAAAAACACGAGACTTGACTAAATACGCCCTTGAATGTGAAAAAGATGTTGCCAATGCAAACGTAACCAAAGAGATGATCTCCGGCTATCTCAATAGCATCATGCAACAAATCAGTTTAACGGACGAAAATAAAAAGGAACACATTATCCGATCTTTCGTAAAAAAGGTTGTGCTCTTCAACGATAAAATTATTATCACTTATAACTATTTTGATCCTAATGACTCAAAATACAACAAAGAGGTTCTTCTTTCCGATTTATTAAACGGAAGCGATTCCCCTACTGAAATTGAAAATCCCTCCTCGAATAAAGGGGAGGGTTCGGGTTCAGCCTGTAAAAGGTCACCATTCGGATATATGAAAAAGGAGCGTTTGTCTACGCTCCTTTTTCATATATCTTTAGCTTTGTTTGAAAATCGTGAAAGTTCAGCGCGGGCGTCGTTGCCCGCGCTTTTCTATTTTTTCGCCGTCCGTAATAAGGATAAGAGAGCTGTCGTTTTTCAAAATCCGCTAGCCACGCCCCTCCTTTTTCCTTTTCAGGCGCGTGCACGAACGAAAATCCCCATGCAGAATCACCTTTCTATCTTTGAAGCTTTACGCTTTTTCCACAGGTATAAGCCGACGACGGCCAAAGCCCCAACCAACACAGAAACTCCGCCGATATTGCTCCCACAGCCAGAGGACGAATCCTCCGCTTCCCCCATGTTTACTTTTATCTCTAAAACCGTCTTTTTTTCGTGATAGCTGACGATGACGGAGGTATCTCCGAGCCGCAAGGTTTCCTTATCGAGCGTATAGTCGGAAATCTCCTCTTTTTTTCCGCTTTCATAAACGGCGCAGACGACCATTCCCGTCCCGTCGAATTTTTCGCCTTCCACATAGGTGGTTTTCTGCGGCGCCGCCGTAATCTCTATCCTTTTGAGCGTATCCGCTCTCCCATTGGTCTCGGCTGTTTTTTCATACCGTTTTCCTTCATACTCTGTAAAATAGGTCACCGTATATTTTCCCGATTCCGTTACCGTAAAGGAGCCGTTATTAAGCGCCACCGCCTCGTTTGCGAACGAAACGGAACATTCCACCCCATCGACGAGCACGGTTTTTCCGTCCGCGTCCATAAGCCTGCCTGCGGGAAGCTTCACGACCGTCCCGACGTAGCAATTTGCGGGGAGCCCTTGTAAAAGAAGAATATGAGGCGTTTCCTGGGCCGTTATCTCAAGTGTGCGTACCGTTACATATCCGCGGGCGGTCAACAGTGTCGCCTTCAAGGTATATCGGCCCGCCTCGGCGAAGGTAAATTCTATCGCCGGCTGTCCGATATCCCCCCAGCTTCCGTTGTAGAACGTTTCCGAGCAGACGGTTCCGTCGTCCGCAGTCAGCGTAAGCCATAATCCGCTCCCCCTTTCGGGACCCTTGCTTCCGTCTGAATTCCAGCCGATATCGCCCATCAGTCCCGTGTGCGCATAAGCCCAGACAGCGGTTCCAGCCCGCGGCTGTTTGGTATTACATTCAGACGAGCTCTCCTTTACCCCCAGAAGCTCAAAGGCGTAGGTCTCGCGCACTAAAAACACCGCGTCTTTTTCAGTCTTTAAGGCGGAAATATTATAACAGTCGTCGGCAAAGAGCTTGTTTTCATCGTCCAGACAAAGGGTTTGGCCGTTCAGCTCCTTTACGACAAATTTCGTCTTTACGGCGGAATCGTCCCATTTTTGCATGACTCTCACGCGAGTCAGCTCCTGTGCGGTCACCTTGGAGAGCTCTTTCTCAAACGTATCGGAAACCGCGCGATATTCCGTTCCCCCTTCGTCCGTCAGCTCGCAGTACCAGCCGTTTGTGAGATCGAAACCGAGCCTGATTCCGCCTCCGGTTTCCATAACCTTTTTCGGCAGATGAAGCGAGGAAGCCTTTGCCTGGCCGACTTCAAAATCGGCCGTAATAAACGACTCTCCCGTCTTGTAAGAATCCCCCCAGATATACGCCGTCGCCAGCATAGTTTCCCCGTTATATAAAACAACGGCGGCTTTTTCCATATATTTCGTTTGGGGAGCGGTCATTTCTCCCGTCTGTCCGTCCCGAAGGGGAATATTAAACGTCATTTCAAACCGCGCGCCCTCCGCGACAGACATAGGCGCGTTGATAAGGTTCATCGCATTGTTTTTATCCGTCCCCTCTATCACTACGCCTTCGGTCGTGTAAAGGACGTTTTCCGCCGACTTTCCCGCATTGCTCCAAAAGTCAAACATCTTTTTCCACGGATTCTCCGCCGTCGTGCCCGCGTTGAGCTCCTCCGCCGTCAGCGTTATTCCGCGGGGAGCGATCGTTTCGGCGGAAACCTTTTCCATTCCGCCCGTTCCCAAACCGTTCCCGAGACATGTCCCGCAAAGGACGACAGTCAAAAGCAATTTCTTCATTTCCATAATTTTTCCCCTCCTCGTTTTCAGGATACGACAATACGGTATTCCCGCACGTCCTCTCCGTCGGTACTGCTCGATTTGTAGACGATCGTATAGACTCCGTTGCGGCCGAACGTAATTTTTCCGTCCGCGCCGATTTCCACCTCTATCTCCACGGGGTCCTTTACCGTAACGCTGTACTCGTAGGGCCTGCCGTCCGCGTCCGTCCGTTTCCCCTCGGCGTTAGTCACGTATGCCGCGGGAAGCGTAAAGACCGAGCCCTTTTTCGCCGTCTGCGGAATTTCCCCTTCGAGATTTATCCGATACGTATCCGCGGCGATAAACGTACTTTCTTTGGAAATATATTCGTTTCCGCTTTCGTCGCGCACCGCCGCTTTCACTTTATACACGCCGCCCGCGCCGATCGAGTATTTCAGCCCGTCCGTTCTGATTATCCGTCCGTCGGGAGCGGTAATAATCAGTGAATAGTCGAGCGTTTTCCAGGAGAGAACGTCCGTGGCGAACGCCGAATACAGCACCGTTTCCCTGCCAACTTCCGCCGATTCGTTGGATTTAACCTCATAGACGTAATCATGATAGGCGGAAAGCTGTTTTCCTTCCGCGATCTCGGGCGGAGCGATATACGGCGGAGCCTCGTCCCTGATCCGTCCGTCCTCGGAACAGAGGCTCTGTCCGTTCAGTTCTTTCAGCAGGAAGCAGGAGGAGGCCTCGAATCCCGTCATACCCTCCTTTTCCAGATCCTCCTGCGTGCGTCCCGAAAAGCGGAAGATCAGGCTGACGGAGCGCACTGCGGAAAAGGCTTTTTTCAGGCCGTCGATCACCTTTTTATCGGCTTCTTTGGCTTCGTCGAGCAGAGGGACAATTTTTTCCCGTTCGCCGCCGACGCAGCTCTGAAACAGGTTATCCCTGTCGAATACGATTGTAAACGGCGTAGACGCGCGCATATTGCCCGTAACTTTCGCGCCGTCGGCGTAAGGATACTCCTTTTCTTCCGCGGCGAAGGACGAATCGTAGGCGGCCGATTCCCCGTTCAGCCGATAGGTAATGCGGCTGGATACGCAAGCCGCCTCCGGGGACTTTTCCCCCCACAGACGGAGCTGTGCGATGGGAGCTTCCTGCGTCTGACCTCGGAGCATAATGTCCACGCATGTTTTTGTGTGCATATTTACGCCCGATACGAGAAAGTCCTCGCTGTCTTCCTCATAGACGGGCAAGGCGAAGGTACAAGCCAGCTTTTCGCCCTCCTCGATGGAAAAGCGCATTTTTGAACAGGCGGCCTTCAGATTTTGTATCCCCTCCATCTTCAGGCCTTCCGCCGTGGACGCAATCTCGAATACGTTTTCATGAGCGTATTCGTTCATTAAAGAGAGATCTATCTGCACTTTTCCGTCCTTTTTCTCCACAAAGGTCTCTCCGCAGGCAGCCGTCAGAAATACCGCACAGCAGAAAAACGCCGACATCATTCCGTTCCGTATTTTTTTCATTTTTTTACCCCTTGAAAATATCCGTGTTTGATTCAATCGCTCCGTCCGCGGAAAGAATTTTGATGCGATATACGCCTTGATCGTCCAAAGACAGCCGTCCGTCGGTTAAAGCCTTGCGCTCCTCCGTATTCCATTGACCGTCGGAAAAAGCGCCCTTTTCCGCTTCCGGGAAGCTTCCGCCCGCAAGGGTGAGCGTCGCCTCCTCCGAGGCATAGACGTAGGCATAACCCTCCGAAACGATCGCAAAGCCCTTCGCGCCTTTATTGGTGGAAAAGGTGAAGGACACCGAGGTCGTGTTCACCGTTTTGCTCCAGTTTTCCTTTCCCGTCGAGCTGTCCACGTTAAAGGCCGCAAAATCGGCGGGATTTACGGCCGCGGCCACCCGCCCGACCTTCTTCAGCGCCTTGCACATTTTTCGGATTTTATCCGTATAGGAATAATCCTCCAGGGTATCGGGCGAAATGATTCCCTGCGAAAAACCGCTTTTATCGAAAAATTGCGGCGAGGCGAGCTCGTAGAGGATATAGCCGCAGTTCATGGAAACGGAAAGCAGAATTTCCCCGTCGCCGTTGACATACGCGCCCTCCCCCTTCGTTCCCGCCCTTCCGTTTTCGGCGATATGCGTAAAGTTCTGCGGCAGCTGTTCCTGATAAAATTCAATGGACTTTTTCAAATCGGAGAGATTATTGAAATAGGGATCGTAGCCTATCGCGTCGAGATATTCCAGCTCGTACAGCTGCTTCGCGCGTTCTATCGGGGAAAAGCCCGACGAGCTCAGCTCGGCGTATTGGGGACGCAGAAGGTTGGTCCGCGTAATCACCTGATAAGGGGACGATTTAAACGCCTTCGCGCAGTTATTCATAGCCGTGCAAATCGTTTTCCAGATCTGATCCTTGCTCTGCTTTTCGCCGTCTATGCTCACATTGTACTCGTTCAGCCGCTTTTCGGGAAAGGCGTCCACCTCGTTATACACCTGCACGCCGATGAGTATTTTCGGGAAGTCTCTGGCCTCCTCCCATTGATAAATATGGTCCATCAGAGCGCCGACGGCTTTTGCCTCCCGTTCCATAAACGTTTGATCGTCGATCCGCAGAAAGGTTCGCTCCCCGTAGATCGTCGAAGTCTCGATCGAAGTCGTCTCCACGCCTCCGACATACATCTGATATCTCGGCGTTTCCTTAAAAATATACCCGGGGAGGTGCCACTCGTGCGAATCTCCGCACATCAGGGCGGAATACCACAGCAATTCGATTTTTACGTCGTATTTAAGTCCGAAGCCCAGAATTTTATTGATCACGTTAAAGTCGTAGCAGTCCTTTTCCGTTTCTATGTCCGCCCAATCCACGGAAACGGCCAAAACGTTAAAGCCGAGATCCGCCGCGGCCGCCACGTATTTTTCATATTCCTCGCAGGGAATTTTATCGCAGTTGACGTAAGCCTCGAAGCGACTTTCCGCCCCCAGATAAAGGAAGGGCTCCCCGCCGACCGTAAAGGTCTCCGTTCCGTCGGCGTTGCGGCGAATGCAGGACGCTACGATTTTGCCGTTTTCCCCCTCGTCTCCGCTCGACTCTCCGCTGCCGCAGGAGGCGGAAGCAAAGGCGCAGGCCGCCGCGCAAGCGATAGAAAATACTTTCGTCATTTTCGTCATTTCATCTCCTTTTTCCGCGTCGTTTCGGCGCGAATAAGCTTTTACTTTTCAATCAGCCTTTTACGCTCGTGGTAACGATTCCCTTCATAAACACTTTCTGCGCGCTGAAAAGCAGCACCAGAAGCGGCAGGGTATATAGCGTACAGCCCGCCATCTGCAATTGCTTTTCCGTGGAGGTCGTGCTTCCCGAAAACTGTCCGATACTGAGCGCTAGGGTGAACAGACTTTTATCGGTGAGATAAATGCTCGGCCCCACATAGTCGCTCCAGGAACCCGTGACGGCAAAAATGAGCATCGTCGCAAGAATCGGCTTCATATTCGGCACGAGAATTTTTATCAAAATCCCGAAGCTTGAGCACCCGTCGAGCTCCGCCGCCTCGTCTATTGATTTCGGGATTCCGCGCATGAAATTGCGAAGCATATAAATATTGAACGCGCTGCCGCTGACAGCGGGCAGGATAAGCGGCAGCCGACGGACAAACGCGGAATCCGAGCTGATAAACCCAAGTTCCGCATAAATGACGTAGCTGGGCACCATGGTAACGATCCAGGGAAGCATCATGGTGGATAAAAGTACGAGGAAGATCGGCTCCGTAAACTTATTTCTGAAACGCGCGAAGCCGTAGGCCACCAAAACGGAAGAAGCGATTTGCAGTACGGTCGCCGTACAGAGGATCATCAGCGTATTTCCCAATGCGTTGAAAAAATCCATCACCTTCATGGCCTCTATGTAATTATCGAAATTTTCCACGCTCGGCGCCACGAGCGGCCAGGAGGTAACGGTGTCGGAGGTCGTCTGCAGCGAGCCGTACACCATAAAAATAAAGGGAATGAAAAAAATCACCGAAATGCCGATCGTCACCGCATATAAAAGAATTTTCCCCAAAACTTTTCTGGGTTTAATTTTTCCCGTCGGCGTCGTCCGCTTGATTTCCAGACTCGAAGTTTCCATTATTCGTCTCCGTAATACACTTTTTTATCCAGCAGCTTCAGATAAATGACGGTAAAAATCATGATAATGAGGAAGATGACCCAGGCCTCCGCGCAGGCGTAGCCGAGCGCCAGATTTCCGTTTGTCGCGTTATATCGGGACAGCACCGTCATGGTCATGGTAATCGTCGCATATTCGGGATCGCCGCCCGTCAGAAGCTGTACCTTCGCATAGGTTTGCAGGGCGCCGATAAAGCCCGTGACGGAAATAAACATCAGCCCCGAGCTGATCATGGGCACCGTAATATGCCAAAAACGAGTTGCGCGGCTCGCGCCGTCTATCATCGCCGCCTCCTCCAATTCCCTGGGGACTCCCTGCAGCGCCGCCAAAACGACTATCATGGTAGAGCCTACGCTGCAAAACAGATCGAGCGACACGACGGTAAGCAGGGCGTTCCCTTTGGAAAACAGATCGAAGCCATGCACGCCGATCGCGGCAAACATCCGCTGTACCAGCGCGGAATCCCCCTTGAGCATCAAAATCCAGATAGAGGACGCGGCCGTCACGGGAATGAGGGAAGGCGCGTAAGCCATCGTCCGATAGAGCTTTTTTCCGCAAAGGTCGTTGTTATACAGCAACGCGAGCATCGTGGCGAGAAAAATGCCGCCGATAACGCGCAAAAACGCATAGATAAGCGTATTGGCCACCGAACGGAGAAACACGGTATCCTCGCCGAAAATGTATCTGTAATTACGCAAAGAAAACTTAAGGTTTTCCCCGGTCCAGGTCGTTATTTTCGTCCCCCACGTAAAGCTCAGCGCCAGAGATAAAAGCATAGGCGCCAGCGAAAACAGCAGCAGGCCGATCATCCATGGGGAAATAAAGAGGAAAAATTTGCAAATCCGCGCTTTCTCCCTCGTCATTTTCCGCCGTTTTGTCATCTGCTCCATATTACCCCCTTGCAGGCCTTATACCAAAGCCGTCGATATTTCCGAATTGATTTTGTTTCCCGCCGTCCTGAGAGCCTCCTCCACCGTCATAGAGCCCTTTGCGGCGCTGGTCAGATACGTCTTGAGATATCCGTCGGCCACCGAATTGTCGATGTACTTCGTAAACGTGAGGGCATGCGTGTATTCCGCCAGACCGATATACCAGTTATTCAATTTTTTCGTGCGTTCGTCTGAGCCGTTGAGGAAATCCTCCGACTTTGCGATGGTTTTGTTCCCCGGAAGATTGAAGCCCTTCTTCAGCGTGGCCTTCGTCCCCACCGTCATATAATAGCGGATAAATTTCCACGCCAGCTCTGCTTTATCCGTTCTGCCGCTGACGGCCAGCCCGATGGCGACGGAGGAGCAATACACGTTGCCCCCGTCCTCTACGCCGTCGTTATTCTCGTCCCTGCCCATCGCCTTTGTGGGAGGAGGGGCCAGACCGAAATCGATACCCGCCCAGCTCGGCTTGGCAAATTTCCACCGTCCGTACCAGACCACCGCCGCGTTTCCTTTAGGGAAATCGGCGTCCGAACTCACCGACGACGTCCCGAACACGCCCGCGCTCGCCAGCGGCCCCGTCTGGTAATTGACGAAGTGACGGTAAGCGTCGGCAAGCGCCTCGCTCTTGGTTCCGCTCGTGCTGTAATTAAAGCTCTTTCCGTCCTCGGCATAGAGCGTTGCGCCGCTCATTTCCGCCTGCATCTGCGCAAACTTCAGGGCGTCGTTGTCGAGGATCGTCCCGTAAATTTCCCTGATTCCGTCGCTGTTGTATGTAGAGAGCAGAAAACACATCAATTCGTTTTGCCGCCAGCTCATCGGGATCGTTTCGGACGGATATCGGCCCGTTTCCTCCGTGGGATACCCGACGATCTCCGCCAGCGTCCGCCCGACGACCTTCGTTCCCTTCAGAGAAGCGTATTGCTCGTCGGCGTCGGAAATTCGCGCCAGCTTATCCTCCGCCGCCCTTTTGACTTCTGCCGTATAGTTGCCCGTTTCCCCGTCGAATTCGTCGATGAGCGCCCTATTATAGACCATTGCGAAATCGGGCGACCAATCCTTGATAACTGCGTATAAATCGCCGCCGCCCATTTTTTCCGTCGCCGCGTCGTAACGGTAGCCGTCGTTGATTTCCCAGAGATCCTCCTCCGTAAAGGAAATTCCGTCCTCATACTCCGCCGTTATATACGGCTGAAGATTTTTCAGAAGTCCGTCGCGGATATAGCTTTCAATCGTTCCGCCCTGCATCCAGAACACGTCCGCCTCGTTTTTGCCCGAAAAAGCAAGCTGGACGTTTTTATAATAATCGTTGGGATAGTGTACGAGCTCCACCTTGTACCCTTCCTCGGCGTATAAAGCCTCGAAGCCCTCGACAATCTGATTGATGATCGCCAGCTCGTCGCTGCTCCCCCAGACCGCATACGAAAGCGTTTTTTCGTTTCCCTTTCTGCCGCAGGCGGCCGAACCCGAAACCGCGGCGGCACAGAGCGCAACCGCGCATATCCGTTTCAAAATTTTTCTCGTCATTGTTTTATTTCTCCTATTCTGATCAGTATATCGTTTATCTGCTCGGCGGCGTCCTTGTCCTTCTTCAGCTCGAGAAGCCTGTGCCTTCCTCCGCCCGCGCGAAAGGTAGTCCGCCCCTCGTCGTCTACCGTCACCTTGCCGTATTCGGACGCTTCAAACATGCCCCCGCCTCCCAGCATGGCATAAAGCACCGTAATCAGGTCCCAGCTTTCCCTGTCCGACACGCCGAACAATTCATAAATCCGTGCCACGGGATTTTTTCTCCGCTCCTTCAGCACGCTGCCCGTCAGAACCTTCAGTCCCTGGTTGAAATCGATAAACTCGAGGGGCAGCTCGGCGTACTCGGTTACGGCCTGCGAGCTTTCCACGTCCAGGCCGATGTTGAATTCCGACGAAAACCTCTGTCCGTGAAAGAGATAATATTCCCCGTAATCGGAAAAGTTTCCGCCCATGATCACGATTTTGCAAACCTTTTCCCGAATGAGCGCCCGCCCTTCCTCCGTCGAAAGCAATTTCGCAAGGTTATTCAGCTGACCGATAAACGCCATCGTCACCGTTCCCGTTTCCGCCTTCCGCAGCTTTTCCTTCATCAGCTCCACGGAAGAAAACAGCCTTTTGCTCTTATCGAATTCTTCGCGGAGCTTATAGACGTATCGGGGAAGATATTCCTCCGCCCTGACGCGGGAATTATCGGAAACCCCGATCTCAAAATCGTTGCCGTAATAGCTGTTGATCCAGTCGATCGCCCGCGCCGCCTCGGGATTGTTGAGGCTCTGCGTTACGCAAAGCACGTTGACCGTCCTTTCGCGGTGAAATACGTTGACGATCCCAATCGCCGCCGCGTCGTCGCAGTCGCACCCCAGGTCCGTATCAAGCATTAAATTGACCATCCGCCTTGTCTCCTGTATATCCGAAAGGTTCCACACCACGCCCCATTTCAGTATTTTATTCATATCCCTGTATCTCAACGGAGATATTCCCACCATTTTGCCGAACCATTCGCAAAACCGCACGCTGCCGCTGAAGCCCATTTTCAACGCGATTTCCCCTATCTTCATGGTCGTGACGGCCAGCAACTGCTTGGCGTAATTAAGTCGGAGCCCCTGCTGGTAAGCGTACAGAGTCATTCCCGTATACTCGAGAAAAATATGGCGGAAACGATCGTACGAATACCCGAAATCGTCAGCCAAAATAGCAAAATCTATTTTGGAGCAAAAATGCTTGCGGACGTACGCCTTTACGGCGGCTACGGTATCGGTGTAATAGGCCTTACCCTTTCCCCCCGATTTGCCGACCAGACAATACACGTCGATCCCGAGATGCCCCAGAGTATCCGTCAGCCGCTCCTCCGCCGCACGATTTTTTTCCTTTTTCAGAAGGCGGTACAAGGCGTTGATTTCCAGCATCCGGCTTTTGATACGGTCAAACAGCTCCGCCGTCTTGGACGTCTTTTTGATAAATTGGGGCTGCGTAAACGCCTCGCTTTCCAAATCGATCTGATTGCAGACGATTTTCGTTTCCGACGCCGCATATTCGTCGTGCTTCATGAAGGGCGGGATCACGATCACCGAATCTTCGTCGTAACGGAAATTGTACGGCGTGTCTCCGTATATATTTGTCAGCCCCTTTCCCTTGAGGTAATACACCACCTCGGCATGATCGTGGGTATGCGGCGTGACATAATCCGTCTGTTTGTGACTATACGCGATAGAGCCTACCGAATACGCCGTCAGCGGCTTTGGTTCATTCATAAAACCTCCTCCCGCCGTATTATGCTTTTTTCTGTTATCATAAACATAGTATATCACAAAAAAATTCCGAAATGTGGCTAAGTCTATTCAAAAATAAAACAAAAAGCGCCACTAATTCTCTCTTAACGGCGCTTTTTGTTCCGATTTTTGGCTAATTATTCCACTATTCCCGCATAACGGCGCAAAATTTCCAATTGCGACGCGGAAAATTCCTTTCCTTCATCTGCTAAGGCGGCCAGCGCCACCTGCCGCACCGAACGGGCGTTATCGTTGTCTTTTGCGTACGCCGTCACCTCTTTTCCGTTGAACGAGAAGCGCAGATACGCTTTTCCCACAAAGACGCGCTCGTAATTACGTTCTAAAATCCCGATCATCGCGGCATTAAACCACAGCTTTCCCGCCGTGGACTCCCGTTCGTCCCAGACGCTGCGCACAATGTTCAGATGAAGAAAGTCCGCGCCCAGCTTGAGCCCGTCCTCCCCGGGAATCAGATCGAGCGGTGCAATCAGCGTCCCGAAGGTCAGCGCGATTCCCTCGTCGGCAAAAACGTCGGCGGGGGCTTTATCCAGCGTCGCGCCGAAACGGATACCCATCGGCTCCTCCATGCGGACGGACGCGCCCGCCACCATGGAAAAGCTTTCCTTCAACGCCGAAAGCGCCTCCGACAACCGTTCCGCCTGTCCGAGCGCGGCGTAATTTGTCACCTTTGCCTTCTCCGTCTCGGAGAGCTTTTCGTAAGCCGCCCGCGCCTCCGTAATCGTTTGCGGCAGGTTGAGGTCGATCGCGGCGATCAGCTGAGAGACCGCTGCCCCCGACGCCTCCACGCTAAACGAGCAGGAACGGGTGGAAAGAAAGCCCCTTGTCGTCAGCAACGTAAAGTCCGCCGTATAAGCACCCGCCTGAGTCAGCGGAAAATCCAGTTCCCATGCCGATCGGGTAGAGTATTTCGTCACGGTGCCGTCGGGATTGTGCAGCGTCAGATAGATGCCGCTTTCCGTACAGCTTCCCTTTTTTCCGTCCGAGTTCCAGCCGATGTCCCCTTTCGTTTTATCCGTCCCCAGATTTGCCGTCACCGCGCCGAAGGAATAGGTTGCGTCCGTTTTGGCCGCCTTTCTCGTCCCGGAGGTATTCAAATCGTTGATGTTGAAATTTTTCGCAATGTGAAATTTACAGGTTTCCCCTTGTAGATACGTCCGATCGGCGGCTTCGACGGCGGACATAAAGAAGCAGTCGTCAAACGACAGAGGCGCAGTCCCGGCGAGCTTCTGTCCGTTGAGCTCCTTCAGCAGCACGCGCGGCGCGGATTTTCCGTCCGTCGAATATTGCGCCCCCGCTATCTGTATGCGGGTAATCTCGTCGAAGGTAAATGCCGACAACTCGTCCCTGTATTCCGCCGCGGCGACAGGCGCGTACGCCGCGTTGTAACGCTCGGTCATCCATCCCTGTTCCAGAGAAAACCCCATTTTTACGCAGCCGCTTTTCCATAAAATTTTCTTGGAAAGCTTTACTTCCGGGATTTCCTTGTTTCCCACCGTAAACGTCGCGTTCAGAGAGGAATATTCCTGCTTATAGCTGTTTCCCCACACCGTTACGGACGCCACGGCCGTCGCTCCGTCGTAAAGCGTCACGGCAATATTGTCGCAGCGATGGCTTTCGTCGAGAAAATTCCCCGCTTCGTCCCGCAGGGGAATGGAAAAAGCAAAGTCCAGCTCCTCCCGCCGCACGCTGAAAGCGCCGTAAATGTTCATCGCATTCCCCCCGAAGGAGGTCGTTTTGCTTGTGGAAAGAACTCCGTCCGACGTAAACTCCGTTTCAGCGTTGCCCCAATAGTCAAATTGCTCTGACGTAAAGACGGCGGGGGCCGCCTTCGTCGTCTTTTCCGATAAATCCCAGCCGCTCGGTTCGGCGGCGGACGCCTCAAAATGCAAAACGGCGACGCCGCTGACGACGAACGACGCGCAAAGAGCAGCGAGAAGCGCAAACGTTATTTTTCTTTTCATTTCTTTTCCTCCCTAAAGTCAATTTTAACGAATATCATCGAAAATGTCCATATGCCAGTCGTCTGTCGAATCCGCTCCCTGCGGCTCGCCGCTGTAGGTCAAAATATCCCCTCCGCCGTTCTCCTTCAAAAGAATGATCTCGAGCTCGGGACGATCGTATGCCTTCATATAAAGCTCCCTCCTATCTTTTTTTCAAGTATAGCATAAAAAAATTCCGCTTTGTGGTTAATCTTACCCCCTACCGCAAAAAAAGATGGCGCCTGCGTATTGACATTCAAAAATTTTCCGCTATAATGAAAGCATAACGGGCAAAGGAGTTTTATTATGTTTCCTCAAAAGCTTATCGAATGTGATTTTGCCGTCATCGGCGGCGGTATGGCGGGAATTTCGGCGGCGATCGCCGCCGCGAGAAGGGGCGTACAGGTGTGTCTGGTCCAGGACCGCCCCGTACTCGGCGGAAACGCCTCCGGCGAGATACGAATGTGGATACGGGGCGCAAGCGACCACTTCCCTTACCTGCGGGAAGGGGGAATTCTCGAGGAAATCGCGCTGGACAACGCCCGCTATAATCCCGACATGACTTATCCGCTCTGGGATATGGTTTTATACAACAAAGTAAAAGGCGAAAAAAACATTACGCTTTTACTCAATTCCGTCTGTCTGGGCGCGGAATGTACGGACGGCGTCATTCAAAAAATAGAAGCTTTTTGCACGACAAGCTACGAAAAAATAATTATTTCCGCGAAATACTTCGCAGACTGCTCGGGCGACAGCATACTTGCGGAGCTTACGGGCGCCGATTACCGTTCGGGCAGGGAAAGCGCGGAAGAATACGGGGAGCCTCTGGGAAAAAGCGTCCGCGACAGCTGTACCATGGGCAACAGCCTGCTCCTTCAGGCCGTGGAAACAGACGGACCCGTAACCTTTACGCCGCCGCCCTTTGCCAGAAAAATAGACGAAACCGAATTTCGCTACCGTCTCAATCCCGATAACCGTATGGGCTTTATTTCCAACAATTATTGGTGGATAGAGCTCGGAGGAGACAGGGATTCGCTGCGCGACGCGGAAAGCATCAACGAAGAACTTCTCGCCACCGTCTACGGCGTATGGGATTTTGTAAAAAACAGCGGCAAATTCGATTCGGAGAACTGGGATTTGCACTTCGTCGGCTTTCTGCCCGCCAAGCGGGAAACGCGCCGTTATCTCGGGGATTACGTCCTTACGCAGAACGATATCGACAAGGGCACGCGCTTCGAGGACGAGGTGGCGTACGGAGGCTGGACAATGGACGACCATTCCCCCTTCGGCTTCCGCAACGGAGAAAAGCCCAATATTTTCCACCCGATCCCGGCTCCTTATGCGATTCCCTGGCGCGCGCTCTATTCCCGTAATATCTCCAATCTGGCTTTTGCGGGAAGGAATATCAGCGTCACGCATCTCGCACTGTCCTCCACCCGCGTTATGGCGACCTGCGCCATGCTCGGCCAGGCGGTGGGCACGGCGGTCAGCCTGGCCTGCAAATACAACATCACCCTGCGGGAAACGGGAACGCGCATAGACGAGCTGAAGCAGGTGCTGCGGGACGACGACTGTTATCTTCTGCATACCCCCCGAAAGCTTTCTCTTTCCCCCGAAAAGGTAACGACAAACGCGACGGGGAATAATTTCGCCGTGCTTTTTAACGGGATCGAAAGAGAGCTGAAGGACGGAGATTTACCCGCCGTCTTTCCTCTGCACGAGCCCGTAGAATTTCTTTTTCCAAAAACCTACGCAAAAAAAATACGCCTTCTCTTTGACAGCGATATTTCTTCGCGGGAAAGAGAGGACGTCAATTTCAAAATGTATCCGCAGCGTTGTCACGTGCCTAAAAACAGGAAAAAGATCCATACACCTTCCGTACTGATCAAAAAATATTCCCTTTCCGTATTGACGGAAAGGGGCTGGGAAGTATTGCAGACGGAGGAGGACAATTTCTCCCGTCTCCGCCTGACGGAGGTGAATCGGGAAATCAGCGGTATCCGCCTCATCGGAGAAGAATGTCGCGCGGGCGGCGAGCTGCGGCTTTTTTCTCTCGATATCCTCTCATAAGCCTAAGGCAAACGCCGCTTCAATACCCGCACGCCGAACGGAGTCACCGAAACCGACCGAAGTCTTTCGCCGCTTTCCAGATCGATATACCCGTCCTCCAGCGGGATATCGTCCGCTTTTTCAGGCGAATAATTTTCTATAAACAAATACTCCGTATTTTTCCTCACTCTTTTATGCGCGGTCAATCCCGGCCGCGGCCCCGTCTGTCCATCGGGCAGACAGCCCGCGATTTTCGTTACCCGCAAAAGCTCCGAGAGAAAGGCGGCCTTAAATTCTCCCGTATCGAAAAACGCCTGATAATACGCTTTACCTTTTCCGTAGTCGTTGACGGTAACGCAGGGCATACCCGCGTAAAATTCCGAACGATATTCCCCCAGGGATTCCGCGCCCCTCAAATGGAGCAGTTCGCAATAAGTCTTTGCTTTATATTCCGCGCCGCCGCAGCTTACCTTCACCTCTTCGTCGGGATAAAGAATATCGCTCTCCTCGTTCCATATCCCGAACACCTCCTTCAGCTTTCCGCCCGGAAAGCCACCGAGATGACAGAGGTCGTTTTCGTTGACCATTCCTAAAAAGCAGGCCGCAAAGAGAGTTCCGCCGTTTTTAACATAGGCGGCAAGCTTTTCCGTCACCTCTGCATCCGTCATATATTGCCGTACGGCTATCACCAGCTTATAGCGCGACAAATCCCCGTGCGGGTTGACAATATCGCAGGGAATCGCCCGCCGCCACAGCACCCGATAATAGGACAGCACGTCCTCCCGATAATTTTTAGAGCGCATAAAGCCGCGGCTGTTCTCCAGCGCCCACATGTTTTCCCAGTCGAACAGGACGGCGACCTCCGCCTTTATCGCGCTGCTTCCCGCGATTTCGCTCACTTTTTCCAAGGCTATGCCCGTTTGGGCGACCGCCTTAAAAATGCGCGTATCTTCCGTTCCGACATGATCGACGACCGCGCCGTGAAATTTTTCCGCCGCCCCCCGCGACTTTCTCCATTGGAAATACAATACGCTGTCGCTTCCGTGCGCGATCGCCTCAAAGGCGGACAATTTTTCCATGCCCGGACGCTTGAGCTTATTGAATTCCCTCCAATTTACACAGCCCGGCGCGCTCTCCATCATCAAATAGGGGCGTTGCTTCAGGGAACGGAAAAAATCGTGCCAAAACGCCGAATTCGCAGCCTCTCTCTCGTGCTCAGGGGAATGCCAGGCGGGATAGTCGTCCCAGGAGACAATATCCAGATTTTCGGCGAATTTATAGTAATCAAGGCCGTAAAAGCCGGGCATCATATTGGTCGTGACAGGGACATACGGCGAGTATTTTTTTACCGCCGATATCTCGTTTTTCATAAAATCGACCGTCCGAAGCGTTACAAACCGTCGCCAATCGAGCGTGAGGCCGTGCACTCCGTCCTCGCCGGAAGGACCGGGAGGCTCTATCTGCTCAAAATCGGTGTAGGTATGGCTCCAGAACCGCGACCAATATTGGTGATTCAGATTTTCCGGCGTCTTATATTTATCCTTCAGATATCGACGAAATGCGGCCCGGCAAAGCGGGCAATAGCATTCCCCCGAATATTCGTTGGAAATATGCCAGGCAATCAGCGCGGGGTGCTTCCCGTATCGCTCGGCCAGACGCTCGTCGATCAGACGGACCTTTTCCCGATAGACAGGCGAGGTATAGCAATGGTTATGACGCCCGCCGAAGTGCCGCCGCGCCCCGCTTTCCTCCGTGCGCAACACCTCGGGATATTTGTCCGCCAGCCAATGCGGACGCGCTCCGCTGGGCGTAGAGAGAATCACTCTTCCGCCGTTTTGGTAAATCCTATTTATCATTTCGTCGAAAACGGAAAAATTGTATTTGCCTTCCGCGGGCTCCAGCTCCGCCCACGAAAAAACGCCCAGCGTCATCGTATTGCAATGCGCCTTTTTCATCAATCGCATATCCTCTTTCCAGATGCCTTTATTATCCTTCCACTGCTCGGGATTGTAATCGCCGCCATGCAAAAAGAAGGGCGGTATTTTATTTTCCATAGACATAGCCTTTTTATCCCCTTTACCGACAAATCTTTGTTTCACTAAAAAAGTCTATCATTTTTTTGCTCTAAAGTCTATCGAATTTGAAGGCTTTTTCGTTTATAAGCCAAAAACGGATATCTTTTTTCTCAGCGGCTGACAAGTCTTTTCCGCGCCCGACGCCGACCGCTCCTTTCGCACAGGCTCTACGAAAAAAGAGCGTTTTCAGGCTTGAATATACTATTGAGCCTCGAACTGTGGGAGTCCGAAGTTCAATAGTGTTTTTTCTTTGTTGGTCTCTGAAACCCGTTTATTTAAACGACTTTGTGAGCCTCTCATAGGATTAGAGAAAATGGAAACGGGAACGCGAACAGTCGAAATTCTCGATGTAACCGTCGGAAGAGTTGGCTTTTGCCCCCTATATCTAATTTTTTTCGTAGTATTCTGCTTCCTTTTGTATAGGGTTCAAATCCCTATACACTTTCAAATATAGGGGTTCGACTCCCGTTCGTTCTTTCCCGATTTTTTCACCAATTTATTGCGTTCTATCCCTTTTGCTACGCGCCTTTTCATACGTTTGGCACATTCAGACACACAAAAAAGGAGCGTTTTCCTACGCTCCTTTTTTATGTGTTTTTTCGCTTAACGACAATACGGTTCTGCTTCTTTCTCATTCATTACCTGAATTTTCTTTATCAGGGTTTTTAAGAGATTCGCTCAAATTCTTTGAGTATCTCCTCCGTTTTAAGCAGTTTCCTCTATCGTTTTCTTTCTTTTTAAGTTTAGCTCGCCAGAGTCGTGCGCGTCTTAGGATTTGGCTATCTTCGCAGTTCCATGTCTCCGTACAAAGTATAGCCGTTTTTTCCCTTCGCCTTTGTCACGTAAAGTGCGGCGTCCGCGCGGCGGTAAAGGGTATTAAAGTCCGTGCCTTCTTCGGGGGCGAGCGCAATTCCGATGCTCGCCGACATTCGCCAACGACCGCCGTCCGCTTCGTATACGCAGTCGAGCGTCCGGGAAATGCGTTTCGCACGCGTTTCCACCTCCGTTTTTTCCCCGTAGGGATAGAACGCGACAAATTCGTCTCCGCCGATTCTGCCGAGTATATCCTCCGAACGGAAATTCGTCCGTAAGGCGTCGGTAAACGCCAGAATCACCCCGTCTCCGAAGGCGTGACCGTATTCGTCGTTCGCCGTCTTGAAATAGTCGATGTCGAAGATGAAGAAAGCGTATTGCTTATCGGGATTGCGTTCCAGCAGCGCCTCGATTCTTTTTTCGGTGGCGGTTTTATTCCAGAATCCCGTCATCTCGTCCGTTTCGGCAAGTTCGCTCATTTTCTGTTCCTGCAATTTTTCCGCGTCGATGTTCTGGCGGTAGGAATACATGTGCACACTGCCGTCGCTTTCCCAGCGGACGATCTGCACGACGATCCGCATCCAGTGATATTCGCCGTCGTCGCCGAGGATCATAAACTCATAGGTCAGGGAATGGCGCCCTTCTGCGTAAGCGCGGAGTACGTTTTGCGGCGTAAAGGTCTCAACGTAGCCCCGACGGAATTCTTCCTTGATCTGTTTTTCCGCAACGATTTCGAGGAATTTATCGACAGGCGCGTTTCTGGGCGCGCCGAGACTTTGGAAATACGCCTCCGTCTCCCGATTTCCCGCGCGGTTATGCGTAACGTCGAATTCGTAGATTTTCTCGAACAAGTTTGCCGCCGCTTCCTCGAAGGCGCGGTTGCGGGATTCTTCCACCGACTTGTTCAGCGAACGAATTTTTTTATCGTAGGTCACGATGACGAACGCCACGACCGTCGTGATCAGGAGAATGAGGGCGAGCACAATGAGAATATTCTGCAAAAGCCCGGCGTGCAGCGCGCTCATTTCCTCCGCCATGTCCTGTTCGACGACGAGCGTCCATTTGATTTCGGGGAAATAGCGGACGACGATAAATTCTTCGCCCTCTTTCTCTATTTCCTCCGTCCAGAGCTCGAAACTTTCGTCCGGCTGCGTCCAGCCCAGGACTGAAGCCCTCACGGACGCGGGATAACTGCGTTTTTCGAACCAGTCGATTCCTGTCCCGTAGCCGTAGTGTCTGGGCGAAATCTGTACGATGCCGTATTCGTTGAGGAGATTGACCTTGACGCCGTACTCCCGTTCGTAACCCTGCATCAGGCTCTGAAAATGATCGACGACCATGCCCACGCCCACGACGCCGAGAAATTTTCCCGCGGCGTCCTCTATCTTGTAATTGACGAATACCGTGATTTCATTCTTCGCGCCCGCGACCTGGTCGTTGTCGATGACGAGATTGGACTCCGCGTCCCGAGCCTTGAAATCGTAATACCATTCGTTTTCGGAGTTCCCGGCGTCGTCCACCATGCGGTCGATACCGTTGAAATTGTAATACCGTTTGGTCGCGTCGGAAACGAGGAATACCGATTCGTAACCGTACTGTTCTTTATAGGAAGCGAGGAAAGACTTTATCGTTTTAATATATCCTTCCTCTTCCAGACGATTGCTTTCCTCCGCGAGAAAATCAACGAGAAAACGGTCTTTCGCCATCGTACGCGATACATTGAGCGGAATGGCGAAGGTTTCGGCGATCTGATGATAAATGCCTTCCGCCGTGAGTCGGGAAGTATGCTCGATGTTTTTCGTCGCCGTCCGATAGTTGGAACCGCAGCCGATGACGGCGCTCAGGGCGAACCCGCAGACAATAATCAGGCAGATGAGAAGATTCGTCCGCCGCAATATTTTTTTACGGTTCGTCGTTTTCATTCGTCCGCCTCCGTTGGAAATTTTCGTCTTTTAACAGCGCCCGGAATTCATCGAAGCGCATGGGACAGGCGTAATAATAGCCTTGCCCGAACCGACAGCCGCGCTCACGGAGATATTCGGCCTGTTCTGGGGTTTCGATCCCCTCCGCCAAAGCGTCGATCTCTAATCGGGAGGCGAGTTCCAACGTCCAATCGAGAATGGTGCGCGTGCGCGGATTCCCGAAATTTCCCAAAAAGAATTTATCGAGTTTGATGCCGTCGCATTCCACGTCGTTGAGGAAGGACAAGCAAGAGCCGCCCTTGCCGAAATCGTCCAAAACGACGGAAAAGCCGCATTTTCGTAATTTTTGCACCGTATTTTTTATCTTATGCATATCGGCGGAAAAATAGGATTCCGTGATTTCCGCAACGATTGCCGAGGTCGGAATTTCGTATTTTGTCGCCAGTCCGGAAAACTTTTCGGCAAAGCCGGGCTGTTCGAGAGTCTTACGAGAGGCGTTGCCCGAAAAGCGAAGCGTCGGAAATTCTATAAGAAATTCCCTCAGGTCGCGGCAGGCGATTTCAAACACGTATGCGTCCACTTCCTCGATACCGCCGCGCGTTTCCAAATCGGCGATAAACGCCGAGGTGTCACTGGTTTTTCCCGTTCCGACAAGACGCACCAACGCTTCCGCGCCGACAATTTGTCCCGTATCCAGCCTGATTTGCGGCTGATAAACAACGTTTAGCCCTAATCCTATGTTCTTCATTTCACTTTTCCTTATCTTGAAGTAATCTCAAAAACAGAGGGCCGGAGATTCGTACAGCCCTCCGGCCCGATTTTGCTGTGCGGTTCGTTTTGACCGAACCGGATTGATTTGTCCTGCGCCCGTGCGCTTCCCTATCAAACCTTATTCGCCGAATGCTTCGTTGGCTATTTCAGGATACATAGTCGCACAATCGGTGGAGACGCAATGCGCGTTTTTGACGAGTCTCTTTATTTGCACGATGCGGAGAAGCGGTTGCGAGGCTTCTGCTCCCGAGCTCCTTTTTTAACCACCGAATAATATATCTTATTCCGCTCGCGACCCGGAATGATACGGGCAGAATTTCCCAGCCTGTTCCATAGTCTCTACTTCTTGAACCACAAGAACGGTTTAAGCCCTACCGCTCCTACAAGTTTACCTTTCTTGAAGAAGATAAACGCTATAAAATACGCGCCGATAAGAACGCCCGCAGCCGCGACCGCGGGAATGCTTTCTTACCTCCGTCGGCCGTCCCATTGTCACCGCTACCGTTGTCAACCGGGTTCGGCTTCACTGGTTTTTCTTTGGCGAAAGAAACGTCCACCCTCGCCTTTTCATACTTTTGACACAAAAAAATCCCGACTGAAAAGAATTTCGGTCGGGATTTTTTATGCCTGGAAACTTTTTATTCCTGCGTCTTTACCATCGCCAGCCTCGCGGCGCCGACGAGTCCGGCGTCGTTCCCTAAAACGGCGATTGCCATTTGCACGGGCGCGTAGTCGGTGCCGCCGAAAATAAGACGGTTGACCTTCCGCCTCAGAGGTTTGAGGAGATTATTCCCCTCAGCGCAGACGCCGCCCCCCAAAAGAATCGCTTCCGGCCGGAATACGTTGGCGAGGTTGGCGATCCCCTCGGCTAAATAGCCAATATAACGTTTCACCACCCGTTCGCCGCATTTATCGCCCGCACGCATACCGTCGAACGCCGTTTTTCCGTCCACCTTGTCGATCGAATCGCCGCAGATCTGCCACAAGGCACTGTTTCTGTTTTTCAGCATAGCGCGTTTGGTTTGAGCGATGAGCGCCGTCGCCGAAGCGTAAGCCTCGAAACAGCCGCGGCGGCCGCAAGTACACTTTTCGCCGCCGAAACGGATTACTTCATGCCCGATCTCCGCGCCGGCCGATCTGTTCCCTTCGAATAATTTACCGTCCAAAATAATACCGCCGCCGACGCCTGTGCCCAGCGTCACGAAAATCGTCGAAGAATACTTTTTTCCCGCGCCCGAGAAGTGTTCGCCGAGCGCCGCCGCGTTGGCGTCATTGGTGATGAACACGGGCAGGCCCGTAGCCTCGCGCAATTCCCGGCACAGGGGAATATTTTTCCAGGAAATATTATTGCTGTAAACAATAACTCCGTTTTCGCTGTCTATCGTTCCCGGCGAACCGATTCCCACCGCCTTTACGGCGTCCTTTTCTATTCCGCCTCGTTCGGTCAATGAAAGAATCAGTTTCACCATATCCGCGGCGATCTCCCGATACGGCCGCTCTTTTCCTGTCGGGATCTTATCCTTGCAGACAATCCTTCCCGTTTCGTCGACGAGCCCGCATTTGATAAACGTTCCGCCGAGATCTATTCCCGCATAATAGTTCATGCCCCGCCTCCTTCGTTTTCATTCGTGAGGATAATTTTCGCTTCCCCTTCCAACGTGTACTTTTCTCCGCAAGGGACGAAGAAACTGTCGCCTGCGGAGAATTTTTCCCCGTCGATCGTCCCCGCCCCTCTCAAAACGTTTACCGCCGTAAAGGAGTTTTCGTCTGTCTCGGAAAACTTACCGCAAAGCGCCAATTCCCGACAGCGAAAATACCTGCACTTTGTGAGAAGTTTTATCTTTCCGCCGTCGGCTTTTTCAAAGCCCCCGCTTCCCGTCTCGTCCTGAAACGCCCGAAAATCGATGACGTCCACCGCTTTTTCAACGTGCAGAGGACGAAGTTTCCCCTCCGCGTCTTTACGGTTATAATCGTAAACGCGATAGGTAACGTTGCTGCTCTGCTGTATTTCGCAGATCACGCAGCCCGCGCCGATGGCGTGTACCGTTCCCGCCTTGATGAGATAGGCGTCGCCCGCACGCACGGGAATAAAATGAAGGAGTTCTTCCACTGTGCCGTCTTTCACTTTACCCAAAAACTCTTCCCGCGAGGTATCGCGGGCGAATCCACAGTAGATTCCCGCGCCTTCGTCCGCCTGCAAGATATACCACATCTCCGTCTTGCCGTTGTCTCCTTCCACCCGTCTCGCATACTCGTCGTCGGGGTGTACCTGCACGGACAGATTCTGCGCCGCGTCGATAAATTTCACCAAAACGGGAAACGCGGAACCGTTCTGATCGACGCTTTTGGGATTTTTGGCGATATAGTCCGCCAAAGTACCCTCTTCGCAGCCGCTGCGTCCGTCGGGATGCACGGAAACCTCCCAGCTTTCGCTGATTTTTTTACCGCCGTTGTCCCGTCCGAAAAAATCTTTCAGTTTATATCCGCCCCAAAGATAGTCTTTGAGAACAGGCGTCAGTTTCAACATTTCTCCGCCTCCCCAACACGAGTCTTGTGTCATGATTCGTTTCTTTTATCATTATAACGATTTTTCCCGTTTTGTCAAGCAATAAGAAAATCTTTCAACGATTCTTCGTATTCCGTTTTGCGTAAAAAAAGCGTTTAGCCCTTCCGCTAAACGCTTTTGCAATTATATCAATTTGAAACCGCCAGCAGCAAAATATCGAGATTGAACCGTCCGTCCTCCACGCACATGGAAACTTCCCCGTGATATTTCATGACAATGTTTTGTATACTTTTTGTGCCGAAACCGTGATAACGCGTATCCGATTTTGTCGTCTGCGGCAATCCGTTTACGAATTCGGGGGCAACCGTACAGCAATTATCTATATGAATATGCACAAATCCGCTCTCTTCCTTTACGGAAAGACTTATAAACCTGTTTTCTTCGTTTTCCGTCATCTGCTTTTCGATTGCGTTATCGAGAGCATTGCCGAACAGCGCCGCAATATCGGCGGAATTCATAAAAGATAACTTTCCGCCGTCGACAAGATAGCTGAACGATATATTATTTTCTTCGCACAATAAATTCTTTTCGGAGATTACGATATCAAGAGCGTCGTTGCCGGTCTCCGCGGAAGTATCGTAGATGGCTATGGCGCTTTCGAGTTCCGAAATATAAGCCTTACGCGCTTCTTTATCGTCAAGTTTTTCAAACATCATGATCTGATGCTTTAAATCGTGGCATTTGGCGTTGATAATTGCTATTGTCTCCTTAGACATCTCATGCCGCTTCTTTTCCAGATGTATGAGCTGATCGAGAATCACCCGCTCATAGGTGAGCTTATTCTCCCTTACAAATCCGAATTGAATGACCACGGAGGCGATACAGCTTAAAAGCGCATATATGCTGCAACACGCTCTCATCGCATAGACGTCGATTTCCTGTTTAAGATAGTAGGCGAAGATGTTATCCACGATCATACTCAGCAAAACGCATACCACAACGGTTGCCGCGGATATGATAAAAACGCGTATATCGAATATATTGGTACTTATGGTATGTCGGCGCGGGAAGATGAAAACGAAGAAAAATATCGCGCCCACCAACGCAAATATCAGAATGTCGAATACGACGAGTTCCGCCCAGACGGGCAAACTTATCCTGAACAGATACTTTATTATATTTCCCAACGAATACGCGGCATGCTGGACGGCATAGGCGCTCGTGGCGTAATACAGCACGCCGACGACGTTTATTTTAAAGTTTATAAAAATTCCCGCGGCGAGAAATACAACGCACAAAAAGAAGAAAATTAAATTGATGTATCTTACGTCCGCAGCAAATTTTACTATAAGGTACCACACGATATTTACGAGTAAAAAATAGCCCACGGCGCTTAAATAAGCACGAAAGGCAAAGCGACTTTTTCGCGGCTGATAAATGACGAAAACCAACAGACTGATAAAGAGCTGGAATGCGAAAATGTTGCCGTAGAGAGCGTAATATATGTCACCGTAAAGTTGAAGATACAACATATTCCCACCTCGGCGTACGCTTTAACTCTTTCCGCCGCGAAGATAACTCAGCATCTCTTTTTTAAAATCTCTGATTTTGCGGCGGGAAAGCGGAATCTGCTCTCCGTTTATGACTACGCAGTTTTGCGTTACCTGCTGGATATGTTTTAAATTTACCATACATCCGCTGTTGCAAACGGAAAAACCGTTGCCGGCCAGATCTTCTTCCACCTTTTTCATCGTACCGCGTTCGGCTATTTTACCTTTCGCCGTATAATAAATAAGATAGTTCCTGTCTTTCATTATATAATAAATATCGGATACGGGAATGAGAATGTACTTATCCTCGCTCTTGACAACGATTTCCTTTTCCTTGTGACTATTTATGAAACTGATCGCCTTTTTGAGTTTGTCTATAAAATTCGCATATTTGATCGGCTTCACCACAAAATCTATCGCGTTTACTTCATAGCCTTCTATGGCATATTTGGACATTTTGGTGATGAAAACGATACAGACCTTGCCGTCGAGCCGCCTGAGTCTGCGCGCCGTTTCCATGCCCGTCAGCAACGGCATTTCAATATCGAGAAACACGACGTCGTAGATCGGAGTGTAGTCGGATATAAAGTCCATTCCGCTTTTATAGAGGTCGATTTCGAACTTTTCACCCGTTTCCTCCGCATACCGTCTTATAAATTCTTTTTCCTGCGCGCCGCATTCTTCATCGTCGTCGACTATTGCTATACGGATCATCATCATTGCCCCCGCCGATCGCTTACACGATCGTCAAAACAGTAAAAGTGTTCAGGTGGTCGTTTGTTAAAACGACCACCGTCCTTATAAATAAGGACGGTGCCGATACCCTCTCCTATCGACTCTATTTTAACACAAATTAGAAAATTGTCAATAGATATAAAAAATTTCATCAATGATTGCTTTTTAAACTACCGGATAAAAGTTTTGCGGATCTGCGCAAAACTCTCTTGTATCCCGCCGCGATTACGCACCGTCGTCCGAATCGTCCGTACTTCCCTCCGCCGCGGCGGGTTTGAGTGCTTTTTTAATGATTACGATTCCCCAAACGGTTAATCCTATAAAAGCGCATACGCCTGCTCCCGCAAGAATCCAGAGCCACAAGGGAGGAAGATAGTAATCGACCGTAGCGTTCATGGAATTGCTCGTGGAAACCGTATACAATATATTTTTCACCGCGCGTCTCAGCATCGTCACGTCGTTTGCGTTCTTCGCTTTGTAACCCGTCCAGAATTCCGTCGTCGTGAGATTGAGATCCCCGCCCGCGTAAATCATCTGTTTGGGATTCATGAAATAGGAAGAAGCATCGGTGTTGAAGTCGCAGATGACGGTGCCCAGGAATCCCCACTCTTCCCTGAGAACTTCGGTAATCAGACGGTAATCGCCGCCCGTCCAGGTGGAGCCGAGTCTGTTGAAGGACGACATGAGCGCCTTTGCGTTTCCCTCCTTCACAGCTTTTTCGAAAGGTCTTAAATAAATTTCCCTCAAAGCCTGTTCGGTGAGCCAGGTGCTTACTCCGGCTCGGTTGGTCTCCTGCTCGTTTGCGACAAAATGCTTGATATAACAATAGACGCCGCGCGACGCCGCGCCTTTGATTTCGCTGGCCGCCATCGCGCCGGAAATGAAACCGTCCTCCGAGAAATATTCGCCGTTTCTGCCGCCGAAGGGAGTTCTATGGATATTCGCGCCGGGCGCATACCAGCCGCTGTACGGAGTGTGATCGCCCTTGACGTTGCCCCAAAGCCCCTCTTCGCCTACGCACTCGCCCATTTGATAGACGAGGTCGGTGTTCCAGGTGCTGGCCAAAATAATTTCGGACGCATACGCGCAGGTTCCGTAAACGGAAGGATCGCCCATAAAGTTAGTGAACCCGTAAGGTCCGTCGGGATCGGTGGTTTTGTTTTTGTAGATGCTGAGAATGCTCGCTGTCTGGAACGCGCCGTGGTTAAATATATTTGCCATCTCGTTCACCGACAGCGAATCGAGGATTTCTTCCCAACGCTCGTCGTTGTAGCGCTCCAAATCTGATTTGGCTTTATAGTCTTCCGCATGGACAAGTTGCAGCAAATCGAGCTCGGTTGTCTTTTGGGTAACGGGAAGCTCCTCGTAATAATTGGGATTGCCGGAATCCAGACTTTTCAGGCTCGTTACAAACTCGCCCGATTCCGCAAAGTCCAGCTCGGCGTCGCTTCTTGGAGCGGGCATTACCCAATCTTTACGCGAGAGCGTTTTAGGAAGCTGATCGTCTATATCGCCGAAGCGGACGGTTACGTCATGTCCCGTAACGGGATCCTTTTCATAGGAATGGATATCTGCAAGGCGAGCGGTGAAATTGTCCTCTTCGGTATGGGCGTCGCTCATAGCCCTGATCACGTAATCGCCGGAATCGAGCTGGTAGCAGCGTTTGCCGTCCTTATTCTCGTCGCTGTAATCGAAAGAGGCAACGTCGTACATATCGAGTTCGACGGCAACCTCCCGGTCTTTGCCCGGTTCAATCAAATCCGTCTTTGCAAAGCCCGCCAAAACCACGTGCGGTTTTTCTATTTTATCCGTATTATTTTCGGGATAGGGCGCGGTGACGTAAATCTGGACCACGTCTTTCCCCGCCGCCTCGCCGCCGTTGTGCACGTTGACTTTTAAGGTAAGTTTTATATTTCCTTCCGCGTCGGGCGTGAGCGTATCCGTTTTCCCTCCTACGATCGTATGTGTGAAATTCGTATACGAAAGTCCGTGACCGAAAGGATAAACGACGTTCTGCTTATACCATTCTTCATCGTCCAGGCCGCGGGTTTCGTAATAGCGGTAGCCTACGTAAATCCCTTCCTGATAGTCGACGAAATGATAGGCTTTGTCGTATTTGCCGTCGATTTTATAAGCGCCTCCGTTTTCCACGCCGTAATCGCCGAAATTCTGTACGGCGGGCGTCGCAAAGAAATCGGTCGCCCAGGTGTCTACCGTGTGACCGGAGGGATTGATTTCTCCGTTCAAAATCCTGCCGAGGGCGTTTATTCCCGAAGCGCCCGGACCGCCGATATACAAAGCCGCGTCGATTTTACCGTATTCTCCGCTTTCCACCCAGCCGAGTTCCATAGTGGTGAGAGAATTAATCAATACGATCACTCTGCCGAACCCCGCGTTGGTAACGTTTCTGACGAGATCGATCTCGTTTGCGTCGAGTTCGAGATAGTGCTTGCCCGCTTCCGCCGAACTGCGGGGAAGATCGAACCCCTCTCCGCCTATACGCGAAAGGACTATGATCGCCGCGTCGCTGTAAGAGGAATAGCTGCCGCGCACTTTGGAATCGTATGAATTATAGGGCGTTTCGCCCGTGCCGAGCGAGCTTACTTCGGAAGATTCTATTTTGGGATTACTGCTGCGCGGCGGACCCGAACGGGAAGCGGACTGATAAAATTTTTCAAGCTCGGGATTGACTTTGAATCCGGCGTCCGTCAAACTTTTATGAAGTTTTACCGCCTGTTTGTTATCCGAACCGCCCGAACCGGAGCCGTTATAAACGAGATTTATGGAGTTCTTGCCGAACACGCTTATTTTAGCGCCCCGTTCGAGGGGCAAAGCCTTTCCCTTTGCAACTTCCGCGTTTTTGAGGAGGACGAAACCTTCCTCGCAAAGTTTTTCGTTTAATTCGTTGCCGTTTTCCAACGCTTCGTTTTTGCTTGACGTAGTTTTTCGATAAAGTTCGGGATAACCGGTATCTTTATAGATCGCGATCTCTCCGCCCACGACGATATTGATCACGTCATAGAATATGTTGCCGAGCAATGCGATGATAACCGTCAGCGCGATTACGGTTACCGCAGCGCCGAACCATATCCTGAAACCGCAGTTTTTAAAGAGTTTTTTCATGCTTTACTCCTCTGTTTCGACGATACCCTTATAATCGATTTCTCTGTCCCAGCCGTATTTCTTTTCCAGCCCCTCAAACCAAGGATTCCAGGAAAGATTGGCGGCTGTGGTGATCTTAATACAGTCCACGAGAGGGGCGGTGGCCTGAATTTTTCCGCCCGCCAAAGAACCGTCGGCCCCTTGCAAGGGCACGGCGTTGTCAACGGTGAGAACGATTTCGTTTCTGCCTTCTTTCAGCGAAAGATTGGCGCCGAGTTCGAAATCCTCAAAAGCCCTCGGAGGCGAACCCGGACTGGTCGGCACGTCGTCTATGAAAATGTCGTTGTAGCGGACCACGGAATCGTTGATCGTAATTTTAAACTGGTTGCTTTTAATCGTAATTCCGTTTACGATTTCGCCGGAAAGTCTGATTTTCAACGTTACGTCGCTTATATCTCTGTCCGAATCGATGACGAAAGTCAATTTGCAGCCCGTTTTATAAAGATAGCCTACCCAATAGCCGTTGCTGGCGGTTAAGTCTACGACGTTGCTCCATTTTCCCTCGTCCTGAATCGCCCCTCTTCCTTCCGCTTCGTTGGAATATCCCGAGCCGGAGAAATCGGAAAGATCGGTGAGCTCCGCTTCGAAGACATAGTTTTTAACGCCTTCTATGATTATTTGCTCCCAATGCGCAAAAATTTCGGTCGCCTCCGTTATCGGCGTATCGAAGTTATATTCGATATCACCGTCGGCGCTCGTGAACCAGCCGAGGAAACGATAGTCTGCACGTACGGGATCGGGACTGGGTTTCGACGCCGTTTTCCCTTGCTCCACGGGAACTACGGAAGGCGTAGAATTTTCATAATTATAGTTATATGTCACGTCAAAATACGTCGCGGATTCGTCGATCCAGTTTCCGTAAATCGTCAGATCGTTTTTGACGGGCGCATTGAAGTTGTATTTTTTTGTGCGGCTCTCGTCCAAATACCACCCCTCGAACGTAAACCCCTCTCTCTCCTCCGTTTTGGGCGCGGAGAGCTTTTCGCCGTCGGAAACCACACGCACCGTCTGCTTGCCCTCATAAAAGATAATAGTTACCGTGTGTTCGTTTACTTCCCACTCGGCGGTGAGCGTAATGTCCGAGTTTACGGGGGCGGCGAAGTTATATTCTTCCCCGCCGAAATACCAGCCGCCGAAGATATGCCCGTCTCTCGTGGGGGCGGCGGGTTTTTCCACGGCGCTTCCGCGTTCGACCTCCACCACTCTTTCCTCGGTGGCGCCGTCGTTGAAATCAAAGGTAACTTTAACGGTATCCGTTCCGCCGCAGGCGGAAATAAGCAATGTCAAAAGAGATAAAATTACAGCCGCAGCCGTTGCGAAAATACGTTTGATTTTCATAATTCCTCTTTGATAGCAAGGATCTTACGGAAGCGAAAAACCGCTTCCGTAAGTCCCTGCCGTGCGATTATTTATCGCCGTGTTTTTTTCTATACAGGGATACCGCCGCATAGCCTGCCGCAAGCGCAGTCATGGTAAATCCCATCACCAGACCGGTCTGCGCGATATTGCCCGAGCAGCCGCTCGCGTTGGTACCGTCCGTACCCCGGGCCTTGACGTCCGTAACGACGCCGTCGATTACCCAGTAACCGTCTTCGTTGATTGTGGGAGTATTGCCGTTGGCGCCCGCCGCTCCGGGTTCCCCTTTGAGGTCGGACATATCCGCGACGGTGATCCAATTCTCGCCGTCGAGTGTATATTTAAGCACACCGTCGATTATCTGGAATTTAGGTCCGGGAGCTTCGTTCTCCTGCCACTTGGCGTAGTAGCTCTTAGCCCCCGTTACGGGAGTTGTGAAGTCGGCTTCTCTCGTGCAGTCCGCATCTTCATACCAGCCGAGGAATTGATAGCCCTCTCTTACGGGATTGGCGGGAGCTGTAACCGTACCGTTGGGGGCGACCTCCACCGCGGTGTTGACGCTGTTTTCGTAGTTTCCGTCGAACGTTACGGTATGCGTGCGCTTTTCCGCAACGGTTACCGTCGTTTTCCACTCATACCTGTCGTTGATTTTGAAAGCGACGTCGAACGTGCCCGCTTGGGCAGGCGTACCGGTGATCGCGCCGTCGGCGCCTACGGTAAGACCGTCGGGAAGTCCGGTGGCCGAACAGCTTGTGATGGAGCCGATCGCGGCGCCTTCCGCAAGTTCCACCTGGCCGCTGAACGCAACGCCTTCTGTCGCTTCAAAGTTCTTATCTTTGAACGCCGAAAGCACGGAGATCGTAACGTCGATCACTTCGCTCTTGAAGTAGCTCTTTGTCACCCACATCTGGAAGTGGTAATCTCCCGCAACGGGAGTGTCGTACAAGGAATCGCCGCCCATGTGCCAATCGAAGCCGGGGAAAATGGTATACCATTCCGCGCCGCGCGAGCAAGGGCCTACGGTGTCGCCGCTGATCCACATTCTCGTGTAATCGCCTTCGCCTCTGGGACCTATTCCGATCCAGATATAGCCGCCTTCGCCCTGTTTCAACGTCACATGAGTGCCCTGGCTGACGTCCTCAGTCGCGGAGGTATACAATTCCATGACTGTGCTGATCGGAGTCGTTTCCGTCATACCGTTGGAGTTGACTACCGAATAGAGCATACGCTGAGCGGTCATTCTCACCGCATAATACAGCGTAGAGCTCGCCGCGTCTTTTACCACGGGAAGATTCTTTGCAGCGTCCCAGGTTCCTTCCACTACCTTGCTGTATCTGCCGAGGGGAGCGGTCTGGCTGCGGACGATAAGACCGGAGGGCCAGTTACTGTCGCCGTACGCGTCGGTGATGATCGCGCCGCGGAAGCCCCATTCTTCGGTAAGAAGTTTAACGGTGAGATGGTTGTTCATGCAGGCGCCGATCCCGCCGACGGCGTTGAACGAGCACATAACGCCCGTGGAACCACCCTCTTTCACCGCGATTTCAAAGCCTTTGAGATAGATTTCACGCATTGTCTGCTCGTCTGCCCAGGTGAGAACGCCGTGACGGTTTTCTTCCTGGTTATTGAGAGCAAAATGCTTCATGTAAGTGACGACGCCTTTGGAAGCGGCGCCGCTGATCGCAGCAGCGGCCGTTTTACCCGTAAGAATAGGGTCTTCGGAATAATATTCGTAGTTTCTGCCGCCGTAGGGATTTCTGTGAATGTTGAGTCCGGGACCGTACCAACCGGTGATTCCCTGATTGATGGCGTGATCGCCGATCAGCCGGCCGTATTCGTTGACAAGTTCCAAGTTCCAGGTGGAAGCGATGTTGGTTCCGCAGGCGAAATTCATGCACGACTGAGTCTGCGTGCCGATCTGCGCGGGGCCGTCGTTGTCGACCGTTCTGGGCTTGCCGATGGCGTCGATTGCCGGCGTGCTGAAATTGGCGTCGCTGGCAAGAGTAACCATTTCGTCCCAAGTAAGCAGATTCATGAATTTCGTCCAGGCTTCTTCGCCCGTCATGTATGTATTTTCCGTTTTCTTGAACTGCTCTTTGGCCACCGTCGAAAGTTTTTCCGGATCCAGCGCGTCTTTGCCCATATAATCGATACCCTTCATGTCGGAAAGCATGATAAAGGTATTCCAGCCGTTGCGTCTGTGCTCGGGATTGGCGGGATCGGTTTCCTGTGTCCAGCCGAGATCTTTTATTTCCTGTTCGCTCACGTACATGGAACCGAGATATTTATCGGTGGGACTGTCACTCGAAGAAGTGTAAATCGATTCCTGCCTGTCGAGCAGTTCCAGCGCCTCCGCGCTGAATTTTACGTTGCCCGCCGTCTCGGGGAAGGTGCCCACAAGGCCGCCTTTCGCCGCGTCGCGGCTCATCACTTTCAGTTTCCCGTTTTCCGCGGCGGGATCCGCCGCATACTGGCTACGGTCGGTATTATAATAGTCGTCGCCCGAGAACAGCTGCTCTATGGCCTTGCCCGTATTACCGTCGGTTGCATACTGCGTCGCCGACGCGTGCGTATACGTGAGTTTGCCGATTTCTTCGTGCGAGTTCTTTTTAAGGACTATATCGTAATCGCCGCTTTCAAGCTCATAACCCTTGAATTCGTTGGCGTTTTTATCGTCGTAGTCGTAGGACGCCATATCGCGGATATTGAAAGAAAGCGTAAGCGTCTGACTCTCGTTCTTTTTCAGCTCTTTGGTCTTGCCGAACGCCAAAAGATTGGTTGCGGCCTTTTCGATGCCGCCGTCGGTGTATGTGGGGTTATAGTAAAGCTGAACCACGTCTTTCCCCGCGGCGTCGCCGGTGTTGGTGACTCTAACTTGTATAGAAACGCCGCCGTTTTCATCGGGAGCAACCGATTGGCTTACCAGCTCCTGCGTAAAACTCGTATACGACAAACCGTAACCGAAGGGATAAACCACGCCGTTATAGCGGTTGTAGTAATCGTCGGTAATGTTTTCGGGAAGGTAATTTGCGGGAAGGGCTTCGCCGACGGGTTTGGTTGCCGCGTAATAACCGTCTGCGGCCGCCGTTTCATAGAACTTATACCCCAAATAAATTCCTTCGGAGTAGTCGATACTCACATACTTGGTCTTATTGCCTTCGGGATCGAGAACGTAATAGTTGGGTTTGCCGTCCGCCGAAGTCTGACTGTTGTTGTAGAAATTGTACCAGGTGGGATCTTTGGTGAAGTCCGCCGCCCAGGTATCCGCCAATCTGCCGGAAGGATTCACCGAACCGGACAACAGTTCGCCGATCGCTTCAAAGCCGTTCCAGCCCGGATAACCTATCCACATGATCGCGTCCACGCCGTCGTCGTCTTGAAGTTCCCCTAATTCCAGGGGCATGGGAGCGTTGACGAGAACCACCACTTTCTTGAATCTGCCTTTTACATATTCGAGTAGTTGCTTTTCGCCCTCGTTGAGTTCGAGATAGTGCTCGCCCGGTTCCGCGTCAAATACTTTGAGTCCCTCGGCAGGGTCCTGTAATCTGAGGCCGTCATACCCTTCGCAGCCTACGCGCGAAATGGTGATGACCGCCGCGTCGCTGTAATTGACAAAAGACCGTTCGGCAAGAGAGATAACGTCTATGTTCGGGCCTCTCCTCGTGTTTATGGCGCTGTAATCTTCACTGGTATAATAGCTGTACTTATCGTAAAGCGCTTTCATGCCCGGGTTAAAGTTGAAGTTGTTGTTATGCAGACTTTCGTAAATCGTGGTGGGATTTTCGTTTCCCGCAAAGTGCGTAAACGCGTGCAAAGCCGAAAGCATGTAGTTTTCGTCTTTACCGAAATAACCTACGATAGAGTTGCTTATCGAATGGAATACCGTTATGTCGCGTTCCAAAACTTTGGTTTTATCGCTGACGTTCAAAGGCAGAGCGTTGTTTTTGTTTTTCAGGAGAACCGCGCTCTCTTCCGCTATTTGAAGATTTGTCTTTTTGGTTGCGTTGAGCATACCGCTGGCAGTCGTTTCGCTTTCAAAGCCGTTCTCCGCCGAAACAAGCGCAACGCCGCTATTAACCGCAATCGGCAAAAACACAGCAGCGCTTATAATTACGGCAGCTATGCCTGAACCAAACTTCTTGATATGATTTTTTCTTTTAATCACAACTTCTCCTCTCCTATATTTTTAATAATTTTTTCTCGGGATTTTACTCCCTACGTTCCACAGGCTCTTGCCCGCGGAAAGCGACAGCCTTACCTATTATTTTTCCCTTTCCCCTCCTTTTATGTTAAACAACTTATCGTCTTTCATCGGCCAGCCGATTATCGCGCCGGTAAAAGCCATAAGAAGTTTACATGGGTTACTTTTACGTATATTTTATTACAAAATCGGCTGATGTTTAAATTTTGGTATAAATGGTATTAAAAATGATAAATACGGCCCAAACGAGGAAACAATTAACATTTATTCTTTGTTTTTTGTTTTGGACGGTAATTTTATCCACAATCTACAAATAGAGGCTCTATTTTCGTTTATCAAATCGGATCGCGCTTGAATCGCTGCGCCATTAAGAGTCGGCAGACACTTGATCGATAGGGAAAAGGGAGCGTTTGATACGCTCCCTTTTCCCTATGGCATACTCGTGATTACTTCCGTAAAAATATCCCGAAGTATAGATATATTTAAAAAAATCATTATGTGTTGAGAATCTTTTCGACCGTTTCCCGATCCGGGCAGGCGTCGATAGCGCCGAAGCCGCCCGCCGTCAGCGCGCCGCAGACGTTGGCGAAAGACAGGATTCCTCCGAGCGTCCGTTCGTCCAGTTCCGACAGCTTTTTGCCGTCCAGTTTGGAAAGCACGCCTGCATAAAAGGCGTCGCCCGCCCCCGTCGTATCCACCGCCTTGACGGGTATGCTCTCGGCCCGACACGTCATGTCGTTGAAGACGCCGATGCTGCCGCGTTTTCCCAGCGTCACGCACAATAGCTGGTTCTTTCTGCTCATTTTCTTTATCGCGGCGTTTAAATCGTCCGTGCCGGCGAACAAGAGGATTTCGTCCTCGCTGAACTTGACAACGTCCGCCTCGCCGACGTATTTTTTATAGACGGAAACGGCTTCGGCAGGAGAGGCGTAGACGTCCTCCCGATAATTGACGTCGAAACTCAAAAGTTTTCCCGCCCGTTTCGCGTTCGCCGCGACTTCGTCGGCAAACGCTCTCCCCTCTTCCTCGCTGAGCATCAACGAGCCGAGGTGTACGATATTCGCTTTTTGCACGGCGGAAGCGAGACACGCTTTTTCCAGTTTGTAGTCCGCCGTATTTTTGCGGTAGAAGCTGAATTTTCGTTCTCCCGCGGCGTCCAGTTCCACGAAAGCGAGCGTCGTATTATGCAGAGAATCCGTCGAGACGTACAGGTAATCGAGCTGTTTTTCTTCCGCATATTTGCAGAGAAATTTCCCAATCAAATCGTCGCCGACGCGGCCTATAAAGCCCGCCGCGCCGCCGAGCTTTTTAACGTCGCACGCGACGTTAAAGGGTGCGCCGCCCGCATAACGGCTGAACTTGACGACGCCGTTTTCCTCGATTCCGATCATGTCCGCAAGAATTTCACCGATACTGATTATCATATTTTTACTCTCCGTTAAGTTGTTTCGCCTTCTATAAACGAACAGGGCACGATCACCTTTTTCCGGCAAGTCCGGCCGTGGATTCGACGGAGAAGCACGTCCACCGCCGATAACGTTGGGCTTTCAGCGCCCGTTCTACAAGTCAGATTTATAATTCTATTCGTCTACGGCGAAGGGAATCTTTTCCCCTGCTTATCCCGGAAACGCCGCTGGAGCAGTTGAAAGAACTGGAAAACATGTCGCTCCCTACCGCCCGTCCGGAACACCGCCTCTTTTAGCGTTGCCATAACTTGCCTCTTCTCGCCTTCTTTTTATATTTTAACAAATTTTTCGGAATATGTCAAATGCGGACGGCAATTATTTTGCCGTCCGCTTAGCTATATATATTTTTTTTTGGCGGGGCGTCATGCCGAAACACCTTTTAACGAGCGGATCGATTCAGGCCCACCACATATTGCCGGGCTTGGGCTTTTGGATCATGCAGTTTTTTAAAAAGGCGATGGCCTTTTCCAAGCCTTCCATGCCGTCCATGAGGCTGTCTTCGTGTTCGATCGAAACCACGTGATCATAACCGATGAGATTGAGCGCGGAAAAAATACGGTTCCATTGACGGGCATCCAGGCCGTAGCCTACGGTGCGGAAGATCCAGCTCCGGCGCGCTTCGTCGGCGTACGGCTTCGTATCCAGCACGCCGTTGAGTTCCGTATTGCGCCGGTCGATCGCGGTGTCTTTTGCATGGAAATACTGCACGGCCGGTCCCAACGCTTTGATCGCCTCCGCAGGATCTATTCCCTGCCAAACAAGATGGGAAGGATCCACGTTCGCGCCGAGCGTCTCGCCTGCCGCCGCACGAAGACGCAACAGGGTTTCGGGATTATAGCAGCAAAAACCGGGATGCAGTTCCAACGCCACCATTTTTACGCCCTGCGACTTGACAAATTCCGTTTCTTGTTTCCAGAAGGGAATGAGGACTTCGTTCCATTGATATTCGAGTATTTGTCCGAAATCGTCCGGCCAGGGACAAGTTACCCAGTTGGGATAGCGGGACTCGGGACAATCTCCCGGGCAACCTGAAAACGTTACCACTCTTTCTACGCCCCACATTCCGGCCAAACGCACCGCAGCTTCAAAATCGGCGCGGTAGGCTTCCGCCTTTACTTTATCCGGGTGAACCATATTCCCGTGCGCGGAAAGCGCCGCGATTTCTATGCCCAGATCGTCCGCTATTTTCTTATATTCCGCGGCTTTTTTCGAATTTTTCACAAGCTCTTTGGCGTCGGCGTGCGCCGTGCCGGGAAAGCCCCCGCAGCCGAGTTCCAGCGCCTGTACGCCGTGCGCGGCGAGATATTCCAGCATCTCCCGGTAACTCATGCCTCCGCACACGGGAGAAAATACGCTCAGTTTCATTTCCCGATCTCCTCCGCCGGCATCTGCGCCCAAATACATTCCACGCGCGGCGCTTTGGTTGCCGGCGCCGTCCACCTCACCGCGTTTTCGATGAGCTGCTGGATCTCTGCCTGCAAATATACGGGATACGTCTCGTGCCCGGGCTGAATATACACCACCCTGCCGAGTCCGCGCGTATAGCAGCATATTGAGCGCATGACTTCTCCGCCCTGAAACCAGCCGATTCCGATCAGTTCGTCGGGCGTGGGAATGTCGAACCTTTCGCCGTACATCTCTTCGTGCGGAATGACGATACATTCCGGGAGCCCCTTTGCCAGCGGGTGGGTGGGATTGACGATCCAAAGACGTTCGCGCTCCTCCGCCTCCCGCCATCTTAACGTGCAGCTCGTGCCCATCAGCCGGCGGAAAGGTTTCGACATGTGCGCCGAGTGAAGGAATACTACGCCCATACCGCGCTGTACGTGCGACACGACGCGATTCGCCGCCGCTTCGGACAGCAGTTCATGGAATCCGTGCGCCCAATAGACCAATACGTCCGTATGGGAAAGGATCTCTTCCGTCAACCCCTCGCCTTCGCAGAATTGGATCTGCGAAGAAGCCTCGATCCCTTCCCGCTCGTTGAGAAAATCTTTAATATATTCGTGCAGCCCTTTCGGATAATGGGGAAAGTTCTGCGTTCCGTTGTATTCGTTCCATACCGTTACTCTGATCATATCGATTTCTCCTTCTTCCCGTCTTTACAACCGGACTTCGCGGCCCGTTTGCGCCGATTCGTACATAGCGTTCAAAATACGGATCATATTGATCCCCTCTTCAATATCGTAGATAGGCTCAGCGCCGTTGTACGCTACGTCATAGAAATGGCGGATATAACGGGTGTGACCGAAGTTAGGTCCCACGTGTACGTTCATGTCCGTCAGATATCCGGCTTCTTCACCGTAGATGCTGAGCTGATCGTTGCAGATAGTCAGACCAAGTTTTTCTCCGCGCAGTTCCACGAAATTCTTTTCCGCTTCGATGTTGGAAGCCCAGCTGAACTCGATTTGCAGGCTCCTCCCGTCCTCAAAACGAATAAATCCGATCGCCAGATCCTCGACGTCGAACGTCCCGTTTTCTATCTTTTCTCCAAACTGCGAGTGTACGGAATCGGAAATGGTGCTGCCGGCAAATTTGCAATAGGTACAGCCGCTCACGGCCACCGGTTTCGGCGCGCCCATGAAATGGATCGCGAGATCGATAAAATGTACGCCAAGATCGATCAGCGGTCCGCCGCCCGACTGCGCTTTTGTCGTAAACCAGCCGCCCGCGCCCGGAATCCCCCGGCGGCGGATCCAGCCGCACCGCCCCGTATACAGTTCGCCTGTTTTTCCGTCTTTGATCAACGCCCGTACGACGTCCGAAGCGTCCAAAAACCGATTATTCCGCATCACCATCAGCGTCTTTCCGCTCTTATCGCGCGCGTTTTTCATCGCTTCCGCTTCTTTTGCCGTCATAGCGTCCGGCTTTTCGCACAATACGTTCGCACCGCTTTCGAGCGCGGCGATCGTGATTTCCGCATGAACGCAGTTGGGCGTGCATACGTGCACTACATCGGGTTTTGCTTTTTTCAGCATTTCGCGGTAGTCTGTGTATTTCTCCACCGGATACCCGATCCGTGCTTCAAACGGATCGAGCTTTGCGGGGTTGACGTCGCAGATCGCGGCGATTTCCACATTTTCCAAACCCTGTATAGCGATAAGGTGCGCGTTCGTCGCAATGCCGCCGCAGCCGACGATTGCCGCTTTGATTTTTTTCATGTTGCCTTCCTCCGATTTTTTTCAGTTATCTATTTTTGCGCCGTTGTCAGTCTGGATCAGATATGGCAAGGCAAACGGCCGAGCGTAGCGAACCCCATCACTTTTAAAGCCCGCGAGACTTCTTCCTCTTTCACCGCCAGTTCGCCGCCGTTCACGGCCGCGAGCACGTTTTTATAGAACGCGTACTCCTCCGGCATCGGCTGAGGCAGAGCTAGCTCTTCCACCGTCACAGCCGAACGGTCCGCCATCGTGCGCGTATAGCCGTTTCCGGCGTCGATACCGCGCAGGAATTTATCCTCGCGTTCCTTCACCCGCACGATCTTCCCCTCTCTCGCCCAATTCTCTATGACGGCCGTGCCGTCCGTGCCCTGGATCCGCCATCTGGGGCGATTGATAAAACAGTTGGTATCCACGATCATCGTCGCTTTCAGCCCGCTTTCAAAGCGAATACGGAGGGTAAAACCGTCGTCCACTTCATAGCCTTCGATTTTGCTCATATCGCAGTCCACGTCGACCACCGGCGTGGGATCGAGGAGCAGCAGCTGATCGATGAGGTGCACGCCCCAATCGAGCAGCATACCGCCGCCCCGTTCTTTTTCCTTGCGCCAATCGCCTGGAATACCGTGGGAACCCGTCACGCAGGACTCTATGTCGTAAATTTCTCCGATCGTGCCTTCGTCCTTGATCTGTTTGACGGTAAGGAAATCGGGATCCCATCTGCGGTTTTGGTGCACCGCGAGCAGCACTCCACCCGCCTTGGCGGCATCGCACATCATTTCAAAATATCCCGAAGTCGTCGTCGCCGGCTTTTCGCAGATGATATGTTTTTTCTTTCCGGCAAAATATTCCGTATACGGCAGGTGCAGGTCGTTGGGCGTCGCGATTAAAACCGCGTCCAGATCCGGTTCCACGGCGACGGCGATCGGACTCTCGAATACTTTCAAGCCCAATTTTTTCGCATACTCTCGGCGAGGTTCTGCAATATCGTATATACCCGCCACGTTCATGATCTTGCTCGCTTTCATCTGGTGATAGTGCCATTCGCCCATACCGCCGAAGCCGATGATGGCGACGTTTATCTGCTTTTTCATGATTCTTTCCGTCCTTGACTTTTTTTCGTCTTTAACTCTTGTCTTTTTTGGATTTTTATTATATAATAAGCATACAGCAATTTATTTCCCTTGTCTTATCAATAATTATGCTTTTATTATCAAAACTTACGATAAGGAGGACTTCCTCTTGAAAAAATCTTTCTATGAAGCGTGCCGGGATATTACGGACTCCAACTACCTCGCTTTCGACAAGCAAAACGAATGCCCCTATCACTTTCACGGTCAAGTGGCTTTTCTGCTCATCAAATGCGGCAAATATTCCGTCACCGTCAACGGCGTCACCGAGGAACTGCATGCCGGGGAAGTCGCCTTCGTCGACAGCTTCGACGATTACAGCATCACCGCCTTATCCCCGGACAGTCTGAGCACCCTCATCACCGTGCCCAACCGCTATCTGGATTCCTTCAAAAAGCACAAAAACGGCCGCAGTTTCGCCACGAACTTTCTCAAAGATAAGAAAGCCGTGGAGCCCTTCCTGCATCTCATCGAAATCATCAGAGTCGCCGATCTGCAAAATTCCTATTTATTCCGGGGACTTTACGCCACTCTTTTGGGGCTTATCGAACAGGCGATCCCTTTGCGGGATACTCAGAACAAAGACGACCGGGATTTCATGCGGCGGGTACTGTTCTATATCCAGGAACATCTGACGGAGGACATTACGCTCGCCTCGGTGGCGGCGGCCGTGGGATACAGCGAGAACTATTTTTCAGCGCTCTTTCACCGCTGTTTTCATACCAATTTCCGAACTTATTTAGGACGCATGCGCGCGAACATGGCCGCTTATTTTATCAGCCAGGGCACGCCCATCATTTCCGCCGCGCTCGATTCGGGGTTCAATTCCTTAGCGACCTTTTATCGGGTATATACCCGGGAATACGGCGCGCCCCCTTCCCAGCCGCCGGCAAACTGACCGACGGAGAAGAAAACGGACAGTTTTTCAAATCCTTTTTTGTATGCATACAGAGCAGCCGAACGCCGGCTGCTCTTTTTATGCACGGTAAAATCAGGCGATTTTATACGCGTAATTCAACCGTCCGAGCGGCGCGCAGTCCCCCGAAATATAGAAGTCGTCCGCGTCGCCGAATTTTTGTAAGTTGTCCGTCGCCTTGATCCCGATGACCGTCCCCTCGGAAACGCCGAGCGAAGCCAAAGGGATCGCGTACAAGATTGTGTCTCCTGAGACGGAAACGTTCGCCGCACCGGCGGAGACGACCGTCGTATTCGAGCCGGTAAAGCGTTCGATACTCGTAGTGCCTGCACCGTTCGCCAAAACAGGGTGACGGTTGACGACGAAATTATAATTTTCCCAACCGCCGCTGCCGCAGGAGAGATAGAGCGTCATCCAATTCTCCGCATCGGCTTCGGGACCGACGATCGTGTCTTTGGTCTTTACCGCCACATACAGATATTCTCCGTCGTTGCCCACGCGCGTTTCGACAATGTTGTTGCGGTTGGTGGCGTCGCTGTAATCTATTTTATTATCGATGGCCGTATCCGTCCTTGCCGACGCGTCCGTGCCCACGTCCAGAAAACGAGCGGGCAAAGCGGAAGCGTCCGTTGCCTTCGCGGCTGTAACTTTGGAAAACAGCGCGACGTTGTCCGCACCGTCGACGCGTTTGCCGGAAAACTCACGGACGTTACGGGAGATTTGCATATAATAGTTGTCGCCGTATCCCCCTTTCATCATTTCCGCGTCGCGCGAAAACGCGCAGTTGAATGCGTCGTTGAAAACGCCGTAGCCCGTGCCGTAATTCACCTTCGGAGCCACCCATTCGTTCCAGCCGGTGAGCGTGACCATGTATAGATCGTCTTTCTCGGCCAAAGCGTTCTTCCACTGCCACTCGAAGTTGCTGCCGGACAGGATTCTCTCCGCATCCGTCCCGTATTGGTCGGGAGAATCGGGATCCCAGCCGCGGGCCCGATAGGAATATTTCTTTTTGCCGCCCGTCAGACTGTCCGTATAACTGGTGCTCGACCAGGATCTTACGTGCTGAGCGATGGAAACGTTCATGATACCGTTATGATTGGGTTGCGTCGTTCCGACGGCGTTCCATTCCATCCACGGAAAGGAATCCGCGGAAGTACCGTTCATTGGCCATTGCAGTTCTTTCAGCCATAAGCTGTCCCGCATCTGTTCGTCGATCTCCTCTTCCGTCGCGGACGCAAACCGGCCGATAACGAGAGGATTCAGATAGCGGTTGATGCTCTTGTCGCCGCGGAACCAGCAGCTGTCATATTGACTGTCCGTGTAATACGTATGCCAAAGATGATCGAGAACCTCGACGCTGCCCTTTTGATTGGTGGAACTGTCGCTGTTTTTGGCGTTCGGGCATAAAAACGCGACCGTAGGCACGTTTTCATACCCTTCCGCCTGCATTTCTTTGATCACTTTCAAAAGCGCTTCGACGGCGGCCGGATATACGTGACCGTTGGAATAGTCGAGATAGAGAAAATCGATGCCCGCGTTCATGAACAATTCCAGATGACGGCGGATCACCCATTTATCGGTGGATTTATAATAGCCGTAAAGCGGCTCACCCCAATAATGCGCGCGGCTGTACGGACTGACGTCTTTGTTATCCAGATCGAAAACAGGATTTTTCTCCCCGTTTTGAAGAGTCAGGTCAGAACCGTATTGGCCGAGCAGTTTGGTAATGTCGTAAATCGTGTCGTGCGTCTCTTGTCCCAGCAATACGAAATAGAAAATGCCGACGTACTTCTTTTCCTTGCCGATCACGGGCAGCGTTTTACGGCCGAGCGAATCCGTGCCTATGAGCTGAGAATAGGTGAACTCTTCCGCGGAGAGCGCCGCGAGAGCCTCGTTCACTTGTTTTTGCGCCGCGTCCGGTTCCTCGCCCGAATTTACCGAATCGTCGGGATTCTCCGAATCCGAACCGCCGGAAGGATCGCTCGCGTTCGCGGAAGAATGTACCGAATCGCTCTGCGCGGGTTCGGAAGAGTTTCCGCCGCCGCAGGCCGCCGAAGAAAACACAAGCGTCAACGCCGTCAGAAACGGCAGCAGTTTCTTGAATCTTTTCATTCAGTCCTCCTTATAGTTTTTGAAAAACGTTTGGATCAGGCAATTTTATAAGCGTAATTGAGTCTGCCCATAGGCGCGCTTTCTCCGGAGATGTAGAAATCGTCCGCGTCGCCGAACTTTTGCAGATTGTCCGTCGCCTTGATCTCGATGACCGTTCCCGCCGAAACGCCGAGCGCGGACAAAGGAATCGCATAAACGATCGTCTTTCCCGAAACGACGAACTCTGCCGTGCCGGAAGCCTTCGTTTCGCTGCCTGTACCCGTGAAGACTTCTATGCTCGTCTTACCCGAACTCAGGTCGGGACTCCTGTTGACGAGGAAATTATAGTTCGCCCAACCCGCGGCCGCGCCCGTCGAAAGATACAGATTCATCCAGCCATTATCGCCGCTTTGATAGGAAGTTATGTCGTCTCTGGCCGTGACGGAGACGTATAACTTTTCCCCGTCGTTACAAATTTTCAGATACTCGATATCGTTGCGCGCGCTCGTGTCCACATAAGGAATGCTCCTGTCCACGGCGGTATGATTGCGTGCCACCGTCGAGGTGCCGAGGTCGAGATAGCGGCGGCTGATCTTATCCCATTCGGACAGATTATCGATTTCGATGGTCGCCTTTTCATTGGCGGCCACGTTGTCGCTCCCTTCCACCGTCTTGCCTCTGAACCGGCGGATATTACGCGCCAGCTGCATATAGTAATTATCGCCGTAGCCGCCTTTCATCATCTCCGCGTCCCGGGAATAGGCCGTCGTAAAGCTGTCCACGTACTCGCCGTAGCCGTAGTGCGTAGCCGCGGGATCGTTATCGGCCAGCTTACGGACGATCCATTCGTTCCAGCCCGTGACGGTGACGATGTCTAGATCGTCTTTCGCTTTGACGGCGTTATCCCATTTGAACTCAAAATTACGCCCCGAGAGCACGCCCTCTTCGTCCGTGCCGTGTTTCTCCGGCTCGCGGAGATTATAACCCCGCGCCTGATAATGCGCGTTGGGATTGAAATAAGCCTCGCTCGAAGACGCGCCGCCCTGCGAGACGGTGACGACCATCACGCCGTTGTGATTCTTCTGCACCAAATCCCAGTCCATCCAGGGCACGGCGTTCGGATCGAAAATTTCCGACGGCCACTGGATATTCTTGATCCAGAACTTATCCGCGTTTGTCTGGGCGGGATCCAGATTTCCGATAATGAGCGGTTTCTGGGCCGGATTTAACTCCTCGTCGGCGCGGAACCAGCAAGAATCGTATTTGTCGTCGCTGAAATAGGTAGCGTAGACGTTTCCGAATGTAGCCGAACACCAGCCCGCGTTATAGCTCATCATGGGAACGACTTTGGGGACGTTTTCATATCCCTTTTGCTGCATTTCCAGGATCGCGTCGAGGAGCGCCTTCGTCGCGTCCGGATAAATGATGTTGTTCGTGTAGTCGAGATAGAGAAAATCGATGCCCGCGTTCATGAAGAGTTCGAGATGTTTGCGGATTACCCACGGATCGTCCGAGCGATAGTAGCCGTAGAGCGGCTCTCCCCAGAAATGAGCCAGGCCCTCCGGACTGATTTCCGGATCGTAGTAGGGCGCGGTGACGCCGGTGGAAAGCGCCATGACGGGATTCGTGAGTTTGTCGTTGCCGTATTCGGCAAGCAGTTTGGTGATGTCATAAATCTTATCGTGAACGGAATATTCCCACGGACTCGTATTGACGTACCCTGTGGCAACGAAATAGAAAAGACCGATATATTTCTTCTCATTTCCGATCGTGGGCAGAGTTTTTCTGCCGAGGGAGTCCGTCCCCGCGAGCTGCGCATAGGTAAAGTCCTGATCGCTTAATTTTGCAAGCGCCTCGTTTATCTCCCCCTGTTGCTCGGCAGTGTTTCCCGACGAAGAATTTCCGCCCGTGGAGTCTGACTCCACCGGAGAACTATCCTGCGTCGAATCGCTCGTGTTCCTGTTTTTGCAGGCGACCGTAGAAAGCGACAACAGAAAACAAAACGTCAGTATAGCGGCTGTTTTTAACTTTTTCATTGTATACCCCTTAGACTTTTTACTGTACTTTTAAATTTCTTAAAATATCTTGGTTTACGCGGAAGCCCGATTAAACGAAGACGGGCTTGTAAAGGAAGCGTCTTTCTTTACAAGCCTGCCCGTTCCCGAAGAGAAACGTTATCGGGAAATCAGCCTTTGAGTCCGCCGATTTTGATGCCCCCGATCATCTGTTTCTGGAAAATCAGATACAGCGCCATCGGCAAAACCGTCATGCAGACCGCCATCGCCATCTTCGCGTTGGAAAAAATAGCGGAAGCGCCGCTGGCTTTGAATCGGGTGTAGAAAGCGACTGCAATCGTCATTTTTTCCATGGAAGTCAGATAGACGAGCGGGCCCTGGAAATCCGACCAACGGCCGATGACCGTCGAAACGCCGATAAACAGCAATACGTTTTTGCACATGGGAAGCAATATGTAAAGAAAAATAGAGAACATATTCGCTCCGTCGATCAAGGCGGCGTTGTCGTAATCCTTAGGGATTCCGCGCAGGAACTGAATCATCAGGAAAATATTCATGGCGCCGCCGCCCCAGAAAGCGCCGATCCATTGAGACGCGAGATTATCCACAAGGCCGAAACTCTTGAACATAATGTATGTGGGAACCATGACGACCGCGCCGGGGAGCATGACCGTCGCCATCATGACGGAGAACATCACTTTCTTGCCCTTGAAATCCCGGCGGGCAAACGGATACGCCACCATGAACCCGCTGAGCGGAATGAAAATGCCGTTGATGGCCACGACAACCAAAGAGTTTTTAAAGTACGGCCAGTAGTCGAAAAAGATTTTATAATTGCTGAAATGCACCCCCCGCGTGGGGAACAGGGAAGGCGTGGACGAGTTGGCGTCCACGATGTCCATCAGGCTCTTGGAGAGCATGAATACGTAGGGAAAGAGCAGAAAGACCGCCATGAACGTCAGTACCGTATATTTGACGACGAGCTGCACGGTCTCTTTGCGGCGTCTGGCGCGTTTGCTCCGTTTCAGCCAGTTTTCGACGTCCAAATCGGCCGCCGTCTCCATCGTTATCTCAACTTTCTTCGCCATAATTCACCCAATTACTCGTTTTGAACATGACCAACGTCAGAACCGCGATCACGATGAACATCAGCCAGCCCATCGCGCAGGCCAGACCGTATTCGTTGCCGCTCCCGAACGCCGTTTCGTAAATACGGATACTGATAAAGTACAAGCTGTCGTTCGGTCCGTGCCCGACCATCGCGTATACGTCGAACGCCTGCATCGCCCCGATTAAAGCGTTGATGAGATTATAGAAAATCATCGGCGTGCAAAGCGGAATCGTGATGCGGAAAAGGTTGCTGAAATACCCCGAACCGTCTAAACTGGCAGCTTCATACAGCTCCGGCGGGATATTGCGCAGGGAGGCGAGCCACATGATCATATTGCCGCCCATGCCCCATATACCCGTCAGAATCAATGTCCAAAATGCCGTCTTTTCCCCGTCCAGCCAGGTGCTGGCGGGAAGTCCCAGGAAAGCGAGAAATTGATTCGCGATGCCTTCGCTGCCGAACGTGTCCGCCCAGATAAAAGAAATGGCGATGCTGGGAATGATCGTCGGCATATAGAACAACAGACGATATATGCCGATCCCTTTCACCTCTTTGGTGGCAAGCAGAGCCAGCATAAACGACAGTACCATACCGAGCGGTATAGAAACCAAAGCCCAGGCGAACGTGATACCGAAAGATTTGAAAACGTCTTGTCCAAGCCCCGTAAAGGAAAAGTCGAACATTCTTTTGTAGTTGTCCAGGCCGAGCTTCGTATAAAAAAGTCCGTTGTAATCGGTAAAACTGTAAATCAGCGATGTAAAGACGGGATAGGCCGTAAAGATGAAGAAGCCGAGTATGGCCGGCATCAGGAACAGATAGCAACCGTAGTCCTTCTTTATCCATTTGAAAAATTTATTCGGTTGACCGTTGATTTTGACGGCCTCGGTATTCCCGTCGCCGCGGATCTCCCGTTCCGCGGCGACGGCCGTTTCCTCGCTTTTCGTCTCGTTATTCACGTTTGCCTCCCTCAGCCTTTTGCCGTTTTGATGATCTGAGTCATCGCGTCCGCATAGCTCGTAAGAGTCATTCTCATAGCGTCCTCATTCGTAAGCGGCGCCATGGCGTTGAAGGTCTCTTCGATTTTAGCGAGAATTTTAGACTGCGCGCTCAGAGGAATATATTGATAGAAGTCCCTCGTACTGGCATAGGCGTCCATATTTTCCACGAACGCGTCGCTGTTGAAGCCGGGCATCACGTCGGACAAAGAGCTGCGCCAAAGCGCGTTTTTATCTTCGAGAAGATCCTTGCGCACGGGCACGCAGTCGCCCGTTTCAGAATAGGCGTTCTGCCCCTCTATGCTTACGACGTGCTTCAAGAACTGCCAGGCTTCCGTCACGTGCGCGACCTGACTGTAAATCGCGTAGCCGCTGCAACCGCCGCCGATCGTGTATGTGTCGCCGAACTGCGGCAGGCCCACGGCTCCGAGCGTCTTGATGCCGTGATATTCGCCCGCCACCGACGCGTCCGTGATAATATCGCTGAGCACGGCGCGAGACTGGAAGTAAATAGGCGCTTGCTGCATGCGGAACTGCGTTCCCGGATTGGTGCCGCCCGTCTCGATCTTGATCGCCAGACGGCAGCCGAAGTTGTAATCGTCGATCAGCTCTTTCCAGTACTCAAAGGCGTTGAGCGTCTCTTCGCTCGCAAACGTCACCTCGCCCTTCTCGTTGACGATCGTGCCGCCGAAAGACTTCAAAAGCGGCCAGGCCAACGAGTCCCATTTGATATTGCAGTCGACGATACACCCGACTTTATCTTTGTACTTAACTCCGTAATCGTTGGTTTCGTTGCTGGTGCAAAGCCCTTCGCGAAGCAGTTCCAGCATTTTTCGAAATTCGGCCGCGCTCATTTTGGAAGTGGGATAATCCACCTCCGCCACGTCGAACATCGCTTTGTTGTAATACATAACCACTTGATTGTAATCGCGCGGCATCATATACATGGATCCGTTGATGGACGAACTTTCCACCGCGTTGGCGAGGAGATCGTCTTTGGAGACTTCGGGATCTTTCTCGATCAGATCTTCCAAAGAGCCCAACATTCTCAGCGAATACCATTCGTTTATGTAATCCTGAGGGAGCCAGAAAATGTCGTACATGGATTCGGGATCTTTCAAGGCCTGAGACGCCGCGGCCCGATCCTTAACTCTGCCCTTGTACTGATCCAGATCATACGTTGTGACGTTCACTTTGATATTAGGGAATTTTTGATTATAGGAAGCCACGAACGCGTTCATCGCCTTCGTGTGGCTGATAACGTTGGGCACGGCGACGTTCAGAGTCCCGTTCATATTCTTATCGGGATTGACGATATCGTTTCCCGCGCTGTCCGAACCGCCGCTGATGACGATGTCGCTCATGGAATCGGAATCCAGTCTCGTTAATCCGCAGCCTGCTCCGACGACTAACATGAAGGTAGACAATACTACCGCAAAAATCTTTTTCACTTTCTGCTCCTTACCTCGCTTTTTTATTTTTGTGAAAGGACGACGGACGTTCCGTGCGCCCGGATCGCAAAAGCGTTCCGCCTTTCGGGCGTCGCCCGTATCCGACGGATCGTTTACGAAAACGAAAGCGCTTTCCCGCGCCGATCCGTCTGAAAATATATTCCGCGCCGCGCTTTCACGGCGCGGAATATTCGTCTGTTTACCCTTTCGGGCGCCGATGTTTGTTACTCTGACTTTTTCCTGATCGCCAGGACGATCGCCGCGCCCGCAAGTGTGAGCCCCGCGAGCAGCCCGCCGAAACCGGCAACGCCTTTACAGCCGCCCTTGCAGCCCGCTTGGGTCGAAGGCTCGCTCTGAGAATCGCCCGTGCTCGTCGTGGAATCGGAAGTCGAATCGCCGCTGCCGACAGGCGTCCACTTCGCATAAACGGTCACGTTGCCGGAAACCGCCGTGTCGAAATCGTAAGCCGTAGTGCAGCCTTCGTCCGTGTACCACCCGCCGAACGTGTAACCTTCCTTCGTGATCTCGGCCGGCGTGAACTTTTCGCCGTAAGCCGCGGTGGCCGTGCTGTGCTGCGCGCCATCGGACATGAAAGTGATCGTATAGGTTTCCGCCGTAAACTTGGCATAGATAGTCATCACGTCCTCGATGAGATCGGTGTCGCGGTTATACGCCTGGGTAAACGCCGCGTCCTTATACCAGCCGTCGAAGGTATGGCCGGTCTTGACGGGAGGATCGGGCATATCTTTATTGAGAACCTTATTTCCGGGAACGACGATTGCGGAGCCCACTTCCTGGTCGTCCGCGATAAACGTTACTTTGACCGCCCATCTGATCTCTAAGGTGATGTCTTCGCCGAAAGGCAGCGCGAAGTAGTATTTGGTTTCTCCTCCTACCTCTTCGCTCTCGATCGCCAAAGCCTTACCGTTTGCATACACGCTCTTCGTCGTAAAGGAATATCCAGCCTTCGGCGCAATGTTTTCGATATAGACTTTCTCGCCGGCGACACCGGTGGTCTTGCTCAGCGAATATGTGCCTTTTTCCTGCGAGCCGACCGCAATCGAAGATTCCTGCGTCAAGCGGATATTGAAATCGCTCATTCTGAAACAGGAAGCCATGAAATACATGCCGTTGGGGAACATGGATCTTTGCAGATCGAGCGTCGCGGCCAACGTTCTCGTGCCGTCTTCGCCCACTACATAGATGCCGCTCTCCGCTTTCGTCTCGCCGATGACGATGACGAAATGCGTCAAATCAAGCTTTTTGCCGCCCGTAAAATTGAACGTACCAGGTACGGGGTGAACGCTCTTCGTCCAAGAGTCGCCCGAAAGCGCCGTCGTGTTTTCCACGAGATTGAATCCGAACAGACTGAGCACGCCGAATCCGCCTCTGTGAGAATTGGGGCCTTCGCTCGTCAAAGCCGCGTTGAGGGAGTTGAACAAGCCAAACATAAACCACTTCGGCGTACCCGCGGGAGCCTGCGCATAAGCGGCATCGTCGCAGGTCGTATCGATCGACATATCGAGATAGATGTCTTTGCCGACGTCCAGTTTTCGGGTGTTGACGATATAGCCTTCATAGTTAAGTCTGAGGCTGGAATAACCGTTTTCGCCGTCAGCTATTTTTTCCAAGGGACCGTATTCGCTCTCCGTCAGAGGAATTTCCTTACCGTCGATCAAAGTCTCCTGCGATCTCACTCCCGAAGACATATCCCAGCCGTATTCGCTGACATACTTGAAATAATCTTTCGTATCCACGAGGCAGCCGTAAAGACCGGTGCTGGCGGAAGGCGTATAAGGGAAGGTCGCCTTCTCGGTCATTTCCGCATTCGTATACCACTCGATTTTAAACGCGTCGTAAGGGAGTCTGCCCGTAATCGCCGCATAATCGGGAATTTCCGCAGTCGCGACCGAATCCCCCTCTTTGACGACGACATTTTTATACTGCGAACCGTCGGGCGCATTGAAACCGAGAATTTGATATGTAAGATTGAACCCGAACACCGCGTAAGCATTGGTGTCTTTGGTGATCTGCTGCGTGAAATCGAATTCGGTGGAACCGTTCTCTGCGGTGTACCAACCGAGGAAGCCCATGCCTTCTTTCTGAGGATCCTGCGGGAGCGTAGGAACGCCCGCCTCTTCAAAGTTCTGATAGGCATACGCCTGGCCGTCCACAAGATAGGTCAGATGCGTAACCTGTTTCCATTTGATATAAAGATTGGTGTTAGCCGTGATCGGCGTATTGAAATCAAAAGGAGTTTCGAGCGCCGCGTCAGTGTAATATCCGTCCGCCACGAATCCGAGCTTCTCAACTTTGGCGGGAGCGGTAAACTTCTCGTTGAAGCCCACCGGTACTTTCATGAACTCTTTCTCGCCGTCCATGAGCGAAACGTTCAGATCGGAAGCCGTGATTTCAAGCGCCGCAGAAGTTGCGGAAGCGGGAATCGTATAGTTATACCAACCGCGTTCGCCGTAGCCGGTCGCGGTCCCATCCGAGTCGGCTCTTTGCCCGCCCACCGTCACGTAAGGGATAGCGCCTTCTTCGGTCGATGAGAATTTGAAAGAAATCGGGAAACCTTTAAATACCCAGTAATTGGCGTAGTCATTGTTTTGCGGAGCGAAAATTCCCCGAAAGGCGTCTTCCGCAGAAAGAGCCTGGAACGGCGCATTAAACCCTGCCCACGTCCAAGGATTTGTGCTCGTGCTGTACGACGTGAATTTGAGTGCTTCGCCGACTTTTAACTGCAATTCGCTGATTTCGCCCGTCACTTCTACCGCGACGTTGAATTCCTCGTAGGCAATTTCTCCGTTTTCTCCCAGAAGATTCGTGTCACGCATGCTCGACGCCACAGTCATCGTTCCGTCGGGGTTCATATAGAACAGCCGATTATTGAACTTGTGGTGTCCGTCTACGATCACCGTCAGCTGATCGCCCGAGTTATACGTTCTGCGCTGATGATTGCCTTCGTAATAAACGCAGTCGCCTTTGCCTTCCGTCTCCGATCTCAGCGAATCCCCGCCGATTACCGT
>DBFWLO010000026.1:0-66663 GCA_048465415.1 Candidatus Scatosoma sp.
GGAATTTTCCGCCCGCCGCCCCGTTTATTTACGATCGTATATATTCTCCGATGACGTCGGAAAGCGCCGCCAGCCGCGCCGGCGAGAGCGTTTCCCCGCGCGCTTTTTCGCCCACGCCCGCTTTCAAAAGGATCTCCTTCGCCGTCTCCCGGGAAAACCCGAAACTGTTCACGAGATTGTTTTCGAGCGTTTTGCGGCGGTTCAAAAACGCGCACCTCACCGTGTCGCGATACGTCTTTTCGCTCTTTACGGGCAGCCGCCCCCGCTCGAAATCGATCTTCACCACCGCCGAATCCACATTGGGGCGGGGATAAAAAAGATTCCTCGACACCCGCTTGACGATCGACGCGCGGCCTTTCAAGGCGATCGCCGCCGTGATCGCGCCGTACTGCGGGGTGTCTTCCTTCGCGCAGAACCTTTCCGCAACCTCTTCCTGCACCATGATCGAAAGCCCTTTCGCGCGCTCGCTCTCTTCGAGCAGTTTGGCGACGAGGGGCGTCGTGATGTAGTAGGGCAGGTTGGCGACGACCAGGTAATCGCCGATCTCCTTTTCGAATGCTTTGAGATCGAGCTTATGGAAATCGCGGAAGATCACTTCCACGTTTTCGAGTCCTTGCAGCGTCTCCGCGAGCACCGGCTGCAACTCTTTATCGACGTCGAACGCATACACTTTTTTCGCCTGTTCCGCGAGCGCGCGCGTCAGCGTGCCCGCGCCGCAGCCGATCTCCACGACGGTATCTTCCTTCGTAACGCCCGAAGCCGCCACGATCGATTTTAAAAGATTCGTATCGGAAATGAAGTTCTGTCCGAACTGTTTTTTGAAGCGGAAACCGTATTTCGTCAGGATCGCGCGCAAGTCTTCCATAAGCCCTTCCTCCGATTCAAATTTTTGCCGCCGCGACATACTCGGCGACGAGAAAGAAATTCGTCAGATCTTTCTCGTCGAGGCCGCGGTAGACGAACAGCTCGTCAAAGAGCCGGCGGACGGGATAACGTCTGCCAGGTAAGCGGCGAGCGCTTCCCCGCTTTGGCGGTTGGGACGCAATTTCCCCCGATACTCTTCAAAGATCTTTTTCCATTCGGCGATCTCTTTCGCCGTCGCTTGTTGGGTGCGCATAGGCGACTCTTCTCAGGAATCCGCGATGTAGGCGCGGACGCGCAGGGGAATTCCCACGCTGTCGGCGACGCGTTTGCAGGCCGCCACCTCTTCCTCGCCGATGCAGTCCACCACCGAGAACCAGCACTCGATGCCGTTCTTTTTACAAAGCCGCGCGAAATCGAGCATCGCCGTATATCCGGCCTCGCCGAACATCGAACGGCAGATGGGCTGATATTTTTCCGCGCTCGACGCGTTGAGGGAGATGTTGATCTTGTCTATCTTCCCTTTGAGTTCCCCCGTGACGTCCCGTTTATTGATAAGATTGCCCTGACCGTTGGTGTTGAGCCGCATCACGCCTCCTTTGGAGTGCACATAATCGGCCACCGCGATCATTTCCGCGATCTTATAGGTAGGCTCGCCGAAGCCGCAGAACACCACTTCCTTGAATTTGGAGAGCTCCCCCATGCCGTTTATCGCCGCGATCACCTTTTCCGGCGTGGGATCGCCGTGGCGAAGCCATAGATAATTCCCGTAATAGCTCGCGCGCTCGTTGCGCACGCAGAACAGACAGCCGTTGGAACAACGGTTGGTGAGGTTGACGTACAAATTCCCGTCGAGCGCATAGACGTAAGTATCCTTGCGGTTCGGCTCGGCGTTGTTCTTATCCCTGCCCCCGTTGTTTTGCGGTTTTTCGCGGCCGCCGCGTTCGTTTTTGCGGTTGTTGTTATTTTGTGGAGTGGTATTGTTATTAAAATTTTTCGGACGGAATTCTCTGCCGCCGCGCTCGCCGGCAGGCTTTGCCTGTCCCTTGCCGCCGTTCGCGGCACCCGCCGCGTTGCCGCCCGGGGCCGGGCGGTTGTTTCTTTCGTTGTTCCGGTCGTTATTTTTTTCGTTTCTCATGATGGTTTATGCTTTCAGCCTGAAAAACAGCCGTTCCGCGTTTCCGGAAATGCGTTTTTCAAGCTCCTCCTCCTTTTCTTCGCGGAGTACCGCTAAATTTTCGACGACGTATCGGATATTTTCGGGCTCGTTGGGAAATACGCCGCACAGGGGCACGGGCGTGAGATAGGGGCTGTCCGTCTCCGACAGAATCCGTTCCGCGGGCACCCTGCGAGCGCTCTCTTTCACCTTGCGCGCGCTTTCGTAAGTGGACGTGCCGCCGAAGGAAAAATAAAATCCCAAGTCCGCGAAATCTTTTACCAGCTCCGCCGCGTACGAATAGCAGTGCAAAAGCCCGCCCCGTTTCAAAAGCGCGCGGTTGGCGCGCAGCAGTTCCAGCGTATCCGCCGCCGCGTCCCGGCTGTGCACGACGACGGGCAGCCCCGCCTCGTCGGCCAGAGCGAGCTGCGCCGCGAACAGCTCCTTTTGAAACTCGCGGGCGGGATTGTCGGGATAGTGATAATCGAGCCCGATCTCGCCCACCGCGACGCACTTTTCGTTTTGCGTCAGCTTGCGGATTTTATCGAGATCTCCTTCGCGGTATTTGCCGAGCTCCTGCGGCTGGAATCCCGCGCAGAAATATACGCCTTTTTCCCGCGCGGCGAGCTCCGCCGCCAGACGCGAGGAGTCGAGATCATAGCCCGCGCAGATCATGCGCGTCACGCCCGCATTCCTCGCTCTGCCGAGCACGGCCGTAAGTCCGCCGACGGCGTCGTATTTTTTGTCTGTCAGATGACAGTGCACGTCGATCAACATATCTTAAAATCCCTTCCGGCGGTTCAGCGAATGGAAGCGCCGTCTTTGAGTTCCGCTTTGTCGGAGACGACGAGAGAAAGGGTGCCGTCCTCGTCCTCCGCCGCCAAAATCATGCCTTCCGAAAGGATTCCGCAGAGCTTGACGGGCTTTAAATTGGTGACGAACACCACCTTTTTCCCGATCATTTCCTCGGGCGTGTAGTGCCTGGCGATCCCCGACACCACCGAACGCGTCACGTCGCCGAATTTCACCGTCTCGTGTAAGAGTTTGGAGGACTTGGGCACCTTCTCGCAGGCGACGATCTCCCCCACCTGCAAGCGCACCTTCGCAAAATCGTCGATAGAGATTTCGCTCGCCTCTTCCTCTGCCGGGGCGCTTTCTTTCGCCGGGGTTTTGTCCGCGCCGCCCGCCGCGGCCGTTTCCGCCAGCTGCGCCGCGCGGATCTTTTCGATCTCCGGTTCCAAAGCCTTGAAATCGAGCCGCGCGAACAGCGCGGGCAGGGAAGAGACCGAAACCTCGTCTTTGAGTCCGAATCTGCCGCACTCGTCGAGGCTTCTTTCCCCGCCGCCGAACGCCGAAAGGATCTTCGCGGAAGTTTCGGGCATAAAACTGCTTAAAAGAGAGGCGCCGATCTGCACGGCTTCGGCGAGGTTATAGAGCACGTCGTTGAGACGCGCTTTTTTCGACTCGTCTTTGGCGAGCGACCAGGGCAGGGTTTCGTCGACGTATTTATTCGCCCGACGAAACAGCGCGAAAATTTCCGCGAGCGCGTCCGCGATATGCAAAGAATCCGCTTTCGCTTTCACTTTGGAAACGGCGCCCGTCACCGTCTTTTTGAACTCGGCGTCCGGTTCTTCCTCGGGCGCGAGGGAGCGGGAAACGGCGCCGCCGAAATATTTGCCGATCATCGCCACGGTACGGCTGACGAGATTGCCCAGAACGTTGGCGAGATCGGCGTTATAGCGTTCCGTCACCAACTCCCAGGAGATCTGCCCGTCGTTGTCGAAGGGCATTTCGCGGAGCACGAAATAGCGCACCGCGTCCACCCCGAAGAGCCGCGCGAGGTCGTCCGCATAGATGACGTTGCCTTTGGATTTGGACATCTTTCCGTCCCCTTGCAGCAGCCACGGGTGGCCGAAAATCCGCTCGGGCAGCGGCTCGCCGAGCGCCATGAGGAAAATCGGCCAGTAGATCGTATGGAAACGAATGATGTCCTTGCCGATCAGGTGCAGATCGGCAGGCCAGTACTTTTTATAATTTCCGCCGTGATTTCCCGCCGCGTCGAAGCCGAGGCCGGTGATATAGTTGGCGAGCGCGTCCAGCCAGACGTAGACGACGTGCTTTTTATCGAACTCCACGGGGATCCCCCAGGTGAAGGAGGTGCGCGACACGCACAGATCCTGCAAGCCTTTCAGGAGGAAATTATTCATGATCTCGTTCTTGCGGGAGACGGGCTGAATAAATTCGGGATGGGCGTTGATATGCTCGATGAGCCGGTCGGCGTACTTGCCCATTTTGAAAAAGTAGGCCTCTTCCTTAGCGGGCTTTACCTCCCGGCCGCAGTCCGGGCATTTGCCGTCCGCGAGCTGGCTCTCCGTCCAGAAGGATTCGCAGGGCGTGCAGTACAGCCCCTCGTAATATCCCTTATAAATATCCCCCTGATCGTAGAATTTTTTGAAGATCTGCGCGACTTGTTTTTCGTGATATTCGTCGGTGGTGCGGATAAACTTATCGTAGGAAGCGCCCATGAGATCCCAGATCCCTTTGATCTCGCCCGCCACTTTATCCACATACTGTTTGGGCGTGACGCCCGCGGCTTTCGCTTTATCCTCTATTTTCTGGCCGTGTTCGTCCGTGCCCGTCTGAAAAAATACGTCGAAGCCTTCCTTGCGTTTGAAGCGCGCGATCGCGTCCGCGAGCACCGCTTCGTAGGTGTTGCCGATATGCGGTTTGCCCGACGTGTAGGTAATGGCCGTCGTGATATAAAATTTCTCTTTCTCCTGCTGCATAGTCCGTCTTTCTCCTTGCCCGGAAATTCCCGATTCTTTGTTATACGGAAATATTATACACCATTTGCCGCCAAATGTAAATTACTTTTGCGCCTTTTTGCGCGTTCCGCGCGTCATGTTTGCGCGGACAAGGGCATATAATAGGGGTATGAATGCTGTTTTCGCCGCTATTTTCATTCTTTCGGGGGCCGTGCTCCTGATCCTCGATCCCGCGGGATTCCTGCCCGCGCTGCTCGACGGCGCGACCAAAAGCGCGACTTTATGCGTCGCGCTTCTCGCCTCGTACGCCGCCTGGCTGGGGCTCATGCGGCTTTGGGAGGAAAGCGGCGTCGCGCGCGGGATCTCCAAAATTTTAAAGCCGCTTTGCAAAAAGTTATTCAAAACCGACGACGAGGAAGCGCTCTCCGCGATCGGCATGAACCTCTCCACCAATCTTTTAGGGATCGGCGGCGCGGCCACGCCGTACGGGATCCGCGCGGCCACGCTGCTCGAAAAAAACAAAAACGCGCACTATTCCTCTTCCATGCTCTTCGTCGTCAACGCCACCTCCTTACAGCTCATTCCCACTTCCGTCGTCGCCCTGCGCATCGCTGCCGGCAGCGCCGCTGCGGCCGACATCATTCTCCCCACCATGCTCGCCACCGCGTTCTCCACCCTGCTCGGCGTTCTGCTCGTCAAAATTTTTATCCGCACCGGCGAACGGAAGCAAAAAACGAAGAAGCGGGAGAAAAAGGGTTTCTTCCCTCTTAAAAAACAAATATCACGGGGGCGGGAGTGAGACCATGAAATTTTTCACACTCATCATTCCCCTCATTTTCCTCGTCTCCTTTATTTTCGCCGTCGTCAAAAAAGTCCGGGTTTACGACAGCTTCACCGAAGGCGTCAAGGGCGCCCTCCCCCTCGTCATGTCCATATTTCCCTACATCGCCGCGGTGATGATGGTGACCAAGCTCTTCGAGGTGAGCGGGCTGGAAGCCAAGCTCGTGCAGCTTTTGGCGCCCCTCTTCAAAGGCCTGGGGATCCCCGAGGAGATCGCCCGGCTCGTGCTCATCAAACCGCTTTCGGGCAACGGCTCCACCGCCGTGCTCTCGGATATTCTCACCCGTTACGGCGCCGACAGCTACGCCGCGCGCTGCGCCTGCGTCGCCTACGGCTCCTCCGAGACCGTTTTCTACATAGGCGCGGTGTACTTTTCCGAAGTCAAACACAAAAAATTCACCGGCGCCCTCGTCATCTCCCTCCTCTCCTATTTCGCTTCCGTCGTCTTATGCTGCCTGCTCTGCAAAATCATGTAACGACGTTCTCTCCGACAGCTTGTTTCCTTTTTGTTCATAGTTTACATATATTTTACAATTCATCTCGTCTATTTTGTGAAAAATATGTGAAAATGTTAATTTTTATCATTTTTTGCCCATTTATAAAAAATTTCGCTCTTTAAAAAAAATTTAGAGAAAATGTTTTACTTTTTTGTCGAAATGTTGTAGAATATACTTGTAAATCAAATGAAGGTAGTTTTCAGGAGATTTACCTTAAAATATGCTCATCATTTTCCCCCTTATCATATAGGTAGTCCCCCCGGAGCCGTAAGGCCTCGGGGGGATTATCCTTAAAGCGTGTATACGGAAATACTTCCCGCAAAATTGCGGGACGTACTTTTTATAAATTTTTTCCGAGTTGGTTTTCCCGTTTTTTGAGGATCTTCGGCAGCATAGCGAAAAAACACACGGTCGTAACGATGCCGGCGGTAATATCCGCGATCCCTTCGCTGTAATATACGCCGGCGGTCCCAAAAGCATAAGGAAGCGCGAAACAGAGGGGAATGAGCAGAATGACTTTGCGCAGGCAGGCGAGGAAAATGGAAATTTTCGCCTGGTTGAGCGCGACAAAAACGTTCTGCAACGTCATCTGCGCAAAAAACATAATCGTTCCCATCATAAAGAAGGGGGTATACGTTTTCACGATTTCCATGACCAAGGGCTCCGCGCTGAAAATATATCCGTAAACCTGCGGAACGGTCAACGATAAAAGCCAGACCGATACGCTGCAACAGAGCGCGATGATCGTGACGATTTTCACGGTTTGCCGGATTCTTTGGGTATCCCCGGCGCCGTAGTTATAACTGACGAGGGGCTGTACGCCGGAACCCAGCCCGTTGAGCGGAAGGCAGGTCATCTGCACGGCGGAAAGCATGATCGTCAGCGCCGCCGTATAATCGCTGTTTCCGCCCGACCAGCGCGTCAAATTGACGTTAAAGACGATTTGAATCGCGCTTTCGGTGGCGGTCATAACGAACGGCGAAAGACCTAAGAGGAGAATTTTAAAAACTGTTTTTGCCCGAAAAAGAAAATATTTGGGCCGGAACCGAAAGGACGATTTTTTGCGGAAAAAGAACGCCGTTACCCAGACGGCGGAAACGCCTTGGGAAAGGATCGTGGCGAGAGCCGCGCCGCGCACGCCCAGATCGAATACGTAAATAAAGAGCGGATCCAGCGCAATGTTGAGCGCCGCGCCGATGACCACCGTAAGCATAGACGTGAAACTATACCCCTGCGCGGTAATAAACGGGTTTAATCCCAGAGAAAACATCACAAAGATCGTGCCGATTCCGTAAATAAACAAGTATTCCGAGGCGTAACGGAAACTTGAATCGGGCGCACCGAAGAGCCGGACGAGAGAGTCGCCGCACGTGAGCACGACGACGGTGAGAACCATTCCGAAGAATGTGAGCAATACCGCGCCCGCGTTAAAAACTTTGTTCGCTTCTTCCTTCCGGTTTTCCCCCAAAAAAATACTCGCCAGCGGCGCGCCGCCCATTCCGACTAAACTGCTGAACGCGCTGACGATGAGGGTGATCGGAAATGCGACGCCCAGCCCCGCCAACGCGTCGGTTCCCGTTCCTTCCATTCCGCCGACGTACATACGATCGACGAGGTTATAGAGGAGATTGATGACTTGCGCGACCACGGCGGGAACGGCAAGTTTCACGATCAGTTTTCCCACGGGATCCCGCCCGAGGTCGAGCTCTTTTCTTTTTGCAGACATATTTACATTACCTAACGAATAAGAGAAAAGACGTGACTTCGCGCCACGCCCGACTCTTCCAAGGAGTAAGCCTTTACCTGTTTTTCAGAAGGGCAAAAACACGGCCCGTTCCTCGGGCGGCGTGTTGGGGTGATGAAGGGAGATCCGGCGCACGCCGCCGAAGTCCTCGAAGAGCATCGCGTGCCCGCCGTCGAAGGCGAACCGGCTGCCCCCGTGCGTCCACTTGCCCGTGAGTCTGTCCGCGGACGCTTCCAAAACGGCGTATTTGCCGCCCGCCATGCTCGACCAGATCATTTTCAGTTTCCCCTCCTCGCGGAACAAAAAAGGCCCGTCCGTGATCCGGCAATGCTTTTTCTCCCCCGCGGCGAAAGAATCGACCGCGGGATCGTCGCTCGCTTTAAAAAGCAGGACGACAGGCCCGGCGGGCGCTTTCAGGTCGCGCGTCAACGGCAGGGCGCACATCTCGCCGTTTTCCGTCTGCACCCATTCGTGGCAGAACACGAGATAAGGCGTGCCGTCCTCCACCCAGAGCGTACCGTCGAGACATTCCCAGTCCGGGGGCGTGATCGGCGAATCCGTGAGCGGCGCGAAAGGGCCGAGCGGCGTATCGGCGACAAGGATCTGCGTGGCGCGGCGTCTGCCTTCGGCTTTGAAACTGCCCAAGAGATAGTATCTGCCCTCGTATTTATGTACCTCGGGCGCCCAGAAATCCCGATCCGACCAAAAACCGATTTTGCCGCCGTCAAAGACGGTGAACGGGCCATCGAAAGTTTCAAGGTCGCGGCTCGTATACGCGGAAAAAGTATCGCCCGCGTCCACGCCCTCCCTCAAAGCGGTGGTGCCGTATAAATAGTACAGTCCCGCGGCTTTGTCGGGCAGGACGAACGGATCGCGGATACGGATCTCTTCTCTCTTCCACATACTTTCCTCCTACATAAAGAAAGCGGAATACATGTTTTCGTATTCCGCTTTTTTAACCTTTCTTTATCCGCTCAAACGATTATTTCGCGCAGTTTTCTTTGAGCACTTCGAGATTCTCGCGGATCTCTTTGGGAAGTTTGTCGCCGAAGTTGTCGTCGTAGTACTTTTCGATCTCTTCCGCTTCCGCCGCCCAGCGCGTCTTGTCTACGTAGAGCAGTTTGTCGAGCGTCTCTTCCGTGACGTCCGTCCCCTTGATATTGATATCCTTCGCATAGGGCACATAGCCGATCGCGGTCTCCTGAGCGTCCACTTTGCCTTCGCAGCGGTCGAGGATCCAGTCGAGCACTCTCATGTTGTCGCCGAAGCCGGGCCACATAAACTCGCCTTTCTCGTCCTGACGGAACCAGTTGACGTTGAAGATCTTGGGCTGTTTGTCGGCGGGCACTTTTTTACCCATGTCGATCCAGTGCTGGAAATACTGATCCACCGAATAGCCCATGAAAGGCTTCATCGCCATCGGATCGTGTCTCAGCACGCCGACCGCGCCGGTAGCCGCCGCCGTCGTCTCGGAGGACATGATCGTACCCACGAACGTGCCGTGGTTCCAGTCTCTGGACTGATAGACGAGCGGGGTGGTCGTCGCTCTTCTGCCGCCGAAGATGATCGCGGAGAGGGGCACGCCCTTTTTGGAATTGAATTCGGGCGAGATGCAGGGGCAGTTGGTCGCGGGAGCGGTGAACCGGGAGTTGGGGTGCGCCGCGGGGTGCTTGCCGTCCGCGTTCGTTTCCGGCGTCCATTCGTTGCCTTTCCAGTCGATGAGGCGCTTGGGCGCTTCCTTCGTCAGCTTCTCCCACCACACCGTGTTCGTCTCGGGATCGTAAGCGACGTTGGTGAAAATCGTCCCTTTCTTCGTCGCCGCCAGAGCGTTGTAGTTGGAATGTTCGTTGGTGCCGGGCGCGACGCCGAAGAAGCCGTTTTCGGGGTTCGCCGCCCAAAGCCTGCCGTCCTCGCCGACGCGGATCCACGCGATGTCGTCGCCGACCGTCTGGATCTCATACCCCGCGTCCAGATATTCCTGAGGAGGAATGAGCATGGCGAGATTGGTCTTGCCGCAGGCCGAAGGGAACGCCGCCGCGATATATTTGATCTCTTTGTCCTGGGGCCGCTTGCAGCCGAGAATCAGCATGTGCTCGGCCATCCAGCCTTCCTGCTTGCCGAGGTAGGTCGCGATACGCAGCGCGAAGCACTTCTTGCCCAGAAGCACGTTTCCGCCGTAAGCGGAGTTCACGGAAACGATCGTGTTGTCCTCGGGGAAGTGCATGATATATCTCTTCTCGGGATCGACGTCGCATTTAGAATGGAAGCCCTTGACGAAATCTCCGTTTTCGCCCAGCTCGTCGAGGCACATCGTGCCCACTCTCGTCATGATTTCCATGTTGAGAACGACGTAGATGGAGTCGGTGACTTCGATGCCGATCTTGGAGAAAGGAGAACCGACCACGCCCATCGAATAGGGAATGACGTACATCGTGCGCCCTTTCATCTTGCCGCGCGCGATCTCGTTCACCATCTGATACGCTTTGCCCGGATCCATCCATTTGACGATGGAATGAGGCATAGCGTCCTCTTCCTTGCGGCTGCAAATAAAAGTTCTGTCCTCCACGCGGGCGACGTCGTTTTCCGCCGTTCTGTGCAGATAGCAGTCGGGATAAATCTCCTCGTTGAGTTTGAGAATCTCGCCGGAAGCGACCGCTTCCGCGCGGAGCGCGTCCCTCTGCGCCTCGCTGCCGTCGATCCAGACGATTTTGTCCGGCTGGGCGAACGCCGCGCTGTCTTCGACGAATTTGAGAACTTTTTTGTTGTTGGTCATATCGGTAATCTCCTTATAAAGTTGAATTTTCAAAACTGCGCCGCAACCGGCGTACTTCGTATTTCAAAGGCTGCCGCGGGCGGCTTTCCGGCCCTCTCGCCGGAGCTTTTCCGCCCCCGCAAAGCCTTCCTTTCCGCCGCTTCAAAAACGTCTGTGAATTACTCACATTTTCAGTTTTTGTAGTGAAGCCCTTTTTATACCGATTATAATTATATCACAAAATTTTTCCCTTGTAAACTGTTTTGAGGCAGTTTTTTCGGGAAAGTGCAAAACCTTCTTTTCTCCCCTTTCGCAAAATTTTTTTCGGCAAAAAAACGGAAAAACGGGGTACCAGGTACGCGGCGAAAAAATATTTGGTAAAAAACGGAAAAAAAGTGGCACAGTACGCTTGTAATTTTTCAAATCGGTGGTAAACTATTTGCAGGAGAGAAAAGAAGGAGGACGCAAAAGGGGTATGGACAAGTACATAGACAATAAACTGGCGGAGGAAATGGACCTGATCGTGCTCACGACCAACGGGCACGTGAAACAGGGCCTCCCGCGCGGCAGCGTAGGCACTCTCATCGATTCCTACACCGGCCACGACAAACCGCTCTACGGCGATTTCAGCGTCGGCGGGGGCAGGCATAAGGAAGCGGCGCTCGGACTGTACGATTTCCGGGTGCTCAATCCCGCCGACATGCGCGACGTCGGCATCATCGCTTCGTATCTGCGCGGCAAAAAAGCCATTTAAACAACTTCATTAAAAAAAACGAAGCGCCGGGATTCCCGACGCTCCTATTTTTTATTCGACTGCCCGTTTAAAAAGTTTTCCGCTTACACGAGCGGCAGCCCGAAGAGGTTCCCGTCCGCAGCCTCCGCGCGCAGCAGCTCGGCGGCGAACGCCCAGCGTTCCTCCGCGGACGCGGCGCGGAACAAATGCTTCCATATAAAGCCGCGGATCAGCTTCTTGTGCCGACGCTTGAAATCGGGAAAGACATACCCGCCGCCGACGCACGCGACACAGGTCCCGCCCCCGCCTCCGGAAACGGCCCGGAAATCGAAAAAGTCCCTGCCTTTGCGAAACCTGTAAATGTAGACGCACGAGGAGTCGCTCCCCTTGTCGTAAAGATATTCGTATGTAAAACCCGCCTCGAACAAAAACGCAAATTCGCGGGCGATGATCTCCGCGTAAGGCTGTTCTTCCAATTCTTCCTCCTTCCGGCGTAGCTCAATCCTCGGCACCGAACCGGCACTCGTAGCCGTGATAGACGCGTTTATCCTTATACATATCCTTGTCGGCCTGCCCGATCGTGTCTTTGAGCGCCTTGATCTCGTCGCTCCACGCCGCGCCCACCGCCGCAGCGGGCACGCTTTCCAGCAGCAGCGATTCTTTGAGCGCCGCGGTCCGACGCTCGAAGTCCTCCCGACCGATTCCCGGACAAAGGGCGAGGAACTCGTCGCCGCCCAGACGGTAACGCCGGTATTCCCCGAATAATTCGGAGATCTTTTCGCCGACGAACCGCAGCACCTCGTCCCCCTGCTCGTGCCCGTACGTATCGTTGATCTCTTTGAGCCCGTTCACGTCCGCGAACACGACGCCCAGCACCCGCGGCTTTTCCTCCCGCAAACTTTTGAGATCCTGGATATAGGAATTTCGGTTATGCAGTCCCGTCAGGGAATCGTAATAACTCAGCCGCTTCATCTGTTCGTAAATGCGGTGCCGCATGATCGTGTTGGCATAGAGATAGGAAAGGGTGCTGAACAAAAACTGAATCTTTCCGATCTGCGCGGGCGGGGGATTGTCTACGCCCAAGTACCCGATGAGCCGGTTTTCCGAAAATAACGGCGCGGCGACGAGACTGTGAATCTTCTGCCAGTGCAGCGTTTCGTATTCTTCGGGATCGCTCTCGCGCAGATTTTCGAGATTGCGGATCACGACGTTTTCCTTGCGCGCGAAAATCTCTTCCCAACGGCGCACCAGACGGCGGGACAGGCGCTGCAACGTGCCTTTCACCTTCTCCACGCCCTCGGCGCACCATTCGTGCGTGTTGCTCATCTCCTCGCCGTCGAACTCGAATATATAAATTCTGTCGCATTTCAAAAATTCGCCCAAAAGCCGCATCGACCGCTCCATCGCTTCGAGAAACAGCGTCGACGAGCTTAGTTCCCGCACGCACGCCAACAATTCCCGCTCCGTTTCCAGCCGCTCGTTCAAACTGTCCTGCTTCAAACGGAAATCGGTGATGTCGAAAGCGATTTCGACGCGCTTATAGTTCCCGTCGTCCCACTTGATGAGCTTATCTTTGAGCATGTACGTCCGCTTGGTGATCGGATTGAATTTTTCCCACGTATAAAAGCTGTCCGGCCGCAAAGCCTTATTCGTACAAAATTCGCAGGGAGCATCGCGCCCCTGCAATACCTGATAACACTTCTTCCCCGCCAGACCGTTTTCCGTTACGCCGAAAAATTGCTGTCCCGTTTGATTGAGATACAGCATTTCGTATGTTTCGGGATCCGCCACGTAGACAAGCTCCGATATATCTTCCAATAACTCCATCAACTTCACGGAAATACTCCTTCTCATTAGTGAGACTTAATATTATCTATATTATAACTCATTTTTTTAAATTTGTAAATACCTTTTGCTTATTTTTTTTAGAAAATGGAAAATTTTTCTATAAAAAATCAATTATTTAGCTTATAAAAGCCCCCCCCCCCGCATATTTATACATTTTCGTTTTATTGCCGCGAGGGGGACGAAAAACGGGCATGGAGCGGCGGCGGGCATGAAAAAGACAAGCCGAAAATTCCGGCCTGCCTTTTCTGGTGTGTAAATCGTTATGAAATCGTTTACAGCGCTTCATCGTACAAAAAGAAAATTTTGTCGATCAGGCATGTAATCGTTTACAGAGGCTTATTCGTGAACGAGCACGGCTTTGATACGGCGGATCCCGGAAGCGCAGCTCTGTTCCTTGACAATTTTGAAGAGGCCGAGCTCGCCGGTACGTTCGGCATGGGGACCGCCGCAGATTTCTTTGGAAAAATCGCCGATCGAATAGGTTTTGACGCGTTCGCCGTACTTGCTTTCAAACAGGCCGGTAAATCCCTCCGCCTTCGCTTCTTCGAGGCTGAGTTCCTTCATCACGACGGGAAGGTTTTCCTTGATTTTCTCGTTGACGAGGTCCTCCACGGCTTTGATCTCCGCTTCGGTCATGGGGCGGGGGAAGTTAAAATCGAAGCGGAGGCGTTCCTCGGTGATGTTGGAGCCTTTCTGATTGATTTCCTCCGAACAGACCTTTTTGAGCGCCGCGTGCAGGAGGTGGGTGGCGGTGTGCAGCCGCGTAGTCTCCTCTTTATGATCGGCGAGGCCGCAGGCAAATTTCTGTTCGCTGCCCGCCTTGCTTTTGCTCTGGTGTTCCTCGAAAGCGGCGTTATAGCCGTCGAGATCGACGCCGAAGCCGCGTTCTTTGGCCATTTCGCCCGTGATCTCGACGGGGAAGCCGTAGGTGTCGTAGAGGTGGAAGGCCTGCTTGCCGCCGATGACCGTTTCGGGCACGTACGCGGGATCTTTGGCCGACATAAACGCGTTCTTTCTTTCGATGGAATTGACGCATTTTTCAAATTCTTTCAAGCCCTGCTGCAAGGTTTTGGAAAATCTCGCCTCTTCCTTGTCGAGTTCCTCGGCGATTCTGGCGCGGTTGACATCGAGCTCGGGATACACCGTTTTGTATTTTTCGACGAAGGTTTCGGATATGCGGCGCAGTCCGCCTTCGGGCAGGCCGATTTTGCGGCCGTAACGCACGGCGCGGCGGATAATGCGGCGCAGGATATAGCCCTGGTCGGTATTGGAAGGGACGATGCCCTTCTCGTCGCCGATCATGAAGGCGGCGGTGCGCACGTGGTCGAGCACGACGCGGAACGCGCGCGTCGTCTCCTCGTTTTCGCCGTAAAGGCGGCCGGTCAGCGCCGAGATGGCGGCGATCGCGTCCGCGAAAATATCCGTTTCGTAGACGCTGGATTTGCCGTTGAGCACGCAGAGCGCGCGCTCTAACCCCATGCCCGTGTCGACGTTCTTTTGTTCAAGCTCGGTATACGTGCCGTCCGCCTGTTTGTTGAAGCGCATAAAGACGTCGTTCCAGATTTCGAGAAAGGCGCCGCAGGAGCAGTCGGGATTGCAGTTCGGACCGCATTTGGGTTTGCGGATCACGAACATCTCCGTATCCGTACCGCAGGGGCCGGTGAGTCCGGCGGGGCCCCACCAGTTGTTTTCGCGGGGCATGAAATAGATATTTTCCTTTTTGACGCCCGCCTCTTCCCAGAGCGCGGCCGCCTCGTCGTCGCGGGGCAGAGTCTCGTCGCCGCCGAACACCGTCACCGCCAGCTTGTCGGACGGGATCCCCAACCCCTCGTCGCCGGTGAGAAATTCATAGCTCCAAGGGATCATTTCCTTTTTGAAATAGTCGCCGAGCGACCAGTTGCCGAGCATCTCGAAAAAGGTACAGTGGCGCTCGTCGCCCACGTCGTCTATGTCTCCCGTGCGCACGCATTTCTGCACGTCGGCGAGCCGCTTGCCCGCCGGGTGTTTTTCGCCCAGGAGATAAGGCACGAGCGGGTGCATGCCCGCCGTCGTGAACAGCACCGTCGGATCGTTTTCGGGAATTAAAGACGCCGAGGGAATGACTTTATGCCCCCGCGCCTTGAAAAAATTCAGATACATCTCTCTCAGACTTTCGCTGGTATATTCTTTCATATCGCTTTACCTTTTCGCCTTATCAGGCCGTTATTTTTCGCTCCTGTTTCGTTCGTTTCTATTATAAAGACCTGCGGAAAAAATGTCAAACGTTTTCGTCGGGTTTCTTCGCCGCCCGCGTTTCTTCCCTTCGCCGCGGCGGGTTCCCGAACGATGAATTTTCCGCTCGCCGCCGCCCTGCCCCGCGCATTTTATAAAATTTAATTTTTCGTCAGCGCGTAACCGTCCTTATTATCCTTGACGGTGTAGCCGAGTTCGGCGAGTTTGGCGCGCAAAGCGTCGCTTTTCGCCCAGTCTTTGGCGAGCCGGGCCGCCCAGCGTTCCTCGGCGAGCGCCGTCACTTCGTCGGGCACGCCCGAGGAAATCCTGCTCTCGTACCATTTCACATAGCTTTTCGCGTCCTTTTTAAAGAGTCCGAGCAGGGAATAGGTCTCCCGAAGCTGCGCGGCGCACGCGGCCGCCCGGCCGTCCCGGTCGGCGAGGAATTTTTTGAGCTCTTTGAAATAGCCGAAAAGATTGCTTAACGCGAGCGCGGTGTTGAAATCGTCGCTCATGCACCCGTCGAATTCCTCGTCGATTCTCTTCGCGTACGCCTTGTCCGCGTCGTCCGGCGCAAGAGCGGCTTCGTCCGCCGCCGCCAGGACGCGGTAAAATTCATAGATATGCTTTTCCGCGTCGGGAAACAAATCGTCGGTGATATTGATGTCGTTGCGGTAATTGGTTTGCAGGAGCGCGAATTTGATCGCCTCGTCCGAATATTTTTCCAGAAGCTCGGAGAGCAGCAGGCTGTTGCCGAGCGATTTGCTCATTTTCTGGCCGTTGACTTTGATGAGTCCGTTATGCGTCCAGTATTTGACGAACGGTTTGCCCGTGAGCGCTTCGGTCTGCGCGATCTCGTTTTCATGGTGGGGAAAGATGAGATCCCGGCCGCCGCCGTGCAGATCGATCTGATCGCCGAACGCGGCGTGGTTCATCGCCGAGCACTCGATGTGCCAGCCCGGCCGCCCCTTGCCCCAGGGCGAATCCCAGCAGATCTCGCCCGGCTTCGCGCTCTTCCAGAGCGCGAAATCGTAGGCGTTCTTTTTCTCGTCGTCGTTCTCGACGCGCACGCCGTCCATCGCGTCCTCCACCGAACGGTGGGACAAGTGCCCGTAGGCGGGATAGGTGGCGACGTCGAAATACACGTCCCCTTTCCTCGTCGGGTAGGCGTGCCCCTTATCGATAAGCTTTTGAATAAAATCGACGATGTTGCCGACGTTGTCCGTCGCTTTCAGCCAGATATCCGGATCGTCCACGTGCAGTTCTTCCATGACGCGGTTGATCTTTTCGATCATCTCCGCGGCATAGACGTCGGCGGGAATCCCCGTCTCCTTCGATTTGGCGATGATCTTGTCGTCCACGTCCGTGTAATTGCGGGCGTACGTCACCCGGTAGCCGAGCTTTTCGAGGTATTTTCTCATGATGTCGTAAATGAGCGCCTGATAGCCGTGGCCGATATGCGCTTCGCCCGAAACGGTGATCCCGCAGGCGTACATTTTCACCTTGCCCGCTTCGAGCGGCTGAAAGTCTTCCTTTCTCTTGGTCAGGGAATTGTAAATTTTCATAGTCCTTCGTTTCCTTCTTCTATTCGTCTTTTTTATTATTGCCCTTTTTCCGTCTTTTTCTCCGCGACTTTCTTATCCCCGCCCGACTTTGTTTCGTCGAGCCGTTTTTCGAGGGCCGCGAGCCGTTCTTTGAGCGAGGCGAGCTCCGTCTGGTAGGGATCGGTCTTATCCTGATCGAGATCGGGTTCCTCCACCTTCTCGCCGTTGATACGCACGACGCGGCCGGGCACGCCGACCACCGTCGCGTAGGGCGGCACTTCTTTGAGCACGACCGCGCCGGCGCCGATCTTCGCGCCCTCGCCGACGATGAAGCCGCCGAGGATCTTCGCGCCCGCCGAGACAGTGACGTTCTCCATCAGCGTCGGGTGCCGCTTGCCGTGCTCCTTGCCGTTGCCGCCGAGCGTCGCGCCCTGGTAGATGACGGTGCCCGTATGTACTTCCGCCGTCTCGCCGATGACGACGCCGCAGCCGTGGTCGATGAACACCCCCGGATAGATCTTCGCCGCGGGGTGAATCTCGATGCCCGTGAAAAATTTGGAGCACTGGCTGACCATGCGCGCCAAAAGTTTCAGATGGATCCGATAGAGAAAATTCGCAAAGCGGTGATGAGACAGCGCGTGCACGCCCGAATAGGTGAGAAAGATCTCGAATTTGTTCCTCGCCGCGGGATCGTTCCGCTTCGCGGCGGCAATGTCCGCCCGCAATTTTTTAAACCACATGTTCACGTCTCCTTGACCTTGATATACCGCCCGCGGCCCGCCCGCGCGACAAAAAAGCGCCTCTATGCCATACAGTCGATACTATATAGTATAAAGGCGCGGTCAAACGCTGTTCCACTTTACTTCGAAAAAGCCGAAACTTTTTCCTCGTTTCGCCCGATAACGGGGGCCGCCGCAGAGGATTGGTCTGTCCTGATCACGCGAAAACGCACGTTCCCCGCGCCCCAAAGAACACACGGCGCGCTTTCAGCCTTCGGCGCGGCCTCTCTGTCAAATCGTTCCCTCGGTACGGATACTCTTTTTTCACTCGGAATATTCAGTTTTGCTTTATTATACCACGAAGAAGCGAAAAACGCAACCGTTTGAAAGGGATTTTTCCGGTTCCTTCTCCGCCCGCCGCGCTTTCCTCTTTATAATTCCTTGATAAAGAGATTGGTCACTTTATATTCCGCGAGCGCGGCCTTCACCATCTCGGCGTTGTAGACCTTCTTCGCGAGAAGATAGGAGATCACCGTGTCCTTGACGAGGGAATAGTCCAGCTCGAAGCCGCTCACGGCGAGGAGATCGAGCGTATCGTCCAAAGAGAGCGAGAGGGCGAGCGCGAGCGAAAAGATGAGATTTTTCGTCGGGTGATAAGCGCCTTTACAGATCCGCTTCCAGGTAAATTCGTCGATTTGAAGACGCGTTCCCGCTTCCTCCGCCGTGGCGTTGTATCTCGCGAGCACGACGGGAAGCAATTTTCGGAACGTACGCTTTTCAAACCTCTCTTTGACGCGCGTCCACAGCCCCACCGGCGTAAAGGTAAAGGAAAAGGTCGTGTCCGTGAGCTTTCCTTTGAGTTCGGCAAGGAGCATGTCTTTATTTTTCTGCGTCGCCAGACGCATTGTCGAGGCGGGCAGAGTATAGGAATAGTCCGTACCGTCCTCCCGGCGCTCCGTCGTCTGCATTTTGGGCATTTCATAGCCTTTGAGGATACAGATATGGTCGTAATTCGCGTATTTTTCGCAGAAATATCCGTCTAAGTCGTCCATAAAATCGAAGGTCATTCCGATTTCCTCCCGCGTATTTTTCTCTCCCGGGCCGCCCGGCGCTCCGCAGCAAAGATATATACGTCTTTATTATACCATACCCGCGCAAAAAACGCAAATGATTTGACGGCGGCAAAAATATCCTTCCCTGCCCGTTTTTTCGCATTTTATGTTAGAATTTACAAAGTTTTTTTGAAAAACGTTCGTTATTTACTTGATTTTTTGTGATTTTTATGATAAATTTGATATATACTGAAAGGAAGATAAGGAGAGTGGCGCGATGAAAAGAGAACGAATCGAAGACATAGCCGAGCTTTTGGATAAGCGGGGCAAGCTGACGCTGGAACAGCTCGAAGAGTACTTTCCCAACGTTTCGCAGATGACGCTGCGGCGGGATCTTTTCCAGCTCGAAGAGGAAGGCAAGATCATTCGCGTGCGCGGCGGAGCGATGTCGGTCAAAGAAGTGCAGAAAGCGTCCGGCGAGCCGTACACGAAAAAGACGACCATTCACACGGACGAAAAGATCGAGATCGCGCAGAAAGCGGCGGTGCTCGTCGACGAAGGCTCGTCCATTTTCATCGACGGCGGCACCACCGCGCTCTATCTCGCCAAAGAGCTCCCCGACATGGTCTGCAACGTTTTCACAAACGGGATCGCGGTAGCCAAAGAACTGGCGCAGAAAAAGAACGTCACCATCAATCTTCTGGGCGGCCAGCTGATCAAGGAGAACCTCTCCACCGCTTCGCCGATGGCGTCTCTCTATTTCACCGACACCAACTTTGAGCTGGCGATCATCTCCGCGTCGGCGTTCACCTCCGAAAACGGCTTTTCCTGCGGTTCGCAGATCGAAGCCGACCTTTTGAAACTGGTGCGCAAAAAGGCGAAATTCCTCTATATGATGCTCGACAGTTCCAAGATCGGCAAAATCATGCCCTACACCTTCGCGCGCCCCGAGGATATCAACGTGCTCATCACGGACGAATCCTTCCCCGAATCCCTCAAAGAACAATTCAAAGCGATGGACATCGTCGTCATGTGACGCGCCCCGCAGCCCGCATTTCTCCCCGTTTTCGCGGGGAGTTTTCTGTTTTTCCCTTGATTTTTGTCTCGGGTTGATTTATAATGGAACAAACGATTATTCAGGAGATCCTTATGAAAAAAGTATTGCTTACTCTTTTGTCGCTTGGTATGCTCGGCGCGCTTGCCGGCGGACTCGCGGCCTGCAAAGACGAACCGGACAAACCCGCCGCGTTCTCGGCGGAAAATTGCCACTGTCTCACCCAGAACGTTTACGGCGAGAACGTCTGCGACCATTGCGGCGCCACTCTTTACGAAGGTACGATCACCTACGAACTTTCTAAAAACGAAAAATATTACATAGCCTCCGGCGGGACAGACATAGGCGAAGAACTGATTCTCCCCGCTTACTATAAAGCGCGCGGAGACGAGGAGTATCTGCCCGTATTGGAAGCCAGTTGCTTCTCTTCTCTGTACCTGAAAAAAGTGGAACTTTCGCCGATTGTCGAAGAGGTGAATCTCCCGCGCACGGACGGAATCGAAGAACTCACTGCGCCCGAAAACAGTCTCCATTTTTCGACAAAAGACAACGTCCTCTTCGATAAATCGGGAGAAAAACTGACCTACTATCTCCCGTCTAAAAAGAACGCAACCTATGCCGTTCCCTTGGGCGTCAAAGAAATTTGGAAATCCGCTTTCGAAAATTGCAAAAACCTCAAATTCATATATCTTCCCCAAGGCGTGGAACGAATCGGCGTTGCGGCCTTTGCACAATGCACAAACCTCACCACCGTCACCTTTCCCGAAGGTGTTAAGAGAATCGGAAGCGCCGCGTTCCATTCTTGTGCAAGTCTCGCCGCCGTCACCCTTCCCAACAGTCTGAAAATAATCGAACCCGGCGTATTTTCTTATTCCGGTCTCGAAAAGATCGCAATTCCCGCAGGAGTCACAACGCTCGGGGAAAGCAGTTTCTACTATTGTACTGCCTTAACGGAAGTACAAATTTCCGAAACCTCTCAGCTTCAAGTCATCGGGAATGAAGCGTTTGAAGGGTGTATCGCCCTCTCATCCTTTACGTTACCCGATACAGTCACAGAACTGTCAAGCTACACTTTTTACGATTGTGCGAGCCTGAAAACCATAAATATTTCCGCAACGAGCAAATTGCAAAAAATCGGCTACTTTTGTTTTGGAAATTGTACGTCTCTTACGGACTTTACTATCCCGCAAGCGGTTATCCAGATCGAAGAACGAGCCTTTGCCAACTGCAAAGGTATCAAAAGCATCGTCATTCCCCGCAATGTTCAAATCATGGGATATAATATTTTTTACAACTGGACAAAAGAACAGACTGTCTATGTCTTTTTTGAAAAAGACCGGTTTCCCGAACAGTGGATGGAGAATTGGAGCGGTTACTCTGGCCCTTCTATCGTTTACGGTTATCAGGGAACCTGAGAAGCCTTTCATTTCGTCTGCCAATGCTCCGGGCAAACAGACGCCCCGCCGGGCAATCCGGCGGGGCGTAACTTTTTATAAATCCCAAATGCGAAGCCGGAAATTTTATTCTTCCGTCTTTTTCGCGCTTTGATTTTCTTTCTCCGCCTGTTCCGCGTCGATCGCGGCTTCCGCGCGCTCGATCTCCTTGCCCGCGTCCTTATCTTTGAGGATCAGGTTGAGCACGATGCCGAGGATCATCGCCACCGCCGTGGAGGTGATGGTGATGCTCTGCGAACCGACGGGAATGACGATCTGCAAGCCGCCGATCCCCGCGACGAGAATCACGGCCGCGATGAAAATATTTCTCGTCCTGCCGAAATCGATATGCTCGTTGATCAGCATCTTGACGCCGGAAGAAGCGATGAAGCCGTAGAGAATCAGGGAGACGCCGCCGGTCACGCAGGCGGGGATCGTCTCGACGACGCACATGATCGGACTGATGAACCCGAGAATGATCGTCAGAATCGAAGCCAAAATGATGACGTTCACGGACGCGATCTTCGTGACGCCGACGACCGCGACGTTCTCGCCGTAAGTCGTGTTCGCGCAGCCGCATAAGCCGCCCGAAACGGCAGTCGCCACGCCGTCGCCGATCAGGGTGCGGGTGAGTCCGGGATCCTTCAAAAGATCCTTGTGAATGATGCCGGAGAGGTTGAGATGATCGCCGATGTGCTCGCAGATCGTGACGAACGCGACGGGCGCGAAGGCCATGACGACGGTGACGATCTGGCTCGGAGCGAAGGTGCCGTTGTTCCATTGGAGGAAAGCGAAGCAGTCGTAACCGATAAAGCTCTTCACGGAAATTTCCTTGAAGTTATCGACGACGGGCGCGAAGTTGATGATCTGCGCGTACTGCCAGTCGAAGCCGTAATACCCGATGAGGGTGATGACAAGAGCCAGGACGTAGCCGCTCGCCATGCCGATGACGAAGGGAATGAGCGAGAACATCTTTTTCCCGTAATAGGCGGTGAGGGCGGTGACGGCCATCGCCACGATCCCGCAGAGTACGGCGAGGAGGTTGTAACTGCCGCCGGAGCTGGTGAGGTTGGAAACCGCGGAGCCGGCGAGCCCCAGACCGATGACCATGATCACGGGCCCGACGACGATCGTGGGCAGGAGCTTGAACAGCCATTTGGTGCCGACCTTTTTGATGATCAGGGCGACGACGACGTAGATCGCGCCGACGATGAGCATGCCGATGGCGAGCGCCGCGTAGTTGCCCGTCGCGCCGTCGGCGGGGTTCGCGTCCAGCGTAAACGCCGTCACCATCGAACTGATGTAGGCGAACGAACTGGCGAGCACGACCGGCGACTTCTTTTGAGTGCAGAAGATGTAGATCAGCGTGCCGATACCCGCGGAAATGATCGTGGCGGGAATGGAGGTGCCCACGAGCAGGGGAACGGTGATGCAGGCGACGAACATGGCGAGAATGTGCTGAATCGAGAGCATGATCCACTGGGATTTTTTCCGGGGATTCTCGTCGACGTCGAGCACAAGATCGCTTTTGGCGGGTGTGTTTTCCACGTTTTCCATAAAGACTTCTCCTATGTATGGATTTTTTCTTAAAAGCCCGAAAAAAGTCCCTTGCAAAAGCCGACCGGGAAGTGCGGAAACAAAGAAATCTTCTTTATTTTCGAATAGTCTTGGTTTGCAAAGGAGCGTCGTTTCGGATCTTTTTCCTGCGTTCTTACACTTATTTTTATCATAATATCACTTTTCCAACACATTTGTCAAGTAAAAACTTTCGCCCGGACGCGATTATTTTTGCGTCCGGGCGAAATAAAATTTTCCATATTTTTCGTTTCTTCGATAACGTGCTTTTTTATACGATACTGTCGCTCATCTGCGCGTTCTGATCGGCCGCGGCGGAGCTTTGCAGGGTATAGAGATCGAACTCGCTGTCGATGTCGAAATCCTCGGCGTTGTCGAAGGCCGCGAGCTTGGAAACGGAGACTTCGTAAGCGGTCATCGTCTTGGTTTCCGTCTCGGAGAGCCGTTTCTGATATTCCCGGCTCTGGATCCGGCCGGAAATAGCCACTTTATCGCCCACGCCGAGATTTTTGACGAAGCGGGCGTTTCTGCCCCACGCGATGCAGGGAATATAATCGGATTTGTTATAGGCGCGGTTGACCGCGATGAGAATGTCCGCGATTTCGCGGTTGAACGGGGTGGTGCGGTAGACGGGCGGCTTGCAGATATAGCCGCTCAGCAGAATACTGTTGGGATTTTTACCGGGGATCTCTTCGAGAATCTCGCGCACGAACACCGTCAGCATGAGTCTCGATTTCCCGCTTTCGAGTTTATTGTAGCTGCGGAACTGCCCCAAAGCGCAGATATTGGAGCCGCGCTTCAATTCCGAGCCTTCGATCAGCCGCTCGGAAACGGTGATCGGAAGAATATCCGCCTGTCCCGAAAGACGCATTACGCGCACGAAAAATTCATAAAAGCCCTCCCCGTACACTTCGTGCGAGAATACCGCGTCGCTCACGATTTCGCCCATGATGTAAACCTTATTGTTTTTTTCTGCTACGTAATTCATAAAAACCTCCGATTTTGTTTTTCTTTGCATGCGTATCGAATGAAAATAATCTGTTTCAAGGCCCTTTTCCCCGGGCGGCTCTTTTTCCCTTTGCTTCCTTTCGTCAAATACCCGTATCCGTCATTTCGCTTCCGCGGGGTGTTGTTTGCCCGCCGAATCGATGACGTAATTCTCGCGGTAGATGAGTTCCCCGATGGGCACGAATTCATAGCCGCGGTTTTTGAGCGTCGAAAAAACGAGCGGCAGCGCCTCCGCCGTATGCAGGCCGTTGTTGTGGCAGAGAATGATCGAGCCGGGCTTGACGCCGTTGATGATGCGCATCGCGATGTCCGTCGCGGAAAGATTCTTCCAGTCCAGAGAATCCACGTCCCATTGAATGGGATAGATGTTCATGGAATTGGCGGTGTCGATGAGCAGATTGTCATAGTCGCCGTAGGGCGGCCGGAACAGATCCACCTTCTTGCCCGTCACCGCGGTGATCGCCGCGGACGAGGAGGCGAGCTCTTCGCGGATCTCGCTTTCGCTCTGCTTGCTCATGTAAGAGTGCGTCTTGCTGTGCGTGCCGATCTCGTGTCCCGCCTCGTCGATCTTTTTCACGTATTCGGGATACTTCTCCGTCCAGAATTGCACCATAAAAAAGGTGCAGCGCACATCGTTTTGCTCCATCGCCGTCAAGAGCGCGTCCGTGTGCTCCGTACCCCATGCGCAGTCGAAGGAAATGGAGATCTTTTTCTCCTCCTTCTCCACCGAATAAATAGGCAGCGAACGCGCGGTCGTAATCGTATTCACCGCATACGCGCCTACCTCGCGCATGACGAACATCACGGCCAGCGTCAAAGCGAGAAGGCCCACGCCGCCCAGGAAACGTTTTGCCTTAAAACAGATTATTTTCATTCGATACCTCAATGCTATCAAATTTTATCGGTCGAGAAATCGGGAGTCGGCGGGAAATTTGTCTTATTTTGTCGATTCTCCTCCGCCGCCCTCTTCCGCCTTCCCTTTATTCTATGGACGCGCCCGCCCGTTTATGCCTGCCTGTCTTCCTTCTTTTCCTCACGCCTCTCCTTTTCTTCCCTCCACTCCGCCGCCGGAATATGCTTCCAAACGCTTGACAACCGCGTTCGGCTGTGATATGATAAAAGAGTATTTAGACTGTTATCTAAATAAACATAAGGGCCGCGAAAAAATTTTTCCGCACTTCGTTAAAATCTGTTGACAAACTGAAATTCTTATGATATTATTTTAATATCAAATAAATATAAAAGCACATGCGGACTGTTATCCGAATAAAGGCAAAGAGGAAGGAGGAACGGGGAGTTGCGCGACGTATGGGAAGCGATGAGCGATAAAACGCGGCGGGAGATCCTGGCGATGCTGAACCGCCGGGCTTTGAGCGCGGGAGAAATCGCGGACCGCTTCCGACTCACCCGGGCGACCGTTTCCCACCACCTGTCCGTGCTCAAAGCGGCGGAACTGGTAGAGACGAAGCGGCGGGCGCAGACGGTCATCTATTCGCTGAACGCGAACACGTTCCAAGCCTTTTTAAAGACGGTGAACGACTTTTTCTCCGACAAGAATTTCAAGGGGAGTGCGGAGGAATCCCCTTGCGGCCGCTCCGCAGCGGAGCGGCACGAAAAAATCCCCGTCCCCCAAGACGAAGGAGCAGACTCGGTCTCAACCAAAATACTATAAGGAGCTCTTATGGAAAACACTCAATTTGACGCTTCGGCGGAACCCTTTTCGGAGGTCGTCGGGGCGCAGCCGCCGCAGGCGGGGGAAACGCGGACGGACGACGTTCTCGTCGCCTCCGATCTGAAAAAAACCTTTAAACTGTCCAGAAAGCAGCGCAAGATCGAAAAGACGCCGCTCACGGAAAAGGTCGCCGTAAACGGGCTTTCTTTCCGCGCCAAGCGCGGCGAGATCTACGGCCTGCTCGGTCCCAACGGCGCGGGCAAGACCACGACGTTGCGTATGCTGGCGACGCTGATCAAGCCGGACTTTGGCGACGCGACGATCAACGGGTTCAGCATCGCCAAACAGCCGGACAAAGTGCGCGCGCAGATCGGATTTCTGACGAGCGAACTCAAACCGGACGACTTTTTCACCCCGAGCTACATCTTCGATTTTTTCAGCGAATTGCAGAACATCTCCCCCCAGGTAAGGGACGAGCGCAAAAAAATGCTCTTTTCGAGATTCGGGATCGATAAGTTCGCTGAGACGAAGATCGCGGATCTGTCCACGGGTATGAAGCAAAAGACTTCGATCGCCGTATCCCTGGTGCACGATCCCGAATTTATCATTTTCGACGAGCCGACCAACGGTCTCGACGTATTGACGGCGAAATCGGTGACGGATTTTTTGGTGGAATTGAAAAACGAGGGCAAGACGATCCTCCTTTCCACCCATATTTTCTCGCTCGTGGAAAAAATCTGCGATCGCGTGGGCGTCATCATCGACGGCAGAATGGCGGTGGAGGACACGGTCGCCCATCTGACCAAAGAAAAGAACCTCGAAGACGTGTTCTTCGATATTTACGCGGCCGCGAAAGGAGGAGCGAATATATGAAAAATATCTGGACGATCATGAAAAAGGAGTTCGCGCGCTTTTTCAAAGATAAGCGTCTGGTTTTGGCGCTCATTCTCCCCGGCGTGCTCATCTATATCATTTATTCCCTTCTCGGCCAGGGCATCTTTTCCAAAATCGGCGGTACGGACGAAAATTACGTTTACCGCATCTATACGGTCAATATGCCCGCTTCCTTCCAGGCAGTATTCGAGCCCGAAGAAAAAATTTCTTTGACCGCGATTTCCGCCGAGGAACAAGAGGAAATCAAAACGAAAGTAGCCGATCAGAAAGAAGATTTGCTCGTCGTCTTCCCCGAAAACTTCGAGGCGCAGTACGAAGCGGTGAAAAACGGTACGTCCACGCAGCTTCCGACCGTAGAGATGTACTACAACACGGTGCGCACGGAAGGCGCGCAGGCGTACGCGCTGTTTACGACGGTGCTCTCGACGCTACAACAGGAGGTGACGCCCTTCTTCCTCGCCGATACGCAGGATCTCGCGTCCGAAAAGGACATCACGGGCCAGATCTTCTCGATGATCGCGCCCATGCTGGTGCTGATGTTCCTCTTTTCGGGCTGTATGGCGGTCGCGCCCGAATCGATCGCGGGCGAAAAGGAACGGGGCACGTTCGCGACGATGCTCGTCACGCCGGTCAAGCGCAGTCATATCGCCGTCGGAAAGATCATTTCGCTGAGCGTGCTATCCCTCATCAGCGGCCTTTGCAGCTTTTTGGGGCTCATTCTCTCCCTGCCCAAACTGATGGGCGGCATGAGCGGAATCGACGCGGCCGTATACGCGGCGAGCGACTACGTGATGCTCCTGGGCATTATCCTTTCCTCCGTGCTCATCATCGTCGCGCTGATCTCCGTCGTCTCCGCGCTCGCCAAGAGCGTCAAGGAAGCGACGAACATGATCGGCCCCTTGATGATCCTCGTCATGCTCCTGGGCGTGAGCACGATGTTCACTTCGGGCGCGGCGGGCTCCCATTTCTGGTATCTCATTCCCCTCTACAACAGCGCGCGCGCCATGAACGGAATCTTCTCCTTCGCGGCGTCCCCCGTCAACGTCCTCATCACCATCGGCGCCAATATCGTGGTTTCCGTACTGATGGCGTTCGGTCTGGCGAAGATGTTCGACAACGAAAAAATCATGTTCAATAAATAAGCATAGCTTATAGCGGCGGAAGAGTCGAAAAAACTCTTCCGCTAAATTTTTTATAAGGAAAAAAATGTTATGAAAATCATCACGCTCACCAAAGAAAACCTCGAAACGGAACATATCTGCTGCGCGATCTCCAACAATAAGGACTGCCAGGTCGCCGCGAAAAAACAGTGGCTGGCGGAGCGCCTCGACGACGGGCTCATCTTTAAAAAAGGCGACGTGCGCGGCAAATGCTTCATCGAATATATCCCCGCCGAGAAAGCCTGGGCGCCGATCGAAGCCGAGGGATATATGTATATCGACTGTTTCTGGGTTTCCGGTCAGTATAAAGGCCAGGGCAACGCCAATCTTCTTTTCGACGAGTGCGTGAAGGACAGCAAAGCGAAGGAAAAAAAGGGTCTTGCTGTACTTTCGTCCCCCAAAAAACAGTCTTTCCTTTCCGATCCCGGCTATCTCAGACATAAGGGCTTCCGCTTCGCCGACGCGGCCGAGCCCTATTTCGAGCTGCTGTATCTCCCCTTCGACGAAAAGGCGGCAAAGCCGCGCTTTAAAGCCGGACTCAAAACGCAGACGCCGCACGAGCGGGGCTTCGAGCTGTACTATACGAAGCAGTGCCCCTTCACGGCGAAATACGTGCCGCTCGCGGAGGAGTTTGCGAACGAGCGGGGGATCCCTTTACGGACGATCCTGCTCGGATCGGCGGAGGAAGCGCAGAACGCGCCCGCGCCGTTCACTTCGTACAGTCTTTTTTATAACGGAAACTTTGTCACGCACGAGATTATGTCCGAAAAAAAGATGGAAAAGATCCTCGCCCAAAAGAATTTTTGAAAGATTTTTGTTTACTTTTTCGCGCGTTTCCTGTATAATGGTACTATGAAAATCTGGGCAAAACTCCTCACGGAAGGAAAAATTCAAAAGCAATTCGTTTACGAAAACGAGGAACGAATGACCTACTCGCACTTTTTCGAGTATCTCTCGGACATCTGCCACGAGCTGGACGTTCCCACGCCCGTACTGTTAAAGACGCACGTTTTCAATTTCGCGAAGTTCAATCACGTCAAGTTCGTGCCCCGCGATTTTGTGGAAACGTTTGAATACGATCAGTTATTTCTCGAAAACATCGTCCTGTGAGGGAACGCCCCGCGGGAGAAAAGGAGACGATATGACGGCACTCGAAAAAGGTATACTCGATATTTTATCCGAGGACGCGCGCTTTGCGCCTTCCAGGATCGCGGCCATGCTCGGCGAGGAGGAATCCGTCGTCAAAGCCTGTATCCGTAAAATGGAGGAAACGGGCCTGATCGTCAAATACACCGCCATCGTCAACAGCGAACTCGCCGACGAATCGTCGGTGGAGGCGCTCATCGAGGTCAAAGTCACCCCCAAAAAGGGCGAGGGCTTCGACGGGATCGCCCGCCAGATCGCGGCTTTTGCGGAAGTGACGGGCGTGTATCTGATGAGCGGCGGCTACGACCTGGCCGTATTCATCGAGGGCGCGTCCCTGCAAAAGGTGGCCCGGTTCGTCTCCGAACGCATCTCCACGTTCGAAGGCGTGCTCAGCACCGCCACCCACTTCATTTTGAAAAAATATAAGATCGAAGGCTCGCTCACCGAGCGTACGGACGCGGACAAACGCCTGTCCGTCCAGCCGTAAAGGACGGCCGCCATGCGCGATTTCGTCAACCGGAAAGCCAAACTTTTACAGCCGAGCGGTATCCGCAAATTTTTCGACGTCGTCCGCGAAACGGAAGGCGCGATCTCGCTCGGGGTGGGGGAGCCCGATTTCGTCACGCCCTGGCCGATCCGCTCCGCCGCCATCTCCTCCCTCCAACGCGGCAACACCCAATACACGGCCAACCGCGGCATGCCCGCGCTCACCAAGCTCATCGCCCGCTACCTCGAAACGCGGTTTTCGCTCTCCTTCGATCCCGCGCATATCCTCGTCGCCGTCGGCGCCAGCGAGGCGATCGACCTCGCCCTGCGCGCCTGCGTGGAGGCGGGCGACGAGGTCCTGATCCCCGATCCCTCCTACGTCTCCTACGCCCCCTGCGTGCTCCTTTCCGACGGCGTGCCCGTACCCGTCCGATGTACGGAAGAAAACGGCTTCGTCGTCACGGCCGAGGCGCTGGAAGCGGCGATCACCGAAAAGACGAAGATCCTGATCCTCACCTATCCCAATAACCCGACGGGCGCGATCACCGAACAGGCCGCCCTCGAAGAGATCGCTAAGGTCGCGATCGGGCACGACCTCCTCGTCATTTCCGACGAGATCTACGCCGAACTGACTTACGGCCAAACGCATATTTCCGTCGCGTCGCTGCCCGGCATGAAAGAGCGGACGGTGTACGTGGGCGGCTTCTCCAAAGCCTTCGCCATGACCGGCTGGCGCATGGGGTTCGCCTGCGCGCCCGCGGCGGTCGACGAGGCGATGTTCAAGATCCACCAGTACTCGATCCTCTGCGCCCCGATCATGTCCCAGTACGCGGCGATCGAAGCCTTGAAGGACGGCTTTTCCGACAACTTTTCCGCCGTCGCGGAAATGCGGGATTCCTACGACAAACGCCGTCGCTTCGTCCTGCATTCTTTGCGCGAAGCCGGCCTCTCCTGTTTCGAGCCTAAGGGCGCGTTTTACGCCTTCCCCTCCGTCACAGGGAGCGGATTAGGCGGCGAGGAGTTTGCCGCGCGCCTCTTGCGGGAAGAAAAGGTCGCCGTCGTGCCCGGCTCCGCCTTCGGCTCTTTCGGCGCCGATCACGTCCGCGTCTCTTACGCCACGGGCATGACCGCGCTCTCCGAAGCCTTCGACCGGATTCTGCATTTTATGAATAATCTGAAATAATTACTCATATTTTAAATAGAAGAACGGAACAGGTATGCGTTTATTTTTATATCTTCGCATATTTATTCTTTTTTCTCTTATATTTTTCTGCCGCGTCGCAGGAAAAGGACGGGGAAACGCGGAGAAAACGGCGAAAAAAGGAAGAAAAAAGACGGTTTTCGCGTCGATTCTTTTGTTTTTTAAGTCGTAAGGGCGGAGTTTTTTATTGACAAACGCGAAAAAATACAGTATAATAGAAACAATGGAAAAATGATGCCGTGGCTTCCGCAAGCGAGAAGTCACGGTTGTATTTTTAACGTTCCGTAAGGCGAACGGGTTTTTTTGCGGAAAAAAATCTCATTTCCGCCCCGCGGCCGGAACGAACAGTATGCACCATAAACGGAGGTATTTTTATGGCCGATCAATTTTTTATGACACAAAAAGGGTATGATGAAGCTGTGGAACGTCTGAAATTTTTACAGACGACCAAACGTCAGGAGATCATCGAGCGTATCTCGGAAGCGAGAAGCCACGGGGATCTGTCGGAGAACGCCGAATACGACGCGGCCCGCAACGAGCAGTCGGCGAACGAAGGCGAGATCGTCGAACTCGACTACAAGATCAAGAACGCGAAGATCATCGAAGAAAACGACGATACGTCCTTCGTGCACATCGGTTCCAGGGTAAAGGTGTACGACGACGAATTCGAGGAATACCAGACCTACGAGATCACGGGCACCACCGAGTCGGACGCGATGCAGAATAAAATCTCCAACGAGTCCCCCGTCGGCGCGGCGCTCTTAAAGCACAAGGTCGGCGACGAAATCGTCATCAGCGCTCCCGACGGTTCCTATAAATTGAAGATCGTCGAGATCAGCTGAGCGCCGGGTTTTTAAAGTCTTTTTTGCGCGCCGCCCCGTCCGTCGAACAACGGCGGACGGGGCGGCCGGCGAAAGATCAGAGGATACTTAAAATCTTAGACAAGGATACTTAAAAACATGGAAGAACAGAAAGTCACCCCCGCACAGACGCCGGAGACAGAGGAAGAAGAAGCGTTGATCGAGCAGGCGAAGATCCGCCGCGAAAAGCTGCAAAAACTGCAAACGGAGGGCAAAAACCCTTACGAGCAGGTAAAATACGAGGTGAACGCGGATTCCGCGGCCCTGAAAAACGATTTTGAAGCGTACGAGGGCAAGACGGTCTCGATGGCGGGGCGCATGATGTCCCGCCGGATCATGGGCAAAGCCTCCTTTTCGCACGTCGCGGACAGGAGCGGCTCGATCCAGATCTACGTCACCCGCCAGGACGTCGGCGAGGAAAATTATCTCTCCTATAAAAAAGATTACGACATCGGCGACGTCGTCGGTTTTAAAGGCTTTGTTTTCAAGACGCAGACGGGCGAAGTCACGGTGCACGTCACCGAACTCGTCATGCTCTCCAAAGCCCTCCTGCCCCTGCCGGAAAAGTATAACGGCCTGCAAAATCAGGACCTCAAATACCGGCTTCGCCATCTCGATCTGATCATGAACCGGGACGTTAAAGACACCTTCGTCGCCCGGTCGAAAATCCTCAAAGAGATCCGGGCCTATCTCGACGCGAAGGGGTATCTGGAAGTGGACACGCCCGTGCTGTTGACGCTGGAAATCGGCGCGGACGCCCGCCCGTTCAAGACGCATCATAACGCGCTCGACATCGATATGTATATGCGCATCGAGACGGAGCTGTTTTTAAAACGCCTGATCGTGGGCGGCATGGACAAGGTCTACGAAGTGGGGCGTATCTTCCGCAACGAAGGCATGGACGCCTTCCATAACCCCGAGTTTACCTCGATCGAGATGTACCAGGCGTACAGCGACTATTTCGATATGATGGATCTCATCGAAGACCTGTATAAGACGGTGACGAAAAAGGTGCGCGGCACGCTCGACATCACCTATCAGGGCACGCAGATCCGCATGGGCGACTGGTCGCGCCTGACGATGACGGAAGCGGTGGAAAAATACGCGGGCGTAAAATACGCCGACTGGGCGACGGACGAGGACGCGAGAAGAGCGGCGAAAGAGAAGGGCGTGGAGCTTACCCACGGCGAGGAATCGACGAAGGGGCACGTGCTCCTCGATTTCTTCGACGCGTTCGTCGAGGACAAGCTCGTGCAGCCGACGATCATCTACGACTATCCGGTGGAAAATTCCCCTCTCGCCAAGCGTAAAGTCTCCGATCCGGCCTTCACGCAGCGATTCGAGTATTTCATCTGCGGCCACGAATACGGCAACGCCTTCTCGGAGCTCAACGATCCCATCGACCAGAAACAGAGAATGCTCAAACAGGTGCAGGCGAAGCGCGCGGCGGGCAACCTTGACGCGCAGGTGGACGAGGACTTCATCAACGCTCTCGAATACGGCCTTCCGCCCACGGGCGGGCTGGGGCTGGGACTCGACCGGCTGGTGATGCTGCTCACGGACAGCTCGACGATCCGCGACGTCATTCTCTTCCCGACCATGAAACCGAAAAGATAACGGACAAAGGGCGAAGCGAAAGTTTAAGCAACCTACACAAAACGGACATATCCCGCACACAAAGATTTTATAAAATGAAACGGGGAAGAGGCGCCGGAGGATCCGTTCCGCCGGTTCCTTAAAAAGGAAAACTATGGACGCGAAAATCACCAAAAAACGCTTGAATATCTTTTTATCCTACGACTGGATCAAGATCGTTCTGCTGGTCGTCGCCGCCATCGTGTTGTGGAGCCTGATCTTTACCACTTCCGCCACGCGGGTGACTCCCGCGCAGAATTTCACGATCTTCAATTACATGGGCACCAGCGCCACCTCGCGTTTCAACTCCTATCCCGATATCCTCCGGCAAAAAGAGGTCTTTTCCTACGATATTTTGGAAGTGACGGCGACGGACGTGACCACGGGCGAGAAATACGGCGACACGCTGCTCCAAACCCGCGTTTCGACGGGGGACGGAGACGCGATCTTCGCGGCGAACGTCAGCGACGGCGTGACCACGGAATACGAGGACGACAAGGGGGAGAAATTCAAGCCCACCTATCTCGAACAGTTCCTCTACGGCTATTACGGCACGGCGGCGAGCTTCGGCGAAGGCGGCTACATCGACCAGATGACGGAGTATCTGAACGGTTATTATCACGGCGATTATCGGACGGGCGAGCTGGATAAGGACAAAGTTTTAAGCGATTTCCATACGCGCATCAAGTCGCTCAAAGACAAGCGTTTCAAGACGGACGCGAAGCTGAAAAAGGGGGAAGAGGCGGAGCTTGCGCGCATCGAGGGCTATCGTCGGGATCTTCTCGATTTTCTTTCCTATCTCGATGAGGGGTATATCGCGTTGCAGGAAACCACTCTCTATATGCAGGACGCGAACGGCAATAAAGTGACGAAAACGGACTATTTCAGCATCAACCTCTGCCCGACCGACGACATGGAAAAATTGAAAGAGGACGTCTACTACCGCACGGAAGCGACGGACGAGAACGGCGCGACGCAGAGCGTGGCGACCGCCCGCGACGTGAATATCGTGCTCATGAACGTATCGGAAAGCAAATACGACTATAATCGTTGGGAAGGCCTGTCCTTCGTCAATTACCTCGTGCAAACGCACAGCAAATCCCTGAACGCATAACCGGACGAAACGCTTTGTCCCCGCCGCGAACTTCGCGGGCGGGGGCTTATTTTTCGCCGGCAGTCCGCCCGTTTGACATTCCGGCCCGTCCGTGATATAATGGAAGGGAACTACGCGCCGGGGAACGCCAAACCCGCCGCGCCGGAAAGAAATGAAGAGAATCCGTCCCGATAAAAAGACGCTCGAAGCGTGTAAAATTTATAAAACGCTGCGCGAATACGCGAACAAGCGGCATATTTCCTTCCACACGCCCGGTCACAAAGCGGGCGTGTGGGATATTACCGAACTGTCCTTTTCGGACAATCTCTCCTGTCCCCGCGGCGTACTCAAAGAAGCGGAGGAAGATATAGCGCAGATTCTCGGCGCGGCGGCGAGCTTTATCCTCACGGACGGCAGTACGTCGGGCGTGTTTTCGATGCTCAAAGCGAGCGGCGCCAAGCGTCTCGCCCTGCCCCGTCTCTCGCATAAAAGCGTTTTCAACGGCTGTTCCCTTCTCGGGATCGAGCCGGTGTTCATCGACTCCCCGTACCTCGGCAAGATACCGTTACCCCCTACCAGGTATGAGGTGAGCGAGAAATTAGCCGCGGCGGACGCGCTGCTTGTCACCTCGCCGGACTATTACGGAAACCTCGCCGATCTCGCTTCTCTCAGTAGGCTGTGCGCCGAGGAAGGAAAGCTGTTTCTCGTCGACGGCGCGCACGGCGGGCATCTGCATTTTGAAAAAGCGCTCTACGCGGGCACGTACGCGGATTTGTGGGTGGACGGCGTGCATAAGAGTCTGCCCGCGCTCACGCAGGGCGCGGTGGTCTCGGCGAAAACGCCGGCGCTGGCGGCGAAACTGAGGGACGCGGCGGATATGTTCCGCACCACCAGCCCCTCCTATCCGATCATGGCTTCGGTGGAATACGCGGTCAAATATCCCCGGAACGAACGTCTCGAACGGGAAGCGCTCTCCTTCGCGGCGGCGTACCCGAATCACCTATATTGCGGCGGCGACTGGACGAAGCTCTGCGCGTCTTTCGGCAATTCCCGCCCCGAACTCGTCTTTGCCTTTGCGAAATCGTTGGAGGAGCAGGGAATCTACCCCGAGTTCTGCGACGGCACGTTCGTGATGTTCTACCTTTCTCCCGCGACAAGCGAACGCGATTTTAGGCTCCTGAAAAAGACGCTCGGCGCGCGCTTTGAAACGCTCGGCGCGCTCCCGGAAGAGAATCTTTTCCCGTCCTCCCCCCCGTCCTCCGCGCGTTCTCCCGCGCCTTCTTCTTCGCCCCCTCTCTTCGAGTCAGCCGGCAAAGAAACGGCTTGGATCCCGCTCGCGGAAGCGGAGCAGAGAATCTGCGCGCGCACCTTCGGGCTCTTCCCTCCCTGCACGCCGCTCGTGTTCCCGGGCGAACGGATAGAAAAACGGCATATCGAGCTCGCAGAGCGGGCGGACAACGTTTTCGGCCTGAACGACAAACAAGTCTGCGTATTTACTAAACAGCGGACGGAAAAAAACTTCTAAGGAAATTTTTATGAACGATCAGAAACGAGGCAAATTCATCACCTTCGAGGGCTGCGACGGCTGCGGCAAAAGCACGCAGTTAAAATTATTAAGCGCTTATCTTACACGGCGGGGAATCCCGCATATTTTCACGCGCGAGCCGGGCGGGGGGAAGATTTCGGAAGAGATCAGAAAGATCATACTCGACGGCCGCAACACGGAAATGACGGACGAGTGCGAGGCGCTGCTGTATGCGGCGGCGCGGGTGCAGCACCTGCACGACCGCGTGGAACCGGCTTTAAAGGAGGGCAGGCTCGTCGTCTGCGACAGGTATGTGGATTCTTCGCTCGCCTATCAGGCGGGCGCGCGCGGGCTCGGCTATGAATTTGTGGAGAGCGTCAACGCCTACGCGATCAAGGAGTATCTGCCCGATACGACCGTTTTCATCGACTTAACGCCGGAAGAAGCGTTCCGGCGCAAGCACGGCGCGGACGAAAACGACCGTATGGAGCAGGCGGGCCTCGCCTTCCATAAAAAAGTTTACGAAGCCTACCGCTTTTTGGCGGCAAAGTACCCCGGCCGGATCGCGACGGTGGACGGCCGCGACACGCCGGAAGGGATCTTCGCGCAAATTCTCGCCGTACTCAACGAGCGCGGCTGTCTCTGATTTCCGGCTGTCCGTCCGCCGCCCCTCGCTTCGCCGCGCGATAAATAAATTTCGTTTCACCCCTTGCGTTTTTTATTTCTTTATGATATAATATACTTGAAAACGCATCATAACGGCCGGAAAACTTTGGTTTCATGCCGAAAAAGCGTAAAAACAAACAAAAATCGTTATTTTGTTCGGTGGAAAAATTTTCCGGGGAATTTCGGAAGAACCGTAAAGGGAGGCGCCGTATGCGTCAATTACTGCGATCCACCCGCGCCTACTCGCTCTTAAAGACGGAGAGCGCGGAAAACAGACTCAACCACGCTTACCTGCTCGTGTTCGACGACGCGAGAAATTTGCGTACGGCGCTGAAAGAGTTTGCAAAAGTATTTTTTGCCGCGCCGGGAAGCGAAGCGGGCGACAGAGGCCGCGCGGAACGGCTGGATACTTTGATCGAAGAGGAAAATTTCGCGGACTGCATGATTCTCCCCGAAGCGGGGAAAAAATTTTCCGTGGAGGACGCGGAAAAAATCCTCGAAGAGAGCGCGCTCAAACCGGTGGAGGGGGAGAAAAAGCTCTTCGCGGTCGGCGATTTTGCGGAAGCGACGACGCAGGCGCAGAACAAACTTCTCAAACTTTTGGAAGAACCGCCCGAAGGCGTTTATTTCCTTCTCGGCGCGACCGTTTCCTTTCCCGTGCTCCCGACCGTGCTTTCGCGGACGGTAAAGCTGGAAATCCCCCCCTTTCCGCTGAGGGCGGCGACGGAGTGTTTAAAACGTCTGTACCCCGACGCGGGCGACGTCGGCCTTTGCGCGGCGGCGGCTGGCGGGGTGGTGGGCGAAGCCCAGAACATCATCGAGGGCGGTTACTATAAAGAGCTCTTTGCCGCGGCTTTCGACCTCGCGGAGACCGATCCCTTCCGCCTGCCGGGAACGGTGAAAAAGATCGGCGAGACCAAATACAAAAAGGAGCTCGTCTCCCTTTTGCGGCTTATCTTCCGCGACGCGCTGATCCTCAAAACGGCGAAAATCAACGGCGTCGGCCAGCCGGGCAAAAACGGCAGAAGCCGCGCCGAAAAATATCTCATGCTCCGCTCGGAAACGGAACGACTGAAACGAATCAGCGAATATTATCAGTTGGGCGCGCTTTTGTACGCGCAGGAAGCGCTGTCGGAAGCGGAAAAACAGATCCGCTTCAACGCCGTATTCCCCCAGTGCCTCGAACTTTGCATAGCGAAGATCATGGAGCAGAATAAGCGGTGAACGCAGCCCTGCCCCCGCGAAAATTTTTTCAGGGCAATAAATAATCAAGGAATTTTTATGACGAGAGTAGTTGTTATCAAATTTAAAAACGGCGGCAAGCTGTACTATTTCTCCCCGCGTGCGGGCGAGACGTACGAGCGCAACACGCCCGTGATCGTGGAAACCGCGCGCGGTCTCGAATTCGCGTGGGTGGCGTATCCGGAACGGGAAGTGGAGGATTCGGAAGTGGTGCAGCCCCTGAAACCGATCATACGCATCGCCACGGAGCGCGACCAGGAATTTTACGAAGCCTGCGAGGCGAAAAAGCCGCAGGCGATGCAAATCTGCAAGGATAAGATCCAAAAACACGGACTCGATATGAAACTTATCGACTGCGAATACACCTTCGACGGCACGAAGATCGTCTTTTACTTCACTTCCGCCGGCCGGGTGGACTTCCGCGAGCTTGTCAAGGACCTCGCCTCCGTCTTTCATATCCGTATCGAACTGAGACAGGTGGGCACGCGCGACGAGACGAAATATCTCGGCGGCATCGCGCCCTGCGGCCGCGTCTGCTGCTGCGCGGGCAATATGCCCGAATTTAAGAAAGTGAGCATCAAAATGGCCAAAACGCAGGGCCTGTCCCTCAATCCGGGCAAGATCAGCGGCCTTTGCGGCCGGCTCATGTGCTGTCTGAGCTACGAGAGCGAATATTATGCCGACGCGTATAAAAAGGTGCCTAAGGTGGGCTCGGAAGTGGGCACGCCCGAAGGCAAGGGCACCGTCGTCTCCGTCAATATGCTCAAAATGCTCGTGAAAGTCAAGATCGACGACAAGAACGGCGGCCTCATTTTCAAAGACTTCCCCGCCGACTCCCTTCGCTTCCGCAAGAGCGGACAAAACGAACGGGAGGAAGAAGAGTCTTCCGAAGAACTTTCCAAAGACTGATTTTTTCCGCGCCGCAAAAAAACGGCCGCCGCTTTTTTGAGCGGCGGCTTTCTTGATAGGCCTTCTAAGCGAGTCGGACCGCGGCGAGCGACGCGCCCTCTCCCTCCGGTATGCGCACGTCGCCGTCGAAATCGTACAGCTGCAACTCTATCAGATCCCCGGCGCTAAGGGGTGCGATCAAAGTCGCCGATAAAAAGGCGTCGGGTACGCAGGCGGAGCGCACGGAACCGGGCAAGGGCGATTCGTTTCTCACGATCCGCGTTTTGACCTGCGCGCTCTTTGCCGTCTTTACGTGATAGGTGAGAAAATAGACGCCCGTTTCGGGAACGGTGAACGCGGTATACTCCGCGTTGGCGGCGAAGCCGCTCTTTACGCCGCCGTCGGGAAGCGGCACCGCCGTGCCCGCCTTCGCCGCCGTCAGACGGCTCCCGCCCGTATGCAGCGCGTAAAGATGCGTCGAAGTCAGATTCTCCCCCCGTTCGCCTTTTCTTCCCTTCGGACCTCTGGGGCCGGGGATCAGCTCCACTTTTTCACAGCGGCAGGGGTACCCGTCCGCATCGTAGCCGCCGCATTTGAAATATTCCGCCATCTTCGCCTCCCGCGGGAACGGGGAGGGGTTCTTTTCCGCCGTTCTTTGGTTCAATATATGAAAAGGCCTAAAAAAAGGTGCAAAAAATCCGAAGTCCGCTCTTTTTAAAGAGTGACTTCGGATTCTTTCTTTGTGCGGATCCGCCGTTCATTCCTTATCGTTGTCGTTGTCCTTGCTGTTGCCGAGGAAGGTGCCGAAGAAATCGGAAGAGGGCTTTTTGTAGGAACGGGTTTTGTTGTACTCCCTCTCGCCGCCGATATTCGTGCCGCCTTCGCCGTTCGGACCCGGACGCCGCTCGCCGCGGTTATATCCGTTATACCCGCCGCGATTGTCCCGGCTGTCCCGATTGTCGCGATTGTACTCCTTGTTGTACGGCTTTTTGTACCCGTCGCGGCCGTAGTCTTTGTTATACGGCCTGCGCCCTTCGCCGTCCCTGTTATAGTTACTTTCGCGGTTATAGCCGCCCTCGCGGCCGTAATTCCTGTTGTAGGGCTTGCGATAGCCGCCGCGGTCGTTGTAGCCGCCTCTTTGCGGGCGTTCCGGCCGGGCGGGGGAGGCGGGGCGGTCGGGATAGCGCACGTTCTCGGGAACGATGACGATATAACGATAGGGTTCTTTGCCCTCGCTTTCGGTGGTCACCGAAGGGTGATCGGACAACGCGGCGTGGATAATGCGTCTCTCGTAGGGATTCATCGGCTCCAATTTGAGCTTTTTCTCGTAGCGGATCGCCTTCTCCGCGAGCTTCGCGGCGAGCGCGCGCAAAGTCGCTTCGCGGTTTTCGCGATAGTTCTCGCAGTCGACCACGACTCTCTTATACTGCGCTCTGCCCGTGTTCGCGACCGCGCCCGCGAGCGTCTGCACGGCGTCGAGCATCGCTCCGCGCTTGCCGATGATCGCGTTCGTGTTCGCCGCCGTGACGTTGATCTCGATCTTTTCCGCTTCTTTGACAAGCTCCGTGCAGGCGGTGATCCTCAAAATATCGAAGAGCCCTTCCAAAAATTCCACCGCCCGCTCTCCGTCCGTGCGCCCCGCCGCGTCGACGTGGATTTCCGCATCTGCCGTCCCCGTTTGTTCCGCGCCCTCGTATTCTTCCTCAGACGCGTTTTTATCAGCGTCCCGAGAGGAATGCGAGGGGGAGGCGTCATTCGTCTCCAACACCCCTTTAAATGCGTTTAAATCGATTTTAGACGCAATCTCTACGCGAGCCTTGACAAAACCGAATAATTTCTTCTTTCCTTCTTCGAGAACGCGGACGTCCGCTTCTTCTCTGGTGAGGCCGAGCGCTGCGAGTCCCGCCTCGACGGCCTCTTCCACCGTCTTTCCCGTAAACTCCGTGTAATGTTGTTCCATCTTTCACTCCTTTTGACGAATGCGATCTATATTTGCCGGTCGTCAGTTCTTTTTCCCGCCTTTTTTATCGTTGGATTTTTGATCCTTCTTTTTCGCGCGTTCCTTTTCCGGCACGTAGACGCGGCCGGGGAAGCGCTTGTTGTACTGTTCCTGGAGCGCCTTTTCTTCCTTTTTGCTCATCACGACGTCGACGACTTTGTTGATGACGAGCGTCATGATCAGGGATAGGATATTGCTCGTGATCATATAGATGGAGAAGGCGGCGCTATACATGAACGAGAACACGGCGAACATGACCGTCATGATGACGAGCGTCATCTTCTGCGTGGTTTTGCCCTGGCCGTCCACCGAGGAAAACTGCGTCTGTTCCTTCTGCGAGCGCATGGAGACGAACTGCTGCAATAAAATGGTGCCGATCGAGAGGGCGATGAGGATATAGTATCCGTTGAACGCCTTCTTTTGGGCGGAGAGTTTGCCCGTGACCGTGTCGTAGCTCGCCGGATCGTAAGCGTTGGTATACTCGCCGATGTTGGCGAACTTGACCTTTTCGCCGTTGACGCGGAAGGTGTCCCTTTGGATATTGCTCTTGAATTCGCTGTAACCGAGCACGGGGTGCTTGAACGTGGCGTCCGTCACCCAGATGTTCTTGATCCAGCCGAAGCTCATGCGCTTTTTGACTTCCGTGTTATACGTCTCCACGACGTTGTCCTGCGCTTTGGAAATGAAATAATTGCGGCAGGCGTATTCGAGGGAGAGGGAATTTGCGGGATTTTCCTCGTCCTTCCCCGCCTCGACGAGCGCGTCGATCTCCTCTGGAAACGCCGCGTACGTCTTTTCGACGTCCACGTAGTAGTTTTTCAGGGAGTTTTTGATATAGGCGTAGTCGTTTTCTTGATAATTGTCGTTGTAGACGAGGGTATAGTAAATATATTTGGCCTGTCCGTCCGCGCCCGTCCCGTCTTCGTCCTTGACCTTCAAAAATTGCTGTTCGTTCCCTTCGCCGTCGGTGAGGGAAAACTTGGAGATGTTTTCTTCCGAGATCTCCGCGCAGTAGGGGGTGATATAAGAATTGTAGGACTTGACCATCAGCTGATAGTTTTGCAGGTTCGCGTACTGCGAGAAACTGTTGAAAGCGTTGATGGCGAAGATAAAGACGACGAGCGAAATGATCATCGGCAGACAGGAGGAAAACATGGAAATGCCGTTTTCCTTATACATTTCCATCATTTTCTGGTTATACATCTGTTTGTCGTTGGCGTACTGCTTTTGCAGCTTTTCGAGCTTTTCCTTGTTCTCCTTCATCTTGATGTTCTGCTTTCTCATCGACACTCGCTGATAGATGTCGAAGGGCAGAACGATGACTTTGAGCAGCACGGAAAAGACGATGATGCCGACGCCGACGATGCCGATGCCCTCGATGAGGATACGAATGAGATTCGCCAGCCAGTTGAGGGAGATGTCGTACGTGTCCCCCAAAAAGGTGATGACGGGATCGGCCGCGGCTAATAAATTAAAAATTCCCATATAGTCTCCGACCGGCTCCGCTCCCGCCGCGCAAAAGGTTTTTCGCCCCCGCGCCCGGAACAAAGCCGCGTCTTTCAAAATTGAATTGATTTTCGCTTACAGCACCCAGCGCTTTTTGAAATATCGTTCGGGCGCCGGATCGTATCCCCCTTTGGAAAAGGGATTGCACCGCAGGATCCGCCACGCGCCCAGAAGAATCCCCACAATCGCGCCGTGATTGTTGATACATTCGAGCGTGTACTGGGAACAGGTGGGACGATAGAGGCAGGTGTGCCTGGACAAATGCCGCTGATAGAAGAGAATGAGCCGCATAGAGAGCATCTTCAAATAGGGCTTGAAAACCCTCTTTCTCAGATACTTCGCGTTCGCCCGCAAAAGGGAGGCGAAGGGCACGCTTACAGTTTTTCCTTCCTGATCATACATTTTAAATGTTTTTTAAAGGTATCGAGAGCGTACTCGCTCTGTACTTTGGGCAAAAGCACCAGAGAATAATTCCGGCTCATCTCGCCCTGCACGGCGCGGAACGCCTCCCGAAGCAGCCGCTTGACGCGGTTTCTCCGCACGCTTTTGCCGTGGCGTTTGCCCACGGAAACGCCCATGCGCATCTTGTCGGCGGGCGCGTAAAGCAGCGTCAGGGAAGGGGAATAGGCCCGTTTGCCCTTTGCAAAGAGCTTCTGAAAGTCCGATTGTTTTTTCAGTCTTAAATATTTCATACTTTTTCCCGATCGGATCGCCGCACTCTTTCGCCGCACGCCTTCAAAAGCTCCTCCATAACGAATAAGCCGCATTTACAGGACCTGTACTGCGGCTTTACCCGTCGGGGCGCTCACCTTATTTGGAAAGATTTTTTCTGCCCTTGTCTCTTCTTCTTTTGAGGACGTTCCTTCCCGCTTTGGAAGCCATTCTCTTTCTGAATCCGTGCACTTTGCTTCTCTGTCTTTTCTTGGGCTGATACGTTCTTTTCATTTCCGTTTTTCTCCTATTTTATAAGTTTTTGTTGTCTGTTGGAGGGAGAGCTCTTTCCGCGCGAAGCCCTTCGCCGGGGAAACTCTCTTTTTATTATACCTCAATTTCGATCTTCCCGTCAAGCGATTATGCGGTGGTTCTTACGGGCAAAATCAAATATGCGCTCTCTTTATTCTCTTTATTTTCGAGCGTGAAGGGGGCGATGGGGGTGTTGAAGGAGAGCTTGACCGTCTCTTCGTCGAGGACTTTGAGCGCGTCGAGCATGAATTTGCCGTTCATGGCGATTTTCAGTTCCTTGCCCGTCATCTCCGCCTTCACGCATTCGGAGACGTTGCCGATCTCGGAATTGGCGGTGATGAGGATCGTCCCGCCCTTGATGTCGAAGAGGAGGAGATTGTTCTTGTCGCCGCGGATCATCACCGACGCGCGTTCCACGCTCTCGATGAGCTCGGCGCGCGAAACGTACAGTTCCGTCGAGAACGTCGGCGGGAAAATATTGTTTTTATTGACGAATTCCCCCGTATACAGCCGGGAGGTGAGCACCGTGTCGTCCACCGCCACGGAGAGCATGTTCTTCGCGACGTAGATTTTGAGCAGCTTGTCCCCGCCTTCGAGCATTCTCGAAATTTCCGTGAGCGTGCGCGCCGGACAGACGATTTTCAGTTTCCCCGTCGCGCCCGCGGCCGCGCATTCGGAAACCGCCATGCGGTAGCCGTCGAGCGCCGTCGCGTACAGCCGTCCGCCGTCCGTCTCCAACAGGCACCCCTTCAAAATGGGACGGCTCTCGTCCGTCGCGCAGCAAAACACCGTCTTCGAGATGAGATTTTTAAGATCCGATTCCCTGATCTCGAAATATTCCTCCCCCGCGTCCGTCCTGACGGCGGGGAAATCGGAGGCGGACAGCACCTGCAAAAAAGACTCGGAATCCTCGTACCGGATTTCCAGCCCCTTGTCCCCCGTGCCGATCACCACGTTCATACCGGCGACTTTGCCCATGAAATCGGAGAAAAATCTGCCGTTGACGCAAATTTCCCCCTCTTCGAGCACGTCCGCTTTGATCTTTTTTTCGATGGATATCTCCCCGTCGAAGGCAAGCAGCGTCAGAACGTCGTTGTGAGCGCTGATTTTGATACATTCGAGCACGGGAGTAATCGTCTTCGTCGAGCACGCCTTGCTCACCGTCACCGCCGCGTCGGAAAGAATCAACCCGTCGCATACAAATTTCATATTTTTTTCCACTCCTTTTGTCAGTAGACAAACAATTTTTCGGCCTCTTTTCGATTCGGAATCATTTTACCATATCCGTCGCTTTTTTGCAAGTAAAAATCTCCCTTTTTTCAGAGCTCTTCTTTTTCCTTTTCCCCTTCCCGGCCGCCGCGTTCCTCCCGTTCCCGTTGATATTTTAGTTATAAAAGGTATTATTAGTAATAATAGTAGGCTCGGTGGAATTGTGGACAACTTCTCTATTTCGACGAAAATCGACCGTTTTTTTCCCTTTTTCACGCTTTGGGCGTTGATTTTCGCATGAAAAAATTGTGGACAACTTCTCTCTTTTTTGTGGACAAGTCTGTGGAGAAAATGTGCACAAGTGGAGAACTTTTTGTTTATCTGATTTAGTCTCGGGAATAAAAATAAAAAAGGAGTGAATAAAAATAACGGAAAGAGAAGTTATCCACAAAAACAGTCCACATTGTGGATAACGTTGTCTACATACGGTGGACAACCGGTTTCAGGGGGCGGCGCAAGGTTTTTTCTCCGGCGGGGAGGAAGAAAAAAGAAGGAGAGGAAAAAGCGAAAAAAGGGCTTGAAATTTCCGCGCGTTCGTGGTATAATGAAAGACGTCATGGATACAGAGAAGATATTAAAGGAAAACGAAGCGCTGATCAAGGGCGAAAAACGCGGAAAATTCGAGAAATTCCGGGCGCTTTTGCTCGAATATAACCAAAGATACAACCTCACCTCGATCACGGAGGAAAAAGAGGTGTTTTACAAGCATTTTCTCGACAGCGGCGCGGGGAGCGGTATTTTCAAAGAAAACGCCTCCGTCGCGGAGGTGGGCTCGGGCGCGGGGTTTCCGTCAATCGTTTTGAAGATTCTTCGCGAAGATTTGTCTTTCACGCTGATGGAAAGCGTGGGCAAAAAGTGCGATTTTCTCCGCGTCGTTGTGGATAACCTCGGTTTGAAGGGAATGAATATTCTGAATATCCGCGCCGAGGACGCCGCGAGGTCGGATTTGTACCGGGAAAAATTCGATTACGCGGTGGCGCGGGCGGTGGCGAGAATGAATACGCTGAGCGAATATTGCCTGCCGCTCGTCAAAGTGGGCGGCGCGTTCGTCGCCTACAAGAGCGGGGACAGGACGGAGCTTGAAGAGGCGGAACAGGCCTGCCGGCTGCTCGGCGGCAGAAAAATCGAGGTTTTTGGCTATTCGCTGCCCGAAGGGTACGGGGAACGCACGCTCGCGATCGTGGAAAAGAGCCGCCCCACGCCCGCGAACTATCCGCGCGGCAACGGCAGGGAACGAAAACAGCCGCTCTGAGAGGAAACGAAAGAAGTTGTGGGAGAGAAAAAGGTGGGAGAAGAAAAAATTTTCAGCTGCGCGTTCTCCGGGCATCGCAGGCTCGGGGCGGATTTCGACGAGGGGAGGCTCGAAGAGGCGATCCGGGCGCGTATAGAAAAAGGCGCGAAGGTGTTTTACTGCGGTATGGCGGTGGGATTCGACCTGTGCGCGGCGGAATGCGTGCGAAAGCTCAAAAGGGAGTTTCCCTTTTTGACGCTCGTCGCCTGTATCCCCTGCGCCGATCAGGATAAAAATTTTTCCCCCGGCCAGAAGGAGAGATACGCGCGGCTCGTCTCCGCCTGCGAGGTGAAAGTGATCCTTTCCGACGCGTATTATAGGGGCTGCATGCTCAGACGGAACGAGTACATGGCGGAGAAGGCCGACGCGCTCATCTCTTACTGCCGGAAAAACGACGGCGGCACTTTTTACACGGTGCATTGTTTCGAGCGAAGGGGAAAACCCGTTTTCAGAGTCTGAGCGTATATATAATAGGAAAGAAAAAGGACGATCAAGGGACGAACAAAAGGGGGCAGGACAGGGTTTACGACGATTTTCGGAAAAATTTTCATAAAAACCCTTGACATTTCGAAAATTTGTGATATAATATATTCAAATTGAACAAAGAAGCTTGACAGACTGACGATACTGCAAGTTGAGGGAGTAATTTGCGCATTGTTCCATATAGAATCTCTGCGTAACGAAATCCGACTTCAAACGGAATGGGCAAATCCGTTCGGATGGCTTTTAAAAAATGAGACTCATGCACTGTGTGGAAACATACAATGTGTGAGTCTTTTTCGGCAAAAAGCCCGCTTGTCCCAAAAACCGGGAAAGGAAAATTTCCCGCCGCGCTCCGAATACCCCGCGTATTTTACAGATTTTTTGTTCGATTGGGCTTGCAGGCAGAAGGAATATGTTAAAAAAGGAGAACGATTATGAAAGCATGGTATACCGCTTTGAGCACCTCGGAATTGATATTCTTCTGGATCGCCATCGTGGGCACCGCTCTGCTGGTGATTCAGATTATTCTGATGCTGTTTTCGTTCGGCGGCGCGGACGCGTCCCCCGACGCGGATTTCGGCGGCGACGGAGATTTCGATACGCCGGACGGGGATCTGGGCGTTTCGCTGTTCACCCTCAAAGGCATCACCGCGTTTTTGTCCTTCGGCGGCTGGACGGGACTGCTCATTTTGCAGATGAACGAGAAAAACATCGCGCTCGCCGTGATTTTGTCCCTCGTCGTCGGCGTGTTCGCGATGATCCTCATCGCCCTCGCCATGCGCGGCATTTCCAAATTGCAGTGCGACGGCACCCTCGACAAGGATAAACTCATCGGCAAAGAGGCCAGCGTATACGTGTCGATCGCGCCTTCCCGCACGGGCAGGGGCAAGATCACTCTGACCGCCCAGGGCGCTTACCGCGAGCTCGACGCCGTCACCGACGAAGAGAACCGCATACCCGTCGACGAGAGAGTGATTATCTCGGAAGTCGGCGCGGATTATATGGTGGTGAAGAGAGTGTCCGCCGCTCCCGCCGCCGCGGAGGAAGCCTGCGCGAAAGCGCCGGCTGAGAAAAAATAAAGTTTTACGTAAAAACACAGCTCACCCGACGAAAGTCATTGGTATATTTTAGGGGCCTTTAAGCGTCCGCATCGGTCTTTTGAGCCGGCGCGGACGCGAGAGGGCTTCTGAAAAAAGCAGCAAAAAACGTACGGATTTTTAAAGCTCCGTACGGGGAAAGAGAAAAATTTAAGGAGAAAAAGAAAAAATGTTTAGCAACGCTTTATTGTCGGCGGGAGGGATCGGCGCCATCATCGGCATTGTCGCCGGGCTGTTCGTTTTCCTCTTCATACTCACGTTCGCCACCCGCTATAAGACCTGCCCTTCCGATAAGGTCATGGTCATTTACGGTAAGATCAAGAAAAATTCGGACGGCACGTACCGGAGCTCCAAATGTATGCACGGCGGCGCGGCTTTCGTCTGGCCCTTCATTCAGAAATACACCTATCTCGACCTCACGCCTCTCTCGATCAGCGTCGACTTAAAAAGCGCGCTGTCCAAACAGAATATCCGTATCGACGTTCCCTCCATTTTCACGGTCGGTATTTCCACCGATCCGGGGATCATGCAGAACGCCGCGGAACGTTTGCAGGGGCTCACGCTCGCCAACATTTCCGACCTTGCGCGGGATATCATTTTCGGTCAGCTGCGTCTCGTCATCGCGACGATGAACATCGAGGAAATCAACGCCGACCGCGATAAATTCCTCGACGCCATTTCCCGCAACGTGGAGGGCGAACTCAAAAAAGTCGGTTTAAGCCTGATAAACGTCAACGTGACGGATATTTCCGACGAGTCGGGATATATCATCGCGCTCGGCAAAGAAGCGGCGGCGAAAGCGATCAACGACGCGAGAATCTCCGTCGCCGAAGAGGACCGCAAAGGTTCGATCGGTCAGGCCAACGCCAAAATGCAGGAAAGAATCTCCGTCGCCGAAGCGGAATCCGCCGCCATCACGGGCGAGAACAAAGCGAAAGCGGACATCGCGCAGTCGAAAGCGCTGCTTCGCGAGAAGGAAGCGGAAGCGATGAAACTCGCCGTCACCGCGGAAAAAGTACAGGAAGCGAAGGCGCTCGAAGAATCGTACGCGGCGCAGAAAGAAGCGGAAATCGCGCGTGCCAAGAAGGAAGAAGCCACCCGTCAGGCGGATATCATCGTCGCGGCGGAGATCGAAAAGAAAAAGATGGAGATCGACGCGGAAGCGCAGGCCGAACAGATGCGCCGTTATGCGCGGGGCGAGGCGGACGCGATCTTCGCGAAAATGGAAGCGGAGGCGCGCGGTATCCAGGAAAAACTTTCCCGTCAGGCGGAAGGTCTCGGCAATATCGTCAAAGCCGCCGGATCCGCCGACGAAGCCGTACGGCTCATGGTTACGGAAAAGCTCGAAACCATCGTCGGCGAACAGGTCAAGGCGATCTCCAACCTCAAAATCGACAAGGTTACGGTCTGGGACAACGGCGAGAGCAAGGACGGCAAGTCCTCCACCGCCAATTTCCTTTCCGGGCTTTTGAAGAGCCTGCCTCCCCTCGAAGAGGTCTACAACATGGCCGGGCTTTCCCTGCCCAAGTTCGTAGCCCCTCAGAAAGCGGAGGAAACGCCCGCGGAGAAGGAAGAAGCGGAACCGACCGGACAATCCGCCGCTAAGAAGAACGGATAACAAAACCGGATTCGCTCAAAAGCGCGCGTTTTCGGATATAAAAAGCACAGATCCCGCGCCTGCGGCTCAGCCGCCGCAGAGCGCGGTTTGTATTCGGGGAGAAAAGAGCGATGAAAAAAGATTTCGGCGATCGGGAAGAACGCGAAACCGACGCGGAAAAAAAGGAGGAGCCGGGAAGCGGCCGTCAGCCCGCGTGGTACGAACGGGACGAGGGGGAAACGCCGTGGTTTGAAAAACCGGTCGGCCGGCTTTCGCAAGAGCCCGAAAACGTCCCCGAGCCGCCCCGTCCGACCGCCCCGCCCCGTGGACGGAGCGCAAAGGCGGATCGGAGCAAGTCTGCGCAAACAAAGGAAGAGCTCGATCTCAACGGGCTTTTCGAGGCGGGAAAGAAAGGAAAAACGAAAAAGCGCGCTCCGCGGACGGAGAGCGGGAAGATTTATCTCCCTGCTCCGCCGCCGGCCTTTTTATCGGATACCGTTTCCAATGAGGTTTTATACATAGAAAGAAATTTCGAGGCGAACCCGGCGCTCGCAAACGGCGGGAAAAAGAAGGGCAATCCGCTGATTCCGCTCGGGGGCATACTTGCCTCTCTGCTCTGCGCGGCGCTGGGCGTTTTGATGCTCCTATATTCGGAGGAGTACCCGGAAGGCGCGTTCTTTACCGCCGTCGGCGTCGTCATGGCGGGGGTGTTCTTCGTCGTTTTGCTGCGCGGCTTTAAGAAAAAAATCAGGGCGAGAGATTTTCGGCTCGTCAAACCGTACGCGGTGAAGAAAGAATTTTCTTTCCTGCACGGTCTTGCGGACGGAGAAGCGACGCTCGCCGGCGCCGAGTCCCGGCAGGTGTTTCTCTTCGACGGAGGGCTGCGGCTGTATTACGAGGAAAAGGGCAAAAAGCGGGAGGCGGTCACCGAAAAAATATACTCGGAAACGGAACTCGACGAACTGGTCGCCGCCTTTTTGAAGGGCGAACTCGTCGCCGCGTGCAGACGCTCCGGCGGGGAAGGCTTCGCCGTCGTCTGTTCCCCCGACGTAAAAGGCGGACGGCGCGATCTGTCCGGCTGAAAAAGCGGTAAGGGGAGGAATCTATATGCGGAACGGGAAAAAAGATATGGAATTGTCGGCCTGGGAAGAAGCGGGAAAGATTTATCTGCCCGATCCGCCTCCTGCGCTCGCAGCGGATAAGATCGAAGATCCGGCCGCGTATATCGCGGAAAATTTCGACACCAACGGGGCGGTGTGGCGGTTCCGCCCGGGATCGCACGCGAGCAGACGCTCGCTACTCCTCTCCCTCGCGCTCTTGTTTTTGCTAACGGTGATTCTCGTCCTCTCGCTGGGCTGGCTGGTCTCTTTCCTTTTGGGGATCGTCGCGGGCGCGGTCGTAATCGGTATCGCGGGGATCGTGTTCGCCTGGCGGTACAAGAGAAATCTCTACACGGCGAAAGTGAAAGAGTTCCGGCTCGTCCGGCCTTCCGCCGTCAAAAAAGGCTGCGGGGAGAAGGGCGACAGGGCGTACGAAAATTATATCCGCCGCAAGACGTACGGAGCGGAAGGGGTATGGGCGCTGACCATCTGTTACGAATACGAGGGGGAACCTCGCGAAGCGGAGACGGAAGCGCTCTACACGCGGGAACAGCTCGATCTGCTCGTCTCGGCGTTTTTGAAGGGCGAACTCGTCGTCGCCTGCCGGACAAATAAATTCTGGGGAGACAGGGCGGTCGTCTGTTCGCCCGATCTCCTCTCGATCCACGACCAAACTTCGAATAAATAACAAGGAAAACAATTATGCGGTTCGTATTCAGCGACGGAGAAAAGATAGGCGTCTACAAGGACGGAGACATACACAGATACGAAAGTAACTATATCACCCATTACCGGGAAGCGGCGATGCAAAGCGTCAAGAGCAAGGAATGGAAGACGAAGAGCCACACCGCGCGCATGTTGGCGGAAGATTATTATTTCGACGAGGAGGACGAGACGCGCGTCGAGGCGGCGATTCACGGCGTGGCGTTGACGGAGTCGGAAAACAGGATCGTCTACGCGTTTTCGGCAAATGATTCCTCCGCGATCTATTCCAAAATCCTCGACGACGAGATCAAGACGGAGGCGCATATCGTCTCTTCCGGCGACGTCGAGTTCATGTCCGTCTCCTACAACGCGAACGGGGAAATGCTCGCGGCGGTCCAGACCGATCTCTACACCTCCCGCATCGCGCTCTTTCCCAAAGACAGCGGCGATTATAAATGCGTCACGGGCGGAGACAGTCTCGACGAGAATCCCTCCTTCGACGCCGGCGGCAAGGCCGTGCTTTTCAACTCCTACGGCGTGGGCAGGGACGGGAACAACAATTTCGTCGAATACACGCCTTCGGAGATTTACCGGCTCGATCTCTCCACGCTGGACGTGGAGGTTTTGGCGTCCGATCCTAAGTTTTCTTATATCAAGCCGATTGCGGACGGGGACGGAAACGTGTACTGCATCAAAAAACCGGGCTCGGAAAAGACGGGCGGCAATCCGATCGTGGAGATTCTTTTGATTCCCGTGCGCATCGTGCAGGCGATCGTCGGTTTCGTTTCCGCGTTTGTGATGTGTTTCGCGCACAAACCGCTCGTTTCGGGGCAGTCGGGGCGTTCGATCGGGAACGGCAGCGCGGCGAAAAACGCCTCGCCCGACGCGAAAAAGATCTTCATCAACAACAATCTCCTCAATGTGGACAAAGAACTGAAAAAGAACAGGAAGCAGGAGGATTACGGATTTATCCCCGCGAGCTGGAAACTCGTGCGCCTCGCGCGCGGCGAAACGCCGGAAACCGAGCTCGCAAGCGGCGCGGCGGATTTTTGTATCGTCGAGGAGGACGGCAAAAAACGGTTCGTCTATACCAACGGCAAGCATATTTTCGAGGTCGAAGAGGGACAAAAGCGCAAAAAACTCGTGGACACCGAGTTCTGCCTCAAAGTGGGCGGGCTGACAACCGCGCGGGCGGACGGCGGACAGAGCTTTTTCGATTTCATCTGACGCCGATTTAGCGATAAAAAAGTCCCGCCGCGCTTGTGCGTGCGCCGCGGGCGGGAGAAAACCATGAAATTTAAAAATCCGTTATTGTCCGTCAAGGACATGCCCGCCTCGATCGAGTTCTATAAAGAAGTGCTCGGGCTCCGCGTCATTCTCGATTTCGGCGCCAACGTCACTTTGACGGGCGGCGTGTGCCTGCAAACGGAAGAGACCTGGAAGGAATTTATCCGCGCGGAAGAAATCAGCTATCGGGGCAGGGACGGCGAACTCTATTTCGAGGAAGAGGAATTCGACGGTTTTGCCGAGCGGCTCCGCTCGCGGGAAGATATCGAATACGTGCACCCCGTCTTCGAGCACCGCTGGGGACAACGCGTCGTGCGCTTCTGCGATCCCGACGGGCATATCGTCGAGGTCGGCGAAAGCATAAAAACGGTGTGCCGGCGCTTTCTCGATTCCGGCATGACGGAAGAAGAGATCGCAAAGCGCATGGACGTGCCGGTGAAGTACGTCCGCGGCTGCCTCGGGAAAAAGTGAAAAAATCCTCCCCTATCGCCCGGAGAAGCGACGGGGGAGGATAAATTTTTGGGAGCCGTTGTTCTCTGACTAAGGCCGTGCGTCCGAAAAGGCGGGCACGTTCTTATCGCGCATGCGGCGGATAAAGAAATAGAGGGGCGCGCCCAGCGCGTATACCCAGACCGCTTCCGTCGCCGCCAGCGAACCCACGAACGTCCAATAGGTCGCCGTTTTGCTGCCGTAGCTCAGATCTCCGCACAAAAAGACGATGATCACCGGGATCACGAAGGCGTTGAAAAGGACGGGAAAGAGTCCGCCCAAAGCGAATTTTGCGGCATTATTGCGAATGAACCGCCCTACCAGGTAAGTGGCGAGCGCCGCGAAAAGAGTCGCGAGCGAGCCTAAGAATACGTCGTACACGAGGAAGGGGGAAGCGAGATTGCTGAGCATGCAGCCGACGTAGAGCGCCGGGACCGCTTCGGGAAAGAAGAGGGGCAGAATGCAGAGCGCTTCCGCGGGGCGGATTTGCAGAAAGCCGTTGTAGGCGAGCGCTCCGAACGCGTAAGTGAGAGCGACGTACAGCGCGGCGATGATCCCCGCGCGGCAGAGCCGTCTGGCGGTGAAAAAGGACTTCATATTTGGTTTTACCTCGGTTTTTTTATTCGGAAGTGTTCTCCGAAAACCTTCCGTAAGGCATATTATAGCATACGCCTCTTTTTTCTGTCAACGATTTTTTTGCGGGAATTTATTTTTTCATGCTTCCGCATAGACGAAGATATCACTGTTCCCGTCCCAGTATTCGCTCCAACCGGAGGAAATCGCGTTTTTTGCATAGGGAACGTGGACGGTCTGCGGTTTTTTAGGGTTTTCGCCCCAGTAAGCGAACACGCCGCCGCCCATTACTTCCACCGTTTTGGGAATATAGAAGTTTTTTATGTCGTAACATTGCGCAAAGGCATAATCTCCGATCTTTTTCAGGCGGGTAGAATCGGGAATACGCACTTCGGAAACAAAGTAAGGATAGATGTCCGCGAGTTTGAGTTCCTCCACCAACGGGGAGAGTTCGAGGGAGATGGGACCTCTTCCGTTTCCGTTATGAAAAGCGAGCACGGGAAGATAGTCCGTTTCGCCGAGGTCTCTGTAATAGGCGGGAATGACGACGTCGCCGGTCGTTTCCTTATCTTTTATGCTGGCGATATAGTATTTGAGATTTTCGGAGAGGGTGTATTCTACGTCTCCCTCGTAAAGAGCAAGAGCCCCGCAAAAATCAGCGCCGGAAATTTTTTCATTTGTTTTTTCTCCCGTTTTATTGATTGTTTTCATTATACCTCGTCGGACGGAAAAAAAAGCAAGGGGTATGGAAAAAATGCCGTAAAATTCCATAAAGAAAAAGGGGAAAGCATAGCTCTCACCCTTCGATATGTCTTTATGAAAACGATTACAGAGCGCTTTTTCGTTTCCGCGTTCCGGCCGAAAAAACGCATGTAAACGATTACGGAAAGTTCAGACGATCTTGCGGCGCCGGCCGCGGCCGTGCAGTTCCCAAAGCAGGGAGGAAAGGCCGTCGGAAATGATTTCCGCCATCGAATAGACGAGGTTGAGCCGCGTCGTATTGAGGAGGCCGTAGCTGAGCAGGGATTTTTCGGCGACGATGCCCATGACGGAGAGATCGCCGATGCTGCCGAGTTTTTTATTGGCGCCCGCGCCGGGAAAGAGGGGGGAATCGTTGACTTTGATCAGCCCTATGTCCCCTTCGCTGCCCACGGCGGCGTCCACCGCGACGATCTTTCTGCCGCGGTGCGTTTCGCGAAGAAAAGTGCGCATATATTTGATCTCTTTCGCCGTCACCGGAGCGGAAAGGGTGCCGTATAAAAAGGCGTTGAGCCCCTGCGTCTTATATTTGAGCATGGAGCCGACAATCGGCCCGAGGCTGTCGCCGATGGCGAGATCGCTGCCGATGCAGAGAACGACGGGAAGATCCGAGGAATCGTCCGTTTCTTCCCCTTCCGGTTCGTCGGCTGCCGCGCGGCCTGCGGCGCGGCCGGCGGCGCGGAGGGCGCGGATCGCCCGCGATGGCTCCGCCGCCGCGCGCAGAAACCGATCGACCGCCATCGCCGTGCCGTCGGCGGCAAGTTTATTGAAAATGTTGAAACAGTATTCCATGAAAGCTCCTTGTAAGGACGGAAAAAACGCCGTTTTGTGCGGGCGTTCGCGGGTTCCGCCGCGGGGTGGGGATTCGGGAAAATTATTGCCCGTTTGCAAGGGAATATACCCCCGTATGTGAAAATTTCCTCCGGCTCCCTCAAAGACTTGAAATTTGTGAAAAAATATGTTAAAATAAATAAAGTGCCGCGCGGATAAAAAGCGCCGCGAACGGCAAATAACTTAGCGGGAGGGCAAAACAAATGGTAAATTTGTTGGCTTCTTTTCAAGCGGCTTATATCGCGGACATCGTCTGCGCGTTAATTTTAATCGTCTGCGCGGTCGGGGGCGCCAAAAAGGGGTTCGTAAAGTGCTTTTTCGGACTCATCTCTACCCTGGCAGCCTTGATTCTGGCGATCACACTCGCTTCCACCGTACTCGGCTGGATCGATTCCGCCTTTCACATGACTTCGACGTTCGGCGGGAAATTTGAAAATTCCTTTTTGAAGATCAAGGGCTTCGACGCGGATATTTCCGCCGGCGGGCTTGCGGCGGCGCTCGACAACGTCAGCCTGCCCGGGTTCATCAAGGACGTCATCGTCAAAAATCTCGGCGAGGTCAACAATCTCGCCCCCGGAACGACTCTGGCGAGCCAGGTCGCGCCCGTCGCCGCGCAGTTCGTCGGACTGCTCGTGTCAGGACTCGTCATTTTCGCCGTCGCCAAACTGCTTCTCTTCTTCGTCGCGAAAATCCTCACTTCGATCGTGCGCTCCTGGTCGGTCGCGGCCGCGCTCAACGGGATTCTCGGCTTTGCCGTGGGGCTTTTGAAAGCGGGCATCGTCGTCTGCGGCGTCCTCGCCCTTCTTTCGCTCATTCCCTCCTCGGGAATCACCAACTTTTTCGAGAATACGTTCTTCCTCAAATACCTCTACAACAGCAACCCGCTCACCAAACTTCTGGGACTGTTCATTAAATTCTGAGCCTAAGGAAAATTTTTCGCATGTACGAGAGAATGCTCAACAAGAAAACGCGCCCGTCGCCCGAAGAACTGGCCGCCTGGTGCGGCGAAGCCGGGGCGCTGTTCAAGGCTTTGAACGAATGGCTGAGGGAAACTTACGCCAGCGGGCAGACGATCGAATTTCCCTACGGGAACAAGTACGGCTGGGGGATCGCCCACCGCAAAAAGAAAAAGCTCGTCTGTCACGTCTTTGCCGAGGCGGGAGCCTTTACTTTGATGATCCGTCTGACGGACGCGCAGTTCGCGGCGGTGTACGGACGGGTGCAGGAGTACACGCGGGCGTATATCGACGGCAAATACCCCTGCGGCGACGGGGGCTGGATTCATTACCGAGTCGTGAATCCAGAAAATCTTGACGACGCGCGGACGCTGTTGTCCGCCAAATGCGCCCCATAGAAAATACCGCCGCGCCCATTCTCTTTATACTTAGTCTGAATCGCCGAGGGATTCTTTTTTGTGAACGCAGGAAAGAATCCCTTTTTGCCTTTCCCGAGGCGGAACATGCGCGTCCGGGGCGGGCGGACCGGGCGCCGGAACGGCCGGCGAAGCAGAGAAAATGCAATTATTCCGATTGGGGATAACTGTGGATAACTCCCGTTTTATGCTTGTCCGAACGGGTGTTCGGAGGCAAAAAAACTCCTTTTCGGCTGAATTTTCCTGATATTTTCTTCTCGTTTCCGTTTTATCCACATCAAAACCGGGGATTTTGCGAAAAGTTTTGTATGCGTTGTGGATAAGTTATCCACAAAATCGGCGCGTTTCAGGTGTTTTTTAATGCGATTTTAAGGAAAAAGCGCTTAGTTTGTGCAAATGTGTAAAAAGTTATCCACAAAATCAAAAATTTCCATGTGGACAACCCCGTTTTATCCACATTGTCGTGGATAACCCGAAAAATTTTCCTTGATTTTTTCACGTGTAAACTCATATTTTTGCGGCTTTCACCCGTTCTGCGTCCCGCCGCGAAACAGAGCGCGAAAAAACGGAGGGGAAGATTGCGTCCGGCGCAAAAAAAATCCCCGTCCGGCGGGGGGGACGGAGAAATTCGGCGCAGGGATTCGCGGGATTCGCCGCCCTGCGGACGCGCGAAGGCGAGCGTTGAAGGGCGGAGAAGCGCCGCAAAGAGAAAAGGGTTACAGCCGGCGGATCTTACTCGCGATGAAGCGGCCGAAAACGGTGCGGTAAAGGCCGCGGTATTCGTCGAAGGTCAAAGGCGCGGCGGCGCAGAGAAGTTCCATTTCCACGCCGAAGAGTCCGACGAAAAAGGGCAGGGGTGTCATTTGGTGGCGAAGGTAGAAAGCCCTGCGGCGTTGGCGTTCTTCGGCGTTGGCGGACTCCGCCCGCACGTCCTCGATTTCGAGGAAAAAACGCTTGTCTTTACAGCGCGCTTTGAGCAGTTCAAACGCCTCGCCGCCGATCCCCCCGCCCCGCTTCTCCGGCGCGATCGCGAAATAGTCGAGCAGCGCCAGATCGCCTTGAAAAACGAGAATGGCCAGACCGAGAAACTCCCCGTCGTCCGATTCGATCGACAAGATCTCCACCCAGCCTTCCTTTTGTTTTTTGCATATAAGGAAAAAGGGCTTTCGCTCCGAGCGCGGAAACGCCGTCTTATAGAGTTTTTTGATTTCTCCCAGCCGCGCGGCGTCGGTTGCGGTGATCAGTTGCATGTCGTATTCCTCCTTTACTGCGAGCCGTACCCGAACAGTATAACCAAAATCCGGGTTTTTGTCAAGCCGTTCAAACGGCGGGAGGCGCGGAAGGGGCGTTGCGGCGCACATATCCGTCGGAACGGGCATAAAAATAGATAGACAAAGGAGAGGGACGGTTTTGGCGGCGGTAAACAAGGAAACGAAAAAAATGAATATCGGGAGATAAAAAAATGATGCAGCAAACCTCAATGAAAGAACTTCGGATCGTGGATAATTTCTATCAGACCTCGGCCTATTTTCCCATGCCGACGATTCTCATCGGCACGCTCGCCGAGGACGGCTCGACGAGTTACGGCGCGTATTCGCTCTGTTTTCCCTTTTATGTGGCGGGCAAGGATTACTACGCGATGATGCTCAACTGCCGCAACAGCTCGAATACCTGCAAAAATCTGCTGCGGACGGGCAAAGCGTCTTTGAATTTCGTGCCGGCGGACAAGAGGATTCTCAAAGAGTGCGTACGGCTCGGTTTTCCGGGCGAGACCTCGAAGGAGAAGATGAAGGATTTCGCCCTGACGATGCGGGACGGGCTTCGCCAGGCGGAAGCGCCCGGCGAGCTGTTCCCCAAAGTTATCGAAGAGGCGTTCCAGGTCTTTGAGTGCACGTGGATACGCGAGATCGACGGCGCGGCGGAGGATCGGGTGCGGGAGAGCTACGCTCCCTCCTATCACACCTGCAACGGCATCACTTCCGAATTCGGCGCCCATTTCATTCTGCGCATCGACAAGATTCTCATGCGGGAAAAATGCCGGCAGGCGATCATCGACGGCGTGAAGGCGAAGGACTTCCCGCCCGTGCCCGTGGACTACGGGTACCGCGATTCCAAAAATTTCTGGATCGCCGCTAAAAAACGCCCGTACGCGGAGACCGTACAGGCGAAAGCCGTAGACGTCGAGTCGGTGATGTACGCCGCCAACCGCATCGATCCCGAGATAAAATTCACCAAAGAGGCGTGCCTGTGCATGGTCAAGGTGCCGCGGATTTTCCTGAACACCGCCCTCAAAGGCTGCGTCAAATGGGCGAAAGAGCACGGCGTGTCCGTGATCGAAGAAAAACACATGAAGGAAATCAACGACAAACGCGCCGCCGAGAAAAAAGAATAAAAAAGCAATAGCGGGCATATTCGACAAATTGAAATTTACGGAGGAATCATCATGCAGAACAAAGCGCTCGTCGTGATCGACATTCAAAACGACATTACCAAGAATTACAAGGAAATTATCGGCAATATCAACGCCGCCGTCGATTGGGCCGTCGCCTGCGGCATACATGTCGTTTACATCAGGCATCATAATTTATCCGCCGGCACCAGAACCTTTAAGCCGGGCACCCGGGGCGCGGAACTGGTTCCGGAGCTGAAAATCGTCTCCGAGAATATTTTCACAAAAAGCAAAGGCAACGCGCTCACGAGCGAGGAATTCGCCGCGTTCGTCGGCGAACACGCCGTCGGGGAGTTTTACGTCGCCGGCGCGGACGCCGTAGCCTGCGTAAAAGCCACTTGTTACAACATGGCTAAAAACGGCTATCTCGTCCACGTTCTCTCCGATTGTATTACCAGTTACGACAAGAGAAAGATCGACGAGATGCTTCGATACTACGCGAGCAAGGGGTGCGTGATCGAGCGCCTGAGCGACATAACGTAACACTGCGCGGCCGGGGCCGCGCAGTGGCGATGAGCGTTTATTCGTAAAAGACGACGTCGATACTGCCGTTATCCGTTCTCACCGTGAGTTTCTTTTCTCCCGCATCGGTGTCGGCGAGATTATTTTTGCCGTTGGAGGTTTTGGCGCGAATGAGGAAATCTTCCCGGCGGCCTTTGACGCTGCCGCGGATAGAGCTGTTATTGCCGCGGATTTCGATGCTTTTCGAGGCGTCGAGCCCATAGCCGTTGATGTCGCGGTTGTCCGTTCTGAGGAAGATCTCCGCCGCCCTAAGGCCGTTGGCCTTGACGGAGCCGTTATCCGTCTCCGCGTGCAGAGTAGCCGCCGCGGACACGTTTTCCAGCGTGACGCCGCCGTTGCTGCTCCGGGCGGTCAGCGAGCCGCCGCTCGATACGTTCTTCAAAGAGATATGGCCGTTGTCGGTGTCGAATACCGCGTCGCCGGCGGCGGTCATATTTTCGATCTTCACGTCCCCGTTGCTCGATTCCGCGCGCAGAGAAGCCGCCGTGAGCGTAAGATCGGAAGAGACGTCCCCGTTCGAGGTGACGAGGGTGATCTCGTCGTAGCTTTCCGAGTCCAGATAGAGGGTGACGCGGGGAGTGACGATCCAGAAATTGAAAATATGGTTATACCACTTTTGTTTGACGGAAGCGATGGAAAAGGTGCCGTTCTCGTACTTCGTCTCGAATTGACGGCGGGAATTTTCTTCGTATTCCACCTTGAACCCCTCGTCCCCGGCCGCCCGGGCCAGCGTCACGTGCGCGCTTTCCGTATCGACGCGCAGGGAAGTGACGGGGCCTTCCGCGAGATAGGTCTTTTTTTCGTAAGCGCCGCCTTCGTTGAGGTTATTGAAATCAAAGTTCGCCATCGCGAATCCCGCGAAGCTTACGACCAGCCCCAACGCGAGTACGGCGGTGAAAATTTTCGTCGAAGTTTTCATGCGTTTGCCTCCTTTTTTCTGTTCACAAACAGTCGTTTAATGCCTTTGAGCCAGTTTCCGGCCAATTTCCAAATCCCTTTGAGCAGTTTTTTCATCGGTCCCCACAAGAGCATGGTCAGCGCGAACACGACGAGCGAGGCGCCGATGAGACACACGCCCAGCGCCGTATCGCCGCGGAAGAAACATACCGCCGCCCCGAAGATTCCCGCTACGGACGAGAGGAGCAGGGCGATCCCCGCCGCGAACAGCGAAAGCCAGAGCGAGAAAAATACGATCGCGCCCGAAAAGAGCAGCGCCGCCGCCGCGATTAAAAGCGGGAACCACAGCGGAAAGCCGAGCACGAGCAGCACCGTAAAGCCCGGGCTTTTGCCGTACTTGCTTCTCACTCTGTCCGCGCCGCCCCGCACGATGGACGCGAACGAGGAGTCCGAGAAAATCTCCGCCGCCACTTCGTCCGGGCTTCTCAGGCTCTTCACCGCCTCTTCCTCGTCCGCGCCTTCCTCCATACGGTCGTCGATGATCTCCGCATAGAAGGCGAGCGATTTCTTCACTTCCTCCCGCGGCAGGTTTTTCAGCCGTTTTTCCAACGCTTTCAGGTATTCTTGTTTGTTCATTTGGAGTGCCTCCTTTCGTTGCCTATAAATTCGCAGATCCGCATCACGTCCTGCCATTCCTCTAAAAATTCGTCGATCCGCGTCTTGCCTCCCGACGTGATCCGATAGTACTTCCTCAGTCTGCCGTTATGCTCCACCGAATATACCGTCAGAAGTTTTCCCGCTTCCAGACGCTTCAAAATCGGATACAGCGTCGACTCCGAGATCTCCGCCACCGGACTTAAATCCTTGATGATCTGATACCCGTAAGAATTCTCCCTAAGAAGCGCACTCAGCACCAGCACGTCGAGGATCCCCCGCTTTAATTGCATATCCATACCGTATACCTCCTGACACGATATACTATACACCGCATAGTATCGTTTGTCAAGCGTTTTGACGAAATTTTTTTATTTTTTCAAAAAATTTGTGGGAAACGGGGGAAAGAGGGGCGGGGAATCCTTGCGAAAAGCGGATAGAAAGGGGAGAAAAAGGCCAAAATCGTATATGGGAGTTTGCGGGGGAAGCGGCCTTTGGGGGCGGCGTGGGAGTTGGTGTTAAATTTGTGAATGTTTGCTAAATGTTTAGAAATGTATACCGCAAACGCTTGAAAAAAAGAAGGTTGTGTGTTAAAATGTAACGTAGTTATCAGTGTGACGCGGGCGCGGCTGAAATCATACGGGAGATACCCACGGGGAGAGGCGGGGCAGCCGCCTTTTTAAAGCGCCGCAAGCACCATTTTTTGCAAGGAGTCAGAACATTGAACAAAAAAACAAAGACTATTATATGGGTTGTCCTCGCGGTCATCATCGTGGCAATCTTTGCGATCGTGCTCCGGGAAGTCGTCGCGCCCAAATACGTGAGCGTCGATTTCAGTGAGTTTTTGACAAAATTGGAGGCCGACGGCGTTCAAAAGGTCAAAATCTTCGTGGAAAACTACAAAGTCAGAGCCGAGATCACAAAGGACGGCGGCACGATCGAGTATATCGCGACGACCGGGCCTAATCTCTATAATATCAACGATCTCGTATCGACGTGGATCGCCAAAGGCTTTGCCGTCAATTATAAAGATCCCAACGCGGGGAGCATGTGGTCGACCGTGATCACCTTCCTCGGCGTCGTGCTCGTCGCGGTCGTGTTCTTCCTGATCATGCGCAGTGCGGCGGGCGGCGGCGGAAAGGTCATGAGCATCGGCAAGACCAAAGCGCACGTGCAGAGCAACCTCAAAGTGCGGTTCGCCGACGTGGCGGGCGCGGAAGAGGAAAAGGAAGAATTGCAGGAAGTCGTGGAATTTTTGAAGTCTCCGAAAAAGTTCTCCGATCTCGGCGCGAGAATCCCCCGCGGCGTGTTGCTCGTCGGGCCTCCGGGAACTGGTAAGACTTTGTTTGCGAAAGCCGTGGCGGGCGAAGCGGGCGTGCCCTTCTTCTCCGTGTCCGGTTCCGATTTCGTGGAGATGTACGTCGGCGTGGGCGCGTCGCGCGTCCGCGATCTGTTCGATATGGCGAAGAAAAATCAGCCCTGCATCATCTTCATCGACGAAATCGACGCCGTGGGGCGCCGCAGAGGCGCCGGGCTCGGCGGCGGGCACGACGAGAGAGAGCAGACGCTCAACCAGATCCTCGTGCAGATGGACGGGTTCGAGACGAACGAAGGCGTCATCGTCATGGCCGCGACCAACCGCGCGGACATTCTCGATCCCGCTCTGCTTCGGCCCGGACGGTTCGACCGTCAGATCCACGTCAATCTGCCCGACGTGAAAGGCCGCGAGCAGATCCTCAAAGTGCACGCGCGCAACAAGCCCATGGCGCCCGACGTCAATTTCAAGACGGTCGCGCGCATCACGGCCGGGTTCTCGGGCGCCGATCTCGCCAACCTGCTCAACGAAGCGGCGATTCTCGCCGCGAGAAACGGCAAGAAGCTCATCGGCAACATCGAGCTGTACGACGGGATCAATAAAGTATTGATGGGGCCGCAGAAAAAGAGCCGCGTCGTCACCGAGTCGGATAAGCGCTGCACGGCCTATCACGAGGCCGGCCACGCCGTGCTCGCCTGTCTTTGCAAGCACTGCGATCCCGTGCACGAAGTCTCGATCATTCCCCGCGGCAAAGCGGCGGGCTATACGATGACGAGGCCGGAGACGGACGACAACGACGTCTCTTACAACAAACTCGTCGACAACATCTGCATGTCGCTCGGCGGCAGAGTCGCCGAGGAAATCGTCATTCAGGACGTGACCACGGGCGCCAGCGCCGATTTGCAGCACGTTTCCGATCTCGCGCGCCGTATGGTGACGCAGTGGGGTATGAGCGACAAGCTCGGGCTCGTCGCTTACGATTCCGATCAGCCCGTGTTCATGGGCATGGATTACGAGTACGGCAGCCGCAACGGCGGGTATTCGCAGAAGACGGCGGCGGAGATCGACGACGAGATCCGCGCCCTGGTCGCTTCCGCCCACGAGCGCGCCGTCAAGCTCCTTACGGAAAACCGGAGTATTCTCGACAATATGTCGCGCGTACTCGTGGAAAAGGAGACGATCTACACCGAGGAAGTGGCGATGCTGATGCGCGGCGCGTCCTATCGCGAAGTCATCGATTTCATGGAGAAAGAAGAGGATAAGCACCACGAAAATCCGTTCGAGAATTTCGGCAATCCCACTCCCGATCATCTGACTCCCAAACTTACCCCTAAACTTTTAGGCAATTCATAAGGGCCGCAGCGCGAGACAGAGCCGGGAATTTTTCCCGGCTCTGTATTTTATGGCGGCGGAAACGAGGAAGAAAAAAGCGATGAAGAGCAAAAGCGCAAAAAAAATAGCCGTACCCGGACGCGCGGGAGAAGCGGCGGTGATCGGTACGGGCGAGATCGATTGGGAACCGGACGCGGGACAAGCGTTTTCGGAGCGTGAACTTCAAGAGCGCGGCGCCTATCTGTTGATGAGCGGCGTGCCGCCGCTCGTCGTCAACGAGCTCGGAAACGGGCGTTACCGGCTGCTTTCGGGCGGCAGGGATTTTCTCGCGGCGCGGGGCGCGGGGATTGCGCAGGTACCCGCGCTCGTCTATCGGTTTTCCGAACGGGACGCGGAAATTTTCGTCACCGTCGGGAAACTCAAAAGCGAGACTTTGAGCGCGATGGACGGGGCGTATCTGATGAAGCGGCTCATTGAGCTGGGCTGGACACAGGGGGACATCGCGGCGAAGATCGGAAAATCCCGCCCCGCCGTGGCGAATACCCTGCGCCTTCTCACCCTCTCCCCCGAAGTGGTGGGGCTGGTGGAGAGCGGGCGGCTGTCCGCCGGACACGCCCGGGCGCTCGTGCCCGTACCCGAGGAAAAACAGCGCGCGTTCGCCGAGGAAGCGATGCGGCGGGGGTATTCGGTGCGGGAGACGGAGCGGGCGGTCAAGGCTTTTTTGACTCCGCCGGAGGTGCTGCAATCGGAAAAGGCCGCGCAGGCCGCCGCGAAGAGCGCGGAACTGAAAGCCTTCGTCGAGCGCATGCGCGCGGTATTCCGCACCAAAGTATCGTTGATCGGCAACGATAAAAAGGGACGCATTTACATCGATTATTACACCGCCGAGGATCTTTATCGTTTCGAGGAATTTTTAGACGTCATCGAGCGTTTCGACCGCGCCGATTGAGTTTCGAGGCGGTAAAGACAGGGGGGCAGGTATGCGATTACAGGGAGAGGGTTTCGCTGCGGAGCGTGATCCGCTCTTCCCCGCAAGTGAAGGAGACGAGAGCGAAGGCGCGGTAACTTTTGCCGGCGAGCGTCAGGAAATCCGTTTCTTCGGTGAGCCGTAAATCCTTTTTCATGTTTTCTTCGACGGCGTTGGAAACGTACGAGGTGTCCGGCTCCTCCCCTTCTTCGTAAAAATAGAGATGAACGAAGCCTGAGAAGTTTTCGCCGCCCGAATAAGTGACGTTTAAACTGCGGCCGCTCTTGTTCTCGAAAACCGCCGTCAAAGTTCCCCGGTATCCGATATAGAGGATTTCACTGTCGCTTTCCGCTTCGGGCGCGTCCTCCAAAAGGACGCATTCCAGCGTCAGGGAAAAGTCGTCCGTTGAGACAGCGGTCTCCCGACAGCCGCAAAACGCGCACGTGCCCGCCAGGAGCAACAGGGCGGAACACAGGGAAAACAGGTTTCGTTTCATCATGACTCCTCCTTATATCGCCTATATTTTCGCTTTTATGATAGCGTCGCTGCGCTCCGCTGCAATAGGGCGCGAAAATATTTATGCAAGCCTATATTTTCGCTTTTATTATAAATCGATTTGCGGCGTTTGTCAAGAGCCGTCGGGAAAATAAACCGTTGACTTTTTCTTTATTTGGCGGTAGAATGGAGACGGAAGAAAAAATAAGAGGGGCAGGTAAGCAACGATGGAAGAAGATACGGTTTTATTCGGTTTTGCCGAAGCGGATATAACGCCGCAAAAAAGCGTACGGACGGTGGGGTTCGGGCGCACGGACGAATTTTCGCGCGGCGTCGCGGCGCCCCTGCTCGCGCAGGTGTCCGTCTGGCAGTGGAAAGAGGTTCGCTGTTGTCTGACCGCGATCGATCATATCGGCTTTTCCAAAGCCCACGCCGACGAACTGCGGGGACGGCTGGGGACGATCCTGGGCATCGCCCGCGAACAGGTTATGCTCTGTTTTTCCCATACCCATTCCGCGCCCAACGAGAGCCTGGAACCGGAATATTTTGAGTTTTTGATGGGGCAGGTATGCGATGAGGCAAAAAATGCGCGGGAACGGCTCGAACCCGTCCATGTTGCCTGCGGAAACGCTTACGCGGATATTGGTCTTAATCGCCGGCGGGAAAACAGCGCGCTCGACCGCCGTATTGGCGTATGGAAAGTGTGCGGCGCGGACGATCTTGCGCCGAAGCTGATCCTGCTCCGTCTCACGGCGCACGCCAACGCGCTCAAAGCGGACAATTATCTCCTTTCCCCCGATTATTTCGGCGCCGTCCGTCTCCGCCTGGAAGCCGGATATCATTGTCCGGTCCTGTTGACGCAGGGCGCGTCCGGCAATGTGGCGCCCAGATATTTCGATTCTCGGCTCGATCCGCCCGATGCGGCGGACGAGCGCTTCATTCGCAGTGAGGAGGCTCTCACGCTCATGGCGGAGGAAGTGTGCGGGGCGGTGAAGCCGGTTTTGGACAGTTTGCGTCCCTGCGCCGTGCGGCGGCTGGCGATGTATTCCAGAACGCTCACGCTCGCCGCCGAAGTGCCCGCGCCCGAGCGCGCCCGGGAGATCGCCCGGGAAGCAGATATATTTTGCGGGATCGACGGCGGACACTGGCTCGAAGAGGTCGCGCGGCTGAACGAGGCGGGCGTTAAAGAACAGTACGACGAAACGGAAGTGCAATATTTTGCGCTCGAGGCAGGGTGCCTTTGCGGTGTCGCCAACGAGATCATGTGCGAGTTTGCCCTCTGCGCTTCCGAGCGGCTGGGCGACGAACGGTTCTGGCTGGGCGGCTACACCAACGGCTGCACGGGATATTTCCCCACCGAGGAGGAATTCGACGAGGGAGGCTACGAAGTGTACTGGTCCATGCTCCTCTATTACGCCTACCACGGCCGGGTATTTCCGCTCAAAAGAGAATCCGCGTCCCGGCTCGTGGACTTCGTCGTCCGCAATGCGCCCGCGCCGGAGAAGAACGCGTAGGCGTTTCCCGGTTCGGCTTCTATGTATACCGCGACGGCGCTTTACGCGTGCGCGCGCGACCAAATATATTATATAAAGCAAAAAAGAATAAAAACCGTCGTCCGCAATCTGCGAACGACGGTTTTTTTATGAGGGATCGATTTACAGCTCCCAGATGCTTCCTTTCATGACGAGCATGACGATGTCGAGGATCCAGCCGATCGCGGCGCCGATAAAGATCCAGACGATGCCGAGAATAAGACCGTTGGTCGTTCCTTTGCAAATACGGTAAATGCCGTAGATGATGCCGTCGATGACGGGCAATGCCAAAATGATCCTGATCAAAAGAGGAAGAGAATCGATCCACTTTCTATATGCTTCCATAAAAAGCCTCCGTTGCATTTGATAGTTATATTATAGTATGATACATCAAAATTGTCAATAGGTAAATTCATTTTTGCAGTGAAAATTTTGTTAAAAAAGAAACTTTTTCACTCGCCCTTCTTCTTATCGTTCTTTTCCTCGCCGTTTTGTTCCGGCGAAACGGGGTTCTCAAAATTCAGACCGGACAGATCGTCGTGGCGCGCGCGTTTCTCCTCTTCTTCCTGTTTTTGCTTGCAGAGAAACATCAGCCCCACGAACAGCAGCGCAAAAATGACGCACAGAGCCGCCCACGCCCAGGAGACCAGCGCGCCGAGCGGAATCACAAGCGCGATGAACACCGCCGCCACTACCGTACAGACGATTCTTAAAATTTTCAAAGGAGATCCTCCTTACCCTTCTTTCGTTTTTCCTATTTTATCACGGAACCGCCGTTAAAGTCAAGCGGAAGGGGGGAAGGGAGGAGATAAAGGAGTAGGAGTAGAAAAAAAGGGTAAAAAAGATGAAAAAAGGTGTCGAAAAAGAGTTGACAAAGTAGGAAGAGATATGGTAATATAAACAAGCTGTCCCGAAGGGA